>JANOZK010000143.1:0-39408 GCA_031429335.1 Chitinophagaceae bacterium | reverse complement strand
CATATGATAAAGCCAGCGAATGCTTAGTAGAAGAATTACCTATGCCCTGCTGTTTATACTAACCATACCCATTGGTTTACTAACCAGAAAAAAGCCTGAATGGTTTTATAAACCAATAGCAGTTTATGGTGGCGATATTTTGTGGGCTACCTTATTTTTTTTCTTTTTTAGGTTCTTTTTTCCCACAAAAAAATTATGGCAAATAGCTCTTTATACCTATGGATTTTCAATTGCAATAGAAATTTCTCAATTATACCATGCCAATTGGTTAGATAAATTAAGGGTAACTTTTTTAGGAAAAATGATTTTGGGCTCTGGTTTTTTGTGGAGTGATGTGTTTGCTTATGCTGTTGGCGTTGGTATTGGTTGGTTGATTGCAACCTATTTGGAAAGAAATTCGTCTTTAAAGTGTAAATAACTTACACATGAAAAAAGATATCACAGCAGCGGACGATGCAACTGAAATTGCATATGTAATTGTTGGCGTAGTAATTTTGGCCATTACAAGTATTTTTATTCACTAATTCTTGGGTAAATAATTACCATTTCTCCTATTAATCTTCTTTTTAATTGGGTTACCAATTACTTGAATAATTCTTTAAAGTTATCTAAAATTCTATTTTACTTCTTGGTATTAATTGCATCATTCAACTAAGTTGAGGCAATATTTTTTTCTTATCTGAATAATTTTTTATACTCAGTTTCATTTAAATATTCTAAAATATCTCCGGGTTGGCAGGCTAGTATTTTGCAAACTTCTTCTAATGTACTAAACCTTATTGCTCTTGCTTTGCCACTTTTTAAAATGCTTAAATTAGCAATAGAAATGTCAACACGTTGACTAAGTTCGGTAAGGCTCATTTTACGTTTGGCTAACATTACATCTAGGTTTACAACTATGGGCATTTTAAATAGTTAATTTTTGATCTTGTTTTAATTGATATGCTTTTTTAAAACTTACTCCTGCCCATATTATTGCAGCTCCAAAAATAATTTCTAAATTGATTGAAGAATGGGTTATTGCTAACTGAAATTCTTGATTTGTATGTTCGAGAATGAAATTATCGGAAATATTTTGTACATAATATTTTAAAAGCGAATACATAAACAAGATAAGCCCTATTAACTTTAAAGTTCCTGAAATATCTTTTTCAAATAGCAGGTCTTCTTTTGTATTAGGTAAAATTTTAATTATTAGTATACCAATAATGATCAATAAGAAATTTCTTAAAAAATTTGCATCTAAATTACTTGGAGGTAAAAAAAGCTTCTGCCAAATTGTAGGTTTATTTACTTTGAATAAACCAGTGTATCCGATTGTTACATCTGAATATTTAGCCAACAAGCTATCGTAAAACTTATTATTGGCGGTTGGTTTTACATTAACAATCATTTCACTTTCGCTAGAAAAAGAAAGAATAATTTGAATAAAAGTAATAAACACTAATGCCCAAATAGAAAACTTAATATATTTATAAGACTCGTTATTTTCTTTCATAATTATATAGTTAATTTTTGATCTTGTTTTAATTGATATGCTTGCCTATATAATTTACTAAACCAACAAATGATACCCCCAATAATAAATAAGATATTTTGAAGTTGATAACCCTCTGCTATAAATTGATTATTGGTTAGTTGCCTTATAATTTTAGACGCAAACGAAACCTGAAAAACCTCTACAAACGAGTAAAGAATACATAGTATGCCGATGGCTAAAATTTGTTTTGAAATATCCTTTTTTAATAAATTTTCTTTGGTTGTATTGGGCAAAATTTTCAATAGTACTACACAACAAATTATAATAAATAAATTTCGTAAAAAACCAAATTCAATATGGCTTTGTGGTAATATTATTTTTTGGTAAATAGTTGGGTTAGGTATAGTTAAATTACCAGTTAGGGTTAAGTTAATTTCGTTAAACTTTACAATAGAAGAATCGTAAAACTTGCCTGTGAAGGACGGTTTAACATCAACATCGATAGAATCGTTTGAAAAAAATATAGCAGTAATAAATACCAAGGACAAAATTATGATTGACCAAATAGTAATTTTAAAGTAACTGTATATTGAAAACATAGATTTTGTTTTTGTCATTTGTCTAAATTTAAATGGTTAAATCCTTGTCTTGTTGTAAAGTATTACCTTGGTTAAATGCAGAAGATAATATTAAAAAGATAAGACCTATAGCTAAATAACTAAAACTAAAATTATTTTCAAGTGAACCAGAGGCGTAAAATGGGCTTCTCCAGTTTTTTATAGTTGATTCAAAATTTATACCTACACTAAAATTGGCAAGAAAAAAATCAAATATTAGCATAATAAGTCCAAGCAATAAAAAGCTTATGCCAATATTTCTAAGCCTTTTGTAATTTAATGGGTTGAAGATATAGCCATGTTGTACATCTTGTAAAAATCTTGCCAAATTCCACAAAGCATATGATAGAAATAAACATATCAGTAAACCTGGAATCAATAATTTAAATCTTTGAAGAGCAGATGTTGGTTTAACTTTTACAGTGAAGGTTTTAATAAAAAAGTTTGTAACTTCTTGGCTCTTGTGGCTATTCCAGTAATTTAAAGTATAATTTCCAGTTATTGTGTCCATGTACTTTATTGAATCATTCGGTTTTAATTCAATTTTTTTTGATTCAAATGCATTAGTAAACCCTCCACTACTTCCATTCTTTGTTGAGTAATAAAAACTACTATCAGAAAAATTACTACTGTTTACACGTATAGGAATTTCAATCCCATCTTTATATTTGAAACCAAAAGACCAATTCAAGCCATCCTTAGTTTTGCTTTTATAATGTGTATTTGTACCGAAAACAATATAAACAAATTGAATTACTAGAGCTAGCAGCATGCAAATACTGGAAAGCATTAAACCACCAATTAAAAATCTATTTGTGAGCCAATTAAAAAATTTCATACAATTTTATTTAAAGATATATATTTTATTGAAAAACAATAATAAATATATTTTTATCAATAAAATAACGAGATTTTTAAAATCAGGTTACAAAGCTATTTTTAGAATTAATAACGTTAAAACCCTAGCCCCGACTGAAGTGAAAAGCTAGGAAGTTTTGAAACTCTTACAGCGGCTAAAAGCCCTGTAAGCGATTGAAAAACTGAGGACTTGCAATAAAAAGCGGGACCAATGATTATTAGTATTACCAAAGCAAATGCTTCAAAAAAAATACGATACTAAATGGGTTGAATAATTAAAACTTAGTTAATTGCTGCAAATAAAAAATACAATTATCTTTCCGAAAATTTTTAAAAATGGCATCTGAAGAACAATTTATCGAAGCTGTAAAAAACGGCTACACTTTTAAAGGCGAACATGTAAAAATTGGTGTGGGTGTTTTAGATGGACAAGTAGTGGCAGGTGCAGATGTTTGTTTGCCTTTTAAAACCATGAACCGACATGGTTTAATTGCTGGTGCAACTGGTACAGGTAAAACAAAAACCTTGCAAATGCTAAGTGAGTGCTTAAGCGATAATACAATACCAGTTTTGGTAATGGATATTAAAGGAGATTTTAGTGGTATTGCTCAAGCTGGTACTGCAAATGAAAAAATTAACGATCGTTGTACTAAATTAAATGTAACATTTAACCCTACTGCTTTTCCTGTGGAGCTACTTACTTTGAGCGACCAGAAAGGAGTGAGACTTAGAGCTACTGTTAGCGAATTTGGTCCTATTTTATTAAGCAAAATTTTAGCATTAAACGATACACAAGGTGGGTTAGTTGCAATTATTTTTAAATACTGCGACGATAATAAAATGCCTTTATTAGACCTAAAAGATTTTATTAAAATTTTGCAATTTATTGGTGAAGAAGGCAAAGAAGAAATAGAGAAAATTTATGGTAAAATTTCTACTACTAGCACAGGTACCATTTTACGTAAAGTGGTTGAGTTACAACAACAAGGTGCCGATATTTTTTTTGGTGAAAAGAGTTTCGAAGTAGAAGATTTAATGCGAATTGATGGAGAAGGCCGTGGTGTAATAAATATTTTACGTGTAATGGATATGCAAACCCGACCAAAATTATTTAGCACATTTATGCTACAATTATTGGCCGAATTATATGCTGTTTGCCCCGAAGAAGGCGATTTAGATAAGCCCAAATTAATTTTATTTATTGATGAAGCACATTTAGTATTTAATGAAGCAAGCGATGCTTTGTTGCAACAAATTGAAACCGTTATTAAATTGATACGTAGTAAGGGTATTGGTATTTTCTTTTGTACGCAAAACCCACAAGATATACCAGCTAGTATTTTGGCACAGTTAGGTTTAAAAGTACAACATGCTTTAAGGGCATTTACTGCTGCCGATAGAAAAGTAATTAAAACAGCTTCTGAAAATTTTCCGGAAACCGATTTTTATAAAACAGATGAATTGCTTACACAAATGGGTATTGGTGAGGCTTTTGTAACCTTATTAAATGAAAAGGGAATACCTACACCTCTTGTACATACCATGCTTTGCCCTCCAAGAAGTAGAATGGATGTTTTAAATGAAACAGAAATTGATACTTTAATTAGTAAGAGCAAATTACAAAAAAAATATAGCGAAGTAATTGATAGCAATAGTGCTTACGAAATACTTACAGAAAAATTAGAGGAAGCAGCTAAAAAAACGGAGGAAGCAAAAGTTGTACAGGAAGAGGAGAAAAAAGAAAAAGAAGAGCCAGGATTTTTTGATAATCCCATGGTTAAACAAATTGGACGAACTGCAGCAAATGTTATTACCAGAAGTTTATTGGGTGCATTGGGTTTAGGTGGAAGAAGTAGTAAACGTAAAAGTTTGTTTTAGCAATTAGAAATTTGATGGTTGTTTAATTAATTTATTAAATTATGGGCCAGTGAATTACTTTTAAAACAAATTCTGCTACTAAAATATTTTTTCAACAATTCCAAAATCATTAATAACAATTTTTTTTTCTTTTTGTAAAAACTCCAAAACTGTTTGGAGTTTTTCTTTTTTTATAAGATGTATATTTTCTTTTAATGCTTTAATTGGAATGCCATTAACTGGAATGGTGGTATAAATTGTTGCCTCAATTTGTTTAAATTCTTCGGTTGTAATTTCTACTGATTTTTTTGCCAAACAATTATCACAAATGCCACAATTTTTTACGGTAGTATCGCCAAAATATGCCGATATATGTTTGCCTCTACATTCTATTGTTAAATTAATAAAAGTAAGCATAGCGTTAATACGTTGTTGGTACAACACTTTCCGTTGGTTATATGCTTCGTTGTTAAATTGTAAATGTTGTGCAGGTGCTCTGTTGATTAAAAAATAAATTTGTGGTGTTTCTTTTTGTGGCAAATATTCTATAATGCCATAACCATGTAATACTTTTAAATCGGCATAAATTTTTTCGTAAGGTAACTTTGCTACTTTAGCTAGTAGTTTTTCATTAATAGAAACTCTGTGTTCTAAAACGCCTTCATACGTTCTTAATAAAGCTTTCATTACTGCATCTAATTGCGGATATACATTTTCTACATTATTTATTGTGTATTTATTTGAGGTAAACTCAACTTGCGATGGTAAAAAAATATTTTCATTAAAAGCTAAATGTCCTTGTTGCTCTAATATTTTTAAAACATTCATTACAACAAAAAGGTCTAGTTTAAAATTGGTACAAAACTGAAGTAAATTAAAATCGTAATAATTTCCTTCTCCAATACCAGTGGGTATTTGCAAATAGTTAGCAATGGCTTGATATACTTGTACAATAATTTCAAATGTTGGAAATTTTTCTTGTGGCAACATTTGTAAACTGGTAAAATCAGTTGGTTGATACAATAATACAGCATACGCTTTATTACCATCTCTGCCTGCCCTACCAGCTTCTTGATAATAATTTTCTAAACAGTCTGGAAGGCTTAAATGAATAACGGTTCTTACATCTGGTTTGTCTATGCCCATGCCAAAAGCATTGGTACAAACAATAATTCTGGTTTTGTTGTTAATCCAATTGTTTTGTTTTTGGCCACGTTCGGCTTGTGTTAAACCTGCATGATAAAAATCTGCCACAAAACCGTGCTGTTGCAGTAATAACGCAATGCGTTTGGTTTCTTTTCTGTTAGTACAATATACAATACTGCTACCAGACACTTTTTTAAGTATATCTATTGCTTTGTTTATTTTACTATCTACTTTAAAAACCGAGTAAGAAAGATTGGGTTTTTCAAACGACTGTTGAAAAATATTTGGTTTTTGTAATTGTAATTTTTCTTGTATATCTTTTTGAACCAATGGCGTTGCAGATGCGGTTACTGCAATAAATGTAGTTCTGGGTAAAGCTTTTCGTAAAGCTGCAATTTTTAAATACGATGGTCTAAAATCATAACCCCATTGGCTTATACAATGTGCTTCATCAATAGCAATTAAGCCAACATTTATTTGAGGTAAATAATCTTTAAATAAGTTGGTTTCTAAACGCTCTGGTGATAGGTATAAAAATTTATATTCATCTTGCACTACTTTCTTTAGCACTTTTATTAAATCGTAATAACTCATTCCACTTACTAAAGCAACAGCTGGAATGTTTCTTTTTTGTAAATTTTCTACTTGATCTTTCATTAATGCAATTAACGGAGATATTACCAAACAAACACCCTCTTTCATTAATGCTGGTATTTGAAAGCAAATAGATTTACCACCACTAGTAGGTAATAAAGCAACCGTATCATTTCCTTGTAAAACAGATTCAATAATATTTGCTTGTTCTCCTTTAAATGAAGTAAAGCCCCAATATTGTTGTAGTATTTGTTCTTTAGATTGCATGCGATACCCAAATATATTTCTGTTTACTGTTGTTGCGAATTAATATTTTTTGTAATTGATAATACTCAAACTTACTAAAGTGATTTGTATGTGCAGCTAAAAAATTACTTAATTTTTTGCTTTGGAGATGGATTATCGTATAGAATTATAAAAGTTACATCACTTTTTTCCATTTTAATCTAATGCTGTTAATTGCCAAAACCACATCGCTTAAACCCATGATTAATGCACCAATTGTTGGGCTTAAAAAGCCAGCTGCAGCAACTGGTATAGCAACAATATTGTACGAGAAAGCCCAAAATAAATTTTCTTTAATCGTAATATATGTATGCTTGCCTAGGCCCAATGCCATTGGTAAATTTTTAAGTCCATTGTTCATTAAAACTACTTGAGCACTTTGCATAGCAATTTGGCTAGCATCGCTTAAAGAAATGCCTACTGTTGCTTTGGCCAATGCTGGGCCATCATTTATACCATCGCCAACCATTGCTGTAGGTTGTTGGGATGTTAGTTGAGTGATGTAATTTAATTTTTGTTCAGGTGTTTGTTCTGCCACAACCACATCTAATCCTAAAATTTGCTGCACCAATTCACATTTTTCTTTTTTATCGCCACTTAATAAAATTGTTTTTATGCCATTTTTTTTAAGTGTAGCAATAGTTGTAATAGCTTCTGGCCTTAGTTCATCTTCAACATCTATCCAACCAACTAACATTTCATTTTTAAGCAAGTACACATTGTGGTTATTTTCCTCGGTTAAATGTTGGGCAATTTTATACGAGCTAGCTAAATATTGGTTTCCCTCACTATCGGTTGCTTTAATGCCTAATCCTTTTACCTCTTCAATTTTTGCCCACCGTATTGCGTTGTTTGTTTTCCATGAGTTTGCTATACAATTACCAATGGGGTGATTGGAATATTTTTCTAATGAGAACATAATATTTTTAAATAGTTCTTCATTAATGGTGGTTTGAAATTTTTGAATTACAAATTTGCCTGTAGTTAAAGTGCCAGTTTTATCGAAAACAACTTGCTTTATTGATTTGAAAACTTCTAAACTTTTTGCATTTTTAAACAATATGCCATTTTTAGCAGCACGGCCCAAACCAACAGCAACAGCTGCTGGGGTTGCTAACCCCATGGCACATGGGCAACTAATTACCAATACGGCGATGCTTCTTAAAAGGCTTTGCCCAAAACTTATTTCTACAAAAAAGTAGTTAACTACAATAGTTAAAATGGCAATACTAATTACAACAGGTACAAAAATGGAACTAATTTTATCGGCCAATAGTTGAACTGGTGGTTTCTCTGTTTCTGCATTTTTAATCAATTTAAGAATATTTGCCAACACCGTATCTTCCCCAACTGCAGTAACTTGGGCTTTTACCGTTCCGTTTTCTACTATGCTGCCACCAATTAATTTATCTTTTGCTATTTTTTTTAAAGGAGCACTTTCGCCAGTAATAATGGCTTCATTTACATCTGCCTCGCCCCAAAGAATTTTGGAATCCATGGGTACATTTTCTCCATTTTTTATCAATATTAAATCGCCAACTCGTAAATCTTTACTTTCTACTGTAAAAATTTGTTCTTGATGCTTATCATCAAAGGCAATCATATTTGCCATTGTTTTTTGAGTTGTAGCTAATTTTTTAAGTGCAGCTTGTGTTTGTTCTACGCTTTTATCTTCCATATAATTACCTAAAAATACCAAGGTTATAGTGGTAGCTGCGGTTTCAAAAAATAAAAACTCGTTGGCTTTGCCAATGAGTAAACCATATAAGCTATAACCTAATGCAGCAGTACTTCCTAGTGCAATTAGCACATTCATATTGGGGATGCCACCAAAAATGCTTTTTAAGGCACTTCTACCAAAAAAATCCATACCAACTAGATAAACAGGTAATGTTAATGCCAACTGAACGTAAGGGTTCATTAACCAATGAATATGCACAAAAGGGATCATGTGCAGCAGTAAAGGAGCGGTAAAAAAAATGCAAAACCAAAAGCGTTGTAAATGACTGGTAAATGGGAAAATACCATAATATATTTTGGTATTTTCGCCATCTTTTTTAATGGAATAGCCCAACTTGGTAATCCCCTTTTCTATTTCTTCAACGTGTAGTTTTTCATTCTTATCAAAACTTACATCGCCGCCAATAAAGTTAACTTTTACATTTTCGAGTCCTTTTTCTTTTAAATAATTATTAATGGTTAGTGCACAATTGGTGCAACTCATTCCACCTACTTTTAATTCAACTGTTTCCATAAACTACACAATTCTATTATGCAAATTTACTTTTATTAATTAGGTTGCTTCTTTCGAACATAGAAATATATTTGTAGCATGGATGCAATATTTCAATTACCTCAAATAAAACAAGTTGCAGCAGCTTTTTGGAAGGCCAATAAACAAAAAAAAATTTGGGCATTTTATGCACCAATGGGTGCTGGTAAAACCACTTTTATACATACACTTTGTACCGAAATTTTACTAATTGAGAGCAATGTAAGTAGCCCGACTTTTGCTATTATTAATGAGCATGAAAGTAAAATAGCTGGTATTGTTTTACACATGGATTGGTATCGGTTAAAAGATGAACATGAAGCTATTAATGCAGGGGTTGAAGATGCCATTTTAAGTGGTAATCTATGTTTGATTGAATGGCCAGAAAAAGCAATTGGTTTATTGCCAGAAGATACATTAATCATACATATTGAAGTGTTGGATGAAAAGACGAGAAGAATTTTTGTATCAACCGATGATGACGAAACTCAGGAATAGCATTTTTTTATGAAGAATCAACAAAAAAACAATTTGTATTGGTAACTTTAAACTCCACAATTTAAAACTAAACTTTAGCAATGGCTACTTCAAAACCTTTAATATCTACTTCGTTTAGCTACGAAACTTTAGAAGAAACTTTAGATGTTAAACCCCAGGGTGCAAAGTTAGAAATTGGTATACCTAAAGAAATTGCTTTTCAAGAAAATCGTATTGCTTTAACACCAGATGCTGTGGGTGTTTTAGTAAGTAGTGGCCACGATGTTATGGTGGAGAACAATGCAGGCGAAGGCAGTCATTATAAAAACAAAGATTATAGCGAGGCAGGAGCTAGAATTGTATATAGCCGTGAAGATGTTTTTAAAGCCCCAGTTTTAGTAAAAAGTGCCCCAGTAGTTGAGGAAGATTTACCCCTACTACAGTTAAATCAAACTATTATTTCGCCCATACATTACTCGGCTTTAAAAAAAGAGATCATACAAAAAATGATGGAACGAAAAATTACGGGTTTAAGTTTTGAAAATTTAAAAGATGATAGTGGCACTTACCCCATTGTACGAAGCATGAGTGAAATTGCTGGTGGTGCTTTAATGCTAATTGCAGGGCAATATTTAAGTAGTTTTAATAAAGGTAAAGGGGTTTTGTTAGGAAGTATTAGCGGCATACCTCCAACAAAAGTTGTTATTGTTGGTGCTGGTATTGTTGGGGAGGTTGCTACACGTAATGCCCTAGCATTGGGTGCAAGTGTAAAAGTATTTGATAACAATGTGTATAGATTAAAACAATTGCAAAATAATTTGGGGCAACGTGTTTGGACCAGCGTTTTAGAACCCAAAATTTTAGCCAAGCAGTTACGCTCTTGTGAAGTAGCTATTGGTGCTTTAAGTAACGAATTTGGCAGAGCCCCTGTAGTTGTTACAGAAGAAATGGTAGCTGCCATGCGGCCTGGTAGTATTATTATTGATGTTGCCATAGACAGAGGTGGTTGTTTTGAAACCAGTGAATTAACCAGCCACGAAAACCCTACATTTTTAAAACACGATGTTATACATTATTGTGTACCCAATATACCTAGTGGCTTTGCACGAACTGCTAGCCAAGCTATTAGTAATGTTTTAATGCCTTTGTTGTTACAAATAAGTGATGAAGGTGGAATGGATGAAATTGTTTGGCACAACTTAAATATGAGAGAAGGAATTTATTTATTTAAAGGTGCCTTAACCGATTTTTATATTAGCCAAAAATTTGATTTGAAATTTACCGATTTGAGTTTGTTAATAGCAAGTAGAAGGTGATGTATGATTTTGGATTTGTGATGTATGATTTTTGATGAAGAATTTTGGATGTATGATGCTGTTTTGCCTATGAAGAGTACGAAAACTTAAACGAGAATATTCAATTACCAGCTCTAGAGTTTGTTTTACCCATGAATGAAGTGTATAAGTATATTGAGTTTATAGATGAGGTATAGTTCAATCATTTCCAATCCATAATATTCAGCTTTTCTTCACAAAAGTCCATTTCATTTTCATCGTTGCTGCTTACAATAATTAGCTTATTGGTGCAGTAGTTGTTAATTAAATCATGATACAAAGTGTAGCCTGTTTTGTCTAAATTGGTGCACGGCTCATCTAGCAATATAATTGGTGCTTGTGTAAATATTGCTTGTGCCAACTTTATACGTTGTTTCATACCAGATGAGTAATAACGTATTTGTTTAGTAGCAGCTTTTTCTAAATTAATGATACCAATAATTTCTTCAACAGGTAACGTTAATGGTTTGAAAGTGGCATGAAATTGCAAAAACTCTGTGGCTGTCATTTCTTCTATTACTTCTAAATAAGGGGCAGCAATTGAAATGTGTTGGTAAATATCTTCAGTTGAACATTGCTTATTGTTTATTGAATATTGAACATTTCCTTCACTTGGGTTGGTGCTGCCTGCAATTACCTGTAATAAAGTACTTTTTCCACTACCATTTGCACCTATAATTGCATAGGCATTACCCGATTGAAATGTATAATTGAGTTTACGAAATATCCAATCTCGGTTAAAGCGTTTCCCAGCCTGTTCTAATTGTATTTCCATGCCCAGTAAAGATATGCAGTTGAAGGGTGCCCTGCCACAAGCAGGATTTAAACGACGCAACCAAAGTTTGTATTTGTTCAATTGTTGGTTACAAAATGTATTACTTTAAATTACTTTATATACTTCATATACTTTATACTAATTTATAATACTATTAATCCTCATCATTAGCACCTTTAGTAAAACGTTTAATAATTCCACGGCCACTGTCTCTAATAAAAGTAACAATATCGTCTCTTTCGTCACTTGCACGTATTTCTTCTTCAATAAAATCTACTGCTTGCGAAGTGTTTAAACCTTTGTTGTAAATTACTCTATAAATATCTAATATATGGTTTATTTTATCTAAACTAAAACCTCTGCGTTTTAAGCCTACACTATTTACACCACCATAACTTAAAGGGTTACGTACAGCTTTTATAAAAGGGGGTACATCTTTGCTAACTAAACTACCACCAGCAATAAAAGTATGTTGCCCAATATTTGAGAACTGGTGTATAGCACTAACGCCACCAATAATGGCAAAATCGCCAATGGTTACATGGCCTGCAACTTGTACACTATTGCTTAAAATACAAGAGTCGCCAATTAAACAATCGTGTGCTATATGGCTGTAAGCCATTATTAAGCAATTGCTGCCAACCACAGTTTTACCTCTATCTTCTGTGCCACGGTTTACAGTTACAAATTCTCTAATGGTGGTATTGTCGCCAATTTCTACCGTACTTTTTTCGCCACCAAATTTTAAATCTTGTGGTATGGCACCAATAACGGCTCCAGGAAAAATTCTACAGTTTTTGCCTATTCTTGTTCCATCCATAATGGTAACATTACTGCCTATCCATGTACCTTCGCCTACTTTTACATCGCCATGAATTACGGTGAATGGATCAATTTTTACATTAGAAGCAACTTTGGCGTTAGGGTCTATGTAAGTAAAGGGATGAGTCATTGGCTATTTTATAAAAATAAATGTACGGTATTAGATGGTAATTTGTGCTTTTTCGCTGCATTTTAAGTATTTCGCTTAACTACTTGAGCTACCAGCTCTGCTTCTGTAGCAACTTTGCCACCAACGTAAACCGTGCCTTTCATTTCGCAGATACCCCTTCTTATTGGTGCAGCGAGTTCCATTTTAAGCAACATTGTATCGCCAGGGCGAACCATTTGTTTAAATTTACAATTATCTATTTTTAAAAAATAAGTGTCGTATTGGCCTTCAGGCATGGCATTAATACATAAAATGCCACCCGTTTGTGCCAATGCTTCTATTTGTAAAACACCCGGCATTACAGGGTTATTTGGAAAATGCCCAGGAAAAAACCATTCGTTAAATGTTACATTTTTTACACCCACAATTTGCCTATCGGTAAGCTCAATAATTTTATCTACCAATAAAAATGGATGTCTGTGTGGTAAAACTTTTTCTATTTGTTGTAATGTATAAACTGGGGGTAAACTTGGATCGTAAACTGGAACATCTTTAACATGTTTATTTTTTTTGATGTACTGTTTTATTTTTTTGGCAAATTCTACATTGGTACTATGCCCTGGGCGGTTGGCAATAATTCGGGCTTTAATGGGGTAACCAATTAAAGCTAAATCGCCTACTACATCTAATAATTTATGCCTTGCTGGCTCATTTGGAAAACGTAGCTCTAAATTGTTTAAATAACCTTCGCTTTTTATTTCAATTTTTTCACGCTTAAAAGCTATAGCTAAACGGTTCATTTCTTCTTCGGTAACAGGTTTATCAACTACAACAATGGCGTTATTTATATCGCCACCTTTTACCAAATCGTTATCTAACAACATTTCTAATTCGTGTAAAAAGCAAAAAGTACGACAAGGTGCAATTTCTGTTTTAAAATCTTTTATGCTTTTTAAACCTGCATGTTGTGTGCCCAAAACAGGGCTATTAAAATCAATTAATGTAGTTATTTGATAGTCAACTGCTGGCATGGCCACCATTTCTACACGTTTTCCTTCGTCGTATAAATAAATATTTTCATCTAAACTATACCAGGCTTTTGCAGCATCTTGTTCAAAAACTCCTGCTTCGGCAATTAGTTCTACAAAAGGCTCACTACTTCCGTCAATAATAGGAATTTCGGGGCCGTTAATTTCAATTAAAATATTATCGATCCCCATGCCTACCAGTGCAGCTAAAACATGTTCTACCGTACTTACTTTGGCATCGCCAACTTGTAAAGTTGTACCTCTACTTGTATCGGTAACCAATTCACAATCTGCCTTTAAAATGGGTTGGTTGGGTAAATCTATTCTTTGAAATTGTATACCAAAGCCTGGATTTGCAGGTTTAAGTGTCATATCCACCATTATGCCTGTATGTAAACCAGTACCACTTATGCTTATTGGACCAGCAAGAGTATGTTGTTTATCTGCATTAAAATTAATATCCATGCTAAGAAATTTATTTAATTATTGATGAAGCCATTATGGGTTAAATATACCTAGAAATTTATACATCGCTCATCCAAATAGGCCTAAAAACAATTTATTGATTGAAATAAGTGTGGCTGCAAAAATAAGCGTTCACATGCATATGGGTGTTTGCTATTAATTTGGTTTAAAATGGCAAATGAATTATTGCTAAACCAAATTAGCCCTTAAATATTTGCAAATATTTTAAATACTATTTCTGTTTTTGGAAAGTTGATTTAACTTGTGCAATATTTTTAATAAATGACATTCTGAGCCATTTATTAAAAAATTATTTGCTTAATCAAAACCTTAACGAGTATTAACCCTACCCCTTTTTTTAGTTTAACGAAATTGAGCATATACATTTCATTCTAACAATCCTTTTTAATGATAAAGAAAATTTTAAAAATAACCGGAATAAGTTTATTGATATTACTAGTTGTAGCATTTGCCTTGCCGTATATGTTTAAAGGAAAAATTTTGCAGTTGGTAAAAACTGAGCTTAATAAAAAATTAGATGCTAAGGTCGATTTTGCCGATGTTGATATTTCAATTTTTAGGCATTTTCCAAAACTTTCGGTTGGTATTAATCAACTACAAATAGTGGGCTTGAATGATTTTGCCAATGACACATTATTACAAGCTAAACAGATTGATGTTGCCTTAAATTTAATAAGTGTTATAAAAGGAAAAAATATTAAAGTATATAGTATTGCTTTAAAAGAGCCAATGATTAATGCTTTGGTTAACAAAAGTGGAAAAGCAAACTGGGATATCGTAAAACCTGATACTGCAATTGCTGCTACAGATACTTCTACTACTACTGTTCAACTTTCATTAGAAAAATATAGTATTGAAAATGGGTATATTTTATACAAAGATGAAACAAGTAATATGTTTGCCGAGGTTACAAACTTTAATCACCAAGGCAAAGGAAATTTTGCTGATGCAATTTTTAAATTAAGTACCACTACCACAGCCGATGCTGTAAATTTTAATTATGGGGGTATTGCTTATTTTAATAAAGTAAAAACCGGTATCGATGCAACAATTGATGTGGATACAAAAAGTAGTAAATACAGTTTTAATACAGATCAAATAAAATTGAACGAGTTACAAATAAATGCTCAAGGCTTTTTTCAATTTTTAAATGATAGCACTTATGCTATGGATATTAATTTTAAAGCTCCTTCGACCGATTTTAAAAATATTTTAAGTTTTATACCCGCAATCTATCAAAATAACTTTTCTACCATTAAAACTAGTGGACAAGCCATTTTTAATGGTTTTGTAAAAGGAAATTATAATAGCACTTCAATACCTGCTTATGCTATTAATTTAGATGTTAAAAATGGATATTTTAAGTACCCCGATTTGCCAAAAGCAGTTCAAAATATTAATTTAAGTTTAAAAGTAGATAATCCAGATGGTGTAACAGATCATACAATTGTAAATATTCCACAAGCTCATATAGAGTTTGGCACAGACCCTTTCGATTTTAAACTAATGGTTAAAAACCCTGTAACCAATATTTTTGTAGATGCTGCTGCAAAAGGCAAGTTAGATTTGTCTTCTATAACCCAATTTGTAAAATTAGAAGAGGGTACAACATTAAAAGGTTTACTAAACGCCGATGCAAAAATATCTGGTAATACAAGTGCAATACAGAAACAAGAATATGCAACAATTAATGCAGCTGGTACAATTGCTTTAAATCAATTTTTATATGCTTCTAAAGAATATTCAAGTGGCATTAGTTTAAACAATTTATTATTGTCTTTTAATCCCAAAAATGTTACCCTAAGCAACGTTAATGGTAAGTTTATGAATACCAATTTCTCTGCCGATGGCTTTATTAATAATTTATTGCCATATGCATTAAATAATAAACCTTTAGAAGGATTGGTTAACGTTAAAGCCGATAATATTAATTTAAATGAATGGATGGGCGTATCTACAGATACTACAACTAAAAACAAAGCAGTATCAAAACCTTTTGTGGTGCCAAACAATTTAAACTTAACATTGAATGCTCTAGCCAATAATGTGCATTACGATAAAATTGATATAACCAATCTTATTGGTAGTTTGTTAATTAAAGACGAAACGGTAAACTTAAACAACGTAAAAGGAAATGCCTTGGATGGGAGTATTGGTATTAGTGGATATTACTCAACAAAAAACAACAAAATACAACCCGATATTTCTTTAAACTACACAGTAAATAATGTAGATATACAAAAAACATTTCTTGCATTTAATACGGTTCAAAAATTAATGCCTATTGGTAAATTTTTGGCGGGCAAATTGAGTTCTTCATTAAACCTATCTGGTAAATTAGGCGATAACATGATGCCAGATTTAAATACACTTTCTGGTATTGGCAATGTATTAATGATCGAAGGGGTTTTAAGTAGTTTTCAACCGGTTGAAAAAATTTCTCAAACTTTAAATATTACTGCACTTAACAATATTTCGGTAAAAGATATAAAAACGTTTTTTGAGTTTGCCAATGGTAAGGTTTTGGTTAAACCATTTAAGGTAAAAGTAAAAGACATTGACATGGAAATTGGAGGTTTGCATGGCTTAACGCAAAGTATGGATTATACCATAAACATGAAAGTGCCAAGGGCATTAATGGGCGAAAAAGGAAATACCCTCATCAATAATTTATCTCAGCAAGCTAGTAATAAAGGTGTACCCATTAAAGTGCAGGATATTGTACCTATACAAATAAAATTAGGGGGTAGTATTGCAGCACCTACTGTAAAAACAGATTTAAAACAAACAACTACCAGCTTGGCTCAAGATATAAAACAACAAGCAACCGATTTTGCAACAGCTAAAGTTGATAGTGCAAAAAAAGCTGTGAAGGATACACTTAAATCGGCTAAAGACCAACTATTGAAAGATGCAAAAGCCGAGGTAGCTAAAAAATTATTATCACCAAACGATACCACTAAAACAGATACGAAGAAAAAATTAGAAGAAAAAGGGAAGGGGTTATTGAAAAACTTATTTAAGAAAAAAGAGCAGTAAGCAAAGTTTTATAGTTTATTGTTTTGCAATTAATTGTGCAACCAATTTTTCTAATTCTTTTATTCTTCTTTCCATTTCTGGTAAATTTCTGCTAATAGCTTGGCTTCTTAAAGCAGCAGTAAATTCAAAAGCTGGAGAGCCTGTTATGGTTGTATTTGGTTTGGTAATGGATTTATTTACACCACTTTGTCCATTAATTTTAGTTCCATCGGCAATTGTAATATGGCCTGCAATACCCGCTTGGCCTCCAATCATTAAATTTTTACCCAATTTGCTACTACCACTAATACCAGTTTGTGCAGCAATCACTGAATCGCCACCAACTTCTGCATTATGCCCTACTTGAATTAGGTTATCTAACTTAGCACCTTGTTTAATAATAGTGCTACCCATTGTGGCTCTATCAATTGTACAATTGGCTCCAATTTCTACAAAATCTTCAATAATAACATTGCCAATTTGGGGTATTTTTTTGTACGATCCATCTGTTAAAGGTGCAAAGCCAAAACCATCGCTTCCAATTACAGTACCTGCGTGTATAATTACGTTTTTGCCCAAAATACAATCTGAATATATTTTTACACCCGGGTATAAAATAGTATTTTCTCCAATAATTACATGGTTACCAATGCTAACCCCCGAAAATATTTTTACATTATTATTTATGTGTACATTATCGCCAATATGGCTAAAGGCAGCAATAAAAACATTATCTCCCACAATTGCACTTGAAGCAATATAACTAGGTTGTTCAATGCCTTTTAATTGCTGCGTTTGCAATTCTTGATACTTAGTAAGTAATATGGCAAAAGCCGAGTAAGCATCGGTTACCCTAATTAAGCAGGTTGTAATAGGTTGTTTTAGTTCTAAACTTTCGTTTACGATAACAATCGATGCTTTGGTTGTATACAGATATTCCTCGTACTTGGGGTTGGCTAAAAAACATAATTGCCCATTTATTGCTTCCTCAATTTTTGCAAAAGAGTTAACCGTCACATTGCAATCGCCTTCTACTTGGCCATTAATCAGCAGGGCTATTTGTGTTGCAGTAAAAGTCATAATTTGGGTTACAATTTAATGTTGTATGGTTTAAGTTTACTGTAGATTTTATTATACCAAACCTAATTAAACATTAAACGATAAAGAACAAATATAAAATTTTTTAATTGGCGAAGAAATTGTTTGATGAATTAGTGGGTTATCCACTTCAGAAATATCTTTTACACTGCCATCTTTAAACAAAATATTAATTCTTTCATCGCTAGTTTTATACATCGTATTATCTGCTGTACCTGTTTGTACAAAATAGTTCACCAATGTTTCGTCTATTTGCCAATTTTTGATGGCTTGTTGTTGTAAAGCTTTTATTTCATTAGGTTCAAAGGGGTCCGATTGTAGCTTTATTTTTGGTAGTTGTCTGTTTAATAATCTATTGCACAAAGTACTTAACACAAAGTCATTATGTTGGCTCCAAATTTTTATGGCAAAAGAAAAATCAACATCATCTAAGCTGCAAAATTTTTTGAGTAAATCTCGGGTCATTACACCATTAAAATTATACAAGAAAAAATCGGTAGCTCCACCTGTAGTTAAATTTTCGGTTCCGTTTTTGCTTAATTCTTTTACACGTTGTAAAATATTTACCAATAATGTTTCTGCAGCAACTACTGTTTTATGCAAGTATACTTGCCAATACATTTGCCTACGTGCCACTAAAAATTTTTCAATACTATAAATGCCTTTTTCTTCTACCATTAATTCTCCATTAAAAACGGTAAGCATTTTAATAATTCTATCGTACCCAATAACACCTTCACTTACGCCTGTAAAAAAACTGTCTCGGGTTAAGTAATCCATTCTATCTACATCTAATTGACCACTAACCAGTTGGTGTAAAAATTTTTTAGAGTAGGTGTCCTTGAATATTTCAATAGCCATATTCAATGCACCATTTAGATCTTCGTTCATGGCCTCCATAATTTGAAGGCTTAATGTTTCGTGATGAATACCTGGTAAAATTTTGTTTTCTAATGCATGCGAAAATGGGCCATGACCCACATCGTGTAACAGTATTGCTGCTTTGGTGGCCACTTCTTCTTCGTCTGAAATGATGGTACCTTTTTCTCTTAATTCTGTAATGGCTAAACACATTAAATGGTAAGCACCTAATGAGTGATGCAATCTTGTATGTACTGCACCTGGGTAAACTAAATAGGCCAATGCCATTTGATGAATACGCCTTAACCTTTGGTAATAAGGGTGGGCAATGATACTGAATAACAAGGGGTGATTAATGGTAATAAAACCATACACAGGATCGTTAATTATTTTCCGTTTTAAGTGCATATTTCTAATTATTGTATGTAAACTTAAATTGTTTACATGAATGCGGTATAAGTAATACCATTTATTTTAAGAAAGGTAAATTTTGTACAATAAAAAGCCTCCAACATAAGTTGGAGGCTTGGTTGAATCTAGCATTGATATGTAATACACAAAACCAGATTTAACCTTATTTTTTCAAATAACTCGTTCATTAAAATTTATCGGGTAGCGATAAAAATGGTGTTTTACCATCGGTGATAATTAGTTTACTGTTATTGCTTTGTCCAAAAATTCTGAAAGCTTCAATTTGTTTTAATTTTAAAACAGCTGGTGTTAACGATTTGCTTAACGTATCGTTAGCTCTTTGTACAGCAGCAGCTTCTATTTTTAATGCATTTGCTTTACCTTCTGCTTCAATTTCTGCAATTCTTTTTTGACCTTCGGCAGCAATAATTTTAGCATTATTTTCCCCTTCGGCTTGTATAGATGCTATTTTCTTTTTGCCTTCGGCTTCAATTATTTGGCGTTCGGCATCTCTTTGTTGACGCTCTTTAATAAACACCATTTGTTGTGCTTCTTGTTCGCTTTGTAGTTTTAATTCAATACTTCTTGCCAAACCATCGGGTAATTTAATTCCTTTTAATAAAACGTTTTCAATTACAAAACCTTTGGCATTTAAAATTTCGCTCATTTGTTTTCTAATTGCAATTTCAATAGCTGCTCTTTCGCCGCTATGCATATCTTTTGCAAAGTATTTACTGGTTACATCGGCAGCGGCCGATCTAAATACAGGTAATATAACTTCTGTTTCATAATTCATACCTATTTTTCTTAAAATATCTGGTGCCGATTCGGCCTTAATTCTGTACAAAATAGAAACTTCGGTATTAATGGTTAACCCTTCTTTACTAGGCAAATCTGGGCGAACTCCAAGGTTTACGGTACGTGTAGGTACTTTTAAAATTTTGGTGGTAAATAAGTTGTAACCCTTCGGGCCTTGGTCAATAAACTCATCAGATATTTTACCCAATTTGCGTTTAACACCAACTTCGCCTTGTCTAATAACTGTACACGATGTAATAGTTGCAATAGCAACAAGAATAAGTAATAAATTTTTGTGTTTCATATAACTAATTTTTTGATTCGTTTATAGTGAAACAAAAAAGAAGCCAGAAGTAAAAAGTTGAGATTAAAGTTTATATAGTTAGGTTATTGGTTATAGCCTTAGGTTATTAAACTATAAAGCTTTGCTAAAATAAAAATTTGAATAAACAATTGAAGGAAAAACTAGTGTAGCCGAAATTTTTGTAATAACAAGAATCATTGATTTAATGCCAAGATGCTTGTAATATTTATTCGAGAAATTATTATTACTTCAATAAATCGCAGGGCTTTAAACCAGTATGTTTTTTAAATGCTGCCGAAAAATGAGAAATAGATGAATAGCCCAACAGTGCAGAAACATCGGTAACACTTAATGCTTTTTCGTACAACAAATATTTGCCATGTTCCATACGTTGTTGTTGGTAAAAATCGAAAATAGTGGTACCAAAAATTTCTTTAAATCCTTTTTTTAAGTAGCACTCGTTCATGGCTACTTTTCTACTTAATTCCTTAATGGTAATGGGGTCGCCAATATGTTGCAATAAAATATCTCTTGCTTTATAAATACCATTTCGGCTGTATTCGTCTTCTAAAAATTTACAAGTAAAACCTTCCTCTTTTTCATCTACCAAACAATCTAAGCTAAATAAAAGCAGCTCGTGAACTTTTGCATTAATAAAAATATTTTCTAAAGCACCGGTATAGCTATGGTTTAAAAGGCCATCTAATACATTTCTTTTTTTGTTACAAATTGGAAAAACCTTTGTAAACGAAT
This sequence comes from Chitinophagaceae bacterium, assembly GCA_031429335.1. Lineage (GTDB taxonomy): Bacteria > Bacteroidota > Bacteroidia > Chitinophagales > Chitinophagaceae > UBA1930. The sequence continues at coordinate 18,025 of JANOZK010000143.1, read as the reverse complement.
TGGGGTGCTTAAATGCCAAAACCTCATCTTTTCTGTTACTCAATTTTACATTATGTGTGAATTGGTTTAAGAAAGTAGAGGAGAAGTGAAATGTAAAAACATCAACCGTTATTTGCTGCCCTTGGCAGTTGGTAGGTTTTTTTTCGCAGAAGCTACAACTTTTATCGTAACAATATTTATTACCGGTTGTACAAAAACGTAGTTCTAAAAAGTTATCGGTCGGTCTATTTTTATTATAATGGTAAACCATCATACCTGCATCATCCGCCACCCAAGGATGCTGTGCATAATACCTACGTATATGATAGTTGATAGAACCAGGAATTACTTGCTCTTTTTCGTGCAATAAATCCATGCTTGGTTCTATACCACCTCTATGTGCCAGCTTTAATATATCTAATACTTGTTGCATTACTAAGCAGTAAAATTAATGTATGTACATGCAATTTCCAATTTTGTTTTTCTAAAGCTTCCAATTTTAACATAATTGCAAAGCCGGTACTTCAAATTAAAAACCCCTTAAACATCCATGTCTAAGGGGTTTTGTAGCTATTTAATACGATTAAGCTTCAGTGTTTTCTGTTGTTGTAGTTGTTTCAACAGGTGCTGCAGCTGGTATGTCTTCTACTTTACGAACAGGCGGTACATAAGCCCTACGTTGACGTTGCTGTGAACGGTGGCTATCGTTACGACGCTTTAAGTTAGACTCATGCTCTTCGTGCCAAGTTTGAAACTTCGTCATTGCAGTAGCATCATCAAACAAACCTAATTTTACTCCACGTAACAAATGTTTTAAGAATAATACTCCCTTAAACGAAAGAATTCTTCTAACAGTGTCGGTTGGTTGAGCTCCTTTGTGCAACCAGTCTAAAGCTTTTTGACGGTCTAATTGAATTGTTGCAGGAACAGTTAATGGATTGTAAGTTCCAATTTTTTGAATAAACTTACCATCTCTTGGTGCACGAGCATCGGCCACTACTATAAAGTAGAAAGGGCGTTTTTTGCTTCCGTGTCTTTGTAATCTCATTTTAACGGCCATGATAAATAGAAATTTAAAGGCTGTGAACAAATATTGTTAATCCAATTACGACTAATTGGACGGCGAAAGTAGCAGTTTTTAGGTTGTAAACCTACACCTCGTATTAAAAAACTGTGAAGATTTTTAATTTTCCCATTTTGGGCTGTGTTCACCATAACAAATCCAAGCTACAGTTGCTGCTTTTCGCAAGTAGTGCTATCGCCGTTTATCAACGCCTCTGCAGCTACTTCGCTTCAATCGGCCAGCCCTTGAGGCAAAAGCAATAGTATTGAGCTTAAATTGTACGTTAATCTTTATCGCATGCCCTTCATACCAGGGAAAGAACCCATTGGCATTTTGTTCATCATACCCATCATTTTTTTCATCTGTTCGAACTGTTTCATAAAAGCATTAACATCGTTCATGTCTTTGCCACAACCTTTGGCAATACGTGTTTTTCGTTTAACATCAATTAAATCGGGGTTACTTCTTTCGGCAGGTGTCATGCTTTGTATAATGGCTTCAATGCCTTTAAAACTATCATCGTTTACATCTACATCTTTCATGGCTTTTCCAACGCCAGGTATCATGCCCATTAAATCTTTTAGATTACCCATTTTTTTAATTTGCTGTAATTGATCTAAAAAATCTTGAAAATCGAATTGATTTTTTCTAATTTTCTTTTCTAATTTTTTGGCAGCTTCGTCGTCGTATTGTTGTTGTGCTTTTTCTACCAAAGAGGCAATATCTCCCATGCCTAAAATTCGTTGAGCCATACGATCTGGATAAAATACATCTAGTGTATCCATCTTTTCGCCACTGCTCATAAATTTTATGGGCTTTTGCACTGTGTATTTAATAGATAACGCTGCACCACCTCTTGTATCTCCATCTAATTTAGTTAGTACAACGCCTGTAAAATCTAATCGATCGTTAAAGGCTTTTGCTGTATTTACAGCATCTTGCCCAGTCATACTATCTACAACAAATAAAATTTCTGTAGGGTTTACAGCAGCTTTAATATTAGCCACTTCCGTCATCATTACCTCATCTACCGCCAAACGGCCAGCAGTATCTATAATTATTACATTTTTATTGGTACTTTTGGCTTCTTTAATAGCGTTTAAAGCAATAGCTACCACATCTGTATTGTCTCTCTCGGCATAAATAGGTACACCAATTTGTTCGGCTAAAACAGTTAACTGGTCTATAGCTGCTGGTCGATACACATCGGCAGCAACCACTAACGGACTTTTACCTTTTTGTGTTTTTAAATAATTGGCCAACTTACCAGTAAAAGTGGTTTTACCACTACCTTGTAAACCAGCAATTAAAATAATGGCAGGGTTGCCTGTAATATTAAATGCTGCAGGTTGGCCACCCATTAATTCGGTTAACTCATCTTGTACAATTTTTACCATTAGTTGGCCAGGACTAACGGCATTAAGCACTTTTTCGCCAGTTGCTTTTTCTTTTACTTTATCGGTAAATTCTTTAGCAATTTTAAAGTTTACATCGGCATCAATTAATGCACGTCTAATATCTTTTATGGTGTTGGCAACATTTAAGTCGTTAATTCTGGCTTGGCCTTTTAGATTTTTAAAGGCACTCTCTAACTTTTCTGATAAATTATTAAACATACAATGCTTTTTTCTCTACTTAAATAAAAAAGTGAACCAATAAAGTTCACTTTAAATGACTGCAAATATAGTATTGCTATTGTTTTTTGTAGAAGTGTATTTTTTATGCCTTTTTTAAACTATCCTAAATACACTTTAAGTTGTTTGCAACGGCTGGTACTGCGTAATTTATTAATGGCTTTGTCTTTAATTTGGCGTACCCTTTCTCTGGTTAAATGAAATTGATGACCAATATCTTCTAGGCTAAGGGCATGATCTATGCCAATGCCAAAGAAAAAACAGAGTACTTTTTTTTGCCGATCTGTTAGGGTAGTTAAGCTTCGGGCAACTTCTTGTTTTAAAGAATCGTAGTAGGCTACTTTATCATCTGTTTTTGCCTCGTTGGGGTCAAACATTAAATCTGCCATCGTTAAATCGTCACCTTCTGCCATAGGCGAATCCATGCTAACATGTTTCATAGAAACACTTAAAGTAGCAACAACTTCATCTAAGGGTTCTTTTAACAAATCTGCCAATTCTTGCGGTGTTGGTTCACGTTCAAACTCTTGCTCTAACTGTTGAAAAGCCTTACCAATTCGGTTAGATAAGCCAACTTTATTTAATGGTAAACGAACAATACGGCTTTGCTCGGCCAATGCTTGTAAAATGCTTTGCCTAATCCACCAAACAGCATAAGAAATAAATTTAAAGCCTTTGGTTTCATCGAACCTAATAGCAGCCTTAATTAGGCCAAGATTACCCTCGTTTATTAAATCTGGTAGTGATAACCCTTGATTTTGATATTGTTTGGCAACAGAAACAACAAATCTTAGGTTACTTTTTACCAATAGGTCTAACGATTTTTGGCAACCCTTTTTAATTTTTGCTGCTAAAACTGCTTCGTCTTGTGCAGAAATTAATTCTACTTTACTAATTTCTTGTAGGTATTTTTCTAAACTTTGGCTTTCTCTATTTGTGATGCTTTTAGAGATTTTGAGTTGACGCATACTCATAACACTGTTGTTTAGTTTTGTGAATGGTTTAGGTATAAGAAGTACTAAAATAATCTACAATTTCGAAAACAAAGGCATCAAGTGTCATTTACACCATAGCAATTTAGTTATTTTTTAGATAGTAGAACATTATTTTTTTTGCCAAAATCGCTTATAAATTAAGATTTTATGAAATTTTATACCATGCTGGTAAAAAAACATTTGGTTGGTTGGTATTAAATGCTATTATTGCAGCACATGAGTTCATGTTTAAAGAGTTTGAAATGAGTAAAAAGCAATTATTTACAGTTGAATTTAAAGTAAGGTGTTCTCCGAACATTTTGTTTGAGTTTTTAAGTAATACCTCTGGTTTGCAAGAATGGTTTGCCGATAAGGTAGATGAGTGGGAAGGCGTTTTAAGTTTTAGTTGGGGTGGCGATGCACCAGACAAAGCAATTGTAGTAGATCAAGACCATGATAAATTTATTAGATATCATTGGTTACATAGCGAAAAAGGAGAATATTTCGAATTCAGAATTTTAAAAACTGAAATATCTAACCAAACCATTTTGGTAATTACAGATTTTGCAGAAAAGAATGATATTAAAGATCAAACTCAATTGTGGGAATATCAAATTAAAGAATTGTTTCATCGTTTAGGAAGCTAATTGAAAACAATAATTCTTCGAAAGCAACTTGCATAAAATTTTCTATATCATCCCACTTATTGAGTGGGATTTTTTTTGATAATTTTATGAAGGGCATAGCTGCAATATTTTCATCAGTGAAATCATTCAATGGCAGGTAATTATCGCTTCTAAAGTGATGCTCCCATGGGCTACTTTCATTGCAGCATAAAAACCAATCATTATTGTGTAACCCTGAGCCTTCTCCTTTTAGTTTTAAACCTTTACCGGTTTCTAAAAATTCTCCCTTTAACAACAAGCTAATGCTGCAAAAATTGCCCCACCAAAAAAATGTTCTAATAGCAAAAATATCCTCTTTGTTAAAGTATCTTGGATAATCAAGCATAACCCAAGGTAGGCCTTCATAATTTTCTCCTTTGGCAATTTTAGGGCTAATGGCAGCAATTTTTTGCGGTAAAATCAATTGCTTTTGTATCGTTGATTGGTAAGTGGTAGCTAACTTGCCAAATAGTTGTTGCACTTGTTGTAGTATATTGTTCTTTGTTAAAATAATTGCTGCATTAGTCATCAACTCTATTTCTGAAACCGAAAGTTTTACATTTGCCATACTATTAAAAAATTGCTACTTAATTGTAAAGAAAAGTAAAAGTGATAAAAAAACTAGATACATTAATTATTAAGTCGTTTATAGGGCCATTTTTTGCAACTTTTTTAATATCACTTTTTGTGCTGGTCATGCAATTTTTTTGGTTATATATCGACGATTTGGTGGGCAAAGGCATTGATACAATTACTATTTTAAAACTCATCTTATTTGTATCTGCAACTGCAGTTCCATTAGCACTGCCATTGGCAATGTTGCTATCATCCATCATGACTTTTGGCAACCTAGGCGAAACTTTTGAACTAGTAGCTATAAAATCGGCTGGTATTCCGTTGTTAAGATTTATGCGGCCATTGCTGGTGGTTTCATTATTTATTACAGGGGTTGCATTTGTTTTTGCCAATAATATTATACCGGTAGCTCAATTAAAATTGGCAACACTTAAATACGATATCATTGTTGCTAAACCTGCATTCGATATAAAAGAAGGTACTTTTTATAACCAAATACGAGACTTTACCATAAAAATTGGTAAAAAAGATAAAGATGATAGCACAATAAGAAATATTGTAATCTTCGAAAAAAAATATGGCTTACAAGATAATATGCTTTTAGCCGATAGTGGTATTATGAGGGTTACAGCAGATAAAAAGTTTCTAGAATTTATTTTAAAAAATGGTTGGCGTTACGAAGAAAAAGGGCCTAGGCAAACTATAACAACCGATTATATTAGGTTGGGTTTTAAAGAGTATAAAAAAGTATTTGATTTAAGTACTTTTCAAATGAACCAAACAGCCGATTCTAATTTTAGATACGACCCTAAAATGTTAAGTGTTAGGCAACTGAACATTACCTTGGACTCTTTAAAAAAGATGAATAAATTTTTTATCTCAAGGGTAAAAACAGATTTAATGCCCTATACCGTTTTTGCTAAATACCAAGATAGTAATTGGGCTACTACTTCATTACCTAAACAGGTAATAAAAGATTCTTTTTTTAAAACTATACCCGATACTTTAAAAGCAGCGATATACGATAGAGCCAATAATCAAATTAGTACTGTAAAAAATAGTGTAAGTAGTTTAGCCGATGAATATAATACCAAATTTAAATCGCTTAGGTACCACGAAATTGAATGGCATCGAAAATTTACATTAAGTTTTGCTTGTTTGGTCTTGTTTTTAATTGGGGCACCGTTAGGCTCAATAATAAGAAAAGGGGGCTTAGGAATGCCTTTGGTATTTTCTATTGTATTCTTTGTTATTTTTCATTTGTTTAATACGTTTGGCGAAAAATTTGTAAAAGAATCGGTTACCAACTCGTTTACAGGCATGTGGTTAAGCACCATGATTTTATTGCCCATTAGTTTCTTTTTAATTTATAAGGCAATGAGAGATTCTCAATTATTTAATCAAGAATTTTATTACCGTACTTTTAATACCATTAAACTATTTGTACAATCGTTATCTAATAATAAATCTAAGAAAAATGAGCCAGCAGAAGAACATACATCGTAGAACATTTATTGCAAATGCTGCTACAATAGGTATTGGTTTAACAGTATTACCCAGCTTGGCAAAAAGTATTGGCATTATAAATGATGTGTTTGAACCCAATTTATTGCAACAGCCTTTGTTATATAGTTATAACGATTTAGAGCCAAATATTGATGCTTTAACCATGGAAATTCATTACACTAGGCATGCAGCTGGTTACACAAAAAATGTGGTAGATGCATTAAGAGCAGAGTATCAAAAAACAGAACCTGCCAACTTATTATACTTATTACAAAATATTAGTGCCTACTCTTCTAAAATGCGAAACAATGCTGGTGGGCATTATAACCACGAATTATTTTGGCAATGTTTAACACCAAAAAGTACCGGAAAACCTACTGGTAAATTAGCAGATGCCATTGTTAAAAACTTTGGCTCTTTAGATGCGTTTAAAACCCAGTTTGCCGATGCTGCAAAAGCAAGATTTGGCAGCGGTTGGGCCTGGTTAATTGTTACCCCAACTGGCGATTTAAAAATTACATCAACAACAAATCAGGATAATCCATTAATGGATATTGCAGAAACAAAAGGTTACCCATTATTGGCATTAGATGTTTGGGAACATGCTTACTATTTAAAATACCAAAACAAACGTGCCGATTATATAAATAATTGGTGGAATATTGTTAATTGGAGTTTTGTAGAACAACGATTTGAGAATAGTAAATAAAATGGACAGATTTTATTATTTTTTAGGATCAATAATCCATTTAACACTAAACCAAAAGTTGCTAAGTAATGCTCCAGCACTTAAAGAGGAGGTAGCAGAAAAGCCAGAATTTTTCCTTTCATAATTATTAAACATTAAGTCATCTGAAGTTTCTTTTCTATTGAAATAACTGATACTTCCAATACTGTTTAATGAGGCATCTACTAATAAATTTTTCTTCAATTGGTATGTAAATCCTGGAGTAATAAAAGCGTTAGCATTATAACCATTATTCGTAGTATTGTAGTAACTTGATGGTGTAATTGTATGTTGATTTAACGATTTCCCAAATTGATAACCACCATAAACTATAATATCGTAATAAAAGTTAAACTTCGGTTTTAATAAGATAAAGCTTCTTGTAATATACCCAACCCCTATTTCATGACTAGTTTGATTATTTTTAGCAATATCTAAAGGGGAAGAGTTTAGTGCTTCATTTGTAAATTTATTACTTGAATATATATAATTAACTCTCCAACCTTTTGCTTTTTTTGATGAAATAAATTTTAATGATTCAAAGCCTAAACCTATGGAAGTTGAATTTAATTTACGGTCGTAAACTGTTGAGGAATTAAGATTTTTCTCAGATGTATTTCTTGTATTAAAATTTAAACTTGGCCCTATTAATTTTTGGCCAGTAGTAAATTGAGCCTTAGTAGTGCAAACAATACAAAGGCACAATGAAAAGAATACAATTTTTTTCATAAGTAATATTTTTTGATGATTCATATTTTAACACAAGTATCAAGCCAAAAATTGTTAATAAGAATATTTTTTAAGTGTATAGCTTTGTAACAACCCTTTATTAAAACGACTTGCAAAAAGCTCAACAAAATTTTCAAATTCAATTAATAGTTGCTATACTTAGTGTGGTTTTATTTATTGTTAAAATTGCTGCCTATTATTTTACCCATTCTTTAGCGATACTTTCTGATGCATTAGAAAGTATTGTAAATATGGTTGCCGGTTTTATTGGTTTATATGCTTTGTATGTTGCTGCTAAGCCAAAAGACAACGACCATCCGTATGGCCATGGAAAAGCAGAGTTTATTTCGGCAGGTGTAGAAGGTGCTTTAATTGTTGTAGCAGGATTGGTAATCATTTATCAAACCATAGAAACCTTTTTTATACCATCGCATGTACAACGATTAGATACTGGTTTGTGGCTGGTTGGTGCAACTGCTGTAATTAATTATATTGCTGGTTTTGCCTGTATCAAAATGGGTAAAAAGAATAACTCGCTGGCTTTAATATCTAGTGGCAAACATTTACAGGTTGATACGTATTCTACAGCAGCAATTATTATTGGATTGCTGTTAATGTTATTCACCAATATACTTTGGTTAGATAAAGCAATTGCCTTGCTTTCAAGTGCAATTATTTTATACAATGGATACAAAATAATCAGAGCATCTTTGGCTGGAATAATGGATGAAGCAGATACAGCCCTTCTTCAAAAGCTAATTGTGCTTTTAAACGCCAACAGAAAACCCAATTGGATAGACTTACATAACTTAAGGGTAATTAAATATGGAAGTTTATTGCATGTAGATTGCCATTTAACGGTGCCTTGGTTTTTAAATGTTCATGAAGCTCATACAGAAATTGATGCTTTAACAAAATTAATAGCTACTAATTTTAGCGATAGAATTGAGTTTTTTGTGCATACCGATGGTTGCTTAGATTTTAGTTGTAGTATTTGTATAAAACAAGATTGCACCAAAAGACAAAATCCATTGCAACATAAAGTTGAATGGACTTTGAAGAATGTGTTGAGTAATGAGAAACACAAATCAATTACTTTATCTCATGACTCTGTAACCGATATACTTCATTAATATTTATGCCTGCAAATGTGTTGGCAATTTGAATATTACTTTCTATTAAGCCTATATTTTTTGAAAAATAAAATTCTGCAAAACCGAATGGTTGGTTACCAAATACAGGTATAGAAGCTATAAGTTCGGCACGAACTTTAATTACATCTGAATAAGATTTACCTGAAACAGGTCTTGTACTGCCTTTTTCCTGTAAAGTATAATTGGTTGAAATTGTAACAGAAGTTATGTTACCAGGTAAACCACTGAGTCCTGTTAATAGTTGGCTGGTATTCCAAGTGGCACCAACATTTACATTATCTTTTAAAAACAATAACTCTAAGCTACCACTAGCAACTGTTCTTATTGTAAAATAATCGCTACCAGTTTTATTATAGTATTGGTTGGTGCCATTGCTGCCTGTAACAACATTATAAATTTTGCTGATGGCAGTAGTATCTCTATTACTTACAGTAAACTTAACTGTATTTACAGTTGCCGGTGGAGTAGTAATTTGATATGTCCAATTACTACCTACGGTATTAGGCAAATAGGTATCTGCAGTTGTATCACTTTTTTTGCAAGAGAATAAAAAAAACAAAGCGGTGGTAAATACTAAAAAGTACTTTTTCATTTGATTGATTTTTATTTTAAATATTATGTAGAAATGAAAATGTTAATGTAGCTGTATGCTGATTAATCTATGTTTAAAAAATGATCTGTTACAAAAATAAAGAAAATAAATTGTTTATACTTTATGTAATTGCTGTAAAAATACCATCTAGTGGGTATTAATTACTTAAAAATATACACTATGCAACGTTTAACAATAGCATTATTGCTAGTTAGTTCTTCTTTATTTGCTCAACAAAAAAATCAAGTAGTTGTAAGCACCAATCTTACTAATGCCAATGTTTATTATGGTTATGGGGCCGAGTTAACACATAAAACCAAAGCTAATTTAGCCAATGGGCAACAAGAAATTTTATTAAATAATATTAGCACAACATTAGATGTTAATACTTTACAAATTGGGTGCCCCGAAAATGTGGTTTTGCTAAGCTATAGATATAATACTAAAACCGAAAATACTCCTCCGCCACCCAATCCAATCTATAAAAAAATGGAGGATAGTATTAAAACATTTCAAAAACAAATTAATGCCAACCAACAAGATATTCAGGTAAACGAAGAAATGCTGAACAAAACAACAAAGATTGTTGACACTTATACCGCTTTGCCAGAAAAAGCCATCAATACCACCGATGTTTTAAAGCTCATTGATTTTTACAACGGAAAAATCTTGGTGTATAGAGGTATGGTTTATGCGTTGCGTATTAAATCTGCTGAAGTGCAAGAACAAATTAACGATCTTAATACACGCATCTACGATTTAAAAAGAAAAGAAGGTGTGTATAGTGCCAAATATTCGGGCCAAATTATTTTACAAGTATTGTGTAAAGAAGCTACCAATGCAGAGATTGCTATTTCTTATTATACACCCAATGCAGGTTGGGTACCTACTTACGATATTAGGGTTAAAACGATTGACAACAGTTTTAAATTGGTGTATAAAGCTATGGTAAGCCAAACCACTGGGCTAGATTGGAAACAAACACAATTGACGTTAAGCACTAGTAACCCAAATTTAGGAACCAATATGCCTGTGTTAAACCCTTGGAGTTTGCAATTGTATGTACCAGGTGTTTATCGAGAAATGATGAGTGGAAGAGCAGCTGGAATAAGCAATAATGAAAATATGAATAGGGCACAAAGTTTAAGTGATGTTGTTGTAGTTGGTTATGATTCAGAAAAAAAACAAAAAGCCTATAAAGCAGATAGTAAAAGTATTGATGCTAGCGATATTAGCAGTTATACAACCACCAACGAAAGCCGTTTGTTTGCAAGTTTCGAAATTGATTTACCTTATGATATACCTAGCGATGGCACTGGTTATAGTGTAGCCATTAAAGACGAAAAAATTGATGCCACTTACAAACATTATGGTATTCCTAAATTAGATAAAGATGCTTTTTTACTAGCAGAAATTAGCAATTGGGAGTATTTAGATTTATTACCTGGTACCGCTAATATTATTATGGATAATGTGTATTTGGGTAAATCTTTTATAGATCCTAATACCACCATGGATACTTTAAACCTATCGTTAGGAAGAGATAAACGTGTGGCCATGAAACGAGTTTTGATAAAAGAAGAAAGTAAAACTAGGTTTATTGGAGCTAACAAAATTGAAACCTTTACCTACGAAATTACTGTGAAGAATAACAAAAAAGAAGCAGTGAGTATGTTGTTAAAAGACCAGCACCCAATTAGTAAAACAAAAGAAATTGAAGTAACATTAGATAATAACGGTGGTGCAGAAGTAAATGAAGAATTGGGTAGTATAAATTGGAAAATAACTTTACAACCAGGGGAACAAAGAAAATACAGATTTAGCTACAGCGTAAAATATCCAAAAGATAAAACAATTGCCAACTTGAGGTAGGGTTTCACACTAAACCGCAAAAATTACAAAGCACACAAAGGTTTTTCTTGGTGTGCTTTGTTTCTTTGTGAGAAATTTCTTGTGAGAAACTATTAACACATTACTTCAATATTTTTTCGTTATTTAGAGTTCTTAAATTAAGATGAATGAAAAAATTTATTGCACTTTTATTCGTGGGCAGTCTTTTATTTTCTTGTAAAGATGATAAAAAAGAAAAAAAATTTAATGAAAAAACCTATGAAGAAAATAAAGAAAGTTTAGCCGATAAAGAGAAAAATAATCCTGCAAGATTTTTAAGTATTGATAATAGAGACAGAAAAAATTTAATAGGACAAACCGTTGTTATTGGGTATTTAACGAATAATGCAACCGTTTGCACTTATAAAGATGTAGAAATTAAATTGAGCTTTTTTAGTAAAACCGGTGTTCGTTTAGACGAAGGCATGGAAACCATTTACGAAACCATATCTCCAGGCGAAAAAGTAAAATTTAAAACAAAATATTTTACACCAAAAGGCACAGATAGTGTAGCTATACAAATTATGAAAGCTGTTGGAGAGGTAAAGTAATATGGTTATATCTTTAATTAATGCAAAGTTGAGGCTGTGTTATTTAAGCAGCCCCAACTCCTTTATTTTTACTGTTGAAAAACTTTAGTTGAAAAAACCCCATTTTTTATCCATATCGTATCAGGACTATTTAAATTACATTTTGGAAATTTTGAAATGATATAAACACATTGAAAAGTGCCAGAAATTTCACCATTAGTTGGAGTATAATAATTTATTTTAATCTCATTACTAAAGTTGTTTAATTGCAAAGCCTTAAAATAGTCGCAGCCAACATCGCCGTCATCCCTGCTTGTTCCGTAGGATGATGATAGATTTGGATCTTTCAGTAAACTATTATTGAATGAAAAAACAGGCTGAGTTAATTTATTATTAATTACGTTTAAAAATGAAAGACTCTCTTTTAAAATACTCCCTTCCCATCTTTCAAAAATTAAGGTCAAAGAATCATTATTCACTTTTGAATAAGCTGCACATTTATTAAATAATATTTGTTTGTTATTTAGTTGCACCTGACAACTGCCAAAATAATTTTGCTCATTTTTTGCATCCTCTTTTTTGCAAGAAAAAATTACTGAAGATGCAATAAATATGAATATATACTTTTTCATTGGATAGTATTTAATGGTTTACAATCAGTTTAAGGACTTCAGTTTTCTTGTCATTTGATAGTATTTGAATAAAGTAGATTCCATTTACTAAATCAGAAGTGGAAATTTCAAATACTTGATTTCGATTTAAAATAAAACCATTATAAATAGTTTTCAATAACAAACCATTACTAGTCATTAGCTTAATCGAAGTAATGTTAGCAAACTGAGATCCTAAGATTAATTTCGAGGAACTTACACTTGGGTTTGGAACTACTTTGCTTTTCACAGAAGGATTATTCAAGTCTTTTAAAATTGATTCTTTTCCAAAACTTTCTTGATTTTTATTATTTTGTCTCCAATGTGAGCTTATCCCATATTCTTTAATTACAGTTCGTACTCTACCTAAAGCATCTGTAACAGTTAGCTTTAAAAAAAGTAGGGCGTAATCATGACATTCAACATTATAAAAACCTAAAGTTTCAGAAGTACCAACCGTTTCCCAGCCAAAAAAACCATTGTAGTTTGACTCCCATAAATATGTAAAAGGCGGGTTACCACATTGTACACTTGCCTCGGCATAGCCAACAAGACAGGCTTGGGCATTATCATTAATAATACTAATGTTAAAATTAGGAATAGGATTTTGAAAAAAATTACCAAGTTGGCAAAAGGTTTCCCTAAGTTGTCTAGCGTTGTCTCTAATATCCGCTATTCCTGTTGCTTTTCCTTTAATTGGAACATTAGGGTTTGAAAAATTTAATTCTCTGCTTTTGCCATCTGGTAATTGTGCCATTAAAGTCCATCGTAGTTTTGTAAAAATAAAACCTGTATTAAATGACATACCATAATTAAAACCTGTAGTACGTGGAAAGTCATGCAATCCGCCAAAAAAATGTCCAACTTCATGAACAAATGTGTAACGACCCCCAGTTGCAAAAGTTGTTCTTACTATACCAAAAGCATCATTGAAGCTAGGACCAACTGCTCTCACCCTTCCAGTAGTAGCTCCATATCGATTATCCTCGACTAAAACAATTACTAAATCGGCTTGAGCAGCTGCTCTTAATCCTTGAATAAAAGGATTTGTTGCAATTGTTTCGACATCATTAATAGCAACACCAGTTTCATTAAATGGGATTTGTTGACTGCCAGCCAAAACCACTCTCCGTTCTCCATTGTTGCTTACCTCACTATTTTCTAATGCCAAGTTGGTTTGTACAATTCCTAAAGCAATTCTATTTTGTATATTAGTTTCTGCTTGCTCTGCCGCTGGTGTCCATAACACTAATATTCTTACTTCACAATTTGGTTCACATGGTATAACCCTATTTGAATTTGGTGTAACTGTTTTTTGTTTTTGTTTATAAAGTTCTTCCAAAGGAAAAATTGTCGTGTCCATTGGAGGAGGCGGTGGTGGTGGATTAATATTACTTGGAGTTTCACATTCATTTTCACTACAAATCTCTAATTTAAATCTTGTTAAAATTTGAATACCATCTCCAAGTTCAAAAATTTCGTAAGAAACTCCATCAATCATTAGATGACCAAATTTTTCTCCATTTCTTGCCATTAATGTTATCGAGCCATCCGAGCAAGGAATTTCCTCTTCTTCGTTATTATCAAGGCTTCCATACCAATAATAGTTATTATCATCAATGTATTCACTCTTTTTTTCTTTAAAAATGAGATTTTGACAAGAAAGCCAAGGAAGGCTTATGTTAATTTTGTTGTTTACAATTGAGGATTGTAAGTTATTGATAGTAATAAAACCAATAACCTCGCTAGCAAATGAATTCAATAATTTTTCATGCCTTGTTTGCTGCGAAGAGTTAAACGACTGTACGTTAGGGTAAATCGGAGCAATTGCACTTAAATTTTGCCCGCTCAAATTTGTTAATAGTAAGGAGCAAATTAATAAAGTTACCCCCCCCCCTTAAAAAAATAATTTTTGCTTTTTTCATTATAAATCTTTTTGGTTAATTAATTAAATATAAAACATATTTAATTAATTAACCAAATTTTTTACAAATTCAAATTTTTCTCCATCAAATAAACCTTTATCGCTCAGCTTTAAATATGGTATCACCAATAATGCCATAAAACTCAACGTCATAAATGGGGCAATTAATGTGCTACCTAAATTTTCTTTGGTCATTTTATCAATTGCAGTATAAGCTGCAGCCACTTCATAGCCATCATTGGCACTCATTAAACCAGCAATTGGTAACCCAACAACAGCAGCAATAGCACTTTCTTGCTCCTCTCCTTTGGAGAGGGATTGGGGTGAGGCCACACAACTTACACCACCCTTTTCTTTAATCACCAAATTAATTGCTTTGGCTAAACTTTCATCATCCACACCAACCGCAACAATATTATGGCTATCGTGTGCTACCGATGATGCCATTGCTCCATGTTGTAAACCAAAATTTTTAATAAAACATTTTGCTATGGGTGCATTGTGGTAACGGTTTACTACCACCATCTTTAAAACATCGGTTGCAACATTGCTCACAAAATTTTCATTTACAATTGTGGCATCTAACATTAGTTTATTGGTAATTAATTGCCCATCTAATGCTTCAATTACTGGTATTTTTCCATCTTTCATGAAATATTCTGTAACCCCAATTTTTAATTGTTCAACAGTTATGGCATTACAATTAAATTGGTTAATAGCATCAACTTTAACCGATTCTATAAATGTTTTTCCATTAGCAGCAACTAATTCTCCATTAATATAAGTTTCAAGAACATTAAAATTTATTAAATCTTCTGCAACAATAAAATCTGCATCATGCCCAATTTGTAATAAACCTACTTTCATGTTATAATGCAAAACAGGGTTAATACATGCAGCTTTTAATATTTTAAAAATATCAATACCTTTTGCAACAGCTCTTGCACACAATGTATTTATATGGCCAATTGCTAAACTATCTGGGTGTTTATCATCACTGCAAAAAAGTATATGGTTTTCATAGTCATTCAACAAATCAATAAGAGCCTCAAAGTTTTTGGCAGCACTACCTTCACGTATAATAATTTTCATTCCATAGCCTAATTTGTCTAGTGCTTCTTCTTTGGTAAAGCACTCATGATCGGTGCTTATACAAATTGCCCCATCGCCTAATCCAGCTTCAATATATTGTTTCGCTTTATCGCCTCTTAAACCTGGTGCATGTCCATCAATAGGTTTGCCAGCATTAATGGCAGCTTGTATTTTGCTCATCACATCTTTATCGTTAAACAATACTCCTGGAAAATTCATCATTTCGCTCAAATACAAAATCTCATCCTTGGCCAACAAAAATTCCACATCCTTACTGGTAATAGCTGCACCAGCAGTTTCAAAAATGGTGGCTGGTACACAGCTTGGTGCACCAAAGTTGAATTTAAAATTTACTTTTTTCCCGTTTTCAATCATAAACTCAACACCTTGCATACCACAAACATTCGCAATTTCGTGAGGGTCGCTAATGGTAGCAACAGTTCCATGTACTACTGCCAAACGTGCAAATTCGCTAGGTACCAACATACTACTTTCTATATGTACATGGCTATCTATAAACCCAGGTAAAATATAATGTTGGGTTTCAACATTTTCCTTCGGCGTTATTGCAACAATTTTTCCTGCTTCAACCACAACTTCTCCGGTAAATATTTGTTGTTTTAATACATCAACAATTTTACTAGTTATTGTAAACGAGTTTTTCGGCATAGTTTTTAGTATTATCGGTGTAATAAATTATTTATAAACAAAGCTCAACTACATTTGAGCAATAAAACATAAAAATAGAATGAAAAAGTTACTGATTATTATTTTTTCTGCTTTAAGCATAGTTAACCTTAATGCACAAACCGTTGAAGAGGTAATTAATAAATTTATTGATGCCCATGGTGGTAAAGACAAACTAACTGCTATAAATAGTTTACAGGTAGAAAGTGTATTAAATTTAGAGCAAATGGGCATGACGGTGAATATGACAACCATAAAAGAAAAAAGTAAACTATTTAGGCTTCAAAGTAAAAATTCTATGACCCCCGACGAAAGTTATACTATTGTTACTGATACCGCTGGTTACAGTTTTACACCAGCAATGACGAGCCCAATGGGTAGTATGGATGCTAGTTTAACCAAATTTACTGCCGAAGAGTTTGAAGCAAGTGCTTTTCAAAAAGAAAGCGAAGGGTATTTTGCACAATTGGTTAATTACGAAGCAAAGGGTACAAAAGCAAGTTTGGTGGGCAAAGACAAAGTAAATGGTACCGATTGCGATAAAGTTAAATTGGTTTTAAAAACAGGGCAAGAAATGATTTTTTATATTTCTCAAGCCAATGGGCAAGTAAAACGAATGCAAGTTGCAGCACCAATTGCATTCGAAATAATGGGAATGGCAAGTATGATGAAAAATTTTGGTGGTGCAGCAAGGTTTGGCGATAGAAAAATTGACATCGATTTTGAAAAATATAAAATTTTCGATGGTACGCCTTTTCCAACAAAGCAAAGTATTCAGTTTGGTCCAATGGCTTTAATTATCGAAAACACCGTATTTAAAGTAAACCAACCAATAGATGCCAAATGGTATCTTGTTAAATAAAATTTTAATCTTTTTTTAAAGCCTTTATCAATCGATAGAGGCTTTTTTGTTCATTAATTGTGGGGGCTATCAACTGTAAAGCTTTATTCAACTGTGGTTTTGGGCTATCCGTTGCAAGCCTTCATCTTCAACCACCAAAATGGCTTGCAGCCACTTTTGGGGTTTCAATTCAGGGCTTTCCACTGCTATCCCAAGCCTTTGTGGCTGATGAATATATTTCAACAACGAATGCCATATTAAAAAAGCCTCACTACAATTGATAAGTGAGGCTTTTTAGTGGTTGGGGGTTTCTTTTTGTTTCATTGTTTATTTGGTGAGTATCATTTTTTTAGTAATAATTTCTTGGCCATTTACCAACAAGCTATATAAGTACATACCAGCTTGTAATGTGCTGCCATTAATGGTTACTTGTGCTGCACCTTTTAAATTAGGAAATTGCAAAAGCATTTTACCATTTAAATCAAATACAGCAATCATGGCAGTTTTATTTTCTGGTATAATGTATTTAATGGTGGTGCTACTGGTAAAAGGGTTGGGTACATTTTGAGCCAACATAAAGGCTTTACTAGCCATTTCTTTGGCTTCTGCTGGGTTGGCTGTTTCGTTAACTACTAGTACTTGGTTGGTGCTTTTTTGAGTTAGTTGATTTCTTAATTCTTCAATTTCATTTTTTAATTCTTGAATAGCTGCTACTTCTACAGCGTGAAGTTGGTTGTAGTTAACAGCTTTAAAACTAAATGGGTCAATAGCTTTTCTAGTTTTGGGATCAACTGGGCTTGGTGCATTTACGA
>JANOZK010000142.1:0-11759 GCA_031429335.1 Chitinophagaceae bacterium | reverse complement strand
AATAGAAATTGCTTATTACTTGTAAATTTTCAATTGCTAACCCTTATATTTGCCACTCAAAATTTTAGCTAGTGTCAACTAAATTTTCTAAAGAAACATACCTGTATTGGTACGAGTTAATGCAACTCATTCGCCAGTTTGAATTGAAAGCAGAAGAAATGTATAAAATGGCGGGCAAAATTCGTGGCTTTTTCCATGCATATATTGGTCAAGAAGCAATAGCTGCTGGTTGTATGACAGCAACTAGACATGAAGACCCTTTTATCACTGCCTATCGAGATCATGGTTGGGCTTTAGCAAAAGGAACAACTGCAAACGCTTGTATGGCCGAATTGTATGGTAAAGCAACTGGTTGTGCCAAAGGAAAAGGTGGCAGTATGCACTTTTTCGATGTAAAGAATTTCTTTTTTGGTGGCCACGGAATTGTGGGTGCTCAAATTGGCACCGGTGCTGGTTTGGCTTTTGCCGAACAATACAAAGGCACAGATAATGTAGTACTTTGCTTTTTTGGCGATGGTGCTTCAAGGCAAGGTATGTTGCACGAAACTTTTAACATGGCCATGACATGGAAGTTGCCAGTAATTTTTATTTGCGAAAATAATCATTATGCAATGGGTACTTCTGTTGAACGTACCAGTAATGTAGTAGATATTTATAAATTAGCCGATGCTTATGAAATGCCAGCAGACCAAATTGATGGCATGAATCCAGAAGCCGTGCATGATAGCGTTATTAGAGCAGTAAAACGTGGTAGAGAAGGTGGCGGACCAACATTAATTGAAATGAAAACTTACAGATATAAGGGACATTCTGTTAGTGATCCTCAAAAGTACAGAAGCAAAGAAGAGGTAGATGAGTACAAAGAAAAAGATCCCATTACACAGGTTGCAAACACCATTTTAGAAAACGGTTTTGCCAACATGGAAGATTTAAATGCCATCGATGCAAAAATTGAAGCCATCGTAAACGAAAGTGTAAAATTTGCAGAAGAAAGCCCATGGCCTAATGATGATGAACTATTGAAAGATGTTTATGTAGATGAAAATTATCCATTTATTGTGGATTAATCATCTTTGATTCAATATTTAAAATTTAATAAAAATAAATACAATGAGTGAGCAAGTAGTAGAAAAAAGTTTGTTGTTACAAGCTGAAAGTTTTTGGAAAAAAAATCAAAAATCAGTATTGATTGCTGTAAGTATAATTGGAGTAGCAATTGTTGGTTGGTATGCTTACAACGAGTTTGTGGTAAATCCTAAAAACGAAAAAGCGGCAGAAGCCATTTATAAAGTACAAGAGCTTTTTAGTAAAGATTCATCCAACTTGGTAATTAATGGCGATCCAGCAAATGGAGTTAAAGGTGCTTTGTATGTTATTAAAACCTTTGGTGGCACAAAATCTGCCAACCTTGCACATTATTATGCGGGTATTAGCTATTTAAAACTAAAAGATTTTCCAAATTCAATCAAACATTTAAAAGAATTTAGTACTACTGCCAAACAAGTACAAATGACAGCCTATACTGCACTTGGCCATGCTTATGCAGAAAGTGGTAAAAAAGAAGATGCAGTTGATTATTATACCAAAGCTGCAAATACTTTTACAGAAGATGAATTTAATAGTGCCGAAAATTTATTTTTTGCTGGTGCTTTGTTAGAAACAATGAATAAAAATAAGGAAGCTTTAGAAATGTATAAAACTATAAAAGCAAAGTACCCAAACACAGATAAAGGTTTTCAAATTGACAAGTACATTTATAGATTGAGCAACGAAAAAAACGATTTTAGCATAAATTAATATATGGCAACAAAAGGCAATAAAACATTAAACAAAGGCATCCCTATTACAAAGGATGCCTTTGTAATTATTGTTAAAACAGAGTGGAACAGCAGCATCGTAAATAAGCTAGAAGCAGGGGCAAAAAAAATATTGAAACAGCAACATATTACTACCAAAACAATTACTGTTCCCGGTGCTGTAGAAATACCCTTTGCAGTAAAACAACATTATACCTATGCCAGCCAAATGCCAGATGCTTACATTACCTTAGGCACAGTAATTAAAGGCGATACACCACACTTTGATTATGTGTGCAAATTTATTACCGATGGTGTTTTACAACTAAACTTATCATTAGATGTTCCTGTTGTATTTGGTGTACTTACTGTAAATACTCAAGAACAAGCTTTAGAAAGAATTGGTGGAATACATGGGCATAAAGGTGAAGAAGCTGCAATTACTGCTCTTAAAATGATACAATTAAATCGAAGCCTAAAAAAATAGTAAAATTTTCATCATTTTCCATAATAAGGCTGCAGCAAAATAAACCCAAAAAAACTGTATGAATGTTCAAATTTTTATTCCCTGTTTTATAGATCAGCTATACCCAAGAGTTGCGTTTAGCATGATTAAAGTATTAGAAAAAGCAGGGTGTACAGTTACGTATAACACCAACCAAACTTGCTGTGGGCAACCAGCATTTAATGCAGGATTTTGGGGCGAAGCAAAAGATGTTTGCCAAAAATTTATGAACGATTTTAGTGGCACAGATTATATTGTTGCACCTAGTGCCAGTTGTGTGGGTTTTGTTAGAAACTATTACAAAAAAATATTCGAAAACTCACCAAATTTACATGCAGTAGAGGCTATTGCAGCAAGAACTTTTGAGTTTAGTGAGTTTATGATTAAAGTATTAAAGGTAGATGACGTAGGTGCGGAGTTTATTGGAAAAGCAACTTATCACGACAGTTGTGCAGCTTTAAGAGAGTGTGGATTAAAGCAAGAGCCTCGTGATTTATTAAATAAAGTAAAAGGATTGGAATTGGTTGAAATGGCCGATAACGAAACCTGTTGCGGATTTGGAGGCACTTTTGCAATAAAGTTCGAACCAATAAGTATTGCCATGGCCGATCAAAAAATTACACATGCAACTGCAACCCAAGCAGATGTAATTATAAGCACCGATATGAGTTGCCTAATGCACATTGATGGTTGTATACAACACCAAAATAAAGATTTAAAAGTAATGCACTTAGCCGATGTGTTGGCAAGTGGCTGGTAAGTATGGTTGGCAAATTACAGTTGCAAATTATTCGTTTCAAATTTTAAATGCTGAATGATGAACTATTGGTTGGTAAAATCAGAACCCTTTAAATATAGTTGGGAACAATTTGAAAAAGATGGACAAACCTTCTGGGATGGCGTTCGTAATTATGGTGCAAGAAACAATTTAAGGGCTATGAAAAAAGGCGACTTAGTTTTGTGGTACCACAGCAATGAAGGCTTAGAAATTGTTGGTATTGCAAAGGTTATAAAAGAAGCTTACCAAGACCCTACAACAACAGAAGAAGCCTGGCTAGCAATAGATTTAAAACCATTTAAAAAATTGAAAAACCCAATCTCTTTAGCACAAATTAAGGCAGAAAAAAGTTTAGCAAATATGGACTTGGTTCGTTTAGGTCGCCTTTCTGTTGGTACAGTTAAAGAAAGCGAATGGCATACCATTATTGAACTAAGTGAAACTACATTATAAAAAAATTGGTGTATACCCCTAACTTCTAACCCCATACATCCGCTCAACATCTTGTACAATTTTCTCCAAGTCTTTATCGCTTGAATTTGAGTCGTAACCTTGTTTTAGGCTAGTTCCAAATAAAACAGCAATGGTTTGGTATAAAGCAGCATTAAAACTTCCCTTGTATTCACCTACAATTTCATAGCAATTGTTACCAGTTTGCCTATTAATTAATTTCATAAGCACTTTACCTTGGTAAATAGATAGGTTGGTTAGCTTACTCGTAAACTCGGTACGTAAATCTTTTTCTCTAGATTTTATTATTTGTTTCCTTTTCTTCTTGTCTGTAACACCCACCAACTTCACATTAATTTCGTTCATAATTTTACTTGCAGCAACTGCATAGGGGTAAGTTACATAAACTGCATTTCTTAACCTAGTCCATTCGGCCCAATATTTTCTTAATTGTGGTGTTAATTTGGTAAATACTTCTACGCTAGGCAAATAACTCATGGGTATGGTATCACCTTGTGGTGTAATAAAAGCATACACTTTTACAGTATCGTAAATGCCATGTTGAGCAATTGAAAATTTGCTACAACCAATAATTGCAAGTACTAAAAATAGTTTGATATATGGTTTTAAAAAATTCATTGATAAATACAGACACAATTTATGCAATTAATGCTGCTAAATTAAAAAAGTAACCTAATCATAGAGTTAAGTATTGTTTTTTAACTTTTTTATACGTTGTACCATACTCATAATACTACCAATTACAACGAGTACAACACCCAACCATAAAAACTTAATCATTGGAAATTCTAACACTTTTAAAGTAAGTAAGGTAGTTAAAGTTTTACTTTCTTTTACACCAATTTCTAATTTTCCAGTATTTTGGTCAACTACTTTATTAAACTTTAAAACAACACCTTGTGCAACTATTGTATCTGTAATTTCTCTCAAAGTTCCGTTTTTCATGGCTATACCCGGAAAAGCATTGAACCTACTACCCTCTTTGCTAACCACATCAACATCTAAAAACATAGCAGTTTCGCCTTCAAAAAATTTGTCTTTTTTATTAGCTGGGTTTACGACAACTTTATTAAGAATTAAAAAACCATTGCTATAAAAAACCGTATCGCCAACTTTTAACTCTTTACTTCTAAAAGTAGTGGTATCAGCACCTTTGTCATCTTCTTTAAACGAGGTGATGTAAACAAATATGTCTTTTGTTAAATAGTGCTTTGCATCGGGATTAGCCGAAAACCCATCACCTTTATTGTTCTTAATTACATCAGGATAAATATTAAATCCTTCTCCCCCATTTTTAGGCTTAAAATTAATTTCAAAATACCTTTTTCTATCCCTAGGGTTCAACGTATCGGCAACATAAGTAACCATGTATTTACCCATATCTGTTGCAATACCTTTAAATAAAGTGGTATTTTCTGCAGGGTCTTCTTGTTTTGTTTTTTCTAAAACAGTAATTCCGGTTTTGTTCCAACTTAAAATTGTTTTTTTACCACTAGATATAAGAATGCCCAATAAAACTAAACCAAAACCAATGTGGGCAACACTTGCACCAGATGCCTTTATTTTTCCTTTTAGTACCAACCATATATAACTGGTGTTAGCAATAATTGTATACACAGCCGAAAAAATAGCTAAATGAATGGCAATTTGAAAGCCAATACCCTTTTTAGTATAATGCACTTCGTATAAAAAAATAAGGAGTAAAGTAATGATAAGCGATAACAAAGTAGGCAGCCATATTTTTTTACTTAAATAGGCTTTAGGGGTGTCTTTATATTTTAGGTATTGCGTTATAGCGGTTAATAAACCTAAAATAATTGCAACAAAAACTTGAATTTGATTGTGGGTAAATTCTGCATCCTCGGGTTGTGAGAAAGTATTTTTAAAAATTGATTTAAGGAAACTAAAATGCGTTACTATTTTATTAAAAACCGGTAACGAAGTAATGGCAAGAATTACAAAACCCGATAGAAACAATACCAATGATCCAATAAACATCCAAAACTCTCTACTATACGTTTGTTCTTCTTTAACTATAGTTGGAATTTGTTTGTAACGTTTAAAGTATAGAAACAAAGCAGGAAACAGAAATACTAAAATAAAAATTAGCAGTTGCCAATTCATACCTAAATCAGTAAATGCATGTACTGAGGTATCGCCTAAAATTCCACTTCTGGTTAAAAAAGTTGAATAAAGAATGAGTATAAAAGAAATGATATAAAAGAAATAAGTTGCACGTAAACTATAACCACTGTGTTTGTAAATTAAGTTACAATGCATACCAGCAACCAAAGTTAACCATGGTACCAACGATGCATTTTCTACAGGGTCCCAAGCCCAATAACCACCAAAGCTTAAACTTTCATAAGCCCACATGGCACCCATCATAATACCAAGGCCAAAAATGGCAACCGAAAAAGCTGTCCAAGGCAGGGCAACACTCACCCATTTATGGTTATTGTTTTTAAGGCCAGCATAAGCAAAGGCAAATGGCACAATGGTACTTGCAAAACCCAAAAATAAAATGGGTGGGTGTATCACCATCCAATAATTCTGCAGTAAAATATTTAATCCATTGCCATCTTTTATTAAAGTCAAATAATCTTCTCTGGCAAAAATTGGGGCATCCATTTCATTACGCAATAAAACAAAAGGATTGCTACCAACCTTGTTTCCAAAAAAGTAGATACCAATAACCATGGTAGCCAAACAAAATTGGGCAAAGCTAACAGCAGTCATTACACCAGCCTCCCACTCTTTACTTTTCCAAATTAAAATCCAACCCAAAACACAATGCCAAAAACTCCATAATAAGAAACTACCTTCTTGCCCCTCCCAAAAACAGGCCAATAAATATTCTAGTTGTAAACTTTTATCGCTGTGTTGCCAAGCATATTTGTACTCGAATAAATGATGAGATATAATATAGTATAAAGTAAAAAAAACGGTAATAACTGCAATCGATTCTAGTAGAAAAGCAACCCTTGCTATTTGCAGCCAACTTTTTTTCTCAGCAGCCAATACTTTTTTATTAGCAATGTAAAAAGATATCGTTGCTATTAAAGATGAAACCAATGAAAGTACTAAAAAAAAATGTCCTAATTGCCCGGGTAATAAATGTTCACCAATATACTTCATGAAAACCTTTTAAAATTAATTGTAAAAAAGTAATAAAAGAAAGGGGTTATCTAACTTCGGCTTGCAAATTTTTCTTTGCAGCTTCCATATCGTCTTTGTATTTACTTGGGCATTTAACCAAAATGCCATCCTTCTTTTTTATTTCAAAAACACCGTTTTCCATTTTGCCTTTAAGTACAATACGTTCACTTTTTTCCATATCATATGGCTTCTCGTAGTAGTAAGCCACTTTCATTCTATCGCCCAAAGTATCTATGGCCTCAAAAGTTAAATAATTAGGATTTTTTAAGGCATCGTACTGTAAAGTTGCTTTGTCTAACTTAGCTATTACCATAACAGATTTGCCTTGTTTTTGTTTCGCCGACGAAATAGTTTCGTAAGTAGTTACATCGCCCATAAAAACCAATAAGGCTGCTATTGCCACAGCAATAAAAACAAGCATAACAACGTGCATTTTCTTCATACTATAAATTTCAGTTGCAAAAGTAACAGTAATACATAAGAAATTGGTTGTTTCAAGCACCTAAAAAAACACATTTAGCTTATCTTAACAAATAGAACAACTTTGTTTAAAATTTAAATACATAAACCATAAATATTTAAGCACAAAAAAGCCAATTACTTAAAATTAATAAAAGAACCGCCTGTATTTATTTTTTGCAACGTACCCTTGCACAAATTTTAGCGTTTCATGAAAAAGATTGATAATTACAGAACCTTGTTAGCAGTTGAAAAAGCAACCGATTTAAAAACCTTAAAAACAGCTTATAGAAATATAATGAAAGAGTGGCATCCAGATAAATTTCATGGAAACGATGTTGCACAAACCGAAGCAGAAATAAAAAGTAAGGAAGTAATAGAAGCTTATCATTTTTTGGTAAGCATAGCCCCCGAAACGCTTGAGTATAATATGCCCCATTATATGGAAACCATTACCAATGCTAATATAATAGATTATCAATATAAAGGGCAAACACTACAAATAAATTTTTCAGACGGCAATAGTTACGAGTATTTCGATGTGCCAAAAAACATTTATATTAAACTACACAATGCCGAAACACAGGGGCGTTTTGCTCGCAGGCATATTTGCACCAGTTATGTATACAGAAATTTAGGCAAATCCATGAGTGAATAGCGATCATACAATTATTTGAGGTGATTAATTTGAGGCTACTAGCAAAAAAACAAAGCCAAACTATAGTTGCCGTGTTACGTTGCAATATTTTTTTGAAGAGATGCTTCAACCATAAAAATATGGTTTCAAAAAAATGATTTACACTTCACCCAGCCAGCCCATGGGCAACAGAATATCTATACAACAAGTTCAATCTCAACATCGCTCTTTTAGTTTAAATTAAACTAATTAAAATTTTAATGTACACAAAATTCTATGGCATAAATCCAATTGGATAGCTGTTCACATCAATTTATTGTAGCTGTTACAAATATCACATGGGCATAACCCAACTCCAATATTTTTAAATCTTACCTTGACTTAGCACAAAAAAGCAGTTAAAACTACTTTTTCTTCAATCAAACTATTAATAATTGAATAACTTATACCATTTTTTAAGTAGTAGAGCAAGCAGAAACATTAAATATTTGAAAAATAATTAGCAACTTGTACATAAAAACATTGTTTGCATAATTTTTTTGGTAATTAATAACCATTATTTAAAAATAATTATATAAATTAGATTTTCGTTTCATAATACAAAATTTAACTCAGTGTGATTGAGGTAGGCTTTGCCATAAATAAAATAAAATGCAAACAACAAATATTACTTTATCAGCTTTAGAGCATAGAAACAATAAATGGATAGCCATTAAAAGTGAGTATAAAACACCCATAAATAATGCAATCAAAACAATAGAGGGACATACCTTTAGCGTAACCAATAAATGTTGGTTAATACCCTATAACGAACAAAATTTTTTACACACAATAAAAGTTTTAGAACCCTTAGCAACAATAGATACTAGTAATTTTAAAACGATTAAAAGCACTGTTGAAGTTAATAAAATTTCACCACCCGTTAAAGTATCAGAGGTTAATGTGCAAACAAAATACAGTTTACATAAAATACATAGCAACAACAGGCAGGTATTAAGTGAGGTACTAGAAATGTTACAATTAAAAGCTTATAGCGAAAGTACTATAAGAACTTATTTAAACGAAATAAGCCAATTTTTGCAAACGATTAAGCATGTGCCAGCCGAAAACTTTACAACCGAAAGAATAAAACGTTATTTAAACTATTGCTATGTAACATTAAGGTTATCAGAAAATACCTTACATAGCCGAATAAATGCATTAAAATTTTATTATGAACAAGTATTAAAAAATGAAAAAATTTTTTGGGAAATACCACGACCCAAAAAGCCCCTACAGCTTCCAAAAGTTTTGGGAGAACGGGAATTGAAAAAGTTGTTTGATGCAGCAACAAATTTAAAGCACAAAGCCATATTGTTTGTAGCCTATGGAGCAGGCTTACGAGTAAGCGAAGTAATTAATTTACGCATACAAGATATTGATAGAGAAAGGCAACAACTTTTTATACATTGTAGCAAAGGCAAAAAAGATAGATATGTAAGACTTAGCCCATTGGTATTAGATATATTAGAACAATATTATAAGTTAAGTAAGGTAAAGCCCATTAATTATGTATTTGAAGGATTAGAAAAAGGCCAACCTTACACTATAAGAAGTGCCCAACAAATTTTTACAGATTGCAAACGAAAAGCCGGAATACTAAAGTCGTTAAGTTTTCATAGTTTAAGGCACAGTTTTGCAACGCATACCTTAGAAAAAGGGATAGATGTAGTGTTTATACAAGACATTTTAGGTCATTTTGATATAAAAACAACCAAACGATATTTGCATGTTCGGAAAGATGTTTTGATAAACATTGAAAGTCCGATAGAGAGTTTGTACAGAAAATAGGAACAAGAAAAAATGATCCTCCAAAAATCATCGTAACAAAACAATTTTAAATTACAGTGTTTAGTGTATTGATTATTAAACCTTTACATAATTAGTATACATACACAAAAAACAATACAAAATACGAATACATTTACCCCAAGCAATTTTTTTTACAGTGCTTAATATGTTGAAAACGAAGCATCTAAAAATTTGGGAGAAAGTGCAGTTGCGTCTAATATTGTGTTGGTGGCAATTTTACCGAGACACTTCACTTAATTCAAAAATAAATAAATAAATAATGAAATCTAAAATAACTTTCTTATTCCTTTTATTGGGACAACTTGCATTTGGACAGGACAGAATAAAAAAAATTGACAGTCTTTTAAATGCTACTTACTTAGACAAAAAAATTAATGGTAATTTCCTAATTGCAGAAAAAGGGGAAATTATCTATAACCATAGTTTTGGTTATGCTAACGAAGAAACAAAACAAAAACTAAATGAAAATTCAGTTTTTGAATTAGCATCTTGCTCTAAACAGTTTACTGCAATGGCAATTATGATACTTAAAGAAAAAGGGAAATTGAATTTGGACGATAATATCACAAAATTTATTCCATCACTTTCAAATTATAAAGGAATAACTATAAGAAACTTGCTAAATCATACAGGTGGGCTTCCTGACTATATGGAATTAATGGACAGTATATTTGACAAATCAAAAATTGCAACTAACAAGGATATAATTGAAATATTCAGCAAACATAATCCGAAAATTTTGTTTGAGCCAAATACAAAATACGAATATAGTAATACAGGATATGCACTTTTAGCATCAATAATTGAAAAATCTTCGGGTTCAACCTTTTCAGACTTTCTCAATAAAAGTATTTTCAAACCATTGCAAATGAAAAACACATTTGTATATACTCGTAGATTAACGCCAAAGAAAGTTGGCAATTATGCTTTTGGGTATGTCTATTCCGACAGTTTGAAAAAATATTTATTGCCCGACGATTTAGCAGAAACAAAAATGGTTATTTGGCTTGACGGCATTGTTGGAGATGGTTGTGTAAACTCAACAGTAAATGATTTATTAAAATGGGACAGAGCTTTATATTCCAACAAATTACTTTCACCAGTAGGAATGAAAGAAATTTTTGAAGTAGCGACTTTAAATGACAAATCTAAAACTAAATATGGCTTTGGTTGGAGCGTTGACGAAAATGTTGATTTTGGAAAAATTGTTTCTCACAGTGGTGGTTGGCCAGGCTATGTTACATATATTGATAGACATATTACAAATGACAAAACAATAATAATTCTTCAAAATCACAATAATGTTTCAATTCCTGTCAAATCAATAAGGAATATTTTATATAACAAGGCATTACCAATAAAAAAAATCAGAAAAGAGATTGTTTTATCAACAGAACAGTTACAAAAATTTGTAGGCACTTATGAAGTTGAAAAAGAATTTGAAATAAAAATATCGTTAGATAAAGACCAACTATTTACTCAACTAACAGGACAAAAGGCTTATCCAATATTTGCAGAAAGTGAAATGCAATTTTTTCTAAAAGTAGTAGATGCACAACTTCAATTTGAGCAAAATGAAAAAGGCGAAATAGTTAAATTGTTTTTATTGCAGAATGGTAATAAGACAGAAGCGAAACGGACAAAATAGAAAAAAACTGCCACCAACAAGGGGTTTTGCAATATTGGGGCGGACGGAATAACAATGAGCATTTGTAATTCTATTTGGCATTTGTTCGGGCAGACGAGTTTCAATTTGGCTTTTTGTTGTTATCTTCATCATTAGTATTTCAATTGGGCAGCGGTTCCGGGCAGACGAATTTCAAATCCCCCAACATCGCAAAGCCCTGTTCGTTATACGCAACCCTATAGCGACATTTCGTTCAATAAGTAAGTAACAAACGGTCAGACACATTTTCATCTTCCAAGGTTTGACCTTCAAGTTGAAAACGACGCAACATTGACCGACCACAATCAACAAAAATTTCATTTTCAAAAAGTCCATCAGGAATTGGCAAATCGCATATGTAATTGCCGGACTTTTTATTTCCATCAATACTCAAAGCAACACGGACACCTTTTGATTTAACTTTATCAATTTCAACT
>JANOZK010000141.1:0-16965 GCA_031429335.1 Chitinophagaceae bacterium | reverse complement strand
ATCAGATATTGAACGCCATGAAGTTGAAATGCAAATGGCCAACGACAATTTTGATTACGATGCAGTTGAAGGTTTAGAACAATTTAATGATACAACAAGCATTAAAGATTATGTTCATCATTTAAATGAGCAATTAATAAGACAAACCACCAAAAAGAGAATTAGAAAACATAAAAGAAAACTAAGAATACAGGATTGGATTCTTATTTCTATAGGCATTATTTTGGTATTATGTATTATGGGTTATTACATTGTAAAACAGTTAGAATCCTGATAAAAAATTCTACTATTTCATTCTATACGATCAATGCAATAACTACTTAGCTTATACCCTATTGTAATCTGCTTTCCAATTTTTAATACTTTCTTTTATTTGTTTTGCACTCAACTTATTCGAAACTGCTAAATGTGTTAATGCAACAAATTCGTCGTTGCTGGCAAAACGTAAACCAATTATTTGACTTAATCTTAATTCGCTAGGCAATGGCTTGCCAGTTAAAATAAAATAACGTAAACTTTCCTCAGCTCTAATGGCTCTGTCCTGGGCTTTAAGTGCAAATGATCTGGTAAACCAAAACATCATTAAAAAAATGACCGAAACCAAGCAAATTAATGAGGCTGAATACAGATTATTGGTGCAACATGATTTGTACAAATTAATAAATGCACCTATTAATAAAGCAAGAATTAATAAAAATGTAAATCCATGATAGCCTTTAACCAAGCGTGTATGATTCTTAAAACTTTGTTCTTTCATGTTCAATTTATTTGGGCTTAAAGATAGGATTTAATACTTAGGTTGGTTGGTAATGGAGGAATTTATTATGCAATATTATTTTCTTTCTAAAATAAAAAAGGTTTATGCTTTTGCATAAACCTTTTTAAATAAATAACTTTAAAATTAAAAAGAGTTTCGAGGGCACCAATCGCCATATTTATTTCCTAATAAAAAGCCTAATACAATTTCATGGGTGCCTTTACTTACTGTGTTTAAACGAGAGGTCGTAAGATCGTAAGAATAGCCAATGTTAAAGGTGTTGCTTATGTTTATACCTACCATACCTGCAAAACCATCTTGATATCTATACGATGCACCAGCCCAAACAAAATCTTGGTATTGCACCTTTGCATTAATATCTAACCCTACTGGTAATGGGCTTACATATCGTATGGTTGTTGATGGTAAAAAAGTAATATCATCAGTAATAAACATTCTGTACCCTGCACTTAAAAATAAATGAGGAACCAATTTACCTTCTTCTATACCTACGATATTATTTCTATAAATTACTTTTTGAGGTACAATTTGCTGGGCTGCTAATCCAATAAAATAATCTCTGTTGTACAACCATAAACCAGCACTAATATCAGGCCTAACATTGTTTAAAAGGCCACTAGATGCTACTGCAGGATCTTGGGAACCATTTGCAAATTGTAATTTATTGGCATCTAATCTTAAATTAGCAATACCAGCACTCACACCAGCACTTAACGAAGTGTGTGGTCCAATTCCAACATGGTAGGCATAACTGGCAGATGCAATAAAATTGGTTAAAGGCCCTGTTTGATCATTAATAACTGTTACACCAATTCCACCATGGTTAGCAGGCTTAGTATAATCAGCTACAAAATTTTTACCTCTAGGATTTGCCCCTCTTGCATGCATACTTGTGGCAGTTTCCCTTTCATACTCATCTTTTTTTGTAGGTGCATGCATGGTAAAGTAGGTAGTTACTGGTGCATCTTGTAAACCAACCCATTGCATACGATGACTAATTTTTACATCAGTATAATTTTCTATTCCAGCAAAGGCAGGATTAACAATAAAATTATTTAAAATATACTGCGTATAGTATGGGCGTTGTTGAGCAGAAGCTGCCAAAACAAAGAGTATTGTAAAGATTCCTAAAACCAACAAATTTTTTTTCATGTGTACTTAAAGTTATGTTATTACTTCTTTTACTACTATAGTTTTTAGTAAAATATAATTAGTTAGGTTGTACCAAAAATAGTGGAAACATTCTAATAATAATACTACTGCTTAATCTTCATTTAATATTTACTATAAAAATACTTTTTATTTGATGATGGTTACCGACCCACTAATAACTTTTCTGCCATTTTTTGGATTTACAATATAATAGTAAGTAGCCACAGGTAGTGGTTTACCATTTAAGGTCCCATTCCAAATGGTTGAGTTATTAATGGAGTTGTAAACCATTCTACCACTTCGGTCAAAAACTTCAATAGTAGCACCAGGATAACTTTCTAAATACTTAATTTCCCAAGTATCATTTATACCATCGCCATTTGGAGAGAATGCGTTTGGTATTAATGGTGCTTTAAGCACTTTAATAAATACATCATCTGTAACGCTACAACCTCCAATACCCGTTAATTTAACGGTATACGTAATATCATCGGGTGGTGTACTTTTCGGATAAGGAACTGTATCAAAATCTAAGTATTTTAAAGGAAAAGTATTGGTGCTCCATAAAAATGAGGGGCTTGTTGCATAAAAAGTTGGTTTTATTTGTATTGTTCCACCTTCCAATACAAACAAGTCTGGCCCTGCATTTAATTTTGGATAAGGATGAACAATGATTGGTGTTGGAAACCTGAAAGTATCGCTTATGCAGCCCTGCTGATTAAAAATAACTAGTGAAGCCACAAAACTTCCTGTATCTCTATACACATTGTATGGATTTTGTAGGTTAGATGTGGAGTTATCTCCAAAATTCCACTTCCAGGTATTAACAGCACTTGTTCTACCATTACTTAAATCGGTAAAATACAAAGTGTCTCTTATACAAACCTGTCCATTCGGTGGGTTTAAACTGTATTCTGCTTTAGGTTGAGGGTAAATTTTATTAAATGGTTGTGTTAAAGAATCGATACAGCCATCTTTAGTTGTAATTTTTAACTTAACCAAATAACCACCAGTTGGTGCCAATGAAGTGTACTGATGTGTTGGATTTTTAAGTAAAGATGTTGTTGTATTTGCAGGGTCTCCAAAATCCCACAAATAGCTGAAAAGTGCTTCTGAATTATCAGGAATGGTAGAGAAATTAGTGAAAGTTCCATTACCATCTGGTAAACAAATATCAGGTAAAGAAAATGATAAAAGAGGTAACGGCCTAACAATTAAAGTCTTTTGTTCTGGTAAACTAATACATCCAGTATCACTGGTAACCCTAAGTGTTACAGTATAATTTCCGAAAGCAGCATACGTTTTATTGAAAGGAGCATTATTTTGTGTAGTTAATGTTGTGCCATCACCAAAATCCCAATTCCAAAAAGAAATACTGTTAAAATTAGCAATGGAAGTATCACTAAATGAAATAGCATTTTTTTCGCAAGTTGGTGAGGTAAAACCCCATTTTGCTACAGGTAATGCATGCACATTTACTTTTATTTTTTGAGTATCACTGATACATCCTTTGCTATCGTAAACAAATAATCTTACATTAAATGTGTCAGCAGTAGCATAGGTGTAAAGAGGGTTTCTTACGTTCCCTAAAACACTACCATCGCCATAATTCCAATTCCAACTTACAATTGAACCACTGTCGCTGGTACTTATATCAGTGAAACCAAATTGCCTGCCTAAACACACATCTTTCGTAGATGGATTAATAGTAAAGTTGGCTTTAGGTTGTGGATAAATGGTATTATTTAATTTAGAAAGCGAATCAACACAACCATCAATTGAAGTAACTTTTAATTTTACTGTAAATGGACCAACCAATGCGTATTGATGAGTAGGAGTTTTGATGGTATTTGTTCCTCCATCGCCAAAGTTCCAAGCATAACTAAATTGATTTTGAGTACTATCAGGTATTAGTGAAGTACTATTAAATTGACCCCTGCCATCTGGTAAACAAACTTTTGGGATGGTAAAACTTACCAAAGGCAAATAATTTACTTTAGTAAGTTTATTAAATATAGGACTTATACAACCACTATCTGTAGTAACTTTTAGGGTTACATTGTAGGAGTTTGCAGACGTATATTTTTTAATAAATGAATTTGCATTTGTTCTAATAAGTGTAGTACCATCATCAAAAACATAATCCCATTTAATAATATTACTATAATTAGCAGCAGAGATATCGGTAAAAGTAAGATCATTTTTTTCACAAATAGGGCTCGATATACCAAACTTAGCGGTTGGAGAAGGCCAAACAGTAATACTTTTGGTTAAACTATCTTGGCACCCAATATTAGACGTATAAACGAATTTTATAGGGAAAGTTCCAGCACCAGCAATTGCTGGGCTAAACAAGCCACTTGTATTTACCCCACTACCAAAATATGAAATTGGTGAAGCAGATCCTGTAATGTTTCCAACTTCACTTGCCTGTGTTATTTGCCTAGGTGATGCATCAAAACAAATGCCTGGCATTGTATTAAACTGCACTTTCGGACTTGCATTTATTGTAACTGTTCTCGTTCTAACATCAACACAAGTACCACCAGAATAGGCTACAAAACGAACAGTATAAGTTTTGGTGGCTGGTTGTTGAAAGTTTGGATATAAATGATTATAGATTTCTCCTACATTAGGTGTATCATCTATTATTTTTTGAGTAGGGTTACTTAAATAGTCCCAATAAATTTCTACTTTAGTTAGCCAACCAAAATCAACCGTACTTGTATTTTGTATTTCGGCTGCAATGTTGCTACACAATTGAGTTGGTTTTAAAACAGCAAAATCTGCTTTTGGTATAGAACCATTTACAGTAAATGATTGTGCTAAAGAATCTATACAAGAAGCACCAGATGTTACAATTAATTTAACCTGATAATTGTCGGATTTGTTGTATTTGGTAGTACCATTTTTAATGGTAGAAGTTGGAGGCAACGGTGCAGGGCTAACGCCAGTTAGGTTAAAATTCCACTTATAAGTAAAAGTTGATTGTGTACCATCTGGTATCGACGTTGTATCTATAAAAACGGCAGCAGCATCGGCCAAACAAACTTCGGGAATAACATAGCCAACTCTAGGTAATGGGTTAATGCTTAAAGTTTTAAAAGCAGTATCACTTTTACAACCCTTATTGGTTTCTACCAAATGTTTAATCGTATAATTCCCCCAAGTTGCATAAGCTAAAGAAAATGGATTATTGTTGGTAAAATTATTAATTGTAGTGTTACCCATATTCCAATGCCACCTTGTTATATTACCCACATTTGGAACTGATTGTGTAGTAAATGTTACATTGTTTTTTTCGCACAAAAGTGCAGTATTAATAAATGCTGCAGAAGGTAAAGGGTTTACAATTATTGTGTTGGTTGCAGTATCGCTTATACAACCCTTATCTGTTTTAAAGTACATTTTAACAGTATAAGTTTTATCTATCCCATATCTATATTTATAGGTGTCTAATGTATCCACATAACCTGCTCCAGCTATAAAATCCCTATTCCAATACCAATTGGTGATGCTGTTGCCAGTGCCAGGATTTCCAGTGCTTGTAAAAGTTGCACTATCTCTTAAACAAACTTCTGAAGTTAAAGTAAAAGAAGAAATTGGAGCTACATAAACAGTTGATAATGTTTTGGTTGAATCTTTAACGCAACCATATTGAGAAGCAGCTATCAATTGCACTGTAAAAGGGCCAGTACTTGTGTAATTGGTAACACCTGTGGTAGCAGTAGATGTATTGCTATTTCCAAAATTCCAAGTATAAGTAACAGTACCAATTGTACCATCTGGTATGGTCGTTAAATTGGCAAAACTTGCTGCACCAACAGGCAAACAAACTATAGGCAAACTAAAACTAGGTACTGGGTTGTCTCTAACATTTATCAATTTCGAAAACAGTAAACTTCTGCAACCAGTATTACTTTCTGTAATTAAAGTAACTGTGTATGGGCCAGCTGTTGAATAAGTTTGTGAACGTGGAACTGTATTAGAAGTAAGCGTATCGGTATTACCATTTCCATAATTCCAATACCATTTAACGATATTGCCCACCGCAATGGAAGAAGAGTCTGTAAATACAATTGTTTTTCCAACACAAGTAGTATCGCTAATACCAAATTTTGCATTAGGAACCGATGTAATAGCCAAAGGTTTGGTGGTATCGGATATACAACCAATATCGGTGATGGTAGTTAGTTTTACATTGTAAGTTCCTGTACCAGGAGTTGAGTAGGTTTTAATTGGATTTATAACACTGTCAACAGTGGCATCTCCAAATTCCCAGCTCCATTTAACAGTTGGTCGTCCAAACCCATTTGTGGCATCAAAAAAGCTAACAGGGTTAGTAACGCATCCAGAGGTAGTAACAGTAAAATCAGCCTTAGGCCGCTCAAAAACTTGTACATCATAAGCAATTTCTTGCTCTCCACTACAACCATCTGGTGTTGGGTTATTTGATTTTACTTTAATTTGGAAGACACCAGCAGCATTGAATGTGTAGAACGCTGGTAATTTGTATAAATATAAGGTTCGACCATCTCTAATAAAAGTACTATCAGCTGGTATTACTGTTTGGCCAGTGGGTGGTAATATAGTTACTGAGCTACTTGGGCTAATATTTGCATTGTTATTAAAATCCCAGACTAAACTAATTGGTTGATAAGGTAATGTAATGGAGAACTTAAAAGGAGTTCCTTGACATGTTGATGGAAAATTAACGCTACTATACTGGTTTTGAATACTAACATATTGGTAAAGGTCTACAACGTTTGTTCCTGCATTATAGCCATAACTTTCAGCACTACCAAAGCCATAAGCAATTGCATTAAAACCAGTGTCCGAATATAACGAATGTGAAGTGTTTGAAGTAACAGGAAAACTTGCATACAGATAGTTGGGATCTCGAGGATGTGTAATGAAGCTACTTGCCATAGCAACACCATCTAACCTAAATGAGGCAACACCACCAGTTTTAATAATTACATTAATGTAGCTTTGAAGAATATTAAATTGCTTGGCAGAGAATAGCGTAATCTTATTAATGGTTTGTTCTACTGGACTTAAATAAATCATCTCCGGATCTCCTCCAATGCCGTTACCTCCTGTACCTGTTACATTGGGATTGCCTTCCATTCCTTGTGTGGTGCAATATTGTGCCACTAAAATTGCTTTATCAGCTTCAATTAAATTGGGTTGGGCAGTGCTAGTGGTAATACTTGCACTACTGTTTCTAAATTGATAATAAAAACCATTGATTAAACTAGAACTAGGTATGGTTATTCCATTTAATTTTACAATAGTAGTGGGGTCTGATACACAAACTCGATAAAAATTATTCGGTTGAGAAGTAGTTGGAGATGTTAAATACCTTTTACCCCAAGCATTGGATGGAAATGCCTGAGCAAATAAATTATCTGCACTGCCACTTGGGGTGGCACTTCCTCCAGGTGTGGTTGTTCCTATACTAATTTTTCCACATCCATTAAAAACAGCTATACGTTTACATCCAGAAGATCCTGTATTTACTGACCTTATTTTTGAGCCGGTAAGATCTGTGCCCACATTTCCTGTTGTAGTTCCCATTACACAATAAATTTGCCCCTTATTTAATGTAACATTAAACGGGACATTGGGTGTTTTTCCATTTTTATTCGCTGCACTTGGGGTAATTTCTACTGTCGTATTATCTTCTGTGCCTACTACAAAAAAGAAACCATTGGAAAATGCTTGATTAGAGTTTTGATTATAGTTGATACAATAATACTGTTGACCAAGCGTATTCGTAGGAAACAATACAGCTGCACCAGAAACACTTGCATTATAAATATGAGCATAAGCTACAACTGGTACATTACTAATAATGTGTATTCCTCTATTAAAGTAGCCAGAGTCTGCAATCCTTGCATCTTGAGTACCCGTTTTTGGGAAGGGCAAAGTGGTAGTTACTTGATTGGCAACAACTGTATAGTTTTGAGTATATCCTACTGATGGGATTTCTACTGTAACATTGGCATTAACATCGGAAGTTAAATACAACACCATATCTTGAGTGCCACCACTTACTATTGGAACTCCATTGGTACCAGCCATATTAACATGAAATCCATACCCTAACCAAAAATCTTTGCCCTTATTACTAAAATCCTGAGACCAAATTATATTGAAACTGAACAGTAAAATTGCAAGCAGTAGTATTTTTCTCATTTAGGGGTAACTTTTATTATAAAAGGGTGACGCAATTTAACTTAAAAAGTTTAATTTAATTAGGTAGATACAAGATATATTTTTTATGTTGCTTTCAATTGAAAAATTGAAAACAAATAAATCAAAAAAACTTCCTCAAATAACATATTTTTTTTGGAGCGTTAACCTCACACTGTTATTTTTGCAACCCAATTAAAGGATTGGTCTATAGTATAAGGGTAGTACAACTGATTTTGGTTCAGTATGTCTTGGTTCGAATCCAGGTAGACCAACCAACAATAGCCGTTAAATTAATTTTTAACGGCTATTTTATTTTTAAACGTCTTTTATTTTCTTGATATTTATTCTAAACAGCGATGCCTCAAATTTCTTCGAGGCATTCGTTGATATTATTATTTTTTTTACAAAATTTCTTGCAAGAGCCAAAACAAAATTTTTAACTAAGGAAATCAAAAATATTTAATTAGCTGTACATTTCGGCCCTTAGTTCTTTAACGCGTTTATCTTCTATGTATTCATCAAAAGTCATTAATCGGTCTATGATGCCTTTAGGTGTAAGTTCAATAATTCTGTTGGCAACAGTTTGCATAAAAGTATGATCATGCGATGTCATTAAAACAATACCAGGAAAGTTTTGACAACCCTCATTAAAACTTTGAATGCTTTCTAAATCTAAGTGATTGGTTGGTTGATCTAACACAATCAAATTTGGATTTTGCAACATCATTCTGCTAACCATACAACGAACTTTCTCTCCCCCACTTAATACATTGGTTTTCTTAGCAATATCATCGCCACTAAACAACATTTTACCCAAAAATCCACGTAAAAAAGGTTCATCAGCATCTGTAACATGTGGTGGAACATATTGACGAAGCCAATCCATTAATTGCAAACCTTCGGTAAAAAATTCATTATTTTCTAAAGGTAAATATGCCTTGGTAATGGTGGTACCCCATTCAAACTTGCCACCATCGGCAGTTGCATTGCCATTAATAATTTCAAAAAAACCAGTAACAGCCATTGGATCTTTACTTAAAAAAGCAATTTTTTCACCCTTATTCACACTAAAACTTACTTTTTCGAAAAGTTTTTTACCATCTACAGATGTATGAAGTGCTTCAACATTTAAAATTTGATTACCAACATCTCTTAATGGTTGAAAAATAATACCAGGATATTTTCTATTACTTGGCTCAATTTCTTCGATTGATAATTTTTCTAGAGCTTTTTTACGGCTGGTTGCTTGTTTACTTTTACTTGCGTTTGCCGAGAAACGAGCAATAAAATCTATTAAAGCTTGGCGTTTATCTTCTGTTTTTTTATTTTTATCATTAATTTGTCTGGCCATTAATTGGCTACTCTCATACCAAAAACTATAGTTACCTGTATAAGTTTTAATCTTGGCTCTATCAACATCCGATACATGGGTACAAACTGTATCTAAAAAGTGTCTATCGTGGCTTACCACTAAAACAATGTTTTCGTAATCGGCTAAAAAGTTCTCCAACCAACCAATCGTTTCAATGTCTAATCCATTGGTAGGCTCATCTAACAATAAAATATCTGGGTTACCAAATAAGGCTTGTGCTAATAAAACCCTTAGTTTCAAAGGACCCGAAACATTACTCATTAATGTTTGGTGCAAATCTTCTTTAACGCCTAAATCGCCTAATAAGCTTGCTGCATCACTTTCGGCTGTGTATCCACCCATTTCGCCAAACTCAGCTTCTAGTTCGCTTGCCTTCATGTAATCATCTTCGGTTGCTTCTGGATCCATATAAATGGCATCCTTCTTTTGCATCACTTCCATCATTTTCTTGTGCCCCATTAAAACAGTGTTCAAAACAGTTTGCTCATCAAACTCAAATTGATTTTGTTTTAAAAAGCTCATACGCTCACCCTTGCCAATTTCTACATTTCCTTTATTCGGTTCAATTTCACCACTTAATATTTTTAAAAAGGTAGATTTTCCAGCACCATTTGCACCAATAACACCATAACAGTTGCCTTTTATAAAATTGATGTTTACTTCATCAAACAAAACACGTTTACCATAAGCCAACGTAATATTTCTTGCACTTAACATAGTTATTCCATTAAAATTTGCGGCAAAAGTAAGGGTTGCAGCCTGAATTGTAGGTTACAAAAAAGCATTGAGAATAATTATGTTACCAACAGTTGTACAATAATTGGGCTGTAGTGGCGTCGCACACTTGTACTGCATATCATTACTTAACTTTTCTTGTATTTGAATTGTTGCTAAGCAACATTTTGTTTCTTAACTTAACTAATACGTACTAATTTTTGGGGTTTAATTGGGGAAAATGCAATTGTGATACTATATTTTCAACAATAATTTTGTTGTTAAATAAAAATAACAATACTTTTGTTGTCAAATAACTTAAACAATAAAATTATTGTCTATGCACACAAAATGGATTTCACCTAAAACAATTATTGGTTCGGTAGCCACAGGAGACTATTTCTTTCCTAGACAAGATGTGGTAGAAGAAATTTGGGAAGAATTAGATAAAGGCAATTTTGTAATATTAGCAGCACCCAGAAGAGTTGGAAAATCTTCCATTTTAAAGGATTTGGAAAAAAAACCAAAAGATGGCTATAAAGTAAAATTTGAAAACATACAATCACTTACTTCTGAGAATGAGTTTTATCAAAAAATTTATAAAATATTCTTAAGTTGTTTAGACAAAAGTGCTGTTACCGAAGTTACAAAATGGCTTAAAAAATACATGTCAAATAAAGACATCAAATTAACCACCTCTGGAATTGAGTTAAAAAACAATACAAGCACTTTTAACTACAAGAATGAAATAGAACTATTATTAAATGATTTAGAGGGGTTTGATGAATGTGTTGTTATACTACTTGACGAATTGCCAGAGGTTTTACACAATCTCTATAAAAAAGAAAAAAAAGAGGAGGCAATTTCAATTTTGAAACAACTAAGAAACTGGCGGCAAAAAGGTTATCAAAAATTAAGATTCGTAATTACTGGTTCAATAGGCATACACTATGTTGTACAAGCTATTGAAGGTAGAAATGCAGATTTAAACGACTTGAAAAAAGTGAATTGTCCTGCTTTAGATACACAAATTGCAACTGATTATATTGAATGGGCTACAAAAGATGCAACCATAAAATATAGTAAGGAATTACAGGATTATTTTAAAGAAAAAATAAAAAGCTATTTCACGCCATTTTTCATAAATATTTTATTAGAACAAGTAGACAAAAATGCCAAAAAGAAAAAGAAAACTGAAATAACCATACAAGATATAGACCAGGCATTTACAGAAGTAGTTAAACAGAATGATCACTTTCTTGACTGGAAAAAAAGGTTATCTGATTATATGCCCGCCGATGATTTTGCATTTGTAAATGAAATTCTAATTCATATAAGCCATAACGACTCAATTACTGTACAAAAGATTTATGATAAATCAAGTAAGCATAATAAAAAAGACAGTTATATGGAGCTAATAAACGATTTAGAAAATGATGGTTACATATTAGAACATAACAACGTGTACACTTTTATTTCTCCTTACTTAAAAGCATTTTGGAGTAGAAACAATCCCATTTATAATGAAGACTAATATAAACCCTGTAAATTGGTTTATTGACCAATTGAATGTATATCAATCTGCCAATAGCGAACCTCAATCTATAAAGAATAATTTTATTATTCGAAAACATGAGTTTGAAATGATTGTGAATTCAATGTTGAACAAAAAAGAAAATGACCCTTTACAACATGAATTAATTTTAGGAAGAAGAGGCAGCGGTAAATCAACTTTACTAAAGCGTATAGAAATTGAAATTGGTGAAAACAAAAAACTCAAAACAAAGTATATAGCCATTAATTTGGCAGAAGAACAGGCTGGCATTTACAGGCTTTTTGATTTGTGGGAACAAGTGATTGAAGAACTGAAAAATGTATTGGATTTACATCCAGATCTTAAAGATTTTTCAGCGTTTGAAAATGAAAAACTGTACACCAAATACTTGTATGAACAAATTCATTTAATATGCTCTCAACAGAAAAAAAGAGTAATCCTACTGTTAGATAATTTTGATAGAATAATTGAAAGTCTTAATGAAGACGCTCATTTGTTAAGAGAAACACTGATTAACTATAACGACTTACAGATTATTGCTGGCAGCACCAGAATGAACGAACATTTTTGGCAATACGACAAACCTTTTTATGAATTTTTCAGAAGGCATCGTTTAGAAGCACTTACAAAAGAAGAAATGTGTGAACTTTTGGAGCATTGGAGCGGTGCATTGGATTTGCCAGAACTAACAGCATTTATAAAAAACAATCCCGGTAAGCTGGAAAATATAAGATTACTAACTGATGGGCTACCAAGAACCATACAATTTTTTATACAAATAGTGCTGCAAAAAACAGAAACTGAAGTGTATGGTTTTATTAAAAAAATAATGGACAATACTACCCCATTGTTTCAGGAAAGATTAAATAGTTTAACACCTCCCGTAAGGAAAACCATTTTAGAAATGGCATTTATTTGGGAAGCCTGCAGCACCAAGCAGTTGGTAGAAAAATTAAAAATGGAAAGTAAACTGGTATCTGCCAATTTGAAAATGCTGGTAGATAAAGGCATTGTAGAAAAAATTACGACCGATAAAAAAATGCACTTATACCGCTTGGCAGAACGTTTTTTTAATATGTGGCTGGTAGTAACACAAGGCAACCCCGAGCAAAAAAGAAAAGCCAAGTTTTTAACCATATTTTTTGAAAACTGGTACAACAAACAAGAGCTAAAGGATTTAGTTAAAAAGCATATTGTCGACTTACATACTAAAACAACCAGTTGGCAAAAATCAATTATTTACTCCAAAGCATTAAGCCAAAGCAAATACATTTCTACTGGAGAAAGAGACAGAATTATTGAATTAACAGAACAATTGTACGATAA
This sequence comes from Chitinophagaceae bacterium, assembly GCA_031429335.1. Classification (GTDB taxonomy): domain Bacteria; phylum Bacteroidota; class Bacteroidia; order Chitinophagales; family Chitinophagaceae; genus UBA1930. The sequence goes on along the minus strand of JANOZK010000141.1, from coordinate 3,867 downwards.
AGAAAATAAAGACATCCTGATACAATTGCCCAAAAAAGCGAAAGATATTTTGGACGTATGCAAAAACTTGATTGAACAAAAAAAATACAAAGAAGCCCTAAAGCAAATTAATGAGATTGAAAATGAGGAAGATGGAAATAAATTTTTAGCACTTGGATATCTTTATGATGAGATGACTGATACTAAAGAAGCCGAAAAGTACTATAAATTGGGAATTGAAAAAACCAATAAAGAGGCAAGTTATAATTTGGCATTATTGTATGAAGATGAAGGTAAATTAAAAGAAGCTGAAAAATATTACCTACTGGCTATTCAAAATGGTTTTATACAAGCAAAGTATAATTTGGCATTATTGTATCAACAACAAGAAAAATTAAAAGAAGCTGAAAAATATTACCTTTTGGCTAGTCAAAACGGGGATAACAATGCAATGAACAATTTGGGAGGATTGTATAAACAACAAAATAAATTAGAATATGCTGAAAAATATTGCCTAATGGCTATTGAAAATGGTAATAAAAGTGCAATTTTTAATTTGGCATTATTGTATACCCAACAAGATAAATTAGAGGATGCTGAAAAATATTATCTTTTGGCTATTCAGAATGATGATGATGGAGCAATGAATAATTTGGCAGTATTGTATCAACAACAAAATAAAATAGAAGAAGCTGAAAAATATTACTTCCTTGCTATTCAAAATGGTGTAAAAGAGGCAATATTTAATTTGGCATTATTGTATACTCTACAAGATAAATTAGAAGATGCTGAAAAATACTACCTTTTGGCTATCGAAAATGACAATAAAAATGCAATGAATAATTTGGCTGTTCTCTATTATAAAAATAATAAAAACAAAAAACAAGCTTTAAAACTAATAAAAAAATTATATGAACATGAAAAAAGTGTAGATATTTTAGAGATTCTGATTATTGCAGAAATATGGAATGGTGTTTTTAATGATTTAGAAAATAGAATTTTGGCAATAGTAAAGGAGAAGAATGGAGAAGAACTTTCAGTTTTTTTTACCGATTTATTAATTCAGCAACAGAAAAATTTAGTCTTTCAAATTTTTACATCTAATGAGTGGGGTAAAATTTTACAGGAAAAATATTTGCCCTTGTATTATGCTGTATTGATTCTTAACCATAAAACTGAAGATAATTTATTACTTAAAATTCCACCCGAAATTGAATCTACGGTTAATGAGATTGTAGAGAAAATAAAGGAAAGAGAAAAATTTTATGGATATAATTAGAATTGCTGACTGTTCAAACTAATAATAATTTAAACACTTATTCATTTATACGGCATATTTGAAAACTATGCCGTATGAATGAAGATTTTCGTTATTCAGCCATCATTTCTCTTATAACTGTCATTATTTCTTCTGCATTGGGCTTGCTAAAATAATCACCATCGCTTCCATAACTTGGTCTATGTGCTTTTGCAGTAAGGGTTCTTGGGGTAACATCTAACCATTTATAACCACCTTGTATTTCCATTACTTCTCTATACATAAAAGCAGTTGCTCCACCAGGTACGTCTTCATCAACAAAAATTATTCTGTTGGTTTTCTTTAGGGAGGCTATAATAAGATGGTTTACATCAAATGGTAATAAGGTTTGCACATCTACAATTTCGCAGCTAATGTTTTCTTTTTGTAAACGTTCGGCCGCATCTTGCACAATTCTTAGGGTTGAGCCATAGGTAACAATAGTAATATCGTCACCTTCTTGCACAATTTCTGGTACCCCGAATGGTACGGTATATTCTAATAAATTAGCAGGTAATTTTTCTTTAAGTCGATAGCCATTTAAACATTCTACAACAATACCGGGGTCATTGCTTTGCAATAGCGTATTGTACATGCCAACTGCTTGTACCATATTTCTAGGTACACAAATATAAATGCCACGTAAGGCATTAATCATCATACCCAATGGGCTACCACTGTGCCAAACACCTTCTAACCTATGCCCTCTTGTTCTAATAATTAATGGGCAACTTTGTATACCTCTGGTTCTATAATGTGTGGTGGCTACATCATCACTTAAAGGTTGTAATCCATACAACAAATAATCTAGGTACTGAATTTCAGTAATGGGCCTTAAACCACGTAATGCCATGCCTAAACCTTGGCCAACAATGGTTAATTCTCTTATTCCGGTATCAAAAATTCTATTTGCACCATGCTTTTCTTGCAAACCAGAAAAACCTTGGTTTACATCACCAATAAAACCTACATCTTCTCCAAATGCAAAAACTTTGGGATTATTGGTGAATAATGCATCGAAAAACTTGTTTAATATTTCATAACCGTTAACTGTAGGTGCATCGAAAGGAATGAAAGGTTTTGTTTCTTCAACTTTTAATGCCGATTTGGCACCTCCATTGTGCAAATGAGAATTGTATAATGCAGCATTTTCTTTTAATAAATTTTGGTAAAATTCTTTAATGGCAACTTGGTTGGTTGTTTTAGGCACTATATCCATGGCTTTAGCTAAAGTGTGTAAAACATCTCTTCGCATTGGCTCTTTGTTATTGCTTAAGTCGTTGGCCAAATGCTGTAAAGCATTGTAAATATCGATATCGTTTACATTTAACTCTTTAATTAAATTAGAAGCTGTATAAGTTTGATTTTTAATTGGTTCTAAGTAATTATCCCAAGCATTTGTTCTTTGCAATTTCACATTTTCTTTCACTTCTTCTTGTAACAATTCCAACTCTTGTTCGGTAGCTATTTCATTGGTGGTTATCCATTCTTTCATTTTCTTCAAACAATCCCATTCTCTCTCCCATTCTAATCTTTCGGCACTTTTATACCTTTCGTGGCTGCCTGAAGTTGAATGGCCTTGCGGCTGTGTAACATCTTCTATATGAAATATTGCCGGAACATGGGTATCTCGAACATTTTGCAAGCCATCTTCAAAAACTTCACACATACCCGCATAATCCCATGCTTTAACCCTATAAATATTGATTCCATTGGTGTTGTCTTTTTTCTGAAACCCTTTTAAAGCTTCGCTAATTGAACCCTTGGTTGTTTGGTGGGCTTTTGGTACAGAAATGCCATAACCATCATCATACACAAAAATGGCTAAAGGAACTTGTAAAACACCAGCGGCATTGATGGTTTCCCAAAAGTGGCCTTCACTTGTACTTGCATCTCCAATGGTGCAAAAACACACTTCGTTTCCATTGTGCGAAAGTTCATCGAATTGTTGAAGCGATGGAGCATTCCTAAAACATTTACTGGCAAATGCTAAGCCCAAAGCCCTAACCATTTGGCCTGCAGTGGGTGCAATATCTGAGGATACATTTTTTCTGTTAGCTAAATCTAACCAATTGCCATTATCGTCTACAAATTTGCTAGCAAAATGACTAACCATTTGCCTTCCGCCACTAAAAGGATCTCGACCTTGTATTGGATCAGCATATAGTTGTGCAAAAAACTGCTCAACATTGGCTAAGCCAGTTGCAAACATAAAAGTTTGATCTCTGTAATATCCGCTTCTAAAGTCGCCTGATTTAAAAAATTTGGCCATAGCAACTTGTGCCAATTCTTTACCATCGCCAAAAATGCCAAATTTAGCTTTTCCAGTTAAAACCTCTCTACGACCCAGTAAACTGACTTCACGACTTAAGGCTGCAAATTTAAAATCGGTAAGTACGCTAAATCTAAAGCCTTCGTAGGAAAGCATATCGTTGGTATATGACATAGAATTGGTTTGAGCTTCTTGCATGTAACAAAAATAACCATTCGCAGCACATTCTAATAGAGAAAATTTTGGTGTGGAAAGATTTAGCTATGCCTTATGGTTAATTATTATTTTACTATGACAAAAATTAGATAAAAAATAATGA
>JANOZK010000140.1:0-31836 GCA_031429335.1 Chitinophagaceae bacterium | reverse complement strand
CAAAAACCTTCAAGTCAAATTCAGCAAATTCTTTAGAAAGTGTAGACGGACAGTTCTCAACGTCGTTAATGTACATTAATACAAACAATACAATGAATGGCGGTGGCAATAATGTTATGATTAATAATGTAAAAACCAGTAAGCTTACTATTGAGACCATAGACACAGATAACAGAAAAATATCTGGTTCTTTTAAGCTTTTAGCGAGTTCGTTCGATGGTGGTAAAATCGACTTAGAAGGAACCTTCTCTAATATTAGCTATTGATAAATACATAACTATGATAGTGTTACCCAAAAGAGAAGATAATGTTTATCCCAAAACAGCGGAAAATATTAATGCTTTAATCAGTTTTTATTTTGATAAGTATGACATTAATCAAGAAGGAGCTATCGAAGCAATAATGAGTAAAACATCCCTAAGTTTGAATCAGGTAGAGTTTATTATTAAAAAATTATCAGAAGCTTATCCTTCTATATTTCGAAAATATTCTAGTAATGGGGTAATGTTAAAAAATCTCTTTTTAATGTATGGGTTTAGTTTAACTGGGGTTGAACAAAGGGGAAGTCGACCAGCGGAAAAAATGAAAAAAGAGTTTATTGATTTCGTAGAAAATAGTCAATAAACAAAAATAATAAACTTTTAGACTTAAATAAATGACTAATTCTGTTGTCTATTCAATAGACGAAGTTGCTAAATATATCACAGAGACAGAGCCAACACTTTGGTTTGATGATGAAATACTGAACCCTAGTCCTGAACGCCTTAAACTAAATAGGTTAAAAGATATTTATGGTTATTATACATTTCAGGAACCTTGTACAAAAGCTAATGAGGAATTCGTGAATATTCTCGAAAGGGTAAACGATTTGAATAGCGAAGAGGTTAGAGTTTGGGTTCAAGATAATGTGACCTTCTTTGAGCAAAACCTTTTATTATTCGGGTATACATATAGTGATACTATTGGTGAGCATAAGCTCAATTTTAATCTACCCGAGTTTCAGCTGTATTTAGAGAGAAAAGAGTTCGTACCAATAATTCAATATTGGTATCTAATGACGAATCTCTATTTTGGTCAATATTATCTAATAGAATCAGAGAGGAAAATTGAAGAACCCAACCCATTAGACTATCTGATTTGGAAATAATAAAACAGATACTAAAAGGTTTTTAATTAGAGCAAAAAAACATAAAATGAACTCAATCAAGACCTTTCCTATGATAAAGTCGGGAATAAACAGGCGAGAAAAGGTCAAAATTCCTTAAGACATTAACAATTTTTCCAAAAACCAAAGACTGTTAAACTTGTTTTGTTTCAGTATAGTTTCAGTAGATATAAAAAGTCTGTTTCAGTAAAGTACCTCAATTCCTGCGTAGCTCAATTGAATAGAGCATCTGACTACGGATCAGAAGGTTTTAGGTTTGAATCCTAACGCGGTCACATTGAAAATAAAAGGGTTACAATTTTGTAACCCTTTTTTATTTAAATTCATTAATTATCTGTGTTGGCTGTAACAATTTTTTCTTTTACAAAGGGTTGCCGCTTCCAGTAAGTTAAACTTCTCCATAACCATTCAAATGGACCGAACCTAAAATAATGTAACCAAATTGCGGAAAAAAACAGTTGGAATATCCATACTGAAAAAGCCACATAATATATTTGATGAAACTTAAGTTTATCATAATAGCCAAGGCCATATCCATAAAAAAATAAAGTACAAATGATGGATTGCATTAAATAATTCGTGAAAGCCATTTGTCCCACATTAGATAATGCTTTCATCAACCCAGAGAATATTTTAGTTCTAAATGCTAACATTAATAAACTTGCATGTCCCAGTGTTAATAAAAGTCTACGTACATCATACAGAGACCAAAAGTCAACCCTATATCTGTCTATAAATGCTCCAAACTCTGCATGTGGGAGCATACGAGCTTTTGTGAACATGATTACTCCAATAGGAATACCAATGCCATAACCTATTAGTAAACCCATTGTGTAAGTACTGGTTGATAGTTTATTGCTAAAATAACCCCAACTAAATAAGGCCATGCCAATTAACATCATTCCTAAACAATCCCATATTGCCCATTGATACATTCCGTAAGATTCGCCTCCTGCATTTCTAGGAATAAAATACTCAAAAATGGTGGTATATCCAGCGTGCATTTTTGTGTTGTGTCTATTGGTTCTTGCAGTATCTGGTACATTTCGTTTCTCAATAGAATTCCACTCTTCAATTGCCTGATGTTGCTCGGGTGTTAATTTTTGTTTTTGTTTTTCTGCCTGAATTGCTAATTTATATTCTTTTCTTTTTTCTCTTAATTCATTATACCCTAATTGGCCTTTAAATGCCATTGTAGCTAAACAAACTAAGCCCAATACCAATAACCATTTTGGACTGGTTTTACGAAAAACATATAGAAGCATACCGCATAGTCCATAAAAGTATAATATATCTCCACCCCACAATAAAACATAAGCGTTGATAACACCAAACATTACCAACCATAATAGTCTTCTGAAATATAATTCTGCAACTGTAGGCCCGTCGGGCAATTCTTTTTTCCCCTGAAGAAATAAAACCATGCCAGCTCCAAACAGCATAGAAAATAAACCACGCATGGTACCTTCAAAGAAAATATCTACCGCAGCTTCAGTGTAATAGTCCTGTGTATTGTGAGGGCCATTTAATATTGTTTGAAAATAGCTCCAGTTAATACCAAAGCCAGGAATATTCATTAATAAAATTCCAAGTAATGCAAAGCCTCTAATTGAATCAATAGATTTGATACGATTGGCTTGTGCAACTGGTGCTGGATTATTGATAAAAGGTATTGTATCCATTAGTATGTTAATTTGGTAGTTTAATAAAATTTAAATGCTTTAGTTTATTTTTTTATTAGAAATACGTTTTGCACTTATTAAGCAACGCCATAACCATTCTGCTGGGCCATATTCATAATAACGAAGCCAGACAATCGAAAATACCGATTGCACAAGCCATATTTCAGCAACAAAGAAGTAAAGCTCTTTTAAAGATAAACGACCAAAATAACCAAATCCATACCCATAGAAAAACAGCGTGCATATAACAGTTTGCATTAAATAATTGGTGAAGGCCAATTTACCTACTGCAGCAAAAATGTTCCATAACCAATTTAAAAAATTAATTCTAACAAACCATAAAACCAAACTAATATATCCAATAACCATGACCACTCTTTCTAGTGGAAAGAATTGGTTAGGAGCAACAACATGCTTGTTTATATATTTTTCATAATCAGGCATTTTAATATGACTTAATTTTATACGTATATAGGTCAGAAAAATTCCAAGTAGTATTCCAACTAGAGCGATGATTAGATATCTTGTTTTTGAATAATTATTGCTAAAAAATCCGAAACTAAATAATGCCATTCCTAGAAGCATGAATGAAGCAATATCCCAAACGCCAATTTGGTAAAGCCACATTGATTCTTTGTATTGAGTTCTTTGTAATAAATGATTCCAAATTGCACTATATCCTCCACTTAGTTTCTTTTTTTCAGCTTTTTCAGCTGCATTTGTGGAATCGTATTTAATATTTTTAGTTAAAGATTCCCATGCACCTTTTTCCTCTTTTTGCTTCTTTGTAAGGGTGTCTTTTTTCATTCCAATAGAATCATTTTTTCTCAATGCTTCTGCTAAAATTCCTGTACTACTGTCTTTGCGATGTCTTACTCCACTATCTTTTTTTATTCTATCTTCAACCAACAAAACAGCTTTATATTTTTTTAATTTTGTTTTGTCATCTGAGTAATTCCAATACATTTTACCACAATAAATGGCTGTTGCAAACATGGCTGCAATGAGTAAGCCTTTTTTACTTAATCTTAAAAACGGGAATAATAAAATTCCAACGATACCATAGTGGTACAATATATCGCCTGGCCACAACAGTACAAGAGCATTTATTAATCCAAATGCTATTAGCCACATTTGCTTTCTAATGTATAATTCTTGATTAAGTGGTAAGTTTGGGTGGTTGGGTTTAGAAAGGAATAGTAAGATTCCTGCACCAAATACTAGTGAAAGTATTCCCCTCATTTTTCCTTCAACTAACATTTGCATCAGGGTGAATAGGTAATAATCAGATCCTTTTTTTGTTAACTGCAAACCAAGTTGTTCATTAGAACTGTAGCCGCCAAATTCCCATATACTAATAAGGAGAATCCCTAAAATGGCAATTCCCCTAAGTACATCTATTGTAAAAAGTCTGGAAGGGTTTGAATTGTACAAAAAATTGGAAGATCCTGCAGTGCTAGAATCTCTATAATTTTCAGTCATAAATTAAGCAGTTTAGGTTGGTATTTGTAGAAAGAGGATACGAATATAATAATTTCTCACATAATGAGAATGTTTAACATTTTTAGCCATAGAATAGACTGAAGTATAAACACTTGTATGTTAGCGTAATTTGTCTCAATTGAATTCCAAAGTAATAATAGAATAACAAACTTATCAGTGAATAGTAGCTATTTTATTGATAAAGGGTTTAGTTGTTGGCAATACCGCAGGTTGAAGCCTAATAACTGGCACAGTCCCTTTCAATTCATATGTTTTCTTGAATTTTCTTGTTAATTGTTTTGAAAACTGTACTACTTGGTTCACAAAGAAACCGAGACTACAAGTACGTCATCTCCGTTTAATTTAAAATATGTTTACAACCCGCATTTTATTTTCAATATCATTAAAAAGTATTATACAGGATACAACTTCAAGTGATATTTTGCAAGGACTATAAAACCATTAGTCGAAACATACTTTTGTAAAAATTTCTGCTAGCGATGATGTTTTATCATGCTAGTTAAAATTATTTATTCTAAATTACGCTTTATTTAATTGGCAATTTTATTAAATGTGTTTCCCCTTATTTTATCTTAAATATTTTTTATGAATAGATACCTAAGTTTATTAGTATTACTTATTTTGATAAGTGCTTTTTACCCTTCATTTTCACAATCGTCTATAAAGCCAGTTTATGTTATTGTGCATGGTGCCTGGGGTGGCAGTTGGGCATTTAAAAAAGTTGATTCATTACTTTCAGAAAAAGGGAGTATAGTATATCGTCCATCTTTAACTGGGCAAGGCGAAAGAATGCATTTGGCGAATAGTACTATTGGGTTAAATACCCATATTAAAGATGTAATAAACCTAATACTTTACGAAGACCTTAAAGAAATAATTTTGGTTGGCCATAGTTATGGAGGAATGGTAGTTACAGGTGTTGCTGATAGTTTACCCAACAGAGTTAAAAAACTAATTTATTTAGATGCATTTGTGCCAGATAATGGCGAAACTATGCTAAGTATTTCGGGCTCTATGGAAAATTGGTTTACCAAAATGAATGTAAATGGATTTGCAGTGCCTAACTGGGTTGCAGCAGGCAAATTGCCTCCTAAAGATGTACCCCATTCGTTTAAAACATTTACCGATACCATCATTCTTAACAACAAATTAAGGGAGCTCATCTCTACAACTTATATACTCACAGTTGCAAAAGGCACAAATCCAGGTAAAGACGATTTTGCACCCCAAGCTGATAGAGCTAAGAAAAAAGGTTGGCCAATTTTGCAATTAGAGGCAGATCATAATCCACAATGGTCTACACCCGAAAAGTTAGTAGAAATGCTTATAAAAGTAGGTGGTAAATAAACTCACTTATAGGTTAAGTATTAAATTAAGACATCTTGGTTGCTTTTTTCGATGATGGTGTAGATAGAGCCTCTTTCATAAACTTTTACTTACTTAAAAATCCTAAATACACCCTAACTTGCACACTTTTAGTAACCCTAGCTCACTACATAAGTTAAATATTTATTTGTATGACAGATTTATCAAATTTTAATCCCAATATAGTTAGTAACCCCAACAATAATATTTTTGGTTTACCATTTACAGAGGAAGATGCAAAGTTGGTTTTGCTTCCTGTGCCTTGGGAAGTTACTGTAAGCTATAATGCAGGTACAGCAAGGGCTGCAGAACATATTTTTAATGCTGCTTTACAAGTTGATTTGTGGGATGCCGATTGTAAAGAAGCATGGAAAAAAGGCTTTTACATGAAGCCTATTGATAGAAAATTGTTAATGAAAAGTGATTACCTGCGTAAAGAGGCAGAATTGTTAATCGATTATATTTCTAAAGGTGAAATATTAGAGGATAACAAGTTTATGTGCAATGGGTTAAAAGAAATAAACGAAGGTGGAAAATTTTTAAACAATTGGGTGTATGAGCAAACAAAACAACTTTTAAATAATGGAAAATTTGTTGGCTTAATTGGTGGAGACCACAGCACACCTTTTGGGTACATCAAAGCTTTAGCAGAGCAGTATGGTAAATTTGGAATTTTACAAATAGATGCTCATTGCGATTTAAGAAAAGCTTATGAAGATTTTAAATACAGCCATGCTAGTATTATGTACAACGTATTGGAGGAAATTCCAGAAGTAGAAAGGTTAATGCAAATTGGTATAAGAGATTATTGCCAAGAAGAATATGATTATATCATGAGTTCTGGTGATAGAATTTTTACCTACACCGATAAAACCATGAAAGAAAAAATGTTTGAAGGAATTACATGGAAAGAAATTACCGATCAAATTATAGAATATTTACCGCAACAAGTTTATATTAGTTTTGATGTTGATGGTTTAGACCCTAAGCTTTGCCCAAATACAGGAACTCCGGTACCAGGCGGTTTCGAAGTTGAACAAATTTTATATTTATTTAAAAAATTAAAACAATCTGGTAGAAAAATTATAGGATTCGATTTAGTGGAGAGTGGAGTAGGAGACCATGATTGGGATAGTAATGTTGCTGCTAGAATTTTATGGCGTATGTGTAACTTAATTGTAAAAGATTAAGTTTTAATACTGTAAAGTTTATTACTGCCGCATGAAAGCCAACTATCAATTCAACATAAAAAATAATAGAACTGTATTCATTTTATTAATGGCAAATGCAATTTTATTGGTAAACTCAATGGCAATTATTTATATATCCACACAAGTGAAGCTTTCAAAATGGCAATTAATATTGGGCTTGTGTGGTTGTTTAACCATTGTAGTAAATAAAATTTTTAAACGAAAAGATTGGTTAATTATTTTTATTGGTAGTATATTGGTTTGTGTTGCTTGGTTAGCTATTGGATATTGGTTTATAGGTATTGCTCAACTTTTATTAACTGTATTTGCAAAATATGTAACAGAACAAAAGCAAGTAATTTTTAATACAAATAGTGTTGTAACCAAAACAATGTTTGGCAAAACTCATCAATGGAATGATTTGCAAAATGTTGTTTTAAAAGACGGATTATTAACTATTGATTTCAGAAACAATCAACTACTTCAAGTATTAATAGATCCAGCAATTAATACCAATGAAGAGCTAGAATTTAACCACTTTTGTAAAAGCTGTTTAGTAAATAATGGTTAGTAACTCACCATTAAACATTCATCATTCACATAAAAATTATGCTTAAACATACTCCTTTTTTATTATATTCTGATGGCAATGGAAACATTTTTGAAGATACTTCATTGTACGTTGTTGGAAGATCTGGTTGGGATGCTTTCGAAGTACCTATTGACGACTGGATTGAATTACCAGATGGTGGAAATTTATATGAATTACCAGGGCGAAGAGGTATTGGCATTGATGTAAAAACAGGAGATATGCGTTTGTGCGAAAAGGGATGGGCCGTTGCTGCTTTTATTCCACCTGCACATACTGGCTTATTTTTAGCAGCTTATGAAGCCTTACCAGAGGCACCAACATTACCTTTATTTTGTTATACAGCAGCTGGTTGGTACAACAATAAAACCTTTGTTGCTGGTGTAAGAATCGAAAAAGATATCCGTCAGGAATGTGCAGGATACAACGACGAAAAAATACAAACTGGTACTGAACATTTGTTAAAGGCATTTCCCAATAACAGATTAGTAAAACATTTAATGGAAAATTGTTGCATGACTTATAATTGCCCTGCAGCAAGAAATTTTTCGTTAGGTCGTTGGGAGTGTCCTGTACCGGCATCTCCTGCTTGCAATGCCAATTGTATAGGTTGTGTTTCTTTTCAACCACAAGAAGAAGAAATCACCTCTCCTCAAGATAGATTAACTTTTAAGCCAACCGCCGAAGAAATTGTAGAGTTTACAGTGCCACATTTAATGAATGCACCTTATCCAATAATAAGTTTTGGACAAGGTTGCGAAGGTGAACCATTATTAATGTGGGAAACATTGGTAGAAGCAATTAAACAAATAAGAAAACATACCAATAAAGGAAGCATTAATATAAATTCAAATGGTTCTATGCCAAAAGCTGTGAAAGCTTTGTTCGATGCAGGTTTAAACAGTATTCGAGTAAGTACCAACAGTGCCAGAAAAGATATTTATACCAAATATTATCGTCCGAATAATTACCAGTTCGAAGATATTGTAGCCAGCTTAAAAGTTGCCAGAGATTGTGGTGGTTGGAGTAGTATAAATTACTTTGTTTTCCCGGGTATGACAGACTGTGAAGAAGAGTATGAAGCATTAAGAAAGCTTATAATTGATACCGATTTAAAAATGATTCAGTGGAGAAATTTTAATATCGATCCAGATTGGTATTTAGGATTAATCGGTGTTGGAGAAATAGGTGAAATGATGGGTGTTAAGCAAATGATGCATTTAATTAGAGAGGAGTTTCCAAACTTGAAATTTGGATACTTTAATCCATCTATCGAACGTATTAAAGGTAATTTTGAAATTGATTTTGCACATTAAAGCTCCAAATTTTAATGAGCATCAATACAACAAAAAATAATTTTTATGTGGGAGTATTGCTAGCATTACTAGCAGTAGTTATTTGGAGCGGAAACTATGTTGTAGCCCGTGGTATTATTGAAAAAGTACCACCCATTGGTGTGGCATTTTATCGTTGGTTTTTTGCTTGTATTTGTATTATACCTCTTGGCTTTAAACAGTTTAAAAAAGACTTACCAGTAATTAAAGAAAATAAGAGGTATGTTTTTTTTGCTGCTCTCACGGGTATTACTTTATTTAATACATTTATTTATTTAGCTGGGCATCATATCAAAGCAATTAACTTGGCTTTAATTGGAACAACTGCTGCTCCTATTTTTGCAACTATATTAGCTGCCATATTTTTAAAAGAAATCATTACCGCTTATAGGGTTACTGGTATGGCTATTTGTTTTGTAGGTATTTTATTTTTATTGGCAAAAGGTAGTTGGCAAAACCTAGCAAATTTTCATTTTGAAAAAGGCGATGTATTAATGTTTGTTAGTGCAATGGCGTTTGCTGTTTACAATACATTGGTACGAAAGAAGCCGGTGGGTATTGCTCCGTTAAGTTTTTTACTCATAACTTTTGTAGTTGGCACATTACTATTGTTGCCATTTTTTTTGTACGAATATGCATATGCAGCACCCGTAAAATGGAACAGCAATTTGCTATACACTTTTGCTTATTTAGCCATTGGTAATTCGGTAATTGCTTTTTTATGTTGGAATGCTTCTATAAAACGTTTGGGAGCATCTGTTACCGTTTTGTTTGCCAATTTAATTCCAGTTTTTAGTACTTTGGAAGCTGTAATTTTTTTGAAAGAAGATTTTTCGGATGTACACTTAATAAGTGGCTGTTTAATTATATCAGGATTAATTATAGCTAATATATTTTTTAAAAGGGAGAAGGCATTAACGAATGATAAGTAGTTAATAATAAATAACTAATAATCAATAATTGTTAATCCGTAATCTTTAACCCGTAATTCTTAATCAAGCATGAATACAACCACCATAATTTTACTTTGTATAGCTGCATTTTCTGCAGGATTTATTGATGCAATTGTTGGGGGTGGAGGTTTAATACAAGTACCGGCGGCCTTAGTGTTACTTCCCAATTTGCCAGTTAATATGGTAATTGGTTCACTTAAAATTCCAGCTTTTAGTGGTACTTTTTTTGCTGCAATTCAATACCTAAAAAAGGTTAATCTGAATTGGAAGTTATTGGGTACTATGATGGTTATTGCTTTTTGTGTTTCTTTTACGGGTTCTTATGCATTAACCAAAGTACACAATAGTTTTATGAAGCCTATTTTATTAGTGGTATTAACTGTTGTGGCAATTTATACTTATTCAAAAAAAAATTTTGGAGATCATAATCAAAAGAATCACGATTTTAAAAAACAAATTACCTACGGAATATTGATAGCAATTGGTATTGGTTTTTATGATGGGTTTATAGGCCCGGGTGCAGGTAGTTTTTTGGTAATGTCTTTTATTACTTTATTGGGTTTCGATTTTTTACATGCTTCTGCTCATGCCAAAATGGTTAATTTGGCCACCAATCTTGGTTCAATCGTTTTCTTTATTATTCATGGTTCAATCATTTGGAGTATTGCTATTCCAATGGCATTCTGTAATGCTTTGGGTGGTAGTTTAGGAGCCAGATTAGCTATTAAAAAGGGCAACCATTTTATAAGAATATTTTTTTTACTAGTTGTTGCTGCAACACTAATACGTTTTAGCTATGATGTTTTTTTTAAATAGTTAATTGGGCAATTGGTTAATTAGTTGAATCGTTAATTGGTTAATTGGTGATAAGATTTGGTGAGAAACAACATTACAATAAAACAAACAACACCAAACAATTCCAAAAAACAAAAAGAAGACAGAGAAAAGCCAAATAATGTTATCAGCGTTGAAGTGTGCCCTGCTATTTAGCAGGATTAATAACGACGCCAAGAAAGTTTCATTTATATACTGTTGATGGGGTCATAAAAATTAAAAAATACAAATTTCAAACACTTACTTTCGCAAAAAATACAACTATGGAATTACGTGAATTAATATTAGCTGCTTGGGGCAATCGAGATTTATTAAAAGAGGAAATTTATAGCGAAGCGGTACGTGCTGTAATTGAAGAGGTGGATAAAGGACGACTTAGAACTGCATCCCCCATTGCAGATGGACAATGGCAGGTTAATGAGTGGGTTAAACAGGCTATTTTAATGTACTTTAGTATACAACAAATGCAAACTTGGGATGTGGCTCCTTTTGAGTTTTATGATAAAATGTTGTTGAAGAAAAATTATGCTGCTCTTGGTGTTCGTGCAGTACCACATGCTGTTGCACGTTATGGGGCCTACCTAGCAAAAAATGTTGTGTTAATGCCTAGTTATGTAAACATTGGTGCTTTTGTAGATGAAGGTTCAATGGTAGATACTTGGGCAACTGTGGGTAGTTGTGCCCAAATTGGTAAAGGGGTACATTTAAGTGGTGGCGTTGGTATTGGTGGAGTGCTAGAACCTTTACAAGCTAGCCCAGTAATTATTGAAGATGGTTGTTTTATTGGAAGTCGTTGTATAGTTGTAGAAGGTGTAATTGTAGAAAAAGAGGCGGTTTTAGGTGCAAATGTTGTGCTTACCCAATCTACAAAAATTATAGACGTAAGTGGCGATACACCCATAGAAATGAAAGGGCGTGTGCCTGCAAGAAGTGTAGTAATACCAGGTAGTTATAATAAACAATTTCCAGCAGGAGAATTTGGTGTTGGTTGTGCATTAATTATTGGTAAACGCAAGCCTAGCACAGATTTAAAAACAAGTTTAAATGATGCTTTAAGAGATTTTAATGTAAGTGCTTAATTGTTATTGATCACTTATTGTTGAAAAAAGCTGTCCTAAAATTAGCACAGCTTTTTTTATGCTTTGATTATTGTGTTTGCCAAATTAGTTAAATCATTTTGTGTATGCAATGCGTTTAATACAGCTCTATTAATTTTTCTTCCTGTGGGGTTTGGATAGGCAAAGGAAGAAATGATAATTTCGTGGCTTTTAAAAAAATCTTCATCTAAATGTTCGGGTAAAATAAAAAATGGTAAACTTTCATCATTAACTACCGATGAATTCGAGGCCAGTAAATTTCTTAAAAACGAAACATTTTTTATGAGATTGTCTCTCTGTGTTGAATATACATTTTGTGCATTGATAAATGCATAGGCCAATGCTGGTGAAATAGGTGTTGAAGCTGTAAATTCTGGAGATGTTTTTATGGTATTTGCTAAATCAATATCATTACAGCTAATGGCACCTCCATTTATACCAAACGCTTTAGATAATGAATATGTAAATACATATTCTATATGATCCTTTTTTGGTAATAAACCTCTTATACCTTCTCCATTATTTCCTAATAACCCAATTCCGTGAGAGTCGTCAATAACCACAATTATGGGTTTACTTGTATATTGTAAAAAATCAAAATCATTCACTTCTCCTGTTACAGGGTTTACAGAATCTGCTAATAAAACTGGAGTTGTGGCGTAATTATTTTCATGCAAAAAATGTAAAGTTTGCTCAGCCCATTTATCAAAAATTAATGGAATTTGATGTGTTTTATTAATTGCTGGATGTGCTTCAGGACAAACAAAAATTTTATGACCTTCGAATAAGGATGACGCAACTGTACCTGCACTAAATCCAGATGAAAAACTAAAACTGTACTTGCTGTTTGTAATGGAAGATAGTAAGGCTTCAAATTGTTCAAAAATAATGTGTTGGGTATTCGATATTCTTGACGAGGGAAATAACCAACCGTATTTTTCTAAACCCTCAAAAACCAATTGTTTAAATTGATCATTGTGTTGTAATCCTAAATAAGCGTAGCCCGAAAAAAATAGGTATTCTTTTTGGGCTATCATTGTTGTTCTACCAGGATTGTTTTCTATTTGAAACATGTTTATTGATGCTTTTCTTTCATGGATTCATTATAGCTTTGACTACCATTTTTTGGGATGCTTAAACTTAGCCATTTTTTTTCTTTTATCATACAACCTAAGTAAACAATTTGCCCTACATGGTAAGGGTAATGTGCCAATTGTCGCAGCAATGCATCGAACACAAACAGGGGTTCGTTGCGTATATAAATTGTTTTTTCTAAATCCTCATTTTTTAAACTTTTTATAGTAGTAAACATACAGGTCCAACCTTCGTTCCAAAAACTAATCAAGTCTTGTTTGCTGCATATATTCACCTCAAATTCTGCATCTCTATTACGCCATTCTTTTTCACCATCCTCTGTCAAAAAATTAGTCCATCTACTTAACATATTGCCATACATATGTTGTATAATCATGGCAATACTATTTGTTGATTCGTTTGGTTGATAAAAGAAATCTTTTTCTTCTAATTGATTAAAAGTTTTATCGCCCAGCCCTTTATAATAATCAAAACGTTTAATTACATCTTCAGTAAATTTACTTTCCATTTTTTGTGTATTTGAAATTATGGATTATACATTTGAGAATAAAAAAAATCCACCAACCAATTAACTAATCAACCAATTGACAAATTAACCAATCAACTAATAAACTAATAAACAAAGAATCTAAAACCCCGCCACACTATCATCGCCCCTTGCATCTGCTGCAACTTCAACTTTTCCCTTGCCAGTAATACGTATCACTTCAGTTCTGCCAATTGCTCCTCTTTCGGTTATTTTATATCCCATTAATTCTAATTGTTTTCGTACTTCTGCTGGAAATGTTTTTTCTACAAAAACAACATCTGGTAAATGTTGGTGATGAAATTTTGGTTTGTTAATGGCATCTTCTGGGCTCATTTCAAAATCTATCATATTAATTAAAGTTTGAAAAACAGAAGTAGGTATTGTTGTTCCACCTGGGGTTCCTGCCACAATAAAAGGTTGTCCGTTTTTGGTAACAATTACAGGGCACATACTGCTTAACATTCTTTTTCGTGGTTGTATCGCATTTGCTTCGCCACCAATTGCACCATACATGTTTGGTGTGCCTGGTTTTACACTAAAATCATCCATCTCATTGTTTAATAAAAAGCCGGCACCTGCTACAACTGTTCTACTTCCATATCCACCATTCAGCGTTGTGGTAACGCTAACCATATTTCCTGCTTTATCGTAAATACTTAAATGTGTGGTTTGCTCACTCTCTTTAATAACACCCCCTTTAATATCGCTGCTTTTAGAGGCTTTGCCAACTGTAAAATCTTTCATTCTATTGGTTATATATTCATCGCTTTGTAGCGTTTTTATGGGCACTTTCCAAAAGTCGGGATCGCCTAAATGTTCAGCTCTATCTGCATACGCTCGTCGTTCTGCTTCTACCATTAATTGTACAGTTTCGGCTGTTTGAAAACCATATTTTTCTATTGGATATTTACTCACCATCTTCATCATTTGTAATAAAATTATTCCACCACTACTTGGAGGAGGAAAGCCAATAATTTCATGATTTTTATAGTTAAAAGCTAATGGTACTCTTTTTTTTGCTTTGTAATTTTTTAAATCTTCTAATGAAATTAAGCCACCACCTTTTTTCATTTCCGTTACGATTAAGTTGGCAGTTACTCCTTCATAAAACCCTTTAGCACCATTATCTCTAATTCGTTTTAAAGTGTTAGCCAATTCTTTTTGTATTAAAGTATCTCCAGCTTTCCATTTTTGATCTTTTACAAATGCCGGTATATGGGTGCTATATTTTATAAAATCTTCTTTATAGCTGTTTAATCCAGCAGCTTCTCTAGCAGTTATTACATAGCCAAATTCTGCAATATCAATAGCAGGTTGTATTAAATACTTAATGGGTAATCGAGCATGTTTCATGGTGGCAAATAAACCAGCAACAGTTCCTGGCACTCCGGCAGCTAAATGCCCATTTTGTGAAAGACTGGTTTGTGCTTTACCATCTTTATCCAAGTACATGTCTTTTTGTGCACTTTGTGGAGCTGTTTCTCTATAATCGAGCCCAACTAATTCTCCATTGTTTTTTCTGGCAACTAAAAAGCCACCACCACCAATATTGCCAGCACCAGGATAAACGACTGCTAGCGTAAACTGTGTAGCAATAGCGGCGTCAAACGCATTTCCTCCAACTTTCATTATTTGTGCACCAACCATACTAGCCAATGGATGTGCAGAAGTTACAGCTCCATTAATAAAAGATGCCGATTTAACCTGCTGATAGTTGTATGGATCTACCATTTTGGCAGTTCCTAGCCATGTAGTTGTATTTTGAGCATCTGCTAAAAAAGAAATAAACAGTAATACCCAAATACCCGATAAAGTTTTCATGAGATTAAATTTGATTACAAAAGAAGCACAATAAAACAATATTTTGTAAATAATGCTGCAAATATTCTATCAATTTGTACTTTCAATGCATCAATTAGCTTTTTCACAAGTAATAATTCGCAACTAAATCCTAATTTTTTTCGCTTTTTGCTTATGCTTATGTAATATTGCTATTAGTTTAACACATTTGTAACATTTCTAATTACAAATGTGGTTCATCACTTTTATTAAAAACAACCAATATGAGAAAATTTGCAGTACAACTTTGTACTTTTTGTTTAGTGGTATTCGTTACACTTTTTGCACAAGCTGCAATTGGCCAAATGGCTACTATTAAAGGAACGGTTAAAAATTCAAAAGAAATACTTGATGGTGCTTCTGTTGTATTGGATGGTAAAGGAAAAGGTACTTATACCAACAACACAGGTAGTTTTGAGCTTAAAGTAAGCCCTGGCACTTACACAGTTATCGTTAATTACGTAGGTCATCAGAAAAAAACACTAACAGTTACATTGGTGGCTAATCAAGTGTATACTATGGATGTAGAGTTGGTTAAAAACGAAGACCTTCAAAAGGTTACCGTTGTTGGTACTAGAACAAACTTTGTACGTTCAAATACACAAACTGTAGCTCCAATAGATGTGTTTTCTACAAAGGATTTGCAATTAACTGGGCAGGTTGAGCCAACCCAAATGATTAATTTCTTAGCTCCATCTTTCAATTCTTCTCGTCAAACAATTGCCGATGGAACCGATCATATTGATCCTGCTACCTTACGTGGTTTAGGGCCAGATCAAGTATTGGTTTTGGTAAATGGTAGAAGAAGACACAATACTGCTTTAATTAACTTAAATGGTACAATTGGTAGAGGTTCGGTTGGTACTGATATGAACTCTATACCTGCGTCTGCAATTGATAAAATAGAAATTTTAAGAGATGGTGCTGCTTCTCAATATGGTTCAGATGCAATAGGTGGTGTTATAAATATCGTGTTGAAAAAAGATGTTAAAAGAACAAATGTAAATGTGCATTTAGGCCAACAATATTTAGGCGATGGTTTTACAAAATCTATCTCTGCAAACCATGCATTTGGTTTGGGCAAAAAAGGGTTTTTAGATGTATTTGCTGATGTACGTTTACGTGAAGCAACAAATAGGGTAGGCGATTATACTGCAAGAGTGTATACCAATAATGTAGCTCAAGATGAACAATTAATTACAGAAAGAGGGTTTAGTCGTTCAGGTAATTTATTATTTGGTAATGCTAAGGCCGACAATGTTGGTTTAGGTGCCAACTTTGGTATTCCTATTAGCGATAAAGTAAATTTTACTGGTAGCATTTTAACTGGGTATCGTACAGGAGAGGCTGCTGGATTTTACCGTTATCCTCGCCAAACTACACAAGTAATAGCAGAATTATACCCTGATGGTTTTTTACCACTTATTAATACAGTGGTTAGAGATAGGAGTTATGTAGCAGCAATAGATGGAACATCAAAAGGCTGGAAATGGGATTTAGGAAATACGTATGGTTTTAATTCAATTTCTTTTGATATTAGCAGAAGCAACAATGCTTCTCAATTTGCATTGGGAAGAAATGCACAAACTGATTTTTATGCTGGTCAATTATATTTCCGCCAAAACACTTTTAACTTTAATACCAGTAAAGATTTTGGAAAGAGCATGAATTTGAAAAGTTTTAACGTAGGATGGGGTGGTGAAGTAAGATGGGAAAAATATAAAATTAATGCAGGTGAAGAAGCAAGTTGGAGAAATTATGATCCAGCATCTGGAAGAGCAGGTGGTGCTCAAGTTTTCCCTGGTTTTCAACCATCAAATGCAGTTGATAAAGACCGTGCAGTTGGAGCAGCCTATGTGGATATTGAAAGTGACGTAAATGATAAATTTATGTTCAATGTTGCTGGTCGTTTTGAGCGTTACAGCGATTTTGGAAACAATTTTGCAGGAAAAGCAGCAGCACGTTATAAAGTATCAGATGCGTTAACCTTTAGAGCTAGTGTAAGTAATGGTTTTAGAGCACCTTCATTACACCAAAGCTTATTTAGCAACATCTCTACATTATTTGTAAGTAATGGAACAGCAATCATACCTCAACAAACTTTAACAGCTAGAAACGGTAGTCCATTGGCAAATGCTTTTGGTATTCCAGAATTGGGTGCTGAAAAATCAATGCAATATGCAGTTGGTGTAACAAGTAAACCATTTAAAGACAAAGCAATTACAGTTACTATAGATGCCTATCAAATTGATATTAAAGACAGAGTGGTGTTAACTGGTAATTTTCAAAGAAGTTCTAGCCCTGTTGTTGCAAGTTTGTTAGCAGGGTTTCCAGAAGTTGGTCTTGCCCGCTTTTTTACCAATGCAGTTAAAACGAGTACAAAAGGTTTAGATATTGTGATAAACAATAGAGAAAAAGTGGGTAAAGGTATTTTAGATTTTACAGGAGCATTTAACTATAATAAAACAGAAGTAACCGATGTTCAAACATCTGCTGTATTGGCTGCAGGTGGTGCTGCTCTTGCTAATGGAACTTTGTTTGATAGAGCCGAAAAAGGCCGTTTCGAGTGGTCTCAACCACGTACAAAGACAACTGTTGGCTTAACCTATAGAATTGACAAATGGACCATTATGACAAGAGGTACTAGGTTTGGTACTGTTAAAACTCTTGACCCCGTTAATGCTTTGTTAGATGAGGTGTTTACACCAAAAACAACCGTTGACGCATCTTTATCTTACCGTCCAGTTTATTGGATGAATATTACCATGGGTGCAAATAATATTGGCGATGTATATCCTGATAGATTGAGAAATATTGGTAATACAAGTGATGGTCGTTTTCCGTACAGCCGAGCAGCAACTCAATTTGGTTTTAATGGTGGTTATTACTATACCAACTTAGCGTTTGATTTAACCAATATTAAACGTGCACCAAAAGCTAAACCAGTGCCTGTTGCACCTGTTGTTGAAGTTAAAAAGCCAGAGCCTCCAAAAGATACTGATGGAGATGGTACACCAGATAAAGATGATAAATGCCCTACTGTTGCTGGCCCAAGAATTATGGCTGGTTGCCCAGATAAAGATGGCGATGGCGTAACAGATGCAGAAGATAAATGCCCTACTGTTGCAGGTATTAAAATATTTGGTGGTTGCCCAGATACTGATGGTGATGGTATTGAAGATGCAAAAGACAAATGTATTAATCAACCTGGTACTGCAAAATACCAAGGTTGCCCAGTACCAGATACCGATGGCGATGGTTTAAATGATGACTATGACAAATGCCCAACTATTGTTGGACCAATTGCTAACAATGGTTGCCCAGAAGACAAGAAAAAAGTAGTACAAGAAAAAGTGGATATGAGTGCTAAAGAAATCTTGTTTGAAACTGGTAGTGCAATACTTAAAAAATCATCTTACGTTTCATTAGACATTATTGCTAACGAATTAAAAGCTAATGAAAATTTAAGTTTAGATATTGAAGGACATACAGATAATGTTGGTAACGAAAGCAGCAATCAAAAATTATCTCAAAATAGAGCAAATACTGTGAAAGCTTATTTAATTAAAAAAATGGTAGTTGCCGCAAAAATTACTGCTACCGGATTTGGAAGTACTCAACCTGTTGCAGATAACAAAACTGCAGAAGGACGCTTACAAAACAGAAGAGTTGTTTTAAAATTGAAATAAAATAGTAATTGTATTATTTTTAATGGGCTGCAATTTGCAGCCCATTTATTTTTTCAGGTCTTATTTTAGATTTGCTTTTGAAAAAAATGCTTTCCGGTTTTAGATATCATAAATTTTAATGTATGTATAAACAAATGTTTTTTTTCCTTTTTTTGGGTTTCTTATTTTCAGGTATAGCTCAAAAAAACAATATCAATTATGATCAAGCTTTCAAAAATACAAGTACAAATATGTACAAACCACTACCAGGTTTTATTAAATGGGCAGATGATAATCAACTAGTCTTTAGCGAAAAAAATGCTGCATCTAGTACAACTACAAAATATGTATATAATATTAAAACAAATAAAACCGAGTTGTTTATTGATACAACAATTAGCACCCCTGCCGTTAACATAAAAGGCCCTTCAGAAGCTATTAATACAACGCTTTCACCCAATAAAAAAATGGTTGCATATACAAATAAGAATAATTTATTTATAGGAAATACGGAAGTCGATGGAAAAGTAGTTAATCAAAAACAATTAACTTTTGATGGTAACGATTCAATTTTAAATGGCTTTGCTTCTTGGATTTACTATG
Source organism: Chitinophagaceae bacterium (assembly GCA_031429335.1). Taxonomy (GTDB): domain Bacteria; phylum Bacteroidota; class Bacteroidia; order Chitinophagales; family Chitinophagaceae; genus UBA1930. The sequence goes on along the minus strand of JANOZK010000140.1, from coordinate 12,390 downwards.
AAGAAATTTTGGGTAGAGCAAGCAGATACAAAGCTTTTTGGTGGAGCAATGATAGTAAACATATTGTGTTTATGCACTTCGATGATAGTGAGGTTCCTGTGTTTCCAATTTATGTTTCCAAAGGGCAACAAGGCTTTTTAGAAAAACAACGTTATCCAAAAGCAGGCAACAAAAACCCTAAAGTTAAAATTGGTATCGTTGCTGTTGAAACTGGAAAAATTACTTGGGCCGATTTTAATGAAAATGAAGATCAATATTTTGGAATGCCTTTTTTTACAACGAATAACCAAGTATGGATTCAATGGATGAATAGGGGACAAGACAAATTGAAAATTTTTAATATTGATTTAAATAGCGGAGCTAAAAATTTGATTTATAATGAAGAACAAACCACTTGGATTGACTTAGACGATAACGATAGAATTGAATTTTTACAAAGCAAAAATCAATTTATCTTAAAAAGCGATAAAAGCGGTTGGTATCAATATTATTTGCATGATTTAAGTGGTAAACTCATCCACCCAATTACCCAAGGTGCATTTACTGTTGGCAACTTAATTAAAATTGATGAGCAAGGAAATAAAATTTACTTCACAGCTCGTAAAAAAAATTCGGCAAGATGGGATGTTTATTCAGTTGGCTTAGATGGAAAAAATATGACCCGATTATCTTTTGGTAATTTCAGTTTTTCTAACGTTCAACTATCGCCCAATAATAAATATTTTGTAGCGAATTATGGCAACTTAGAAACCCCATTAAGTATGGGTATTGTTGATGTTAAAGGAAATATTATACAACAACTAGGTTCTGTTAAAGGTGAAATGTTTACTCAGTTTAATTTGCCCGAAAAAAAGATGTTGCGTGTTAAAAGTACCGATGGTTTGTTTGATTTACCCTTTATAATTACTTACCCAATCAACTTTAACCCTCAAAAAAAATATCCTATATTAATGAGTGTGTATGGTGGGCCCAATGCAGGTAGGGTTTACGATAATTGGGGCACAAGCCCTACAGATATTTGGTGGGCACAAGAAGAACTAATACAAATAAGTGCCGATAATAGAAGTAGTGGCCATTTTGGAAAAATTGGTATGAACTTTATTCATAAAAAAATGGGAATTTTTGAAATAGAAGATTTTATGGCCATTGGAAAATGGGTTAAAGAGCAGCCGTGGGCCGATACTTCAAAGCTCTGTATTACTGGAGGTAGTTTTGGTGGTTATATGAGCTGTATGGCATTAACTTACGGTGCTAATGTATTTAATTATGGTGTTGCTAACTCCTCGGTTACAGATTGGCAATTATACGATACACATTATACAGAAAGATACATGGATACGCCAGAAGAAAATCCTTTGGGTTATAAACAAACCAGTGTAATGAATTATGTAGATAAATACAAGGGTCTTTTGCGTATTGTTCATGGAACATCCGACGATAATGTACATGAACAAAATAGCTTGCAGCTAGTTAATAAATTACAAGATTCAAAAAAACATTTTGAGCTAATGTTTTACCCAGGCGAACGACACGGAATTAGTGGAGCAAAAGGTTTACACAATAGAACAGAGGCTTATCAATTTTACTACAATAAATTATTAAACAAATCAATGCCAACATTCTTTTGGCAATAAATAGTTATGATTTTTCAGCGTAAGTCAATTTATCAATAGCAGCTTGCGGTACAACCGATTTTTTTTTATTGGTATAGTCGTAACAAAGCATTCCAGTTTTAGCTTTTCCAGCAATCAGGGTTTTATCTGTTTGTACCAGTTCTAATAAATAAAATATATCGAAGCCAAGTTTGTCAAAATCTGCTGCGGCAACCGAAATTTTTACAGTATCGGCATAATTCAATTCTTTTTTAAATTCTAAAGCAACATCGGCCATTATTAAACTTGTGTTTTCAAAGCTTAACTCGGTGTAACCAAAATGGTGTAAAAATTGTTGTCTTGCTTCATGTATCAATGATAAAAAACTATCGTTGCCAACATGACCACCATAGTTTAAGTCGGTTATTCTAATTTTTAATATTGTTTCAAAATTAAATTTTTCGGGTAAGCTTACTTTTACTCTTTGCATTACGCAATGTATTAAAAAAAAAAGTTACCGATAATAAATTTATCGATAACGAGTTAAAAAATTTGGTTGGTGTACCTTTTATTAATTATAATAAAAAATACAAAATTATAGCCATTAAAAGCGTAGCTCCACCTAATAATAAAGCAATAATTGTTTTGTTTGAAATTGTGTTGTGCATTTTTTTATCTTTTTTAATATTGGAATCAAGTTCATTACATATTCTGTTCCACATGTAATCAGGTGGGGTGATTTCTTCAACCATTAAATAGCTAACTTTTGTTTCTTTTTTAGTTTTGCTACTCAATATGTTGCTCCAATTTTCTTCTAAAAGAACATGCTCAAACTTTGTTGCTGCATTTTTAGACATGATATTTTTTTTAGGATTAGATTGGACTTATTTAATAAACGATAATCTTTTTTATTTATTATCCACACAAACAAGCCAACTACTCATTATGATGGCAGAAGCATTTGAAAGGTTGCAACTTTAATAAAAATTTTCTTTTATTTGGATGATTCTGTCCCAGATTGGGACAAAAACTGTATTAATCCATCTGTAGCTTTTCGTCTATGGCTATAAATATTTTTTTCTTCTATGCTCATTTCTGCAAATGTTTTGCTGCTGCCAGTGGGCATAAAAATTGGGTCATAACCAAAGCCACTTATACCAATGGTTTTTTCAATGATTTGGCCTTCGCAAATACCCTCAAAAAAATATTCTTCTCCCTTAAATAGTAAAGAAATAACGGTTTTAAAATGTGCTGCTCTTTTGGCTGAGTTGCCCAATTTTTCTAGAACCAGATTAATGTTATCAATAGAGCTTTTATCTATTCCTGCATACCTAGCACTATGAACACCAGGTTCTCCATTTAAGGCATCAATAAATAAACCCGTGTCTTCGCTAAAACAATTTTGTTCGGTTAGTTTAAAAATTGTACTTGATTTTGTTGTTGCGTTTTCTCGTAAAGTATGGTAAGGTTCAGGTATATCAATTAAAATTCCAGCTTCTTTGAGAGTGCATATGTAAAAACCATTCCCAATTATTTTTCTTATTTCATCCACCTTATGTTGATTATTGGTAGCAAATATTAGCGTACTCAAAATATAAAATTTATAGGTTAAACATATTTTTTAAACTCAACCAAAGTTTACTTTTTTCTAACTTAGCCTCTTGTGTTGAACCAAGCATGGTACTAAAATCATTCACCATTAAAAAAGAGGCTTCATTGTATTTTTGAACCTGATAATTAGGTATGCTAAAAGGTAGTCCAATTACTTGGGTATCTAAATTAAACAAGATGATAGCGTTACTGTTTAACTGCTCTTTTAAAATTTTAAAATGTATCGTTTTATTGTTACAATTTATAATGGCCACATCTGCAATATTTAATTTACAGGCTGCCAAAATATTGGATAAAAAGGCCAGATTTTCCTCATGAATGTGCACCACATTTGCTTCATCTACTATTATAGCAATATTTTTTTTGTTCTGCCCTAAGTAAACAATTTCATTTTCGACTTCATTTTTCGCTGATGATAAAAGGGGTTGTTTTTCTTTTTTTTGTTGGGTATATTCATTGTTTAAAATAACCAATGTATCTTTATACAAGTTGGTTACAACAAAATCTGGAAAGTTAATTTTATCAAAATTCATGCGAATAAAATATTAACGGTTGTTAGTTTTCAAAAATTTCTTTTATTTGCAGCAAATATATTCTTATTATGACAGCAGCATTAGACATAAACATAACAAAAGTTGAAACAAGTAAACTAAATCATATGACGTTGGAGAATATTCCTTTTGGGAAATATTATACCGACCATATGTTAGAAGCAGATTATGAAAATGGTGAATGGAAGAATGTAGAAATTAAACCATATCAACCATTGTTGTTAGAACCCTCAACCGCTGCATTACATTATGGACAAGCTATTTTTGAAGGTATCAAGGCTTACAAAGATGATAATGGCAATGCTGCTATTTTTAGGCCAATAGATAATTTTAAGCGTTTTAATATTTCTGCACAGCGTATGCAAATGCCTACTGTACCAGAAGAAATTTTTATGGAAGGTATGCGTATGTTAATTGAGTTGGATAGCAATTGGATACCTTCTATGCCTGATCATTCTTTGTACATAAGACCATTTATGTTTGCTAGTGACCCTGTGATTGGTGTTAAACCATCGGACAGCTACAAGTTTATGATTTTACTTAGCCCAACTGGGCCATATTACACTGCACCTATGAAAATTTATGTAGAGGAAACCTATACAAGAGCAGCACCGGGTGGAGTAGGGTTTAGTAAAAATGCAGGTAATTATGGTGCAAGCATGTTGGCAACAGCTTTGGCTAAAAAAGCAGGTTACGATCAAGTATTATGGACCGATGCTTTTGAGCACAAGTATTTACAAGAAGTGGGTACCATGAATGTGTTTTTTATTATTGGAAACGTTGCTGTAACTCCATCGTTAGACGAGGGAACCATTTTAGCAGGTGTTACCAGAGATAGTGCCATTACAGTACTTCAAGAAATGGGTTTTACAATAGAAGAAAAGAAAATAACCATCGATGAATTAATTGAAGCTCATAAAGCAGGCTTATTGTTCGAAGTTTTTGGAACTGGAACTGCTGCAACCATATCGTTAATTAAAGAACTGCGTTATAAAGATTATGTAATGCAATTTGATGTTGATAAATGGAAAACCGCTGTAGAGCTCAAGAAACGTTTAAACGATGTAAGGTATGGCAAAGCACCAGATACCCATGGTTGGATGTTTAAAATTTAACTTGGGTAAGTTCTACAGAAATAACAACGAAATCCCAAACACAAATTTTTAGCTTACCCAAGCAGATATTTGACTATTTATCGATAAATAAAAGTTTTTTTACAAATTGAAATTTTTATTTTGGAATTTTAACAAAAGGCACCTACTTTTGCCGTCCGAAAAAAAACATTAAGGTACAATGCCTACAATACAACAGTTAGTTAGAAAAGGCCGTGAAATTATCAGGGCAAAGAGTAAATCAAGAGCTTTGGATGCATGTCCTCAGCGTCGTGGAGTATGTACTAGGGTTTATACAACTACCCCTAAAAAACCAAACTCGGCTTTACGTAAAGTAGCCAAAGTGCGTTTAACCAATAAGGTTGAAGTGATTGCCTACATACCAGGTGAAGGCCATAATTTACAAGAGCACTCCATTGTATTAATACGTGGTGGAAGGGTAAAAGATTTACCAGGTGTACGTTATCATATTGTACGTGGTAGTTTAGATACTGCAGGCGTAAAAGATAGAAAACAAAGTCGTAGTAAATACGGTACAAAGAAAGAAAAAGCAAAAAAATAATACTTAATAAATCGGCTGAGTAAAGTTTTAATACTTGAAGATGTTCAGCCAAAAATCTAAAAATTACTACAATGCGTAAAGCACAAGCAAAAAAATTACCTTTAGCACCCGATGGTCGTTTTAACGACAAAATGGTTACACGTTTTATCAACAACTTAATGTGGGACGGTAAAAAGAGTACTGCCATCAATATTTTTTATGATGCAGTTGATAAAATAACTAAAATTTTAGGAGAAGATGGTTACGAGGTTTGGAAAAGAGCTTTAGTTAATGTTACACCAGCTGTTGAAGTTCGTAGTCGTAGAATTGGTGGTGCAACTTTTCAAATTCCAAGTGAAGTAAGAGCTGACAGAAAAATTTCTCTTAGCATGAAATGGTTAATACGTTATAGCCGTGAAAGAAACGGTAAAACAATGGCCGACAAATTAACCAACGAAATAATTGCAGCTAGCAAAGGCGAAGGTGCAGCATTTAAAAAGAAAGAAGATGTACACCGTATGGCAGAAGCCAACAAAGCATTCTCTCATTTTAAAGTGTAAATAATACTTTAATTTTTTAAGAACCCATCAATTTTTTTGATGGGTTTTTTATTTTTAATGTATTTTTTTGTTAATTGATACTTTAATCCCAGTTTTTTATCAGAAAAATATATATGTAATTATATTAAATATGATTTTTAAGCTTAAAATTTTCTTAAGAAATGTGAAACAATTAATAAAGTGTTAAAAAAAAACGCTACTTTTAGGCCTTAATAACTTTTAGTAAACCCGAAACTTATCCCCAATTGAAGAAGGTTATTGTTGTTTTTTATCAGAACCATGCTGCAGAGTGGGTTACTGTGCCTATGCCACCTTTTTTGGGCTAATTTTTCGTAATTATTTCTTGTGTTTTTTGTCCCTTTAATTTGTTTTACCCCAAAAACTAATTTACTCCATGAAATTTTTTTACAAGCTTATTTTATTGTGTTGTTTGTTGTTCACAAATTTTGTAAATGCACAAACAACAGTTCAAATTGGCTCTGGTACAGTTGTTCCTGCAAATACTTTGTATGGTCCTTTGTATAGATTTAGTGCAACTTCTACAACTACGGGTTCACGTGCAAATATTGTTTTTACGCAAACTGAATTGGCTGCAGTTGGAATAGTAAATGGTTCAATTATATCTGAGGTGCAGTTTAATAAAACAAATGTTGCCAATTTTGTTACACCTGCCACATCGTATAAAATGTACATGGCTAATACTTCAAATACAACTTTAGCAACAACATTAACTTGGGCTTCAATATTAACAACTCATACTGAGGTGTTCACAAGTAGCTCTTTTAACATTCCATCTGCTGCAGGATGGGTTAGTTGGGCAATAACACCATTTACTTATACAGGTGGATCTTTAGAAATTGCTTTTGAATGTTCAATGGGTGGTAATGGAGCTGCTACTGATGCTTTTAAATGGGAGTATACTGATGGCTTTGCAGACAAACTTGTGGGTGTTGCAACCTCAACTGGTGCAACTTTAAATGGAACAGTTGTAGGTTACAAACATCGTCCAAATATAAAAATTGTTTTTACAAGTAATGCTTGCACAACTCCACCAACACCAGGCACTGCTACATCTACAGCCACCAATATTTGTGCAAACAGTAGTTTTACATTAGGATTAACAGGTAATTCTGTAGGTTCTGGTCAAACGTATCAATGGCAGTCATCCCCAACAGGTTCAGCACCTTGGACAAATGTTGGAACATCAACTACTTCGCCAAGTTTTATAACCAGTCAAGCCTCAACTTCTTTTTACAGATGTGCTGTTACGTGTAGTGGTAATACACAAAATTCTACAAATATTCAAGTTACGAGCCCTGCCTTATTATCAGGAATATTTACAATAAACAGTGGCATGCCAACTGCCGGTACAAATTTTCAAACTTTTACCGATGCAATTAATTATATGAGTTGTGGTATAAGTGGGCCAGTAACTTTTAATGTTTTACCAGGTAGTGGTCCCTATTCAGAACAAGTAACTATACCTCAAATTTTTGGAGCATCTAACACCAATAGAATAACTTTTAACGGTAATGATGCTGTCATTCAGTTTGATCCAGTAACAGCTAATAGACATGTAATTAAACTAGATAATGCAGATTATGTTACTTTAGATAATTTACAAATTAGAACAATTGGAACTACTAGTACTAGTTTTGGTTGGGGGATTCATTTAACCAATGGATCAGATTACGACTCTATTAGTCGTTGTAAAATTAACATAGGCTCAACAAGTACAACAGAAAGTAATTCTGCAGGAATTGTTGTTTCTGGTTCAAGTACTTCTGTTGCCACGGCAGGTAGTGCAAGTTTTAATGTAATTAGAAATAATACAATCGATAGTGCCTATAACGGCATTATTATTTCGGGTACTGCTACTAGTTTAAATGCAAAGCAAAATGTAATTACCAATAATATTATTAGAGATTTTTATGCCAATGGAATATCAATGAGTAATACAGATTCCACCATTGTTTCGTTTAATGATATTAGTAGAGAGAGAAGGACTGCAGTTACAACTTTTAGTGGGGTAGAGTTGGCAACAGGAAATATAAAATGTATAGTTAATGGCAATAAAATACATGATACGCATAATTCAGCAATCACTCAAACAGGAACCGCTTATGGTATTTCAAGTGTATCTAATGATGCAACTACAGGTGTTGAAAATAGAGTTACCAATAACCTAGTGTATAATATGAATAGTGCAAGTGGAACTGCTTATGGGCTGTATAATTCAAGTTCTGACGGTGTTTTATATTATCACAATACCGTTGTGTTGAATAATGCTGCATCAACCGCCGGCACCACTGCAGGATTTTACCAAACCACTGCTGCAACTGGCATTGCATTGAGAAATAATATTTTTTCGATAAGTAGGGGGGGTACAGGCATTAAACGTTGTTTACAATTTATTACCAACACATCCACTATTACCTCTAATAATAATTTATTATACATGAATGTCCCAGCAGGTACAGATAATAAAATTGGACAATGGGGGGCTGCTGCTTCATCATTTACCACCTTAGCCGATTGGAAAACTGCCAATTCCAATGCTTACGACCAATTGAGTTTAGATATTGATCCACTATTTACGAATGCTTCAGGTGCCGACTTTAAGCCTACATCATCTACTTTAGATGGAAAAGGAACACCGGTTGGTGTGTTAAAAGATATTGTCGATAGTACCAGAAGTTTAACAACGCCCGATATAGGAGCTTATGAATATAGTACCATTACTGTAGGTTTAAATTTTGGGGCTGTTTCTTTAGTAAGCCCAGCAACAGTTACATCTGGTTGTTATTCTAGTTCAGAAACAGTTACCATTCAAATAAAAAACTCAAGTGCTAATGTACACAATTTTGTAACCAACCCTGTTACAGTAACAGTAAATGTAACAGGTGCTGTAACGCAAACATTAACCACTGTGGTTAATACTGGCACATTGGCAAGCGATGCAACTTTAAATGTGGTATTACCTGGCTCACTTAATATGAGTACAGCTGGTGTTTATACATTTAATGCCAATACAACTTTAACAGGCGATGTAAACACTGCCAACGATGCCATCATTGCAACCACTAGAACAAAAATTGTTTTGGCTGCTGGTACTGCTGCTGCAAGCCCAACTACATTCTGTGCTATTGGTGGTACTTTACCAACTTTAAGTTCAGTTGGTTTAACAGGTGCAAGTAGTTTACAATGGCAAGAAAGTAATACAACCAACACAGGTTTTACAAACATCACTGGTGCAACAACAACAAACTTTGGGGTTACAACTGCTTTAACACAAAACTTGTTTTATCGTTTGGTAGCAACATGTGCAGGTACTAGTGTAATTTCTACAGAGGCAACCGTAAGTTTTTCAAACCCAACTATTTTAACTACAACACCAGCAACCCGTTGTGGAACCGGTACAGTAAATTTAGGGGCAACAGCAAGTGTTGGTGCTAATGTAAATTGGTATGCTGCTGCTTCGGGTGGTACTTCACTTTTTGCTGGCAATACCTTTACAACACCAAGTATAAGTACAAATACTACCTACTTTGTTGGGGCAGTAGGCAATAATGGAACTTCACAAATATCAAGTAATGGTGTACCAACGGTTACTACTAGTACACAAAATTCAGGTTTGCTTTTTGATTTATACGTACCGGTAACATTAAATTCAATTCAAGTGTATTCAACAGCAGCTGGAACAGTTACTGTTACTTTACAAAATTCTGGTGGTACTGTTTTATTTACTTCATCGGCACAGCCAATTATAGCTTCTACACTTTCTTTGCCTCAAACAGTAAACCTAGGTTGGAACTTGTCTGCTGGAACGGGTTATAGAATTCTAGTATCGAATACTGGAAATGCACTCGGTTATGCAACTGGATCTTTCCCAGCACCACTAGGCAATGGAGTAGGATTTATTACAAATGGTGCAACTGCAACAGGAACAACTACTTTAAATTATTTCGTATATAATATGAATACAAGTTCTGGTTGCGAAAGCACAAGAACCCCAGTAATTGCCACCATCGACAATAACCCAGCTTGTGGTACTTTGCCAGTTACCATCACCAATTTTAAAGGCGATAAATTAAGCAATACCAATAAATTAAGTTGGACCACTGTATCCGAAGTAAACAATAAAGGTTTTGAAATAGAAAGAAGTATTGATGGAACGAATTTTAGTAGTATTGGTTTTATAGCCTCTGCTGCTTTAATGGGTAATAGCAGCAATGCCCTTACCTATACTTTTAGCGATACAAAAGGATTTGTAAGCAACAGTTATTACAGACTTAAACAAGTAGATAAAGATGGTAAGTTTGCTTACTCATCAATTGTACTTTTAAAGGCAAACAAGGTTAAAGAGTTAACCATAACGCAGGTATATCCAAACCCGACAAAAGCTATGCTCCATGTTGCAATAGAATCGCCTAACAACGATAAGTTGACTTTATTGGTAACCGATATTACTGGTAAAATTGTACTACAAAAATTGCAAAGCATAACAATGGGTAACAATATATTACAGCTTGCAACCAATGGATTGGCTGCGGGGTCTTACTTTATTAAAATGGTGTGTGCAAATGGGTGTGAAACTTTGCCAATTAAGTTTGTAAAAGAATAATTTTTTGTACCAATACAGCTATTTTTTAGAAGCTGTATTTGATGTTTTTGAAAAAAATATACCAAAAGAAGTATTAAAAAGGAATTATATATTAGGGTCACTAAAAAGTAGAAATAAGTTTTTAAAATAACCTTACTGTTTATGAAACAATTTTTGAACGTATTTAATGTAACTAAAACTAGAGTTTTCGTTTTGGCTTTATTGCTTGTTTTTGTAACAAACATCAAAGCACAAATTGATGTTCCAATTGGTACAGGTACTGTGGGAAATACAACTACCACCTATCCTAACCCCATGCAAGATTACTTTGAAGGTAGTAGATCTCAGTTTTTATATCTTGCCAGTGAATTGATAGCAGGAGGAATGACTTCTCCAGGTTTCATTAATTCAATTAAATACAATGTAATTACTTTAAATACAGGTACTTTTCCTGCAGTAGAACAATATACCATTAGAATTGGAGGTTCAAGTGTAACCACTTTAGGCACTACAACCTGGGAGAATGTTCCAACTACTGTTTATGGACCAATTGATTATACGCCTGTACTTGGAATAAACACTTTAACATTTTCAAGTCCCTTTTTTTGGAATGGTACTGATAACATCGTCATAGAAATTTGTAATGGCGACCCCAATAATGCTACTTACATTTCCTATACCCAAAACCCTTTAATACCTTGGACAACTGGCTTAAGTTTTAATGGGTCACATTCTTATAGAGATGATAATTTGGGTAATTTATGCGGTACAGCCACCACCACAAATACTGGTACACAAACTACTAGGCCAAATATTATTTTCAGTTGGACACCAGGTACACCATGTGCAGGAACACCCATTGCAGGAACTTCAACATCAACCTCTACCAATATTTTATGTGCTGGTTTGCCATTTACATTAGCCTTAACTGGTAATACCTTAGCCTCTGGGCTTACCTATCAATGGCAATCTGCTAGCTTGGCAGCAGGGCCTTGGGCAAATATTACAGGTGGTAACACTTTATCTTTTACAACCACTCAAACTGCTACCACATTATTTTATCGTTGTGTTGTTACATGTACCAATGGTGGTGCAACAAGTAACTCAACCTCAATTCAGGTGAACTCTGTTTCTGGGCCCACTTTTGCCAGCATACCTTTTATAGAAAATTTTGAAACTACTTGGATCAATAGTTGTGGAATTAGTGATGTGCCTAGTCTTTCTTGGAAAAACACCCCATTTTCTGGTAATACTTCTTGGAGAAGACAAGATGATGCAACTGGAACAAATACTGCAGCTTGGACTTCCCCAACTTTGGGGGCTTATACGCCAACTGCTAGTAGTGGTACCAATTCTGCTCGTTTTCATTCGTACGCCAGTCCTGCTGGAAGTTCAGGAACTCTTGACTTATATTTAAATTGTAATACGACTGATCCTACAAAAAAGGTGGATTTCGATATCATTAATGTTGCTGGATCTGATAGCTTAACCATATTATTTTCCACAGATGGTGGAACAACTTTTACTAGAATTGATAGTGCAGGACTTTCAGCAACTTGGAGAACAAAAACTGTTTACTTTACTAGTACTTCTGCTACTACTATTTTAAGATTTCGTGTAGCAGTTGGTGGTACTACTTTTGGTTCTGATTATGGTTTGGATAATATTAGAATAAATAATTTTGCCAGTTGTGTTGGTACGCCTATTGCAGGTACTGCTACCTCAACGCTTACAAATATAGTTTGTCCTGGTACAAGCTTTACTTTAGATTTAACTGGTGGTAGTTCTGCTGCAGGATTAACCTATCAATGGCAATCTTC
>JANOZK010000139.1:0-57352 GCA_031429335.1 Chitinophagaceae bacterium | reverse complement strand
GCCGATCATCCAAATGTTGCAGGCATAACGCTATTGAGTTTAGGCTGTCAACATCTACAGGTTGCTGAGTTTATGAATGATGTGAGGGAAAGAAACCCAGCATTTGATAAGCCGGTAATTGTTTTTGAACAACAACAAACCAAAAGTGAAGAGCAATTGATTAAAGATGCTATTAAACAAACTTTTCAACATTTAATAGAAGCCAATAATCAAGAACGCCAGCCTGCAGCATTAAGTAAATTGTGTATTGGTGTAAAGTGTGGTGGAAGTGATGGTTTTAGTGGTATTTCAGCAAACCCTGCTGTAGGATACACAGCAGATTTAGTGGTTGGATTAGGAGGTAAAGTGTTGTTAGCCGAATTTCCTGAATTATGCGGAGCTGAACAACAAATTATTGATAGATGTATAGATGAAACAATTGCAAAAAAATTCATTCAATTAATGGAAGAATATGATGCACAAGCTCATGCGGTAGGCAGTGGATTTTTTATGAACCCCTCACCCGGTAATATCAAAGATGGATTAATTACAGATGCAATTAAGAGTACAGGGGCTTGTAAAAAAGGGGGAACAGCCCCTGTTGTAGATGTTTTAGATTATACAGAACCTGCTACTAAACCCGGTTTGAGTATGGTTTGCACACCAGGCAACGACGTAGAAGCTACTACAGGTAAAGCAGCAAGTGGTGCAACATTGATTTTATTTACCACAGGTTTAGGAACACCTACTGGTAATCCTGTTTGTCCGGTTATCAAAGTAGCTACAAATACAAAGCTTGCTCAAAAAATGAGTGATATTATTGATATTAACACAGGCGAAATCATTGAAGGAAAAAAAACGATTGAACAAATGGGTGAGGAGATATTGGAATATTGTATAAAAGTAGCAAGCGGAGAAATAATTCCTAAAGCTGTTCAGTTAAATCAAGATGATTTTATACCTTGGAAACGAGGTGTATCTTTATAAATAATTAAAAAATGCAAATAATATGTTTTCACTAAACAATAAAACAGCAGTAATAACTGGAGCTGGAAGTGGTATTGGTAAAGCAGTAGCATTAACTTTAGCAAAGCAAGGTGCAACTGTTTTTGTAGCAGATTTAAACAAAGAAAATGCGGATAATGCTGTTGACGAAATTGTAAAGAGTGGGGGTGCAGCTGAATCTATTGTACTGAATGTTGCCAACCAACAAGATGTTGCTGAGGCGTTTACTAAAATTGATAAAGTTGATATATTGGTGAACTGTGCAGGTATTAGTCATATTGGAAATGCAGAAAATACCAGTGAAGTTGATTTTGATAAAGTGTATAACGTAAACATTAAAGGCACATACAATTGTTTACATGCTGCTATTCCTTTGATGAAAAAAAGTGGAGGTGGAGCAATCATTAATATCAGTTCAATTGCAGCAAAAGTTGGTTTAGCTGATCGTTTTGCATACAGCATGAGTAAAGGAGCAGTTTATGCAATGACATTAAGTGTTGCAAAAGATTATATAGGCGATAATATTCGTTGTAATTGCATTTCACCAGCAAGGGTTCATACGCCATTTGTGGATGGGTTTATTGCAAAAACATATCCAGGCAGAGAAACTGAAATGTTTGAGAAATTATCTAAAAGTCAACCAATTGGTAGAATGGGTAAGCCAGATGAAATGGCTGCGTTGGTTTTGTATTTAAGTAGCGATGAAGCATCTTTTATAACAGGTAGCGATTACCCTATCGACGGTGGTTTTGTAACCTTAAATAATTAAAAAGAATTAATAATTTTTATATGAGCCTTGAATATAATGTGAAATTTCCATCAATAGATGATTTAAGAACAAAAGCTAAAAAACGAATACCCAAATTTGCTTTTGAGTATTTGGATGGGGGTTGTAATGATGATGTGAATCTATATAAAAATACAACTGAACTTAGGCAAGTTGAGTTGGTGCCTAAATACCTAGTTCAGAAAAATGCCAAACCAACTTTAGCAACTACTTTATTTGGTCATACGTATGATGCACCTTTTGGAATTGCACCAGTTGGTTTACAAGGTTTAATGTGGCCTCAGGCTACAGAAATATTAGCTAAAGCATCGCTTAAACACAATATTCCTTTTATATTAAGTACTGTAACAACTGCCAATATTGAAACAATTAGTGAGATTACTGAGGGCAGGGCATGGTTTCAATTATATCATCCTGCCGAAGAAGCTTTAAGGGATGATATTTTAAAAAGATTAAATGCAGTAAATTGTCCTGTATTGGTTTTGTTATGTGATGTTCCCTCTTTTGGTTATAGACCCAGAGATATTCGAAATGGTTTGGCAATGCCGCCTAGAATGACACTTAACAATTTAATTCAAATTGTACTTCATCCGCATTGGGCTGTGCAAACTCTAATAAAAGGTCAACCTGAGTTTGCTAATTTAAAACCTTACATGCCAAAGGGGTTAAATATGAAACAGCTTGGGCAGTTTATGAATAGAACCTTTAATGGAAAATTAGATAAGGATAAAATCACAGCCATTCGAAATGCATGGAAGGGTAAACTAGTGTTAAAAGGAGTGGCAAGTAAAGAGGATGTTGAAATGGCAATTCAATTGGGGCTAGATGGCGTTATTGTTTCTAATCATGGAGGCAGGCAATTAGATGCTGGACAATCGTCTATTGCTTCTCTATTAGATATTGCACCTACCTATAAAGATAAAATTACTTTGATGGTAGATAGTGGCTTACGCTCAGGTCCAGATGTAGCAAGAGCAATTGCTGCTGGTGCTCACTTTTCTTTCATGGGTAGAAGCTTTATGTATGGAGTGGCTGCCTTAGGAAAGTCAGGTGCTGATCACACCATTGCTATTACAAAAGTGCAATTGCAACAAATTATGGAACAATTGTGTTGCGAAAATGTAACTGATTTGCCAAACCACTTATATAAAAATAATAATTAATAATAATAAAATATTGTAGTATGAAATTAATTCGTTTTGGAGAAATTGGTAAAGAAAAACCAGGTGTACATATCGATGGCGTAAACTATGATGTAAGTGGTTTTATAAATGACTATGATGAACTATTTTTTGGTAATGGGGGCATACAACATTTAGCATCTATCGTTCATCAACATAATAACATGTTGCCTGTGTTGCCTGATGGTGTTAGAATTGGGGCCCCAACTGCTCGTCCATCAAAGATTGTTTGTATTGGCTTAAACTATGCAAAACATGCAAAAGAAACCAATGCAGCTATACCAAAAGAACCCATTATTTTTTTTAAATCTACCACTTCTTTTACTGGTCCCTTTGATGATGTTACGATTCCAAAAAATTCGGTAAAAACCGATTGGGAAGTTGAGTTGGCTTTTGTAATGGAAAAGAAAGCAAGTTATGTGGAGATTGATGAAGCAATGGATTATGTTGCTGGTTATGCTTTGCACAATGATGTTAGTGAACGTGAGTTTCAATTAGAACGTGGTGGTACATGGGACAAAGGAAAAGGTTGTGATACATTTGCACCAATTGGTCCTTGGTTGGTTACCAAAGATGAAATTAAAGACCCACATAACCTGCGTTTGTGGTTATCATTAAATGGTAAAACTATGCAGGATGGTAATACCGATGATTTGATTTTTAATATACCTTATTTGGTTTCTTATATTAGTCAATTTATGACTTTATTGCCTGGAGATATTGTGAGTACTGGAACACCTGCTGGAGTGGGTTTAGGATTTACACCCAATATTTTTATTCAAGATGGAGATGTGGTTGAATTGGGCATTGATGGCTTAGGAACAAGCAAACAAAAATTTGTAGCGTATAAAAAAGCATAGATTTTTAAAAAAGGTAAAGCCAACTGGTTTTGCCTTTTTTATGTATTTTACTCGAAACCGATTCCGCTGATTAAACCATAATATTAACTGCCTTATTTTACTTTCAAAGCTTGAAATAAACATTGCCAAATGGAAAAAAAGAACCCGTATTTATTTGCGTTTATCCTAATTACTTCTTTGTTTTTTTTATGGGGTTTTGCCCATAATCTAGATCCCATTTTAATTCCACATTTAAAAAAGTCTTTTACACTAAGTACAACTCAGGCAACATTGGTTGATTCCTCAGTATTTATCGCCTACTTTTTAATGGCATTACCTGCTGGGTTTATCATGAAAAAGTTTGGGTATAAAATTGGCATTATTACAGGATTATTATTATTTGCAATTGGATCATTTTTATTTGTACCTGCTGCAAACAACCAGTCGTACGAATTTTTTTTGGTTGCATTATTTATAATAGCATGTGGGTTAACCATTTTAGAAACTGCTGCCAACCCTTATGCAGCTTCCTTAGGCGATCCTTCTACATCAACTCAGCGATTAAATTTGGCTCAATCATTTAATGGATTGGCTGCTGCTTTAGCTCCAGTAGTTGGGGCTAGAATTATTTTAACCAAAGGTTATTCGGATGCTGAATTAAGTTCAATGACAGATGCTGCTAAAAAAATTGCTTTGGCCTCAGAAGCTTCAACAGTTAAATTACCTTACATTATTTTGGGCTCGGTTTTAGTGTGTATCGCTGTTATTTTTGCATTAACCAAATTGCCAAAAATACAAACCGAAGAAGGGCATGTAGCTAGTAAAAGTATTTTTCATGCACTAAAAAATAAGCACCTTAGTTGGGCTGTTGCAGCACAGTTTTTTTATGTTGGTGCTCAGATATCCGTTTTTAGTTTGTTTATTTTATATGCTACGAAAAGTGCAGGATTAACCGAAATAAAAGCTGCAGATTTTTTAGGAGCATGTGGTATTGCTTTTTTAATAGGAAGGTTTTTAGGCACTATCTTAATGAAGTTTATTGCACCCAATAAGCTATTGGCCATTTATGCAGCAATCAATATACTACTGTGTATAGTAGCAGTAACTGCAACAGGAATGATTACAGTGTATACAGTAATTGCTATTTGCTTCTTCATGTCGATTATGTTTCCAACCATATTTGCTTTGGGAATTAAAGATTTAAAAGGCGATACGGAATTTGGTAGCAGTTTAATTATCATGTCTATAGTTGGTGGTGCAATTCTACCACCCATCTTTGGTAAAATAAGCGATGTTACAGCTAATATTCAATTTGGGTATTTTGTACCAATGGTAAGTTTTATTGTAATTTTCTTTTTTGGATGGAAGGGTTATAAAGTTGTTGAAACTAAAAACTAATTTTTTATGGCAAGACATTGTTTAGCACTTGATTTAGTAGATGATGCAGCATTGATTGCTGAGTATGAACATTGGCATCAAAACGTGTGGGTAGAAATAAAAGAAAGTATATTAACAGCCGGCATTACACAAATGGAAATTTATCGTACTGGTAATCGTTTGTTTATGATTATGGAAACCGATGAAACTTTTGATGCAGCTAAGAAAGCAGCGATGGACGCAGCCAATCCTAAAGTGCAAGAGTGGGAACAATTAATGTGGAAATTTCAAAGCTCCATTCCTTGGGCAGAAGAAGGAGAGAAGTGGGTAATGATGAACAGAATATTTAACCTCGTTTAGTTTGTATGATTATAGATGCACATCAACATTTTTGGCATTACCATCCTGTACAGCATGAATGGATTGATGATACAATGGCTGTAATTCGAAAAGATTTTTTGCCAGCCGATTTACGTCATGTATTGCAGGAAAATAATATTGATGGATGTATAGCAGTTCAAGCAGATCAATCGGAAACCGAAACCAATTTCTTAATCGACTTAGCAAACGAAAATAATTTTATTAAAGGCGTTGTTGGTTGGGTAGATGTAAGAGCTGAAAATATTGCTGAAAGATTAGCCTATTATAAGCAATTGAATATAGTAAAAGGCTTTCGTCATGTTTTGCAAGGCGAAGAACCTTCTTTTATGTTGCAGCCAGCATTTTTAAGAGGCATTGCAGCATTGAAGGATTTTAATTTCACTTACGATATACTCATCTTCCCAAAACATTTACCAGCAGCAATAGAATTGGTACAACAAAATCCCAATCAGCAGTTTGTGATAGATCATATTGCAAAGCCTTACATAAAAGCAGGATTAATAGATGAATGGAAGACAGATATTCAAGCAATTGCACAATTTGAAAATGTGCATTGTAAAATAAGTGGGATGGTTACTGAAGCTGATTATTATAGTTGGAAATTAGCTGACTTTACTCCATATTTAGATGCTGTAGTAAAAGCATTTGGCACAAAAAGAATCATGTTTGGCAGCGATTGGCCTGTATGTTTGGTTGCAGCATCTTATCAGCAAATGTTACACATTGTACAACAATATTTTTCTACTTTTTCTTTAACTGAGCAGCAAGATTTTTTTGGTAACAATGCTGCATCGTTTTATCATGTTTAAATAAAGATTATGTCATCAACAATACAATTGCCTTCTGTAATTTTTGGTACCAGTGGTTTAGGAAATTTATACGAAGCAACGACTTACGAAACAAAATTAGCCATCATTAACCAATGTATAACTCATGCACCGGGCGGTATAGCTATGTTTGATACTGCAGGCAAATATGGTGCTGGCTTGGCTTTGGAGGTTTTGGGTAAAGCTTTAAAAGAGTTGGGTGTACCAAAAGACAAAGTAATCATCAGCAATAAATTGGGTTGGTATCAAACAGCACTTACCACACCTGAACCTACTTTTGAAAAAGGCATTTGGCGTGAATTAAAAAACGATGCTATCCAAAAAATAAGTTATCAAGGCATCATAGAGTGTTTTGAACAAGGCAATAATTTATTGGGAGAATACGATTCACAAATGGCATCTATCCATGACCCTGACGAATACCTTGCAGCAGCAACAGATGCTGCAGATGATGCAAAACGTCACAACGATATTTTAGAAGCCTACACAGCACTGAATGAATTAAAGGCTCAAGGAAAAATTACATCTGTTGGGGTTGGTGCAAAAAATTGGAAATCGATTGAACGTATTTCAAAAGACATTCATTTAGATTGGGTAATGTTTGCCAATAGTTTATCTGTAAAATCGCATCCACAAGATTTGTTAGCTTTTGTAAAAGTATTGCATGCACAAGGAACAACCATCATCAATTCTGCTGTGTTTAATGGTGGTTTTTTGGTAGGTAGAGATTATTATAATTATGTATTGGTAGATACAGAAACTGAAGAGGGTAAAGCATTGTATGCATGGAGAGAAAAGTTTTTCACACTCTGCAATTCCTTCAACATTAAGCCAGCCGAAGCATGTTTTAATTTTGGTTTTCATATTCCGGGCATTGATAGTGTTGCTTTAAGTACCTCAAATCCCGATAAAGTAAAAGGTAATATAGAAATGGCTACCAAACAAATTCCACACGAATTTTGGCAAACTATGAAACAACAAGGTTTGTTAGAAGGGCATTATCAGGTAGACTAATTTTTTTGTAATCTGTGGTGGCTCTATTTGGAAGCTTTATGAGCTCTAAATAATGATTGAACGAAAATTCGATTATCTTTTCAATCGCTAGATTTACTTGAGTGGTAGGTGTTTTTAAATTTTGAGTCAGCTTTAAATGATCGTTTGAGCTAGCAATTTTCAGTAGTGTTTGCAATAACAAGATCAATTTATTAAAAGGTTTTAGTTGCTGTAGTTGGCCTATTGTAATTTCAATTTCTTTACTTAATTTTCCTTTTAGTTGCATGGCATCTTCTTTTTGTAATAATTAAAGTATTTATTTGTTCGTTTATTCCTAAAAACGAATGGAAAGATGCTGCTGCTTTAAATGAATCATGGGTAGCAAAAGGTTTTGCAACACTAAAAGGTTGTTATTTAAAAAATGTTTAAAGTAATTTATTTATGAAAAAGATTTCAATTTTTTTAGTGGTAGTTTTTTTTGGTCTTGCATGTTATGGGCAACAAAAAATAGTAACACTCGACTATTTTTTTAACAACGAGTTTAAAAAAAATGCTCTGGCAGAATTGATTCGTTTTCATTACACTTGGGAAGATACAGCCCAAAGTGGCTACAGCAAATTGGGTACAATTTTTAAAACAAAAGGCTTTCAGCTAAAAAGCCTGGAAACCTCACCTACAAAGGAAAATTTAAAAGCAACATCTGTTTATTTAATAATTGATCCAGATACCGAAAAAGAAACTGCAAAACCAAATTTTATAGAAGCTGAACACATTAAAGCCATTGCACAATTTGTAAAAAAAGGTGGTGTATTAGTTATTATGGCAAATGATTCGGGTAATGTAGAATTCAATCATTTAAACCAACTAACTGAAACATTTGGCATTCACTTAAACGGTGACAGCAAAAGCAAAGTGTATAACGATAAATACGAAATGGCTGCATTTTTTAT
The DNA here is from genome assembly GCA_031429335.1 of Chitinophagaceae bacterium. Classification (GTDB taxonomy): domain Bacteria; phylum Bacteroidota; class Bacteroidia; order Chitinophagales; family Chitinophagaceae; genus UBA1930. The sequence continues at coordinate 49,033 of JANOZK010000139.1, read as the reverse complement.
TCCGGCAAAAGATGCCATTTTTACCACAGCTAAAAAAGTATATTTAAAAGAAGTGAGCAGTTTGCAATTATCTAAGAGTGCAACTCCTATCTTAAAACATCAAACTGAAAAGTATGTAGTTGGAGCTAAAGCAAAGTATGGTAAAGGAACAGTTGTAGTAATTGGCGACCCTTGGTTTTACAATGAATACATCAATGGAAGATTGGGCTATACGAATGGTTGGGATAATGATAAAGCTGCTAATGATTTTGTGACTTGGTTAGCGAAGTTGTCGAAATGAGTTATATTAAGATAGCTTGATTTATTTGCAGTATTATTTATCATATTGAATTGACTTTAGAATTCCATCAAATTGTAGTTTTAATATTAATGGAATAGTTTTATCATCCCTACTGTGTTTTGGAGCTTTTTCAATCATTGCTGCTGGAATTTAAAGTAAAATGAAAGAATTATATGGGTACCTGCTCAATTTAACAGAACAAGTAATGGATATTATGATAGCGATGAAGAGTTTTCTATTAAAGAATTCTATTTAACCGTTGAAGAAATAGAGGTAATGGATTTTAATATCGTATTGTTATATCATTTAAAAGATGCTGCTTTGTTTAGGCTGTAAACACCCTATAGCAACTTTTTTTTATTTTTTTAGCTGGTTAGCTTTTTAGTTGTGATTTTGTTATAATAATAAGGTAATTTGCCATCGAACTGTTTGTGTGCTAATGAAAAAATTTATTTATTTAATACTTGGGCTGCTTTTAACCTCTGGCGAACTATTCGGCCAGTCTTATGGATTGCAATTTTCCAGCCATGAAGTAATACCTGAAAAACGTACCTCTCTTAATTTAACGCTTAATGAAGCCCTTTGTTTAGGTGAATCCCTTGAAATAGGTTACAATTTTAAATTCATTCCAAGTCAAAAAGGTTATTTTGGATATTTGATACGCATAATTACAACAAACAATCAAAATATAGATGTTGTATATAATCGGAACTCAAGAAAACTAAATTTTGTAGTTGGAGAATCGCTTTCGAATAATTTTTTAATCGATTCATCCAAATTATTTGGAGATTGGAATCATTGTGCTATTCAATTTAATACAAGACTCCAAGAAGTTCTTTTTTATGTAAACAAACAATTTGTAGGCAAAAGCAAACTAAATATTGATAATACCACATGTTGTAAAGTTTTTTTTGGGGCATGCAACTTAGAACAATTTAAAATAATTGATGTGCCTCCAATGCAGGTTAAAGATGTGAGTATATATGAAGGTAAAACTAAAAAACAATTTTATCCATTATCTGAGACCGATGGAAACAAGGCAATTGATATCATTGAAAAAAAAGTGGCATTAGTTGATAACCCCATTTGGATTAAACCCCGCCATCAAAAATGGAATCAGTTAAATACCATTATAACTTCTGGTACACCTAGTGTGGCATTTGATAAAAAAACTGAGTCTCTGTATATCGTTTCAAAAGACTCCCTTTACCAACTGTCTTTTAAAACCAATCAGATTGCAGGATCCAAACTTGCAACAAGTATGGTGGATTTACCTGCAGGAAATCAATCAATTTTTGATTATTCTTTCAATAAACTATATAATTTTTATATAGATGAAAAAATAGTGTCGGCATACAATGCTGCCGACAATTCATGGCAGGCAGGGCCGGTAAAAAACAAGCTAACTGAATTTTGGCAGGCTAATAAATTTATTTCAACTTTCGATACTGCTCTTTATATTTTTGGTGGGTATGGGCAACTTCAATATAAAAACCTCGTTCAACGATATCATTTTTCAAGCCAAAAATGGGAGGTATTAAATGCCAAGGGCGATTTTTTTATGCCACGTTATCTTGCAGCTTTGGGTGTAAACAATGGTTCTGATAGGGCTTACATTATTGGAGGTTATGGAAGCAAAACTGGCGACCAATCTATAAATCCAAGGCATAACTATGAGTTAATGGTTTATAGTGTAACTAGCAATTCGTTTAAAAGAATTTATTCTTTTAAACAGCCCGAAAAAGAATTTTGTTTTGCCAATAGCTTGGTTATTGATTCGGCTACCAATCAATTTTATGGATTAATTTACCCAATTGATCGTTTTACATCTACCCTGCAACTAATAAGGGGTTCACTTAGCTCGCCAAAATATGAGTTATTGGGAGATACAATTCCTTATTCCTTTCACGATATAGAATCATTTTCCGATCTGTATTACTGTCCATCTAGTCAAAAATTGGTAGCTGTTACTTTGCTTAGCCAAAAAGATAAATCTACCATCATTAAAATTTTTACACTCGATTTCCCCCCTAACCAACTGCCTGCATTAGAGCCCATTAATCCTATCAGCAAATCAATATATTGGATAATGGGGTCACTGGTTGCTGTAGTCTTATTAATAGTAAGTATTCTTTTTGTTAAGAAAAAAAGAAGTCAAAAGCAACAACCATTCATTGATAATACACTGCCAGATCTGCAACATCAAACCCCCATTCAATCACATTCTATTGAAGAGCATTTTGAACATAATGGGCTTTTTGAAAAAGATTCAGTAACATCATCTATTTTTCTTTTTGGTCATTTTGAAGCTATTGATAAAGATGGCAACGATATAACCAGGCAGTTTACTCCACTTCTTAAAGAAATGTTCTTATTAATTCTAATTTACACAATTAAAGATGGTAAGGGTATTTCTCCTGATAGTCTTTATGAATTAATTTGGAGTGATAAACCCATCAAAGATGCCAGAAACAATTTTTCAGTAAATATTGTAAAACTAAAATCTACACTTGAAAAAATTGGTCAAACCAGTATTTCTAAAGAAACTGGCAAATGGAGATTTGAGATTGTAGAGAATTCTATTAAACTAGACTATCAAGAGTTTGTAAACCTTGCCAATAATAAAAAAGTTGATATTGATAAACAGTATATTCACAAATTGCTAGCCATAATAAAAAAAGGAGCTTTTTTAAGAGAGGTAAACTATACTTGGCTAGATGATACTAAAGCTAGTGTAAGTGATTTTGTGATAAATAGCATTCTTGCTTACACATCAAATGCCAATTCACAAGCTGAACCAGAGTTTATTGTAAAGTTAACCAATTGTATTTTTCAATTCGACCAAATGAACGAAGAGGCATTGGTGTTAAAATGTCACTCATTGATCAATCTTGGACGACATGCTTTGGCAAAAGAAACCTATTCGAATTTTACTAAGGAATATAAAAAGAATTATGGTGAGGATTTTAAAAGGTCCTACTCAGAAATAAGTGGTCAATCATAAATCTTTATTTATTAGGTATTGCCTTCTTTTTTAAAATCAATTTGTATTTCTGGCTTAAAAAACCCTATAACAATTTATAGAAACTGGGTTTAATAAAAAAAAATTGAATTAATTTTTCTGTTAGTTGAATAATTAACTTACTTCTTAAGGCTGCAAATGTTGCTTTGCTTCAAATTAACTAGTAAAGATTGTTTGTATGAAGCCAGAAACCAAAAATCAAGCTTTCAGAAAATGGGCTAATTATGTTCTATTAATAACATTAATTTGCTGTGTTTCTGGTACAGTTATTGCACAAAACAATAAGAGTCAAGTTTCCAACATCGATTATATAGACCCTACTATTGGAAATGTAGGGCAATTATTAGAACCCACCAGGCCAACTGTACAACTTCCCAATCAACTTATCAGGTTTACACCACAAAGAAAGGATTTTATAGACGACCAAATTTCTACATTCCCTTTAACAATTGTTTCTCACAGGCAAGGGCAAGTTTTTTCTTTAAAACCAGCAATTGGTGCATTAACTAGTAAAAGCTGGAAAACAAAAATGACTTATGACCATAGTCTTGAAATAAATAAACCCTGGTACTATTCAACTTATTTAGTGGATGATGAGGTGAAAGTTGAATTTACAGCAGGTAAAAAAACGGGTTTTTATAGGTTCTCATTTCCTAATGTAAACAGTAAAGCAATATTATTGGGTGTATACAATGTAGGCAAATCATCTTTTAATTTTTTATCAGCCACCGAGATTTCTGGTATGGAAACTTACCATGGCGATGTAAAAGTATTTATGTATGGTGTTTTTAATGTTGCAGGAACCCCAGGTGTAGCCAAGAATGAAAAGCTGTTACAAGAAAAAAATATTGAAGGAGAAAATGTAAAAGCATATATCAGTTTTCCTCAATCTGCAGAAACAGTTGAATTTAAGTATGCTATCAGCTACATAAGTTTAGAACAGGCCAAGAAGAATTATGAAAAAGAAATTAGCAACAAAAGTTTCGAATTGTTAGTAGATGCAGGTAAAATGGCTTGGAATGAGGTAATGTCCCAAATTCAAGTAGAGGGTGGTACCGAAGGGCAAAAACGTTCTTTTTATACCGCTTTGTACCGTTGCTACGAACGTATGGTAGACATTTCAGAAGATTCATTGTATTACAGCGGGTTTGACAAAAAAATTCATAAAGATAATCGAACTTTTTATGTGGATGATTGGGTTTGGGATACCTATTTAGCACATCATCCACTACGTACTATTTTGAAACCCTCAATGGAGGAAGACATGCTGCATTCTTATGAGCGAATGTATGAACAAAGCGGGTGGATGCCAACATTTCCTGTGCTTTATGGAGATCATGTTTGTATGAACGCTTTTCATTCTTCGGTAACTTTTTTAGATGCATATAGAAAAGGGCTAAAAAGATTTGATATTGAAAAAGCTTATGAAGGAATGCGTAAAAATGCAACACAAGCTACCATGTTGCCTTGGCGAAATGGAAAAAAAGGTTCTCTCGATGATTTCTACTATAAAAACGGATACTTCCCAGCATTACCTGAAGGTGTTAAGGAGGTAGATTCAAATGTGCATCCATTTGAAAAAAGACAGTCTGTAGCAGTAACATTAGGAAATAGCTACGATGATTGGGCATTGGGGCAATTAGGTAAAGACTTAGGCAAACCAGATGCTTCAATTTTTCAATTAAGAGGTAACAATTATCAAAATTTATGGAATAAAGAAAAGCAATTCTTTCTGCCTAAAGATGATAAGGGCAATTGGATTAATATAGATCCAAAATTTGCTGGCGGTATGGGTGGTCGAGAATTTTATGATGAAAATAATGGATATACTTTTTTGTGGCAAGTGCAACAAGATATCCCTGCATTAATAAAATTAATGGGTGGCACTGATGCTTTTGAAGCACGATTAGATCAATTATTTCGTGAACCCCTAGATCGATCTAAATATGAATTCTGGAGTAAGTTTCCAGATGCAACAGGCCTTGTTGGTCAGTACTCAATGGGCAATGAACCTAGTTTTCATATTCCTTACCTATATAATTTCACTAAATCGCCTTGGAAAACCCAAAAAAGAATAAGGTTTCTTTTAGACGCATGGTTTAAAGATAATATTTATGGTATACCAGGCGATGAAGACGGAGGTGGTATGTCGGCATTTGTAGTTTTTTCTTCTATGGGTTTTTATCCTGTAACACCAGGGTTGCCTGTTTATACTATTGGCAGCCCATTGTTTAGTAAAATTAGCATTAACTTACCGAATCAAAAACAATTTAAACTTACTGCCTACAACTGCTCAATTGAAAATAAATACATTCAAAGTGCAAAATTGAATGGCAATGTATTAAATACAACTTGGTTTACCCATGAGCAATTAACTAGTGGCGGGCATCTAGAATTAGAAATGGGGCCAATACCTAATAAAAAATGGGGTATTGGGGAAAAATTAGTTAAAGCTAACGATTAATAAAATACTATTTATGAGATACAAACTCACTTTACCACCTTAATTCATTAATAAACACTGGGTTACAACTTAGCTCAACCTTAAATTGATTTTTTTATTAAGCTATAATTATCACTTCTGTTAATCAGTGCTGGATATTTTTGATTTATCAAATTTTTTAAAAGTTGTTTGTTTAATAATGGTTTCAACTCCTATTCCAATCAAATTATTTTTTAGTGTTCAAGAAAATAGCTCTTTGTTTAAAAAATCTAGGGTTAACTACCATTAATTACTCTATTAGTTGATTTGTTAACAGTTTTGTTAAGATGGCTTTAGTAAATTACTTAATATTATTAATTTAAAAACTGCTTTCTGTATGAAAAAATTAATTATTGTGCTGCTCATGGCGTTCACTTCTATACTTAGCTATGCACAATCAAAACCAGTAAAAGGAACCATATCAGACGCTAAAGGCAATCCTCTTGAAGGGGCAACCATTTCAGTAAAAAGTAATCCAAACAATAAGGTCTTGTCCAATGAAAAGGGGGGGTATCAAATAAATATTTTGGATTTTGAAAATGGGATTCTAGTTTTTTCTTTTGTAGGATATGCAAACCAAGAACTTAAGGTTGCCAGGCGATCTGAAATAAACGTTAAGATGGTGCAGTCAGAAACCCCATTGGGCGATGTTGTTGTCGTATCTGCACTTGGTGTTACCCGAAAGCAAAAATCCATCACTTATGCATCTCAAACTGTAGATCCAACAGCACTTACTGAGGCTAGGGACGTAAATTTCTTAAATGCCCTTACAGGAAAAGTAGCTGGATTGCAAATAACTGGTACAGGTCAACCTGGATCAAGTACTAGAATTACACTTAGAGGCGATAATTCATTTTCAGGAAACAATCAACCTTTAATGGTTATTGATGGGGTACCTGTAGAGAACCCAGCTGGAACAAGTGGAAATCTAGACTATGGTAATCCAATATCTAATATTAATCCAGACGATATAGAATCCATCACAGTATTGAAAGGTCCAAATGGAGCTGCATTGTATGGTGCAAAAGCTGCAAATGGGGCTATTTTGATTACTTTGAAAAAAGGAAAAACAGGGGGTGACGGAACGCTAGGTATAGATTTTAATCAAAGTGTTCAAGCGTATATAGTAACTGCTTTTCCGGAATACCAAAACATTTACGGTGAAGGAACTGGTTTTAGATTAGCACAGAATAATAGTAATACTATTAATAGGAATAATTTTGCTGTTAATATGGGTAGTTTTAACCAAAGTTGGGGTGCACCAATGTTAGGACAACCTTATAATTCTTTTAGTGGCGTACCGATACCAGAAGGATATGTTCCACAATCTAATAATGTTCGTGATCTCTATCAAACTGGAATTACCACTTCATCAAATATTTCTATAAGTAAGTCTGATGCCAACTCTGCATTTAGGTTATCTTATGGCTTTACTACCGGAAATGATGTAGTTCATAATATAAACCTGATAAAAAAGCACAACCTAGCTATATCTGCAACTAGAAATATTGGTAAAATTTTGAAGGTTGAAGCAAGGGTGAATTATACCAATTGGAATACAAAAAATAGAATGGTTAAAAACTTGGATCCAGGAAACCCCCTTGCCTCTTATGTTTACATGGCGAGAAGCACAAGATTGAATGCTTTTTTACCCTATAGAGACGAATTTGGAAATTCTCCTGTTACCAATCAAGTAAATAATACAGAAAATCCTTATTGGTCTATATATGCTAATTCAAATGAGGATACTCGTAATGCAATTAATGGAGCAATAGTAGTTACTGCAAATATAACAACTGGCTTAAAAGTGAGAGGTCAGATAGTATCAGATATGTCAACAGTAGATAATTATGTGTATAGAGAGCTTGGAGGTAGATTAGTTCCATTAGGCAGCTATTCTAATTTGTTATCACGACAAAATAATATGTTTTATGAATTGCTTACAACGTATAATAAAAAACTAAATAATGATTTTAGTATAGATGCTTTGGGAGGTTTCAGTATCAACGACGTAAACATATTAAATAGGTCTGCTTCAATTAGTTCTTTGTTGGTACAAAACATGCCAAGCATTGGCAATGCAAATGGGATTCCACTTGCTAGTGAGTCTTTAAGAAGATCAAGGCAACAGTCGGCATTTGTAAAAGCAACCATTGGATATAAAGAGTTTTTGTATTTGGATCTTTCTGGAAGACAAGAATGGTCATCTACCTTGCCTTTAAACAACAATGCTTTCTTTTATCCTGGTATTGGTGCGAACATAAATTTTTCACATTTTATTCCTAATAATAAGGTATTGTCTTCAGGTAAATTAAGGGTAAACATTGCAAGGGTGGGTAATAGCACCGATCCATATCAATTAATTAATACCTATAATAATTTAGGCTTATTCTTAGGAAGTCCATTATTAGCTTATACTAATCAATTAAAAAATGTCGATTTAAAACCTGAGCAACAAGTTTCAAGGGAAATTGGATTAGAATTATCTTTATTTCAAAATAGGATTGACTTAAGTGCAACCTACTACACCAATAGCACTATTAATCAAATAGTGAATGTGCAAACACCTTGGGAAACTGGTTTTAATAATAGAATAATTAATGCAGGAGAAATACAAAATAGAGGATTTGAATTAACTGCTAATGCAACAGTTATAAAGAATAAAAACTTTACTTGGAAAACAGGATTGAATTTTTCTGCCAACATAAGTGAAGTGGTTTCCATATTGCCAAATGTAAGTAGAATTCAATTGGGGGGTAGGTTAGGAATGACAGTTAATGCTATGGTGGGTCAGCCATTTGGTATTCATTTGGGCAATACGCCAACTAAAATTGGAGATACTACGCTTGTTGCTTTTGCAACTGGAAGAAATATAGTAAGTGTAAATCAGATAACTGGTAATCCACGCCCAGATTGGATTGGAGGGTTAACCAACTCATTTGCTTACAAGGGTTTTACTTTACAGGTTACTACAACCGTAAAAATGGGTGGCGTAATATTCTCTGAATCTTATGGCAGATCTGAATTTCAGGGAAATACCGTAAGCTCACTTCAAGGAAGAGACGCATTTTTCTTTAGTAGTTTTATCTTAGGAGAAAATGATAACGAAAGAAGAAATATAGGTCAAACTGTTGGTACGAATATAACTCGGTACCTCGATTCAATGCGAATTAAAGGAGTAGCTTATCCAAATGCATTTATACCTCTAACCGGACCAGGAGGTGTTTTATTAACAGATGCAAAGGGTAATCTTATTGTTGGTGATAGATTTGCTGGTTGGATAGGGCCAACTGCTTTTGCTAGTGATAAAGTTTTGAACGATGTGCCATCCATTACTTACGATGCAACTTCTGTTAGAATTGCTGAAATTATTTTAGGCTACACTTTTAATAAGAAAATGTTCGGTAAAAAAAGTTTTGTCAAAGGTGCTTATGTGGCGATAACTGGTAGAAATCTATGGCAAATTTACCAAGCAACTCCTTTGGGTATAGATCCTGAATCGGTAACTGGAGCTGGTAATAATGCCATGGGTATTGAATCGGGAGGTTCATTTCCCTTTGCAACATTTGGAGCTACTGTAAAATTAAGTTTCTAATTCATCATTTAAAAAAAGAAAAAATGAGTAAGTTAAAATATTTATTTTTTGTGCTGCTTGTTACAATTAATATGACTTCTTGCACAAAAAAATTTGAAGAATTAAATACAGATCCTACACAGTTTATTACTGCTACACCAGAAGGGTTATTAGCAACTTCGGTAAAAAGAACAGGTGATTGGGTTGGAGCAACGGGAATTAATAATGGCATCAATGTAAATATGTGGGAAACTGCCAACTATGGATCTGCTAGTGGAAGATATGGTAATAGTGATCAGGGAGTATGGCAAAATTTTTATGTAGGTGTTTTACAAAATTTAACTCAAATAGAAACGCAATTTGGCAATGACACACTATATAGAAACCGGGTTCAAATTGCTAAAATTTGGAAAGCATATGTTTATTCTATACTAACTGGATATTTTGGGTCAATTCCAATCACTGAAGGAAATAATACTGATTATCTAACTGTAATTAATTTCGATTCAGAGGATTCAGCTTATGCTAAAATATTAAGAATGCTAAAAACTGCTAGTACAACTATTAATGTAAATAGCACAAAAGACAGGTTATCCTACGATGTTGTTTTTGGCACATCAGCAAATCAGTTGGTAAATTGGAGAAAATTTGCAAATACACTTCGATTAAAAATTGCATTACGATGCAGAAGAAATCTAGGGTCTTTAGCCGATGACGAAGTAAGGGATGTTATGGCCAATGAAGCTAATTTAATGGGCACAGAATCTGAAACAGCTAAAATAGCTTATGAAAATATAATAGGTAATGAAAATCCTTATTATAAAACTTATATCAGATCAAATTTCACAAGCTTTTTCCCTAGAATGTCTGACATAATGTTCATGTATTTAAGGTCTTATCAAGATCCTAGAATAAACTATTATTTTGACTCTGTAAGGCTTACAAGTAGATTTAGGGTTACTGATACAGTTTTAAATCCCGCTAGAGATTCTTTTTATGTAATTAATTACCCAATACCTCATTACGGAATAGTTAAATCAAGTAGGCTTTTACCAGGTTGGACGCCACAGCTATCGGGAGGAATAAATCCGCAAGGACAAGCTAATAATGGCGGAATAAACGGTATAAGTGCATATTCAATGTTTTCATTAAATATTCTTAATAATCCTACAAGACCGCTTATTGTTTTAAGTTTTGCAGAAGCACAATTTTTGAAAGCACAAGCTAGAATTCAGAACCTTGGAGGTAATCAAACAGCAGAAAGCTATTATAACTCTGGTATAGATGCTAATTTTGCTTTCTGGGGAGTTCCGTCTACATTAAGAGATACTTATAAAGCCGGAAATGGAATTAAATTTGGTACCAATGGTATAGGTTTATGGGATTACCTTCATTTGGTAAATGCAAATATACCTGCATGTGATATCAATAAAATATATCATCAGTTATGGCTAAATTATTTCCCCGATCAGCCTTTCGATGGGTGGTGCTTACAAAGGCAAACACGGGTACTCAATTTGTCGCCTCATACCAACCCATCTTTTGCATCATTACTATTTCAAGATATAGCAGGTCGAGGATTTTATCCTATCACAGTTAGTGCTCAAAATCCAATTGGATATGCGAATGCACTTACACAGCTTGGAATTCCAAATTTTACTGAAGAAACAACAAACCCATATAACAGTTTAAAATTTGCCATCCCTTACACAGTTCCAAATTATGACGCTGCTACAGTTTTTTATGATCAATCTGGAATGAATAAATGGTATGGAAATACGATAGAATCAGTTAGGGCTGCAGGATTATCTTCTGGATTTACTGTAAACATTATTTCACGATATAAAAGATAACAATTATGAAAAAATTAAATATTTCACTATTTATAATAGTTGCGTTTAGTGTTTTTTCTTCTTGCACAAAGAAAAGTGATGCCCCAACAGTAGATGATAATATATTAAATTATCCTATCAATGAAATACCTGTAACATCTGATTATAATGTAGGTGCATTTTATTATAATTTCACCACCTTCAATGCAGCAATTAGAGAAGTTCCAACTATTGGTAGTTATTCAATGATAAATGGAGTTGTACCACCAACAGTTATGGCCGATCATATTAGACAGGCAGGCATTGGTGGAATAGATTATTTCTTGTTCCCATTCAGATCAGTTAGTAGAGATTTGGTAAATTTTAGATCAGACTCATCTACCGTAAAATCTTTTTTAGATGCAAATACAAGTAATTTAAAGTTTGCTTTAGCTTACAATTTTTCAACCACTACTTACGCAATTTCTAATACAGCTCCTCTCGAAAATGACGCAGTAAAGCTAGCACAGTTTTTTCAAGATATTGTTAAAATGGTGCCACAAATGAATAATGCAAATTATATGAAAGTGAACGGGAAAACACTTTTATATTTAATGAATGCACATTTATTATTCTCAAATAATAATATTAATATTTACACTACTTTAAGAAGTAGGTTGCAAGCATTGGGTATAGAATTGTATATTGTAGGAATGCAAGAAAGGTGGTCTCCACCAGCTCGATATCCATTTAGATTTCAGGCATGTGTAGATGCAATTTACCATCAAAGTTATAGTTCTCAATTATCTGATTGGGATAGATGGTGGTTGCTTCCACAAGCAATGGATCAGAATTGGAAATATTCAAAAGACTATTTTGCAAAAAATATGGGAGGAATCGATTACGTTCCAAATATAACACCTGCATATAACTGGAATATTTTACAGGCAACTGCGATTACTCCAAATTATCCAAGAACTGATGCAGGAAAAATGTATAAACAACTATGTAATGTAGCTAAAATGAATGCTAGTAGTACTACTCGTTTAATACTAATAGACTCATGGAATAAATGGGATGAAGACATGCAACTTGAATCAGCAGTTTCTTACGGCGATTTATACTTGAATATTACCAAACAACAGTTTAAGAAGCCATAACATAAATAGGAACAATACTTATTTTTTTACACTAGCACAATATCATTATGAAGAGTTTGCAAATAAGTATTGTTACTTCACTTTTTTTAGTAATAATTTGTTATTCAAATAATAAAACGGTTAATGCTAATGTAACCCAGGTTGTTAACGAAGTTGTATACGATGAAAAAGGCTGTAATTATACATCGTATAAAAACCTTGTGATGGCTGGTTACCAGGGTTGGTTTACTGCCGAAGGCGATGGTGCAGAAAGAGGTTGGCGGCACTATGGTAAACCAAGTTGTGGAGGTTTTGCCCCAGGTTGTACCTCTGTTGATTTTTGGCCAGATATGAAGGAGTATTCAAAAAAATATTCTACTCCTTTTTCTTTCCCCAACGGTGAAAATGCAAAACTATTTAGTCCTTATGATGAGGAGACTGTCGATCTCCATTTTAAATGGATGAAAGATTATGGCATAGATGGGGTTTTTATGCAACGATTTATTGTAGAAATAAAAAAAGCCAACCCTAAAGGGAAAACTCATTTTAATAAAGTATTGCAAAATGCTTTAAAAGCTGCTAATAAATACAATAAGGCAATTTGTGTTATGTACGATTTAAGTGGTTGTACAAGTGCAGATATAGCTTATGTTGAACAAGATTGGGAAGAACTTCAAACTTTGTTTTCTCTCTTTGATAATACAAAAAATCCCAATTATTTGAGGCATAATAAAAAGCCATTAGTGGTTATTTGGGGTGTTGGTTTTAAAGATGGAAGAAAATATACCATTGCCGATGTAGATAAGTTAGTAGATAAAATTAAAGGCCCTACTAAAAAAGTTTCAGTAATGTTAGGCCTACCCTATTATTGGAGAACTTTATCCAATGATACTGAAAACGCTACCAGCTTGCATGATCTTATAAAAAAATCTGACATTGTAATGCCTTGGGCTGTTGGAAGATATAACCAAAAAAATTACGACAAAGTAGCAGCAAATACATTACCTAAAGATATCATGTGGTGTAAGGAAAATAATGTTGATTATGTACCGCTCGTTTTTCCAGGTTTTAGCTGGGGTAATCTTAAAAACGACCCCACAATTTATAATGCAAATCCTAGAAATGGGGGAGATTTTTTATGGAAACAAGTTGCTGGTGCAAAAAACGTAGGTGCACAATCTTTGTATGTAGCCATGTTCGATGAAATTGATGAAGGTACCGCTATCTTCAAATGTCTTCGTGAGAATGAGTTGCCATTGAATGGAACAAATAAATTTGTAGGCATAGAAAATCATTTGGAATCTGATTATTATTTATGGCTTACAGGTAAAGCTGGCAATTGGTTTCGTGGAGAAGCTGGATATTCTAATGTTAAGCCTGTTCGTTAGTATATATAGTATTTCAATTTATATTAAATTCATTATACGCAGATAGGGTTATTGTTTTTCATTCGACTAAAGATTATATTAAATAATTATTGTTATGAAGATTATTAAGCTAATTCTTAGTGTATTTTTTTTGCTATACATAATTAGTTGTTCCAAAAAGGGGGATGATGCCACAAGTGTTGTTCCAATAATTCCACCTGTAGTAACAGAGGTTGTTTATGACGAAACAGGCTGCTATTTTACTTCTTACAAAAATCTTGTAATGGCTGGTTACCAGGGTTGGTTTGCCGCAGAAGGAGATGCTGCTGGTAGGGGTTGGTATCATTATAAAAACAATAGCTGTGGTGGCTTTTTTCCTGGTTGTACTTCTGTTGATTTTTGGCCCGATATAAGTGAATATTCCAAAAAGTATCCATCACCTTTTAGTTTCGCTAACGGCAATAACGCAAACCTGTATAGCCCACATGATGAAGAATCTGTAGACCTTCATTTTAAATGGATGAAAGATTATGGAATCGATGGGGTATTTATGCAACGTTTTGTTGTTGAAATTAAACCAACCAATATAAAAGGGAAAGCCCATTTTAATAAAGTATTGCAAAATGCATTAAAAGCCGCCAATAAATACAAAAAAGCAATTTGTATTATGTACGACTTAAGCGGTTGCACCAGTGCCGATGTGGCCTATATTGAACAAGACTGGAATGAGCTACAATCCATTTTCTCTCTTTTTAGTAATACACAGAACCCTACCTATTTAAGGCATAACAAAAAACCTTTAATAGCAATTTGGGGTGTTGGTTTTAACGATGGCAGAAATTACACAATAGCCGACGTGGATAATCTAGTTGGGAAAATAAAAGGCCCTACTAAAAAAACCTCAGTAATGTTAGGCGTACCATATTTCTGGAGAACTTTAAATAATGACACAGAAAACTCTCCTTTATTACATAGTCTAATAAAAAACTCTGATATTATAATGCCTTGGGCAGTTGGTAGATATAATCCAACCAATTATGGTAGTGTTACTAGTCCTGTATTACCAGCAGATATTCAGTGGTGTAATACCAATAAGGTTGATTATGCTCCTCTTGTATTTCCTGGCTTCAGTTGGGGTAATCTTAAAAATAATACTGCATTATATAATTCTATTCCAAGAAATAATGGTGATTTTTTATGGCAGCAAGTTGCTGGAGCAAAAAATGCTGGTGCTCAATCCTTATATGTTGCCATGTTTGATGAGATTGATGAGGGAACTGCTATTTTCAAATGCCTTCGAGAAAGTGAGTTACCCCTGAATGGAGCTCTACCTAAAAAATTTGTTGGTATAGAAAGTAATCTAGCCAATGATTATTATTTATGGCTTACAGGTAAAGCTAGCAATTGGTTTCATGGTGATGCAGGATATACGAGTGTTAAACCTATTCGATAAAAATAATAAAACCTTGAACCATACAATAAATGAAACGATACATAATAGTACTACTACTTTTTTTAGGCACACTAAAATGTTCTTACGCTCAAGAAGATTTTACAAAATACATTGATCCTACCATAGGAAATGTGGTACCCTTTTTAGTTCCCACTTATCCAACTTTTCATTTACCCAATCAAATGATGCGAATGTTTCCTATTAAACAAGATTACATTTCCGATCAGGTTGAAGCATTTCCTTTTCTTGTAACATCTCATCGTGAAGCAGGTATGCTGCAAATGAAAGTTTCCATTGGAGAAATAAAAAAATCATCTTGGACTCAGAAAATGAATATTGATCATGATTTGGAAACTATCCAACCTTGGTTGTATTCAACTTATTTAATTGATGACAACATTAAAGTAAGTTTTGCCCCAGGCAAGAAAACAGCCATGTATAAATTTAATTTTCCTGCTAGCAGCACTAAAAATATGCTCATTAAAGGTTCTAATGAAATGTCAATCATTTCAAACAAAGACAAATCCTTTTCCTTTGAAGAAAAAATAAAATATACCACAAAAGGTACTGCCCCAATAACAAGAGTAATGGCTGTTTACGTTTATACTGTAATTACAGACGATAAAAACCAACCGATTAATGCTGATTTTGTAAATGATGAAAAAGGTAAATATACTTTTACTCTTACAAAAGAATCTCCCTCTGCTGTGTTTATTAAATATGCGGTTTCGTATATTAGTCATGAACAAGCTAAAATAAATTTCGGTAAAGAATTAACAAATACCAGTTTTGAAAATTTGACTGCATCTGGCAAAAAGTCCTGGGAAAATGCCATTAATCAAATTCAAGTAAAGGGAGGTACTGTTGCACAGAAGAGAACTTTTTACACTTCATTATATCGCACATTTGAAAGAATGATTGATATTAATGAAGGAGGAAAATATTACAGTGGATATGATGGAAAAGTGCATGAGAGCAACCGTCCTTTTTTTGTGGACGATTGGATTTGGGATACCTATAGGGCTCAACATCCTTTACGCACCATCCTTAATCCTGCAATGGAAAATGATGTGCTGAATTCTTATACATTGATGTATGAACAAAGTGGCTGGATGCCTACATTTCCTCAAGTTCATGGCAATCATATGTGTATGAATTCATATCATTCATCTGCCATCTTTATTGATGGATATCGAAAGGGGCTGAAGAATTATAATGTAACTAAAGCGTATGAAGGCATTAAGAAAAATCTAACTGAAGGAACTTTTATTCCTTGGAGGCAGGGCTTACCTAAATTGGGTATTGACGATTTTTATCATAAGAACGGTTACTTCCCAGCATTGCATGTTGGAGAAAAAGAAACAGAACCTATAGTAGATGAATTTGAAAAAAGACAGCCCATTCCAGTAACCTTAGGTATCAGCTATGATTTTTGGACATTGGGCGAATTGGCAAAAGAATTGAACAAAACTGATGACTATAAATTATTTTCTGCCAAGGGCAAAGACTATAAAAATCTTTGGCATCCAGAGAAACGATTGTTTATGCCAAAAGATGAAAAAGGAAAATGGATTGATATTGATCCAAAATCTGGTGGTGGAAAGGGATACCGTGAATTCTACGATGAAAACAATGGTTGGACTTATGCCTGGGATGTTCAACAAGATATTGATGGATTAACTGAACTACTGGGTGGTAAAAAGGCAGCCGAAGATCGATTAGATCAACTCTTCAGAGAACCATTGGGTATGCGAAAAAGCGATTTCTATGTCAATGGTGCAAACTCAACAGGTATGGTTGGTCAATTCTCAATGGGCAACGAACCTTCTTTTCATATCCCTTATTTATACAACTATTTTGGAGCCCCGTGGAAAACGCAGAAACGCATTCGCATGTTGCTTGACGTATGGTTTAAAGATAATATTTTCGGTATGCCTGGTGATGAAGACGGAGGTGGCATGTCAGCCTTTGTTGTATTCTCAGCAATGGGTTTTTATCCTGTAACGCCCGGATTACCATTATATACAATTGGTAGCCCCATTTTTGAAACAACAACCATTCATTTACGCAATAATAAAAAGTTCACATTAATTGCTAAAGGTTCCAGTAAAGAAAAAAAGTATATTCAAAAAGCATTCTTCAATGGAAAAGAAATTAATACACCCTTTTTTACCCATGATCAATTAGTAGATGGTGGAACCCTTGAATTGATAATGTCAAGTATTCCAAATAAAGAGTGGGGAAAAGTTCAATTATAAAAGTTTAAAAATGCAAAACTTTAAAAAATATATTCTTATAATATTGTTGTTAGTTGGGTTAATTTCATCTCAAGCACAACATCCAAAAGTTGAAAAAGTAGGAACGGAAAAAAACAAGCACGGTGGTTTTTCAAAATACCCTACTTATAATGGTTTGATAATGGCAGGCTATCAAGGATGGTTTCGGGCACCAAAAGATGGTGTAATGTACCCTGATGAAAATAAGATTCGTATTGATATGTGGCCAGAAGTTTCGGAGTATGAAAAAACTTATCCAACTGGTTTAAAATTGGCTAACGGAAATGTAGCCCAATTTTTTAGTTCTGATGATAATAGTACAGTTGATCTTCATTTTAAATGGATGAGCCAGTATGGTGTAGATGGAGTGTTTATGCAACGGTTTTTTGATGCCGCAAAACTATCATCTCGAAATAGCGGAGCTACAAATGTTTTACGTAACGCGTTACAAGCAGCTTCAAAATATGAAAGAGCGATAGGAGTGATGTACGATTTGTCTGGGATGAAAGCAACAGGCGAGGATTGTTCATCTTTAATTGACGATTGGAAATACTTAGTAGATTCTTTGCGAGTTACGAATCAAACCGGAAGTCAAACTTATATTTTTCACAGAGGAAAACCATTGGTAACCATTTGGGGGATTGGTTTTCCTGACCGCCCTTACAATATTCGCAATATTGGGATTTCAAGATTTATTGATTTTTTGAAAAATGATCCTGAATATGGCGGTTGTGCAGTAATGTTAGGGGTTCCTACTTTTTGGCGTGACCTAAATGCTGATTGCAATCCAGATCCATATTTACATGAATTAATAAAAAAAGCAGATATCGTATTGCCTTGGACTGTTCAACGATTTTCACCGCTGCTACATAATGATATGGATCGGTATCGTGACGTGATGTTGGCAGATATTAAATGGTGCAAAGATAATGGGGTTGATTATGTTCCTTGTGTTTACCCAGGTTTTAGCTGGCACAACTTGAGTAGATTCGAATTTCCTGATGATATTAAACCTGTAGGCTCAATTCCAAGACAAGGTGGAAGATTTTATTGGCAGCAAATTTCAACTGCAATTAATGCAGGTGCAACAATGCTGTATGTGGCCATGTTCGACGAAGTAAACGAAGCAACAGCAATTTTCAAATGCAGTGATAATCCACCCTCTAGCAATATTGCCAAGTTCATTAATATGGATGGAGTGCCAAGTGATCATTATTTATGGCTAACAGGGGAAGCATCCAAAATGTTAAAGAAAGAAAAACCTTTGAATTTTAAATTACCGATACGAAAATTATAACACTTTAGAAAATAGCAATATGAAAAGAAATACAACTTTACGAATATACTTAGCATTGGTTTTATTGTTTGCTCAGCATGTACTATTTGCCCAGCAGTTTAATTGGCAAACCGATTTTTCGGATACAACTACCGAATTTAAAATGATTGGAAGGGGCAATTGTTCAATAAAGAATGGTGTATTTACGTCAAAAGATGCATATGCAAATTTTGGAAAAGTAGATTGGAAAAATTATGTGATAAAATTTAAAGCAAGAGCTCCACAATTCGCTGATCAGGTTCAAATTTGGGCTGGATTCAGAGCCCTCAATCGAAGCGACAGATACGTAGTAGGTTTGAGGGGAGGGCTGCAAAATTCTTTATACCTAAGCCGAATGGGTTATATGGGTACCGATCAGTTTATAGGGTTACGTCCACTTTATTTTGAGCCAAAGCCTGGTACTTGGTACTATATTAAAATTGAAGTTTGTGGTAATCGTATCCGAATATTTTTAAACAATGAGAGTATACCTCGAATGGATGTTGTTGATAAAAATGCAAATCTTGCACCCTCTGGCGAAGTATCCCTTGGTGGCAGTTGGATCGAAACAGAATTTGATGATTTGTCTATAACATCTTTAGATGAAAATTTTCTAAAAAAAATACCAGTAAAAGAACTTGAAGATAAATTGGAGCCAGTTGAAAAAGAGAAAAAGAGAATTGGCGAGAGAGCAAGTTATAAACCAATAATTGTTAATGATCTTAATAAAAGTCGTTCAGAAATTTCATTAGATGGTCAATGGTTATTTATGCCAGAACAGGAGTTTGTTGGCACAAAAAAGGCATCAGACATAAATATAGATGACAATAATTGGCATACCATGTCTGTTCCAAATTTCTGGAACCCATCTCGAATCTGGTTGCATGGAGAATCATTTGAAGGCCACCAAAAAGGGGTTTCTGATATTTATTTTCAACAAGAAACAGACCGATGTAAAAACTATACATTTGATTATACCAAAACTAAAGTGGCTTGGTATCGTCAATGGATTGAACTTCCATCTGATGTAAAATCAAAACATATCACACTTAATTTTGATGCTGTTTCAAAAGTTGCCGAAGTGTTTATCAATGGACAACTTGCGGGATCTCACATCGGTATGTTTGGCGATTTTGAGGTAGACGGATCTAAGTTATTTCATGCTGGAAAAAATTTAATTGCAATAAGGGTTGTTAGAGATTTTATTAATAAAATTGAAGACGGGGATAAAATTATTGATGTAGCAGTATCGGTTCCTGTTACAAACAGTATGATTAAAGATATTGCTCATGGATTTTTCAAAGATGAACCTGCTGGTATTTGGCAGCCAGTTAAAATGGTAATTACAGAAACAGCAAAAATTGAAGATGTATACATTAAGCCATCACTCACAGGGGCAACATTTGATATTACTATTAAAAACCATTCTTCAAATGCTACTACTTACAATTTACAAACTGAAATTTTAGATAAATGCACTGGAAGTTCGCTTTATACTGGTAACTCATTAATGAACATTGAATTAAAAGCTGGTGAGCAAAGGTTGCTTTCTTATAATATTGCAAATTTAAAGCCTCAACTCTGGACACCCAATCATCCTAATTTATATAATTTTAATTTTACATTAGTATCCGCTGAAAAGGAAATAGATACTAAAACGATTACTGCTGGTTTTAGAACCTTTGAGTCTAAAAACGGTTTTTTTTACCTTAACGGAAAGCAGTATTGGCTGAGAGGTGGAAACCATACACCATTTGCTTTAGCTCCAAACGATATAAATTTAGCCAATAGTTTTTATCAATTAATGAAAGCTGGTAATATGGATGTAACCAGAACACATACTTCCCCATACAATGAATTGTGGACGACAGCAGCAGATGAAAATGGTATTGGAATTAGCTATGAAGGAACATGGCCTTGGTTAATGATTAGATCAACCTTTCCAGATTCTGCCATCATTAAGTTATGGGCTGATGAATTTTTAACCATGTTGAAAAAGTATAGAAATCATCCATCTATATTATTTTGGACGGTAAATAATGAAATGAAGTTTTATGATAATGACCCTGATATTGAGCAGGCAAAACGTAAAATGAAAATCATTTCAGACGTGGTTAAACAAATGCGAGCAATAGATCCAACACGTCCTATTAGTTTCGATTCTAATTACAAACGTAAAAAAAATAAATTTGGGGCAGATTTTTTTACCACCATCGACGACGGTGATATTGATGATGATCATAAATATATTAATTGGTACAACAATTCTGTTTTCAAACAATTCAAAGGAGAGTTTCAAAAAGATGCACATACACCAGGTCGTCCATTAATTAGTCAGGAGGCATCTTCTGGCTATCCAAATGGCGAAACAGGACATGCAACACGTTTTTATAATTTAGTACACCAAACGCCTCAAAGTTTAATAGGAAATCAATCATACGAATTTGGTAACCCTAAGGCATTTTTAGATGTACAGTCTTTTATAACAGGAGAGATTGCCGAAGCTTACAGACGTACAAACGAGAAAGCATCTGGCATTTTACACTTTGCATTATTAACTTGGTTTAGAAGTGTTTATGATGTTAAAAATATTGAACCTTATCCTACCTATTATGCAATGAAAAGAGCAATGCAGCCAGTATTGGTAAGTGCAGAAATATGGGGACGTAATTTTTATGGCGGGGATAAATTAGCTACAAAAATTTGTATAGTAAATGATAAAGAAAATGGAACTGATTTAAAGGCGTCAAAACTAATATGGGAACTGCAAACAACCAATGGTGAAAAAATTGTTGGGGGTACTGTACAAATACCTGCAGTAAAACATTCTACAAGGTATTGGGTGACACCTGAAATACAAATCCCAGATAATTTACCATCCAATAAATTAGTTGCTAAATTTAAAATAAAATTGATTGAAAATGGAATACCAGTTTCAGAAAATGAATATCAACTCAACCTTGCAAAAAAAGAATGGAGCCAGTCAGTTATAAACCCTGCTAAAAAAATAGCTTTGCTAGATTTTAATGGAATCAATAAATCATTGGATTTTCTGAAAGTAAATTATACTTCTTTTTCTTCTGTTGTAAGTGTGCTGCAAACAAATGCAGATGTTTATATTCTTTCTGGACTAGACACAGCAAAGAACTGCAACAATCAAGATATCCAGCAATTAAGAAACAAGTTAAACAATGGGGCAAAAGTATTGATATTGAATTCGCCCGAAGTTTCTATGAAATTGTATCCTGAGTATATTACTGGATTAATTGCCCCACCCGATGCAGAAATTGTGAGTATGGAAATGCCTGAATCTCCTGTGTTTGATGGGATTGGTTTATTTGATTTGAGGTATTTTAATAATTATAAATCTGAACAGCCTAAAGTTTGTAATACCACATTTCAGGTTAATCGAAATACAAATGTGCTTCAATTGGCAAATCATTACGCAATACATGGTTATATAGAAGGTGATATGGAAAAACGATCTGACTTTGTAAAATCAATAAATGGATTTACAATTTTACGTATCAATCAAGGCGGCTCAGCTATTCTTTCTTCTATGAAAATTGAGAAGTCAGTTACTGACCCAATTGCTGGTCGTTTGTTTGTAAATATGATAAACGATTTATTAGAGAATCGAAAATAAAAATACATTGACCATTCAAAGGGGTCACAATTTTTAGCTGGAGGGTTGGTATACAGAATGTTAAAAAGTGAGATGCATTTCTTTCATTCTCTGCCTGAGAGAAAATTAAATCATAATAAAGAAGAAAACTAAATTATTAAAAATGGAATATAATTCAAAAACTTCACGAAGTAAATTCCTTAAGCAGTTATCTACTTTAGCTGCTGCAACGGCTTTGTCTTCCTTAGCTCTACCTGAATTATTGGCTAATATTTCAAAAAACAGAAAGATCGGCCCTTCAGAAAAAATAAATCTGGCTTGTATTGGTGTAGGTAATCGTGGTGCCGATATTATAAAGGAATTGTATAAAACAGGTCTTTGCAATATTGTGGCATTGTGTGACACAGATATGGGGGCGGCTCATACTGTGGAAATAATGAATAAGTTTCCGGATGTTCCTCGTTTTCAAGATTTCCGAATAATGTTCGATAAGATGGGTAAACTAATTGATGCAGTTTGTATTGGTACACCTGATTTCAGTCACTTTCCAGCCGCTATGTTGTCGATGTATTTGGGCAAACATGTGTATGTTGAAAAACCAATGGCACACACCTTCAACGAAGTGGGGTTGATGATGCATGCTGCTAAAAAATACGGTGTTGTTACACAAATGGGTAATCAAGGACACTCTGAAGCCAACTATTTTCAGTTTAAAGCCTGGAAAGAAGCTGGAATCATTAAAGATGTTACTGCAATTACTGCCCACATGAACAACCCACGCAGATGGCATAAGTTCGATTCGAACATGAAAAGTATGCCGGGCGTAGAACCTGTTCCTGCTACGTTAGACTGGGATACGTGGTTAGGCACTGAACAATTCAGAGATTACAATAAGGATTATGTAAACGGTCAATGGCGTTGCTGGTACGACTATGGCATGGGTGCTCTTGGCGATTGGGGGGCACATATTCTCGATACGGCCCATGAGTTCCTTGAACTGGGGTTGCCTGTAGAAATCAATATGCTCTATGCGAAAGGTCATAATAAGTTTTTCTTCCCATACTCATCAACCATTCAGTTTAAGTTTCCTGCACGCAAAGTTATGCCAGCCTGTGATGTGACCTGGTACGATGGTTTAGATAATATTCCTTCAATTCCAAATGGCTATGGTAATGTGGAACTCGACCCCAATATTCCACCTCCAAGCAATGGGAAAATTATTCCTTCAAAACTTAACCCAGGAAAAATCATTTATAGCAAAGACCTGACATTCAAGGGAGGTAGCCATGGAAGTACCCTTTCGATCATTCCAGAAGAAAAAGCTTTGGAGATGAAATCGCAATTACCGGATATACCAAAAAGTCCTTCTAATCATTTTGCTAATTTTCTATTAGCTTGTAAAGGACAGGAGAAAGCTCGTTCGTCGTTCGACATATCTGGACCTCTGAGTCAGGTATTCTGCTTAGGTGTTATTGCACAGCAGTTAAATGCAAAATTAACATTCGATCCAGTAAAAAAACGTTTTACCAATAACAAAATGGCAAACATATTATTGCTTGGAGCAGAACCACGAAAAGACTGGAAAATGTATTACAACCTTTAAGGCACTCTAGAAGCCTTATAGGAAACCACGAATAATTTAAAAGAGATTAATTAGTAATAGATTTCTAAAGAATAAAAAGAGCATTTAAAACAAAAATAATAATGAAAATAAAAAATTTAATTTTAGTGCTATTGATGGCCACATCAATGAGCGTTTTTTCACAAAAAAAATGGGAAAGTCTTTTTAACAAAAAGGACCTTCAAGGTTGGAAAGTTTTAAATGGTGCTGCCGAATACACCATTAAAGATGGTACCATTATTGGAACTTCGAAGTTGAATACACCCAATACCTTTTTAACTACTGAAAAACTATATAGCGACTTTATACTTGAATTAGAATTCAAAGTTGAAGAGGGATTAAACTCCGGCATTCAGTTTCGTAGTAATAGTTTTAAAGAGTACAAAAATGGTCGTGTACATGGTTATCAGTACGAGATTGATCCATCAGCAAGAGCTTGGAGTGGTGGAATTTACGACGAAGGTCGCCGTGGTTGGTTATACTCATTGGATAAAAACCCATCAGCAAAAAAAGCTTTCAAATCAGATGAATGGAACAAAGTTCGGATCGAAGCAATTGGTACAAGCATTCGAACATGGTTAAACAATATTCCATGTGCCAATATTTTGGATGAGGTTACAACTACAGGATTTATTGCTTTGCAGGTTCATCAGATTGGCAAGCAGGAGCAAGTTGGCAAAACTGTTCAATGGAGAAATATCCGAATTTGCACCGAAAATCCTGAAAGATTCAAAACACCCTATAAAAAAGAGATTTACCAAGCTAATTGTATAGACAATACTATTTCAGGCGAAGAAACTGAAATGGGTTGGAAATTACTTTGGGATGGAAAAACAACCGATGGTTGGCGTGGTGCCAAATTAACTTCTTTCCCTACAGGTGGCTGGAAAATTGAAAACGGACTATTAAAAGTTTTAAATGCTAATGGAGGTGAGTCAACCAATGGTGGCGATATTGTAACTCTGAATAAGTATAAAAACTTTGAGCTAAGTATTGATTTTATGATTACTGAAGGTGCCAATAGCGGTATTAAATATTTTGTTGATACTGAATTAAATAAAGGTGTTGGTTCATCTATTGGTTGCGAATTCCAGATTCTTGACGACGAAAAACATCCCGATGCAAAATTAGGTGTTAAGGGTAACCGCACAGTTGGCTCTCTTTATGATCTGATTGCTGCTCCAGAAGATAAAATTTTCAGAAAAACAGAATTCAATAATGCCCGTATTGTGGTGAATGGAAATAAAGTGCAACACTTTTTAAACAATAGACTTGTGGTAGAATACGAACGAAACTCCCAAATTTGGCAAGCGTTGGTAAACTATAGTAAATACAGTGGATGGACAAATTTTGGAAATGCTGCAGAAGGCAATATTTTATTGCAGGATCACGGTAATGAGGTATGGTTTAAAAACATAAAAATTAGAGAGTTCTAGTACGAGTTACAAATAGTTATCGGTACACGGACTAAAAAATCTTTTACTGACCCAATTGCTGGTCGTTTGTTTGTAAATATGATAAACGATTTAATCAATCAATAAATTTTTATCAAAATTTTATATTCAATCGAATTAACATAAGAAAAATATAAATAAAGATGAAAAAAAATTTAAGTTTAAGTATTGCACTTTTTATAGTAGGGCTTGTTAATGCACAAAATCCAGTAATAAAGCATCCCTTTACAGCCGATCCAACGATTCACAGATGGAGTGATGGCAAATTCTATATCTATGGTTCTCACGACAAAGATGTGGCCGGTAAATGGGACATGGAAGACTATCATGTATTCTCTTCCGAAGATCTTGTAAAATGGAAAGATCATGGGATTGTTTTACATAATTCTCAAACGCCTTGGGGCGGGCCATTCTGGGCTCCTGATGCAGCTGAAAAAAACGGTCGTTATTATCTTTATTTTCCTGAGGGTGATCAGATAGGTGTTGCTGAAAGTAATTCGCCTATTGGCCCATTTCTGAATCCACGGAGTATATACAAAATGCCACAGGGTTATGTTCAAGCTTATGATCCGGCTGTTTTTTTCTATAAAGGAAAAAACTATCTGGTTATTTCGGAGCGTAAAAGTCTGAAAACGCCTTTCTATCCGGTAATATTTACACTTAAAGAAAATATGGTGGAGATAGAAGAAAATTCTAAAGTCGAACTTCCACCCATGGATAAATTTCATGAAGGCCCTTTTTTATTTGAACGAAATGGTAAAGTGTATTTGATTGGCGGAGGTTATGCTTCCCTTCGATATTGGATGGCTGATGATCTTTTTGGGCCTTATGTTTACAAAGGCGATTTTTTTAAGGGCAATGATACTTTCACAATTTCAAAAACAGCACATGGTTCAGTACTTGAAGTAGATGGTCAGTATTATCTTGCTTACCATTACGATGTATTTCCGGGTGGCCCCTACCAGCGAACCACCTGTATCGATTACATGTACTTTAACGATGATGGTACCATTAAACTGATCACGCCTACAAGGGCTGGTGTAAATCCTGTAAAAACTAAAACAGAAAAAAAGAAAGCAGAGTAATGAATTAATAAAAAAAATAAGGAACCCCTATTAAATTGGTTATATGTTTAAAAATACATTTTGTAAAATGGTTTTGAAATCAACAAATATTTTAATGATAAGTTTGTTTTTTTCTTTGCATTCAAATGCTCAAGAAAAGCCAAACGTTTTGCTAATAATAACCGATCAGCAAGCTTGGAATGCAATTGGCTATGCTGGAAACAAAAGAATCAAAACACCTAATCTAGATAGATTAGCAAAGGAGGGAGTTAATTTTAGTCAGGCTGTAACTCCATGCCCAGTTTGTGCACCTGCAAGAACTTCTATATTAACTGGTAGATTAACAGAAACAACAACCATACGTGAAAATAATGATGTAAAAACGGGAGTGTGTAATTACCCAACATTCGATGAAATTCTTGCACAGCAAGGGTATAACACACAAGTTTACGGCAAATTTCATTCGCCAGAAACAATGGCTAGAGTATACATGAATCCACCTGTAAAGGGAATGACTGGAACTGAGCCAATTCTTCGTTGGGAACAACTTTATGTAAAATATATAAAAGAAAATTTTCCAAAGCGACCTTTGAAAACGGGCGAATTGTATGAAACTACTTTTTATGGCGGTACAGTTCCTTACAAATTAGATCCTATCGACCGATATTTTAAATACTTACCTTCTGGTATAATACCAGAGAAAGAACTTGAAAAGAAATTAAGCCAAGCAGATATACATGGAGTGCTTGATTTGCCTACAGAATATACCATCACTGCGGTACAAGGAAAACAAACTATTGATGCATTGGAAAGATTGAAAAATGAAGCGTTTATGCTTTCTTGCTCTTTCCACTGTCCACATGTACCAATAACACCATCTGAACCTTATGCATCAATGTATAATCGGAAAGACATGCCTATTCCGTTTTCTATTGATGATAAAAGAGATAACTCTCCCTATAACCCGGGAGTAATTGAAACTCCATACAATGAAAAAGACAAAGTACAGTATATGACGGCAAATTATTATGCCTTTGTTACAGAGGTAGATGATTGGGTAGGTAAAATTTTACAAAAGCTTGATGATTTGAAATTAGCCGAGAATACATTGATAATTTTCACTTCTGACCATGGCGAATTGCTTGGAGCACATGGAATGCGGGGGAAATTTAATTTCTATGAAGAGTCTGTTAGAGTGCCTTTTTTATTTCGTTTTCCTGGGAAAGTTAAAGCAGGTCAAACCATTTCAACGCCGGTTTCTACACTCAATATTTTTCCAACAATTTTGGATTATGCTGGAGTAAAATCAATATCATCCGATGGGTATTCCTTAAAAGGAGTTATGCAAGGTTCAACATCTCTTAAATATGATTTTGCAGTTTCAGAATGGCAATGGAAAAATGAAAAAGTTCCTTCTATTATGATCAGAACCGAAGATTGGAAATTAATGACCACCCATCGAAGTGGGGGCAAAAATGTGGAAGCACTTTTCGATTTAAAAAACGATCCCTATGAAATAAACAATTTGTTGGGGTCAAATCCTGAAAGATTTAAATATTCGAATACAGTAGAAAATTTAAGATCCAAATTAGTGGGATATTTAAAAGATGTGAATTACCCAATTGTTAGTGGAATTGAATCAAGAATATTAATTAGAAATAATTAAAGAAGCAAGATGAAAATACAAGGAATGCGTTGGGTGATTTTAAGTTTAATTGTACTTGTTACAGTAATTAATATACTTGACAGGGGTACATTGAATTATATGTGGCAAGATGGTAAAGATAAAATTACAGGCGAAGTTATTCAACCAGGAATAGCTTCTGAGTTGCAAATCATAAGCAATGAAATGTCCCCAGAACAAAAGCAACAAAAATCGAAAGAAGTATTTGCATGGATTAATATTTTTTTTATGCTTGCTTATGGCTTTAGTCAGTTATTGTCAGGAATACTTTATGATAAAGTTGGAACAAGAAATGGGTTTAGTATTTCAGCATTCATTTGGGGAAGTGCAATTGCGTTAACTTCCGTTGTTGGTAGTATTAGGTCTCTCACATTTTTCAGGATTTTACTTGGTCTTGGAGAAGCAGGGCCATGGCCTGGAACAACTAAATCAAATGCCGAATGGTTTCCTATCAAAGAAAGGGCAATTGCTCAAGGTTTTTTTGGTGCAGCATCTTCTATAGGGAATATATTGGTTCCAATTATTATTCCACTACTTTTTTTATCTATTGGTTGGCGACAAACATTTGTTGTTTTGGGGGCAGTTTGTTTAGTATGGATACCGCTATGGTATTTTGTAAATAAATCAGGTCCAAAAACACATCCTTGGGTTACACAAAATGAAAAAGAATACATTTTATCGGAACAAAACGAAGTTGAAATAATAAGCTCAAAAACTTTAAGCATTAAGCAGTTACTTAAAGACAAGAGAAGTTATTCAGTTATTGTGAGCCGTTTTTTCCTCGATCCTATATGGTGGATGTTTATGACTTGGTTACCTATTTACTTGCAGGAAGTTTATAAATTAAATCTTAAAGAAGTTGCAGCAGTAGCGTGGATACCTTTTGTAGGAGCTGCTTTTGGAAGTATACTGGGTGGCTGGTGGGCTGGAAGACTTATTAGCAAAGGTTGTAATGCAATTAAAGCTAGAAAAATCACCATTCTTATTGGAACTGCTATTATTTTACCAGGCATGATCGGTGCAGCTTTTGCCCAATCTGGTTTATCTGCTTCAATTTTATTGATGTTGATTCTAGGGGGTTTTCAATTTGCCATAACCAATATACAAACATTACCAAGCGATTACCATTCAGGTAAAACTGTTGGGTCATTGGCAGGGTTGGGTGGGGCTTCAGCAATTCTCGGAATCATTCTTTCAACTTACTTGGTTCCAATTTTAACACAAGGTGGCAATTGGATTCCATTTTTTATAATGGGTATTGTATTAATTCCTTTATCAGTTATTTCAGTACTCTTTTTTGCTTCCGATACCAATCAATTAATTTTCAAAGATGGACAATAACGATCTAATAAAATTGGCTTATATACCGCTTAAACAATTGCCCAATCGTGTCTGGCGTACTTACAGTGGAGGAGCATTAATTGATAATTGGAATAAGTTGCAGCATCCCATTGATGCTACTTTTCCAGAAGAGTGGATCATGTCAACAATAACTGCACGTGGCAAAAATCGTCCTGAAAAAGAAGGGCTTAGTTATTTAGAAACACCTCTAGGAAAAATTCCAATACATGAATTGATTAAAGCTGATTTGAATCATTTTTTGGGTAAATCAGTTGCCACAAAATTCGGCACAACAGGTGTGTTAATTAAAATGCTTGACGCAAAAGAAAGGCTAACAATTCAGGTTCATCCAGATAAAGAATATGCTCGTAAAATGTTCAATTCTTCATTTGGTAAAACTGAATCATGGTACATATTAGGTGCACGTGAAATTAATGGAGAACAAAGTGCCATTTACCTTGGATTCAAGGAAGGTGTAACTCCAGAAATTTGGAGTGATCTTTTTAAAAAACAAGATGTAACTGGTATGTTGGATTGTCTTCACCGTTTTGAAGTACAGCCGGGAGATGCATTTATTATTTATGGGGGTGTGCCACATGCCATTGGCAGTGGTTGCTTTTTAATGGAAGTACAAGAACCGACTGATTATACCATGAGAGTAGAAAAAATTACTCCAGGAGGTCTTATGATTTCAGATGACTTAATTCATCAGGGTGTTGGCGAGGAAAACATGTTACAATGTTTTCATTTTGATAGCTGCTCATTTGAAGAAGCTGAAAAAAGATGGAAAATTACGCCTCAAACAATTGAATCTTCTGATTCATACACTTACAAAACTATATTCAATAAAAAGCATACCGATTGTTTTGGACTCAACGAACTTGATTTGAATGGAGAATATATTATGGAAGGCAACGGTTCTTTTTTTGTAGCGGTAATTTATTCTGGTGAAACAACAATAGAATGCGACGGTAACGAATTTTATTTCAATCAAGGCGATGAAATATTTTTCTCTGCTGCAATTAAAACAGTCAAATGGAAAACAAAAAAAACTGCAAAAATTTTATTATGTTATCCTCCCGTATAATGGTTGATGTTGTCAATTAGGGATAAGAAAATTTCTTTGTTGATATTCATCATCTTAAACAATTAAAATATCCAAAATGAAGAATAAATATGGATTAACAACGCTTATCATTTTCTTCATGTGTCTGAATATCTCAGCACAAAATAAACATGCTGTCAAAAGTAAGTTCATGAGTTACAAAGGGCTTGTTATGGCTGGTTATCAAGGATGGTTTAATTGTGAAGGAGATGGTGCTGATCGTGGTTGGACACATTACAACAAGAATGGAAAGTTTGACGATGGCAGCTGCACTATAGATTACTGGCCCGAAATGGAAGAGTATAAAATTAAATACAAAACCCCCTTTAAGCTTGAAGATGGTTCCCCAGCATATGTTTTTAGTTCCTTCGACGAAAGTACAGTTGATTTACATTTCAAATGGATGAAGGAATATGGGATTGATGGGGTATTTATGCAAAGATTTTTTGAGGTACTTACAAATCCAAAAAGGGTTAGACACAATGACAAAGTGTTAGCTTCAGCTATTAGAGCAGCTAATAAATATGGAGTGGCAATCTGTTTGATGTATGATATTGGGAGTATGGAAGACAGTAAATATACATTGGTGATGGAGGATTGGAAACACCTAGTTGATGATCTTAAAATTACAGACCAAGGGAAAAAAACTACCTACCTTTTTCAGAATGGAAAACCTTTAGTTGCATTCTGGGGTATAAGTGCCGGAGGAAGAAAATCAGGCCACATTCCAGAAATATTCGACATAATAAATTTTTTTAAGAATGACCCTCAATACGGAGGTTGCTCAATCCATTTGGGTATCCCTTCTCGTTGGAGAACCCTTGGATCGGATACTAAAGGTGACCCAAGATTACTGGATGTGATTAAAATGGCTGATGTAGTGCATCCTTGGCTAGTAGGGAGATTTAATGAGGAAAGCTATGAAGCATACAGACAGAAAAATATAATTGAAGATGTACAATGGTGTAAAGAAAATGAGAAGTTATATGCTCCTACTGTTTTTCCTGGCTTTTCGTGGCACAATATGAAAGATGATGTATCAGATAAAATCCCAAGAAACAAAGGTGAATTTTACTGGAAGCAAATTGCTGGGGCTATAGAGAGTGGAGCAGAAATGTTATATGTTGCAATGTTCGATGAAATTGATGAAGGAACCGCTATCATGAAATGTGCACATAAAGTTCCTGTTGGAAAAAGTGTCTTTGTTCCCATCGAAAAAGATGTTCCATCCGATCATTATTTGTGGTTAACTGGTATGGCCGGTAAAATGCTTCGTGGCGAAATTCCTTTTTCTAAAAAAATGCCAGAAAGAAAATAAATATCATTTTATATAGAACGATTTTTTATAAAATATAACACATCTATGAAACGAACATTTTTTAATAAGAATAAATTAGCAAATACAATTGTTTTAACTATTGTCTTTATTTGTTTATTCTCACTAATTACTTGGGCACAAAATGACAACAATACAAAAGTTGCAGTTAAGCCAGTTGATCCTAAGTCATTAGATCTTACAAAGCCAACACTATTTACCGTACCATATACGCATCTTGATGATATATGGCGTTGGTCTTACCCACAAGTAATTCGTGATTTTTTAAAAAATACGTTAGATGATAATTTCAAAGCGTTTAAAGAATATCCAGATTATGTATTCAACTGGACGGGAGCTAATCGATATCAAATGATGCGTGAGTATTATCCTGAAAAATATGCAGAACTTAAAGAATGGGTAGCCGCTGGGCGTTGGTTCCCAAGTGGAAATTCATGGTCTGAAAATGATGTTAATATTCCATCAACTGAATCTCTTATTCGTCAAATGTTAATGGGGCATCAGTATTTTAAAAATGAATTTGGAAAAGAGAGTAATGAATTTATGCTTCCCGACTGTTTTGGATTTCCGCATTCTTTGCCTTCAGTAATAAGACATGGTGGATTTAGAGGATTTTCAACTCAAAAATTATCATGGGAATCAGCTAATGGAATTCCATTTAATATAGGCAGGTGGATTGGGCCAGACGGCGAATGGGTAATAGCAGCTTTAAATGGTGGAGACTATGCAGCGGCTCATAAAAAAGTTTATTCTACTAATAAAGAAACATTAGACCGTTTAGAAAAGAACAGAATTGTTAGCGGTTTACCAATCGACTATTTCTATGTAGGTGGAGGCGATCAAAACAATGCAGATCGCGGTGGAGTAGTTCAAAAAGTTTCTCTTGAAACACTTAAAAAAACACAAGAAACAAAAGGGCCTGTTAATGTTATTGTAGGGCAATCTGACATTATGTTTAGAGCTATAACCGATGAGCAAGCTAAACAATTTCCAACTTGGAATAAAGATCTCTTACTTGTTAAACATTCAACCGGAATACTTTCATCACAGGCCTATACAAAAAAATTAAACCGTAATGCTGAGTTGTTAGCTGACGCAAGTGAACGTGCAGCTGTTTCTGCTCATTTGTTCAATGGAGCTGAATATCCTTACACGTCATTAAATGAGGCTTGGGGATTAGTTCTCCGAAATCAATACCACGATAACTTGCCAGGAACCAGCATTCCTAAAGCTCACGAAGAGGGTTGGAATGATGGTATAATTGCTTTGAATAAATTTGGTGGCGTTTATCAAGATGCAATTGGTACTTTGGCTAGTACGCTAAATACTGATGTTGTTGGAATACCAGTAGTTGTTTTTAATCCTCTCTCTATTTCAAGAAAAGATATTGTTGAAGCCTTTATACCCGATGAATTTATAAATGCAACATTTATTTCGGTTTTTGATGATAAAAATAAAGAAGTGCCTTCGCAAATTACTTCAGGATTTGATGGAAAAAAGAGAATATTATTTTTAGCAGATCTCCCTTCTGTTGGTGCAGCTGTTTATTCAATTCGCCCAGAAAAAACACAAATTAAAAATTCAGAATTAGTGGTTCGAAAAGATTATTTAGAAAACAATAGTTACAAAGTAAGCATTGATGCAAATGGAGACATAGCAAGTATTTTTGACAAAAGAATTAATCAAGATCTGCTGAAAAAACCAATACAACTTGAATTTGGAAATAACTTTCCAGACATCAAACCGGCATGGCGTATTTATTGGAAAGATTTAGTACAACCTGCAAGAAGTGTTGCTTCAAATCCTATTTCAGTAAAAATTATTGAAGATGGACCTCTAAGAGTTGCTGTTGAAGTGATCAGAGAAAACGAAGGGTCAAAAATCACTCAGCGTATAAGACTTTCTGCAGGAGCTGATGGAAGCCGTGTAGAAACAGTAAATCAAATTGATTGGAAAACTAGAGGAACTCTTTTGAAAGCAGCATTTCATTTTACTGCAGAAGCACCTGAAGCTACTTATAACTTAGATTTAGGAACCATCAAACGTGGAAATAGAACCGAAAAACAGTATGAAGTGCCTAGTCATGCCTGGATTGACCTAACTGATAAATCAGGTATATATGGAGCTTCTATTTTAACTAGTGCAAAATACGGTAGCGATAAAATTGATGACAACACAATTAGACTTACCTTAATACATGGGCCAGATACGAAAGATAGTGAACAGGAAGTAATGGACGATGGAACTATGAGTGAAATGAGATGGCAAGATTGGGGTAGACATGAGTTTACTTATGCAGTTGCTGGTCACAAAGGCGATTGGAGACAAGGCAAATCGCATTGGGAAGCCATGCGTTTTGAGCAGCGTCCTGCAGCTTTTTTAGTACCTAAACACACAGGGAAAGGAAGCTCATTCTCTCTATTCAATGTTAATACAGATCAAGTAAATATACAAGCAATTAAAATGGCTGAAGATGGTTCGGGCATTATTGTTCGTTTACAGGAATTATTCGGCAAACAGTGTGAAGCTGTAAAACTTTCTGCAGCACTTCCAATTGAAGCAGCCGAAGAAGTTGATGGAGTTGAAAGGTTATTGAATGCAAAACTTGAACCTAAAAAAAATATACTTGGCTTAAACTTTACGCCATACCAACTTAAGTCTATTTTATTAAAAATATCAGGCACAGAAAAAATGCCAATCAAAACTCAACCCTTAAATCTTAAATATGATGCTGATATTTTTAGCTATAACAATAATCGTGAAGATGGATATATAGATCATATGCCAAGAAGTGAAGGTCATGTTGGTAGTTTAGATGGAAAGGGAGGAACATATCCTGCTGAAATGATTGGTGATAAAGTTCAACAAGGAAATGTGGTATTTAATATTGGATCAAAAAATGAGAAAGCACTGAATGCAGTAGCATGTAAAGGCCAAAGCATCGAACTTCTTCAAGGAACTAAAGTAGTACATATTTTAGCTGCAGCTGATGAGGATAAAAAAGTAATCTTCAAAGTGGGGTTCAAGGAATATCCTATAACTATCGGTGGCTGGACAGGCAATATGGGTTTATGGGATAACAGAGAATTTGAAGGATACGTTGCAGAATTGTCTTATTCACTGCGAAATAATTTGAAAAAAATTCAACCTGCCTTTATTCGTAATCAAAGAATTGCTTGGGCAGCTTCTCATCATCACAGGCCTACTGGAGATGCACTTTATGAATATAGCTACTTGTTTTCGTATAGAATTGAAATACCGGATGGAGCAACAAGTATTACACTGCCAGATTCTAGGTTTATTCGCATAGTTGCCATGAGTATTGGTGATGAAGGTTATGCAATAGCTCTCCAATCTCCATTTGATGATTTATACCGTGATGAAGAATTCAAGATAAAATTTGAAAAGCCTGAAAATAAAAATGTAATGAATAAAAAAAATTAGATGTTTAAACTAACACACTCTTTACAAAATTATTTACAAAAAGGTAT
The DNA here is from genome assembly GCA_031429335.1 of Chitinophagaceae bacterium. Classification (GTDB taxonomy): domain Bacteria; phylum Bacteroidota; class Bacteroidia; order Chitinophagales; family Chitinophagaceae; genus UBA1930. Next base: position 13,593 of record JANOZK010000139.1, on the reverse strand, counting down.
TTTGTGTTTAATGCTTTACTTCATTTCTTCTAATGAATTGAAAGCACAACAAATTACTCAATTTGTTGACCCCTTAATTGGATCTGGTGGTCATGGTCATGTATTTGTTGGAGCCAGTGTGCCTTTTGGAGCTGTTCAACTGGGCCCAAACAATATTTACAAAGGTTGGGATTGGTGTTCTGGTTATCACTATTCAGATAGTCTTATCATTGGGTTCTCTCACTTACACATGAGTGGAACAGGTATTGGCGATTTATCCGATGTGCTTTTTATGCCCATTGTTGGAGAAGTGAAATTGAATAAAGGGCAGCAAGCATTTCCGCATGATGGTTATTTAAGCAGTTTTAGTCATAAGAACGAAGTGTCAAAACCTGGTTATTATGGAGTTAAATTGGATAATCAAGTATCGGTACAATTGACAGCATCTGAACGTGTGGGGTTTCATCAATACCATTTTCCAAAAGGTAAAGATGCACATTTAATGATCGACCTTCAAGAAGGCATCAATGATACAAGTACCAATACTTATATAGAGCAGATAGACGATTATACTTTGAAGGGCTACCGTTTTTCAACTGGCTGGGCTAAGGATCAAAAAGTATTTTTTGCAATAGTTTCTTCAAAGTCATTGAAGGATTTGAAAATATACGACGGTATAAAAAAAGGGGAAGGAAAATCCATGAAAGGAACTGCTATTAAAGCGGTTATTAGTTTTAATATTGGTGACTTCGTTCAACTAAAAGTTGGCATTTCTCCTGTTAGTACAGATAATGCACTTGCCAATATTTACACAGAAATACCAAAATGGAATTTTAATGAGGTTGCAAAAAGTGCAAACGATCGATGGAATAAAGAATTAGCTCGAATAGAAATACAAACAAAAAATATAAAGGAGAAAAGAATTTTTTACACTTCAATGTTTCATTCTTTAATTCATCCTTCTTTATTTAACGACTTTAATAAAGATTATTTAGGTTCCGATAAAAAAATTCATGTAAAAAATAATTTCAATAATTATTCCATTTTCTCAACTTGGGATACCTATCGAGCTCAACATCCTTTATTAAACATAATTGCACCCCATCGTATTGGCGATTTTATTAATAGTATGCTTGCAATTTTTGATGAACAAAAATATTTACCTATTTGGCATCTAAATGCCAATGAAACAGGCACTATGGTAGGTATTAGTAGTATTCAAATAATTGCAGAAGCTTATTTAAAAGGATTCAAATCATTTGATGCTGAAGGAGCTTATAGAGCGATGAAAGCCACAGCCATGTTAGACTTAAGAGGACTAAACTATATTCAAAAATTTGAATTAATACCTTCAGATGTAAATATCAGAAGAACTGTTGCAACAGCACTTGAGTTTTCAATTAGTGATGCAAGTATAGCAGCGATGGCAAAGGCAATGGGTAAAATGGACGATTATATTTATTTTAAAAAGCGTTCAGAAAATTACCGCTTGTATTACGATTCGTCAACAGGATTCTTTCGGGGTAAACAATCCAATGGATCTTGGAATGCAAAATTTGATCCAATTAAATCTACCAAACCTTGGGCAGCAGACTATGCAGAAGGAAATGCATGGCAATATCTTTGGTTAGTTCCGCAGAATATTCCTGGTCTTATTTCTTTAGTTGGTGGCAAGGATGCATTTATTCATAAACTGGATACATTTTTTTCAATAAAAGAAGATGCAAGTGAAGCATTGGTAGACTTAACGGGGTTGATAGGACAATATGCACATGGAAATGAGCCAAGCCACCATATTGCTTATTTATATGCTTTTGCAGACCAGCAATGGAAAACAGCTGAAAAAGTACGCTATATTATGAAAGAATTTTATCATGATGATCCAAATGGAATCATTGGCAATGAAGATTGCGGACAAATGTCTGCTTGGTATATATTTTCTTCATTAGGGTTTTATCCAGTTTTTCCAGCATCTCAAATATATGTTCTAGGGAGTCCTCTATTTGAAAAAGCTACTATTAAGTTGGCAAATAATAAACAATTTACTGTGATAGCTAATTCTGTAAGTGAGGAGAATAAATATATTCAAGAAGCCTTTTTAAATGGAAAAAAATTGAATAATTTTTCTTTTACACACAACCAAATATTGAACGGCGGAACATTAAAATTAATAATGGGTAAAAGGCCAAAAACAAGTAAATTATAAAAACACATGAAAAACATAAGAATGATTAGTAAGATATTGACCATAATAATTGTTTTAACAGTCATAAATCTTAAACAGCAAGTTTTTGCAAAAACGGCAATCCCCAAAGTGGTTTACATTTCAACCGGTTTGGCATATTCCGATACTACGATATATATTTCAGCTAAAGGTTATGACGCACCAGATCAAGCTATTTGGCATGCCAAATCTAGAACATGGTTTATTTCAAATTTGGGAGGAGGAATTTCCTTAAAAAAAGACAATTATGGTTGGGTCACTCAAGCAGATGAAAATGGAAAAGTTTTGCATCAGTTTTGGATAGGAAAAACAGAGGGTATGCATGCTCCAAGTGGTATGATAATTACTGAAAACTACTTATATGTATGCGACAGAGAAGGGGTATATGAAATTGATATAGCTAACCGTAAAATAAATAATTTTTTTAAAATTAGCGGAGCAATGTTTATTAATGATATTGCTATAGCAGATAATGGAGACCTCTTTGTATCTGATTTTTTTGGAAATAAAATTTACAGATTACCACAAGGAAATAGGATTCCTGAAGTATGGCTTGAAACGGAACAATTAAAAACTCCAGATGGTTTGTACATGGATAAAAATAATTTAATTGTAGCAAGCTGGGGTAAACTAAGTAATCCAGAAACATTTGAAACTTCAGAACTTGGAGATTTACTGAGTATTAATATTGTAACAAAAAAAATATCCGTATTGATGAGTAAAATTGGTAATCTTGAAGGGATTACAAAAGTGGGAAGTCATTATTATGTAACGGATTGGTTTGCTGGAAAAGTTTTAAAAGTGGATACTCATAAAAAAAGTATCGTTGATTTTATTTCTGGTTTAAAAAATCCTACTGACCTAAGTTATTCTCCAGAATTAAAAATAATTGCTATTCCTCAGCATGGCACAAATCAAGTGTTGTTTATAAAAGTCACAAAATAATCGATCAAAGGGTAGTTTAAATGTATTTTAAAATGAAAAGTAAATGAAAACAAAAAAGATAAGTTGGCAAATAATTAATTTAGTTGTGAACTATGGATTATTTTTTTGTTTGATTTCTTGTTCTTCGTCAAAAAATTATCAGCAACAGCAAATGGCTGTTTCAAAATATCAAATTGCCAGTTATAATTATGGAGGCTTAGAAAAATTATCTCCATCTAATCAAATTGATTTATTGGAGAGGGTTGGATATAACCAAATAGTTTTGAAAAGTGAAACAATTGATGATTTTAATAATATCGATGAATTTATTCGTTTAGTCTCAATCGGAAAAGGATTTAAAATTAATGCAATATTTGAAAGATATAATTTTAATGACTCTCCTGAAAGAAAAGAAAGATGGAAAAAAGTTGTTGATAAAATTGCATTTAAAAAAATTCAATTATGGATAATTTTTGGAAAAAAAATTTCTGGTGTAACAGATTCGGTGATTCTAAATAAACTAATAGAAATTTCAACATATGCAAAACAAAAAAAAGTAGAAGTTATATTATATCCTCATAGCGATTGCTATATAGCTTCAGCCGAAGAAGCACTAGTATTTGTTGACAAGATAAATCTACCCAATCTAAAACTGGCTCTTCACTTGTATCATGAAATTAGAGCAGGAAATGGTACAAGGATATCTGCGGTTTTTGAAAATGTAAAGAGTCGTTTGGGTGCGGTAACTTTAGCAGGAACCAATATTGTAGCTGATTATACGAATTCAAAAACCAGAGACACTAGTACTATAAAACCCATTGGGGCTGGAGATTTTGATTTGGCAAATTTTATTATGCCTTTAATTAAATCTAAGTATATAGGTACTGTGGCTTTCATGAACTTTGGTATAAAGGAAAACCCTATAATTTATTTACCAAAATCTTTAATGGAATGGAACTCTAAAATTGCTGCCATAAAATGAAAATAGTACACCTTGTGATTAGAAAATACCGTCAAACTATTAGTACAACTTTATTATTATAATGTATTCAATTCATAAAAATATTTTTGCATTAAGCACCCTTTATTGCTTAACCTTCTCACCACTTCTTAGTGACGGGCAGGTTAAACAAGCTGCAAAACCCAACGTAATTATCATCTTAACCGATGATATGGGGTATGGAGACATTTCATGCTATAATAAAAATCAGATCAGCACACCAAATATTGATGGGTTAGCAAAAAATGGAATTAGATTTACCGATTTTTATGTACCAACTCCATATTGTGCACCCTCACGAGCTTCGATATTAACTGGTCGATTTCCATTACGACATCGAATGGTGGAAAATCCTGCACCTGATGCCAATATCAATAACATAGGATTGAATGCAAGTGAAGTTACAATGGGCGAACTCTTTCAAGGTGTGGGTTATCGTACCAAGTGTATTGGTAAATGGCATTTAGGCCATAAGCCTGAATACTTTCCTGTGAAACATGGTTTTGATGAATACTATGGTATTTTATATTCTAATGACATGAGGCCAGTTCAAATTGTGGAGAATATGGATACTGTTGAGTATCCTGTTGATCAACGACTGCTTACAAAAAAATACACTGCTAAAGCAGTTGACTTTATTCAAAGAAATCAAAGCAATCCATTTTTTCTTTATTTAGCTCATGCAATGCCGCATAAACCACTAGCAGCATCTGAACAATTTTATACAACAGGAAATTCGCAAGTTTTATATGAGAGTGTTCTTAGAGAATTAGATTGGTCTACAGGTGAAGTAATCAAGAAGCTCAAAGAACTTCATATTTTAGAAAATACCATCATCATTTTCATGTCTGATAATGGACCATGGTATGGAGGTAATACGGGTGGATTAAAAGGCATGAAAGCAACTAATTGGGAAGGTGGAACAAGAGTTCCCTTTATTATTAGTTACCCAAAGCAATTTCCTAAGTCGAAAATCATTAGAACTCCTTGTTGGTCGTTAGATATTCTACCAACAATCATGAAACTTACAGGAATTAAAACCAATCCAAACATTCAATTAGATGGTCAAGATATTGCTACAATTATAAGAGGGAAATCAAATTCGCATCCACCAATATTTACCATGAAAGACACAACTATTCGTACAATTCGTGATGGCAAATGGAAACTTTTTGTTGTTAAACCAGAATTTTATCGAGAAGTTGATATGAAAAATTATGTAGATAAAAGAGGCCCTGACGGAACTACAATCATTGCTCCAATGGAACAAGCGTCACCCTTCAATTACCCTGGCATTAAACCTGAAAAAATGAATGGTAATAGCTTACTCTTTGATCTTGAAAATGATCCACAAGAGAGGGTGGATCTTTCTGAAAAATATCCGAAAATTAAAAAGACACTACTTAAAAAATATCAAGATTTTTTACATTCAATGCATTCAAAAATACAATAACATGAAAAAAAATTGTTTATCAAAATGGAGCTTATTTTTAGTATTATTGTTTTCTATAGGCGGCATACAAGCAAAAGTAAAATTACCAGCCATACTAGGTAGCAATATGGTATTGCAACAAAAAACAGCTGCTAAATTATGGGGCTGGTCCAAAACAAATACAAAAATCAGTGTAACCACATCATGGGATAAAAAACAGTACAGAACAATGTCTGATAGTGAAGGAAATTGGCTATTGGAAGTGAATACACCAGCTGCTGGAGGTCCATATCAAATTACTATTTCTGATGGTGAATCTCTTCAACTAGATAACATACTTATAGGCGAAGTTTGGTTTTGTACTGGTCAATCAAATATGGAAATGCCCATGAGAGGTTTTCCTCGTCAACCAATTTCAGGTGGTAATAATGTGATTGTGAAAGCTTCTGCTAACACACCTATACGAATGTTCACTACAGATTCGAAAGATGGAAATTGGGTAAGACAATTTAATAAGAAGCCTCAAACTGATTGTAAAGGAGAATGGTTAGAAAACGTTTCTGAAAATGTTTCAAATATTAGTGCAGCAGCATATTATTTTGCTAAGTATACGCAAGAAGTATTACAAGTACCTGTTGGCATTATTGTGTCTTCTTGGGGTGGATCTGGTGTAGAAGCTTGGATGAGCCGGGAAGCTATTGCACCATTTAAGGAAATAGATATTTCGATACTAGATGACACTACATCGATAAGTAAACCAAATGCTACACCTTGTGTATTATACAATTCCAAAATCGCTCCCTTTATCAACTTTTCAATTAAAGGATTTTTGTGGTATCAAGGCGAATCCAATCGAAAAAACCCTGGCCTATATGCCAAATTAATGCCAGCTTTTGTAAAGGATTTACGAAGCCGTTGGAATATTGGAGAGCTCCCCTTTTATTTTGTGCAAATTGCCCCATTTAATTATGAAGGAGCTGATAGTACTTCTGCCGCAAGGTTGCGTGAAGTGCAACTTCAAAATATGATTGACATTCCTAATTCTGGAATGGCATCAACGTTGGATATCGGTCATCCGTCATTTATCCACCCTCCTAATAAGGAAACTGTTGGTGAGCGTTTGGCTTTATGGGCTTTAGGTGCAACTTATGGTAGAAAAGGATTTGGTTATACCGCTCCAGTTTATAAAACCATGGAGATAAAAGAGAAGAGAATATATGTTGATTTTAAAAATGCCGATAAGGGTATTTATCCAATGTGGACTTCCCTAAAAGGGTTTGAGATTGCAGGAGAAGATAAACTATTTTATCCTGCTAAAGCCGAAATAGAAACATCAACAACCCGTTTAGTGGTATGGAATGAAAAAGTTCCTAACCCTGTTGCAGTAAGGTATGCATATAAAAATTATGTGGAGGCAAGTATTTTTGGTTTATCCGGAATACCTGTATCACCCTTTAGAACAGATAACTGGTAAAATAAATAATATGAGAACAATAGTAGTAGCAACATTTCTTTTGTGTTTAGTAAACACAGAAGTAAATGCTCAGAAAAAACCCAACTTGCTTTTTATCATGACTGATCAGCAAAGGTTTGATGCAATGAGTATTGCAGGTAATAAAGTGTTGAAGACACCCAATTTAGACCGACTAGCAAAACAAGGGGCTAGGTTTAAAAATGCGTATACTCCTTGTGCTGTTTGCAGCCCTGCAAGGTCATCCATCCTAACAGGTGCATCAGTTGAAAATCATGGAATGAAAGTTAACGAGTATGCCTATAGTTTTAAAAAAGAAGGGTTAATGACTATGCCTACTTTTGATGAAATTCTTACTGCCAAAGGGTATCATTGTGAATATTTTGGAAAATGGCATACACAATCCTCACATGCTGATATTTATAAAAATCCAATTCCTGTTACAAAAAAAGGTAAATCTGTTTTTGGACCCGAAGGTTCATTATTGATTTATGAGGATTTTTTAAATGAAAAATCACCAAATAGAACATTAGGCGAAGGAGAACTTTATGATACCTATACTCATCGGCCTTATACAGCCAATCCGTTAGATAAATTCTACGGCAAAACCGATGCAGATGTAAAGCAAAGTAAAAGAAAACCAAGTCAGCCAGATTTACATGGTGAATTATCAATAGATAAAAACAATACCATCACTGCTTTTCAGGCAATGCAAACCATTGATGCCCTCGAGCGGTTAAAGGACTCTTCATTTAGTATTACTTGTTCATTTCATTTTCCACATGCACCCATGTTGCCTACTAAGCCTTATTCAACTATGTATCCTGCTAAAAAAATGGTAGCTCCTTTTAGTATTGGTGATAATATGGAAAACTCACCATACAAAAAAGCCAATGGTCGTTTGGAACATACTGAGTATGCTGATCCAGAAAAAATTAAATACATGATTTCAAGTTATTATGGACTTGTTAAAGAAGTTGATGATTGGGTTGGAAAAATTTTGGATAAAGTAGATGAACTCGGACTTGCCGAGAATACACTTATTGTTTTTACAAGTGATCATGGTGAAATGCTTGGTGCACATGGAATGCGAGAAAAAAATGTATTCTACGAAGAGTCAGCTCATGTTCCATTATTAGTTCGTTATCCAGGAAAAATAAAACGTAAAACGATTGTAAACGGATATGTTTCTACATTGAATTTATTTTCTACCGTTCTGGATTATTTGAATGTAGGAAACTATAAGTCAAATGGAATAAGCCTAAAAGGATTAATCAATGGTACTGATTCTACTAATGGCAAATATGTTGTGCAAGAATGGGATTATCGGGGCGATGTTGAACCAAATTATATGATTGTAAAAGAAGGTTGGAAATTGATAATGCCTTATACTGAAAATTCTAAAGTCATTAATGCATTGTATGATCTTAAAACAGATCCGTTTGAGATGAACAACCTTCTTGGCAAAAATCCTGAGAAAGAACGATATGCAAAAAGGGCAGAAGATCTTCGTAGCAGCCTTCTCGAATGGTTAAGAAAAAATAAATCCACACATATTGATGGGGTACAAAAACGAAAATTATAGTAATAATTAAAATCTAAGTTATGATAAGAACTCAAATTTTTAAACTGCTTCTATTATGTGTATGTATTTCAATATCTTTTTTTGCCGAATCCCAGAAACCTCAAAAACCCAATATTGTAATTATATTGGCTGATGACATGGGTCATGGTGATTTGAGTATTACAGGAGGAAAAACGCCAACTCCTAATATTGACAATATAATACAGCAAGGTGTACGTTTTGCTAATTTCATGACAAACCCAGTTTGTTCTCCAACCCGTGGTGGTTTATTAACAGCAATGCATCCTTTACGGATAGGAGCAGGCCCCGAAACAGGTGGCAACATGGATTTGAAGCTCACCAATATGGGCAACTATTTTCAAAAGGAAGGCTATAGAACTGGATTGTTTGGTAAGTGGCATAATAGCCCTACGCCAAATGAAGTACCAGGATCCAATACCGTTAATCAATACGGTTTCGACCGTTTTGTTGGATTTTATGCAGGAGCAGTTGATTACTATTCCAAAGGTTCAACAGGTTGGTTTCACGATGATACATTAGTTGATAATGAATTGGATTATGCTACTGACTTGACTTCTAAATATGCCATAGACTTTATAGAAAAATCGAAGAATGAAAAAAAACCTTTTCTCTGTTATGTTCCCTTTCAGGCAGTTCATGGTCCACATGTGGTGAAGGAAGAATTATTAAAAAGAGTACCACAAGAAATAATGAGTAAGGTAAAAGATCTTAAGCCATATGATTATTATCGTAAAGCGGTGATCGATATCATTGATTGGAGAAAATTTAATGCAAAATTGTATAATGACGATACTTGGAACAATAAACAAGACAAACTTGAACCTGAAGAAAAAGCAATGTTGTACTCTGCTGTAATTACCTCCTTCGACGATAATGTAGGGCTTATTATGGATTATTTGAAAAGGAATAAACTTTTAGACAACACCATAATACTTTTTTTCTCAGACAATGGTGGTACAGAATATGCAGGAAATAATGCTCCATTCAGAGGATTTAAACATTCATTATATGAAGGAGGTATTCACTCTGTTGCAAGTATGATGATACCAAAAACAGTTTTATCGGCACCCCAAAAAAATGTAGCTGAAATGTGTGGTTATTTAGATGTATTTCCAACAATGGTTGAGTTAGCCAAAGGCAAACAAAAATTACCTAATAATCTCAATGGAATCAGTTTAGTTAACTTAATTAAAGGCAATGCAAAACCACAAACAGACAGATATTTTTATTGGGCTTGGCGTGATTATGATGTATTGAGATCTGATAAGTGGAAATTGTTTAGGTATAGAGACAAAGTTGAATTGTTTGATATAGAAAACGATATAGCTGAATCAAAAAATGTAGCTGCTGCTAATCCACAAGTAGTTGAACAATTTTTAGCTCGAATGGCAATTGAATCAAAAAATATAGGGGTAGCTAATATACACTTGCCTTTAAATATTAAGCCTTCAAATCCAAATCCAAATGGAAATTATTTATCAATTGATATTTCATCAGAAGCGGATTTGAAAAAACAAACAACAGTAATATTTAAAAAAGAATTGAATATCCTAGCTGATTACTACATTGAATACGATATTAAAGTAGATCCTATATCTGATTTGTCGTTTTGCTATTTTTCGCCAATCAGAGGTGCTAATCCAACCTTTAATGAAAAAATGGGCGTTGATTTGAATGGCAAACTTTTGCAATCACCAACTCAATTTGATGAAAACTGGAAGCATGTTTCGGTAGGTTTAGGCACTTACTCTCCACTTAAATACAATGATTTTGGGTTAACTTTTAAATTTAAAAAACCAGGCACAACAAAAGTTCTTATAGACAATATCCGAATTAAGAATCTGAAAGGAGAAGTAATTGATGAATTATTTATCGAAAAAATTAATGGACGTTTAGTTGCACAAAAAATTGCAAGTGTAATACAATAAGTACAAATGGATATTAGTAAAACTCATGTTGATTATTTGAAAGAAATGGAAGTAATTTATATTAATGTCATTTGAAAAAATTAATACTAAATAATTAGAAAATGAAATTATTCTATAAGTATATTAATTTAATAATCATTTTAGTGTTATTCAATGTCAATCTTACAAATGCTCAAACTGAAAGAAATACTAAAAATAATACTACTTTAAAATCATTAAACACAAAAAAGAAAAAGCCTAATGTAATAATTCTTTTCTCAGATCAGCATAATAAAAAAGTAATGGGATTCGAAGGACATCCAGATGTACTTACACCTAATCTCGATAAACTGGCAAAACAGTCTATTGTTTTCGACAGAGCATATTGTGCAACTGGTATTTGTGTTCCTTCACGGTCGGCACTTATGACAGGCATTTATCCTAGAACATTAGGCCTTCTTTCAAATAATGAGCAAACAACTGTTATTAATGAAGTTGTTTCACTGCCTTCACTTTTTAAGCAAAATAATTATACAACTTTCGCTTTTGGTAAACGTCATACTAGTGCAGCAATAGATGCAGGTTGGGATTTTCAACAAAGTCATTTATGCAATGAAACTCCTGGTAACAGCTATACAGAATGGGTAGAAAAAAATGGGTATGGAAAAGAGTTTGCAAAAGATTGGGCAGCCGAATTTGGCAAGGGAACAGAATGTTCGAAGTATGCAAAAGAGAAAATTCCTATTGCAGATCTGGGCACACGTATTTCAACATTACCAGAAAACATGACTATGGAAGCATTTACAACAATGCTAACTATAGAAATGATAAAAAAACAAGCCAAAAGCGACAATCCTTTTTTTTGTTGGGCAAGTTTTTATAGACCTCATCAACCGTATACTCCCCTGAAGAAATACATGGATTTATATGATGTATCTGCCTGGGGCGAAGGTAGAAAATATGGAGGCTCAATAAGAAAACCCATCAACTTATACGAGCAAAAAGAGAATATTCCACCAATGATGCAATCAATTAGAGATGGAGGCAACAAAGTCTGGAATGTAGATAAAGCATACACTGATGAGCAACTTTGGCGAAATTATGTAGGAGCGTATTATGCACTTGTAACCGAAGTAGATCATTGTATTGGAGAAATACTAAAGGCTTTAGATGAGGCTGGTATAGCAGAAGAAACGATTGTTATCTATACAACCGATCACGGCGACTTTGTAGGTAATCATGGTATGGTTGAGAAAGCTGCAATTGGCCAAAATGTGTACGAAGACATTTTAAATATACCCTTAATTATTCGTATTCCTGGTAACAAACAAAAAGGAAAACGAATAGCCGAACTGGTTAGTCTTGTTGATATATATCCAACATTGGTAGAATTACTTGGGTTAAAAATGCCCACTTTGAAATATCCCATTCAAGGCCTGTCAATTGCAGAAACATTAACTAAAGGGAAGTCAATGAAAAGAAAATATTTTGTTTCAGAAAGTTGGTCGCAGGCTACCATCATTTCTAAAGAGTATAAACTTGGAGTCATGCTTGATCCAACGGATGCTTATAGAAAATTCGATTTCAGGTCTTTTGGAAATCAGTTTTTTATACGTAAATTGGATTCACTTGAAATTAATAATCAAATTAATGACAAGAAATATATTGCTGAGATTGACTTGCTTCATTCATATTATCAAGATTTTCAGCATAAAGTTCCTGATATAGGGAAACAGGAAATTATTAATATTTCAAAAAATAAAAAAATTAAAAAATGACAAATAATATCGCAATTGGAATTGATATTGAAGGTGCAAGATTAGTAGAACCTGAATCTTGTTATAAAGTAAAAAATATCAGAAGATAAATATACCTTTTTAAGAATTTATAAATTGAATGAAATGAATAAAATCTATCTGGCAATAATTTTTCTGTTTGTATTTGTTTCGCAAATACAAAGTCAGCAACAACAAACAGGAACTGAGGCAAAAGTAAAAGTTCCTCAATCAGGAATACCAGAGCAGCTCAAAGCCATTGTAGGTCAGCAAAAGATGAATGTAATCTTTATTCTTACCGATGACCATCGGTACGACTTTATGGGTTTTACCGGAAAATTGCCCTGGCAAAAAACACCAGCATTGGATAAGCTTGCTGCCGGTGGGGCCTATTTTAAAAATGCTTTTGTCACAACTTCATTGTGTTCTCCAAGCAGGGCCTCTATTCTCACTGGTCAATATTCACACGTTCATACTATAATTGATAATGCAGCAGGAGAACCAGATGGATTGGTTTACTTTCCGCAGTACTTACAAAAAAACGGATATCAAACATCTTTCTTTGGCAAGTGGCATATGGGCGATGATGATGACAGACCAAGAACTGGTTTTAATCATTGGGAAAGTTTTAGGGGGCAAGGGATTTATTACAATCCAACATTAAATATTGATGGCAAACAAATAACATATAAAGATTCAACTTACATTACCGATTTACTTACCAATCATGCAGTTGATTGGTTAAATAACAGGGATAAAAACAAACCCTTCTTCTTATACCTTTCACATAAAGCGGTGCATGCTCCTTTTTATCCAGCCAAAAGACACGCTGGCATGTATGCTAACAAAAAATATACGTTGCCGCCAACTTATTGGCAAACATTAAACGATGATTATAAAACATTGAAATGGCCTGAGTGGGTGAAGCAGCAACGTTATAGCTGGCATGGAGTTGACTACGCATATCATAAACATACAAACATTGAAGAGATGGTTCAAACTTATGCCGAAACTTTAATGGCAGTAGATGAAAGTGTTCAAACTGTAGTGGATTATTTAAAAGCCAATGGATTGGAGAACAATACCATGATTATCTATATGGGCGATAATGGTTTTAGCTGGGGAGAACATGGATTAATCGATAAACGTCACTTTTATGAAGAGAGTGTGAAAGTGCCATTCATAGTGTATGCTCCTGGCATTTTTAAGGGTGGACAAACCATTCACAAAATGGTACAAAATGTTGATGTTGCCCCAACTGTATTACAAATGGCA
>JANOZK010000138.1:0-9662 GCA_031429335.1 Chitinophagaceae bacterium | reverse complement strand
TGTGCAATGGTTTTAAATAGAGCATTCCCCTCGGCAGTTTTTAAATTAATAATTGGGCGTAAATGAATTTCGCCAGAACCAGCATGTGCATAATGAACAGCATGTAAGTTATGCTTCACCAATATTTCATTAAACTCTTTGATATAGTTGGGTAAGTCTTCTACATCAACTGCTGTATCTTCTATAACAGCTACTGCTTTTTCATCTCCAGGTAAATTACCTAGTAAGCCTAAACCTGCTTTTCTTAAGGTCCATATTTTTTTGGTATCGGCTCCAAATAAAACCGGAAAGTGATAACCCAAATTAGCAGCCCTCATGTCTGCTTCAACTTGTTGTGTAATGGCTACAACTTCTTCTCTTGTATTTTTTGCAAATTCAATTACTAAAATTGCACCTGGATCTCCTTGTACAAAAAAACGATTTTTACTTTGTTCAATATTATCTTTTGTACATTCTAAAATGTAATGGTCTATTAATTCGCTTGCACTTGGCTTATATTTCAAGCCAATTAAATTAGCTCTTAACGATTCATCGATACTATTAAAATGAACACACAATAATCCAACTTCTTTGGGTGGTAGTGGGTTTACATGTAGCTTAATTTCTGTAATTAATGCCAATGTACCTTCTGAGCCTGCAATAAGAGAACAAAAATTAAAATCATCTCCACCAGCGTTAAATGGAGCCATTGCTAACAACATATCTAGTGCATAACCAGTATTACGTCGCTCAACTGTTTTTTTTGGAAAATGGGTTTGAATTTCTACTTGGTTATCGTAATTGCTTAATATGCTCCTAGTTGTTTTATAAATTTTCCCCTCTAAGTTTGGTTGCTCACATTTTTCATGAAACTCATCTAACGATAATGGTTTAAATACTACTTCAGATCCATCGCTTAAAAAGGCTTTTACTTCTAATAAATGCTCACGTGTACTTCTATAAACAACAGAATTTGATCCGCATGAATTATTGCCTACCATACCACCAATCATGGCTCTATTGGCAGTTGATGTTTCTGGACCAAAGAATAAACCATAAGGTTTCAAAAACATATTCAACTCGTCTCTAATTACACCTGGTTGTACAGTAACCCAAGCTTCTTGCTCATTTAATTCAATAATTTTTGTAAAGTGTTTAGACATGTCTACAATAATGCCATTACCCACAACTTGCCCTGCTAATGATGTGCCAGCAGTTCTTGGAATTAGGTTGGTATTATTTTCGTTTGCAAAAACTATTAATTTGCTTAAATCATTTTTAGTTTTTGGTATTGCAACCGCCAAAGGCATCTCTCTGTAAATAGATGCATCTGTTGCATATAAAGTGCGTATGGTTTCATCTGTAAAAAAATCACCTTCTAAGTTTTGTATAAGTTGGCTTAATTTTTCTTTCATTATCCGTTTATTTGTAGGCCTGTTTTACGGCAAATTTACAAGTTTTACAAGCATTAGCTTATTTGTGTTTAAGATTACAGATCCACCTAAATCATTACATTTACTACAAAAGGAATTTGCATATATCATTACTACCCAATACAAAACTTTATTTGTAGCCAAAGAAAAAACTGAATTAGAAATCGATGAGTTGAGTTATAAATAATAAATTATTTCTTTTGTTGTAAATTAATTAGGTAATCAAATAAATTTGTTTCTGAAGAAATAGCTAGTTTTTTTCTTAGTCTGTACCTACTAATTTCTACACCACGAACAGAAATATTCATTAATTGGGCTATTTCTTTGGTAGATAAATTCATACGTAAATATGCACAAAGTTTTAGTTCGTTGGGTGTTACAGTAGGGTGTTTTTCTTTTAATTCTACCGAGAAATCGCTGTGTACTTTATCAAAATGTTTGGAGAAAGATTCCCATTCTTTATCCATATTATCGTCTTCGCTTACCGCTTTAATTAGTTTTTTAATTTCACTATTTATTTGCGTATTTTCTACGCCCTTCATTAAATGGGTTAACTCGGCTTTTAGTTTTGCAATTAGTTCTCCTTTTTTTACCAAATGCATGGCAGAAGATGCCAACTCACTATTTTTAAAATTAATATCAGCTTCTAAATTTTCGTTTCTTAAAGTAACTAAATCGCTTTCTGATTTTGCTCTTTCTAGTTCAAGAACATACATCAATTTTTTTTGCTTTTTGATATATTTTTCTTGTTGTATTTTAAATTTATTTTTTAAATATCTATATAATAAGTAGTTAAATAACAGAAATAAGAGAAAGTAAATTATTTTGGCTACTAAGCTAAAATACCAAGGAGGTAAAATTATAAAAGTGAAAGTAGTTGGTTCCGATTCATTACCAAGGTTGTTTCTTACCTTAACTTCTAATGTATATTTTCCATCAGATAAATTGGTAAATTCTTTATCGGTTCTACCGCTCCATTCGCTCCAAGCGTTATTAAAACCTACTAAACGATGGCTAAATTCTAAATCGGTTTGGTATCCAAATAAAGCACTGGAAAACTCAAATCTAATAGCTTTCCACTTACTATTAATACTGGGTACAAGTTTACTGTTTTGGTTTTGTATTTCGTTAACTGGGGTATGGTATCCTCCAAAAAGTAAACTGTCTTTCTGGTTTAAAATTCTAACACTTCTTATTTGAACATGAAGTTTGGGAATGTTTTTTTTATATTTTTCATAGTTTAAATGAAAAAATCCTTTTTCGCTACCCAAAAAAATATTGCTATTATTTACTGGATAAATTAACTCGAAACCACTCAGCATTTTATTATTCAATTCTGGAAGATAAATTACTGAGGGCTCCTTCGCAGAGAAATCAATAACTCCCAACGACTTATTGTGAATAAACCAAATATTTCCACCGTTATCTTCTTTTAAATATCTAATACTTTGGTTGCCCAATAGTTTATTATAAAAGGAGGACGGTTCAAAAATATTTTTACCATTTGCATACGTATAAATACCTTTTTCAGTTGCCACTACAACTTCATCTTTAACTTTAAACACATGGTTATTAAGGGTTGAAGGAAGCCCATTAGCAGCAGTAAAAATCTTAACTTCATATGAGTTATTGGCTGTTGGAATTAGTTTATATACCCCATGATAAGGATGCGAAACCCAAATAGTGTTATCTCTATCAATTGCAACAAACCTCGACGATTCTGTAAATCCTTTTATATCTGTTGCCGAAACAAATTTGTTGTTTGTATAATTTAATAAAGAAATTCCTTTATATGTTCCACTAATAACTTGTGGAGTTGGAAATATATTACTAGTGGGCAAAAAATTCCAATAGCCAGTATTGTTAGCAATTGGTTGGGCGTAATTATTGGTTATTGAATAAGCACCCTCGTGTAAGCCTGCTATTAACTGATTATTAATTACTGTAAGGTTCCATATTTGGCCATTTGCATTACTAACAGGTATAAAACTGCCTTTACTAAAACTGTAATCTATTGTATTTTCTAAAGACACACAGTACAAACCCGATGATGTGCCAGCATATAAATAATTATTGTGAATTGTTGTAGTATAGCCAGATTCGTCTTTAGCAAGTGGATTAATGTGTTTTATGGCACTATTGTATGCAACCACTGCAATACCGTTATCTAAGCCTAACCACAAATTGAGTTGTTTATCTAAAAAAATACTTAATGCGTTATTATTTTGTAAGCCTTCTGTTTTTGTAAATTTTTGTATAATGTTACCATCAAGGTCAATAATATGTACGCCACCATTTGTAGTAGCTAAGGCAAAACAATTGTTGTTAATTTTTAAGGCACTATAAATTCTTTGCGTTTTAAATATTGCTTCATTTTGAACATTTTTTTTAATGATGCCTAATCTTGTAGCAAGAAATAACCCATTTTTTAGGGTTGTAATTAATATACTGTCATTTTGTAATGGTAAAAGGCTGGTAATTGGATCGTTTTTAGGCAATGTATTATTTGCCTCAAGTGGTTGCCAACTATTATTGTCAAACTTCATTAATCCCACAAAAAAGTCGTGTGCATACAACTGATTATTGCAATTTTCTAAAAATGTCCATTCTGTTGGGGCCTTAAAAACCGTAACAATATTATTCGAAAACTTAAATATTTTATCAAAAGTTCTAAAAAATACTTCTTTATTTAGGCAAACAATATCCCAAACATCGCCAAATGCTTTGTCAATTGGCCGAATAAATTCGTTTAAAGAATGGTATTCTAAAACACCACTTTTCGATGGAGAAAAATAGCCCAACTCATCTTGACCACCAACATAAATGTTGTTATCGTTCCCAATTTTAACTGAGCGTACAATGGTTTTGTTTGGCAGTGGAAAGAGGTTCCAATATTTACCGTCAAAACTCAATAATCCTTCATTATTGGCAAAGTAAATAATGCCATTAGTGTCTTGCGTTATATCCCAGTTTTGTAAACCTGCAGCATACACTTGCTTATTGTAATTAATAATGTCGGGTAAGCCAATGGTGTTTTGACCAAAGATGCTTAGCGGCAATAACATCATCAATAACAATCTTTTCATATTGTAAACTAATTACAAGGTGAATATAGTAAAAAACCTGTTGATGTATAGTTGTAGTAGCTAAAATGGGTCAAAATACTATGCTTTTCAACTTGGATGTAGTATTGAAGTGTGTGTTTATTTTATTGCAGTAGTGTAGGTTTATACTTTTGTGCAAACGATTTTGTCTTCTTTTTCTTTGGATAAATAACCAATTCAATGCTTACTATAAACTGTTTTTATAGTATTTAAAACATGTTTTGGTTCTTTAATCATACAAAACAGTAAATATGAAAAAAAATTACTTTCTTTTAGTTGTACTCGTAATGTTGATTACAAAAGTACAAGCCCAACCAACAATAGCTGCCCCAAATCCACCAATTAGAACTGCCACCAATGTAATTTCTTTATTTAGTGGTGCTTATACAGATGTTGCAGGCACAGATTGGTTTCCTTTTTGGAGTCAGTCTACCATCGTAACAGAGGTTTCTATCGTTGGTAATCCCACAAAAAAATATGATAACTTCAATTATCAGGGTGTGCAATTTCTTAGTCCTATTAATGCAGCAAATATGGATAGCTTGCATTTAAATGTTTGGACTACCAATTGTACTAGTTTAGATGTTTTTCTTATCAATCAATCTACCAATACCGAGCAAAAAGTTACGGTAATCCCAACTTTAAGCGGCTGGAACAGTTTTAATATAGCTTTAAGCCAATACACCAATATTAACTTAAGCAATATTGGGCAATTTAAGTTTGTAAGCACACCTTTTGGTGGCACAGTTGTCTATTTAGATAATATTTATTTTTATAAGTCAACCTCATCGCCAACATTAACTGGTTTTACTGTACCAGCACAATTGGTTGGTGCTGCACCATTTACACTTACACCACCTACAAGTAATAGCACTGGAGCATTTACTTATAACAGTAGCAATACCAATGTTGCAACTATTAGTGGCAGTACAGTTACAGTTGTTGGTGTTGGTACATCGATAATTACAGCAAGTCAAGCTGCAGCAGCTCCGTTTTTAGCTGGCAGTACCACTGCTAGTTTAGTAGTTAGTACACCTCCACCAACTGTAGCTGCACCAACCCCACCAGTTAGGGTACCAGCTCAAGTAATTTCTTTGTTTAGTGGTGCTTATACAGACGTTGCAGGTACAGATTGGTTTCCTAGTTGGTCGCAATCAACCATTGTAACGGAAGAGCTTATTGTAGGCAATCCAACAAAAAAATATACCAACTTTAATTATCAAGGTGTACAGTTGCAAAGCCCTATAAATGTAACTGCAATGAATTATTTGCATATAGATGTTTGGACACCCAATTGTACTTTTTTAGAAGTTTTTTTAATCAACCAATCAACCAATACCGAACAAAAAGTTACATTGTCGCCAAGTTTGTCTGGATGGAATAGTTTTGATATAGCTTTATCTCAATACAATTTAATCAATTTAGCTAATGTAGGCCAGTTGAAGTTTGTAGGCACCAATGGTAGCACAGTATATTTAGATAATATTTATTTCTTTTTTGTTGCAGGCACTCCACCTGTTGTTACACTTACAGCACCTGCCAATAATGCGGTACTTTATGCACCCACCAATATTACTATTACTGCCAATGCTAGCGATGATGGTACTGTAGCAAAAGTTGAATTTTATAATGGAGCAACTTTATTAGGGGAAGCCCTAAATAGTCCTTATTCATTTATTTGGAATGGTGTTACAGCAGGAACTTATGCAATAAGAGCAAAAGCAACGGATAATGTTGGTTTAAGCACTACTACAGCAGCAGCTAACATTATTGTTAGTGGCCCAACCGGCGATGGCTTTTGTGCAACTTCAATTAATGGCGATTATAAGTTTAAAGCTACCACATCTGGGGGAATTGTTACTTATACCATGAGCCCACAAAGCCGTATTACTGGTTGTGCTTATTCCTTAATTTATATTAAAGAAGGATCTGGCGGTTACTCAGGTACTGCTATGACTGCAGTAGGCACTGATTTTATTTATACAAAAGCAATTGCTAATGGGGTTGTTACCAATGTGTATTTTACCTATCAAGTACCAAGTGGTGGCGAAAGTAACTCTCAACTAAATCCAGAAATTTATACCGTTGGTACAAATTGCACTGGTATAACTACTTCACCTGCTATTAGTATCACATCACCAACAAATAATGCAAATTTTATGGAGCTTTCAACCATTGGTATTACAACCAATACAACTGCAACAAATGCCATTACCAAAGTTGAATTTTTTAGAGGAAATACATTGTTGGGTACAAGTACCGTAAGCCCTTATAATTTTAGTTGGACAAATGCACCAGCTGGAAACTATAATTTAGTTGCTAAGGTTACAGATAATGCCAATTTAACTACTTTTTCAGCAATTGTACCTATTGTGGTTGATATTAATAATTCCGTAGGCTATTGTGGAACAATTGCTAATGGAGATTATAGTTACAGAATTGAAACTATTGGTGGTAATGTCGTATTTACTATGATACCCTTGGGTGCAATCGTTGGTAGTACTTATGCCTTTATATATGTTAGAGAAGGTTTAACAGGCCCTTATCCTGGATATGCCATGACAAAAATTGGAAACAATTTTAGATTTACCAAGGCCATCGCCAATACAACACCTATTAGTGTGTATTTCACATATCAAGTACCTGCTGGTGGCGAAAATACTTCTTTATTAACCCCACATAGCTATACTGTTGGTACAAATTGTTTAACAACTGTGCCGGTTAGTTTGGTTAATTATTCAGCAAAAATAAATGGTAATAATGTTGTGGTCGTTTCATGGTCAACCTTGAACGAAGTAAATAACGATTATTTTACTATTGAAAAAAGTACCGATGGTGTAAATTTTTCAACCTTACAAAAGGTTTTTGGAACTAACACCACTCGTAAACATGATTACACCATAATAGACCAACAACCATCTAAGGGCATCAACTATTATCGATTAACCCAAGTTGATAAGGATGGTAAACAAACCATTTATGGAGTTAAATCGCTAAATTTTTCCGGAAAAAATACTATACTCTCTATTTATCCAAACCCATTAACAAGCAACCAAGTAACTGTACAATTAGATAAAGTTGCCAATAAGCCATTAGTTGTTCAGTTGGTAGATATTGTTGGACGAATAGTTTCTTACCAAAAAATTAATCAATCATTAAATACTTTAACCATTAACTTCTCAAACAAACCTTCAAAAGGGGTTTATTTATTAAAAATTGAAGGATATGAGGCAATAAAACTGGCGATTGAATAATGAATTACTGAATTCAGCGGAAAAATTGCTGAAAAAGAAGACTCAAACTTTTAAATGTTGATTATTTGAGTGTTGAGAAAGTAAAATAAGGTAATTGATGTAGTAATGATGTAGTTAAAATACATTGAAAACCAATGATTTTATTTTTTTGATGTAGTATTGAAGGGGTTCAAAATTTGACAGTGGAAATAACCAATTATATTTTTACATTCTAAATATTTTATCAATTATTAACCGATAAAGTAACGAACGATTGCAAGCCAAACAGTTTTAAGTTTAAAAGCTGGTTCGTATGCTTTACCAAAAAACTAAAAATTATGAAAAAAAACTACTTACTACTGGTGCTTATTGCCTTTGGATTTTTGACGGCAAGTGCACAACCTCCAACACCTGCTTCTACCCAACCTGTAAGAACTCCATCTAATGTAATTTCTATTTACAGTGGGGCTTATACAAACGTGGCTAGTACAAATTTCAATCCTGATTGGGGTCAATCTGGCTTTGGTGTTGCTACAGAAATTACTGTTTTAGGGGATGCCATTAGAAGCTACCCTAATATGAATTACCAAGGGGTTAATTTTGGGAGTTCTCAAAACCTAAGTTCAATGGATAGCTTGCACCTTGATATTTGGAGTCCAAATTGTGATTCCATAGATATATATTTAATTAGACCAGGAGGTGGGTCTGGTAATGAACGTTTTGTTAGAAGAGGATTAACAACCAATGCTTGGAATGCTATCAATATTAAGCTTACCGATTATATTTCTCAAAGCAGTTTTACAATAAACGATATTATTCAATTTAAATTTGTGACAGCAACACCAGCCAGTGGTGCCAATGTGTTTATAGACAATATGTATTTTTATACTAGCGTAAATTTGCCCACCATAACAAACTTTACAATTGCATCACAGCTTGTTGGTGTTGCTCCATTTTCTTTAACAGTACCTACTAGCAATAGTGGTGGTGCTTTTACCTATAGTAGTAGTAATACAAGTGTTGCAACCATTAGTGGAAATATGATAACTGTTGTTGGTGCTGGTTCATCTGTGATTACAGCAACTCAGGCTGCAGCAGGTGCATTTGCATCTGGTACAATTACAGCTAATTTGGTTGCCACTTATGCACCACCAACTGTAGCTGCAGCAAACCCAACAGCCGAAAGTGCCGTTAATGTTACTTCGTTATTTAGCGATTTATATACCAATGTAACTGGCATTAATTGGAATCCAAATTGGGGTCAATCAACCCAAGTTTCTGAGGTTTTAGTAGTTGGTAACAATACTAGAAAATATGAATTGATGAATTATCAAGGTATTGAGTTCTCAACTCCATTAGATATTTCAAACAGAAATATGATGCATGTAAGCGTTTGGACTCCTAATATTACTGAGTTTAAAATATTTTTAATCAATACCTCACCAGCACCTACTAAGGAGTTTGTTCATACATTTATTCCTAATAATGTTGGTTGGAATTCAGTTTACATTCCATTGAACCAATTTTCACCGGTAACGCCAGCAACAACTATTAATTTAGCCAACATTAATCAAATTAAATTTGAGTGCCAACCTTGGACTAGAGGTACTATATATATGGATAATATTTATTTTGTATCCTCGGCTTTACCGGTAAGTTTACTAGATTTTAAAGCTGCTAAAAATGGCAATGCGGTAACTGTAAATTGGAAAACTGCTACTGAGAGCAACAATAAAGGTTTTGCAGTAGAGCGTAGCAACAACGCAAA
This sequence comes from Chitinophagaceae bacterium, assembly GCA_031429335.1. GTDB lineage: Bacteria > Bacteroidota > Bacteroidia > Chitinophagales > Chitinophagaceae > UBA1930. The sequence goes on along the minus strand of JANOZK010000138.1, from coordinate 145 downwards.
CAATTGGGCAGAACTTACTTTTGTTAATGGAAATGGTAATTCATCTACAGTAAAAAATTATAGCATAACCGATAATAACCCATTAAAAGGTACCAATTATTATAGATTAAAGCAGGTTGATAACGATGGTAAGGCAACCTATTCA
>JANOZK010000137.1:0-7153 GCA_031429335.1 Chitinophagaceae bacterium | reverse complement strand
TAATTCTTCTTGGATTGCTGGTAGAATCTACTGCAACTGTTACATCGCAGGGCAATGCTAAAATATTTGCTTCTCTGCCAGTAAAAGAAACATAATTGTCTACAATGGTGTTAAAGTCGTTTGCTAAGGCATCAACTTCATTCGAAACTCGAGATTGATCGTCGGAATGTGTAGATGATTCTAAAGCAAAATCTGTAGGAGTTTCTGCATTTTTTTTACATGATGTAAATACTGTTGCAATAAGCATAAATAAGCCTAGCAATAGTTTAATTGAGTGTTTCATAATAGTGATTTTAAGTTTTTTATTAGTGTTTACAAAAGCATAGACCCTACAGTATCTTTTAGGTTTAATCGGCTAAATAAAAAAAATAATCGGCCAAATTATTTATTTTGTAGAGCCCTCCATTCGTTATCTAATATAGCCAACTCAATCATGCTCCAATATTGGTTATTGTATAAAAAAATGTCTTTGTTAATACCTTCAATTGTTAATCCAGCTTTTTCATAACAGGTAACTGCAGCTTTGTTGGTATCATAAACACCCATACCAATACGGTGTAATTTTAAATGTTCAAATCCAAATTTTACTACTTCTTTAACCATAAAAGTACAAACGCCTTTATTACGCCCTGCCTCACTAACAAATACCCTACTTATTCTAGCACTTTTATTTAAAGTACTAATACCACCTAACGAAATATGACCAATATTATTGCCTTGTTCGTCCACTGCTTTAAAAATAAAGGCATCGCTAGTATCTATTACATTGGTGTCTTGAATATACCAGTTTAAGCTCTCGTTTGTTAAGGGGAACGAAAACAATCTACCACTCCAGTTCATCAATAATTCTTCGGTATTAATCCATTGTTTCAATTGTTCAATATCGGATGGTTCAAAAAAAGCAAGCTGCATGGGAGGGAGAATTATGAATTATGAATTAAGGATTATGGATTACGGATTTAAGAGTTATGAATTGTGAATTAGAAATTAGGAATTGGCTTTTGATTTTGATTTTGGTAATTGTAATGTGTAACACGTAATAATTAACCCACAACTAAAAACTATATAACCAAAAACTAAATAACTGGTTTCTCCAAAACCACAAACTCCAATTTTTGCAAATGATTACCCGTTACATCATCTTCAATAAAAGGAATAATTTCGTTGGTAACGGTATAGCCATTTCTTACGTACCAATCTATTAATTCTTTACGTACAGAAATAACGGTCATATAAATTTTATGCTTTTTTTGTTGCAATGCAAACGCCTCGGCAGCCAATAATAATTGTTTACCAATACCGGCACCTTGTTGTTTAGGTAGTACACTAAACATACCTAAATAAATTCCTTTTTCATTTACTTGCAAATTAACACAACCCACAACGGTATTTTCCGAATTGATATAAATTAAAAACCGACTATTGGGTTGTTGTATTAATTGTAATACTTGTTGGGCATTGGTTCTTACATTACCCCCAATTAAATGGGCTTCAGTTGTCCAGCCTTGTAAAGATGCTTCTCCCCTATAAGCACTATTTAATAAAGTAACAATAGCATCAACATGCTGGGTTGATGCTATTGAAATACATTCATTGGTAAATGATAACATATGTAAAAACAATTTTTATTTGATTACATACCTGGGTTATCAGCAGTTGGGCCATACATACCTGCAAGTGGTATATTTAATAAACGCAAATAAACTGTTAATTGACCTCTATGATGGTACAAATGATTTAAGCACCAAGTACGCACCACAGCAGCTTTTGGCATGGTAAAAAAAATATGTTCTCCACTACGCATGGTCCAGGGTTTTGCAAATTCTTCGTCGGGCATATTGCTCAATATTTTTTCTGCATTGGCCACCAATGTATCGTGGTGGGCAAGTAACTCCTCGATGCTATTAATTTCTTTTCGTTTACCACTGTCTTTTGCAAAATCCAATTCGTCATTAACCAAACATTCTTTCCACCAACCAGTAATTTCTGTTACATGTTTTGATAATTGCATTAAACTCATCGATTTTTCGTGAGGTTTAAAATCGGCTTTATCAAATGGAATTACTTCTAATAATTTTCTTGTATTGGCCGATTCATGTTTTACTTCGGTCCAAAAAATTTGTGCAAGTGTCATAATTAGGTTGTTTTAGGCAAGCAATGTAGGTAAAATATTTTGATAGAAAAATAAGAATTATCTAAAAGAAATACAAACAATTTTAGGACCTAAACAATATAAAAATTACAGGTAGTACACATCTTTAGCATCAACAGTAAGCACCACCCTATTGCCTACTTCAAATTGGTGTTGTAAAACTTTTACGGTAACAATTTGTGTATTTACTAAAACATCTATCGTATAAAAACTACCCCAAAAAGTTATTTTTACAACCGTATCTTTTTGAAATATATTAGTAGCAGGCTCTATACGTATCTGCTCGGGCCTTAACAACATTTGCTTTGCCATTGGTGTATTGTTGGGCAAACTTCCAAAACCAGCAGCATTTGCAGTATCAATTAAATTATACAACCCCAATAAACCAGCAGCATACATATTAATGGGTTGTGTATATACTTGTTGTGCATTTCCTTGTTGAATTAATTGGCCGTTTTGCATAATTAAAACTGTATCGGCCCAACTTAAAACATCTGTTGGCTCATGCGAAATAAGCATACAAGTAATTTGTAGTTGGTTACCAATATCAACAATCACCTGTTTCATAATTTGTTTATGCACCATGTCTAGGTTAGAGAAAGGTTCGTCTAACAAAAGTAATTTTGGTGCAGTGCTTAATAAACTAGCTAATACAATTCTTTGTTTTTCGCCACCCGACAATTCGTTGCTTTTACGTTGCAACAAATGTTCAATTTTACAAACTTTGTATATATTATTGGCCTCGGACGGGTGCATTTTATTGGCCATTTCTAATAACTCGTGTACAAAATAATTATTACGCAACTCAAAATGTTGGCTTAAATAAGCAATGCCTTTATGGCCTGGTAATAATTTATAATTAGGGCCTACTACTTTTTCGTTGTTGAAATAAATACTACCACTGGTTGGTTGTATTAACCCAGCTATCATTTTTAATAAAGTAGTTTTGCCCGAGCCAGTAGCACCAGCAATGGCAACTTTTTGAAATGCCTCTACTGTAAAGTTTACATTATTAACTACCGTTTCTGTTTTAATTATTTTGCTACACTCCTTAACTGTTAACCATGCCATGCTTCAAAAATAGCTGAGTACAAGCAATTAGTTGGTAGAAATATAGATATAGATTTTTTGTATAAAAAAAATATATACAAAAAAATTATTTTGATAAAGTGAAAATTCTTGCTAAATTTATTGTTACAACCCCACCTGAGAAAATTTTTTGAGTTGCTTTTTGGAGATGGTAGCTTTTGAAAATAAAAAAACCGAGTTGCCCCGGTCTAAACTTTTCACTACGGAATAATCCTTATTGTGATTTGCTGATACGAACATAAAACTAAATGCTGAAAAAATGAAAAAAATTTTAGGACTTGACATTGGAACTAATTCAATTGGCTGGTCATTTATAGAGAATGACATTGAAACTCAGACTGGAAAAATTATTGGTATTGGAAGTCGTATAGTGCCAATGGAAGGCAGGGAAAAAGACTTTGAGGCTGGTACAGCCGAATCTAAAGCTGCTGAAAGAAGAAATGCAAGGAGTGCTAGGCGTTTGCTACAACGCTATAAGCTAAGAAGAGTAAGGCTCATTAAAGTATTGGTTGAACTTGGTTGGTTTCCTAAAGAGTTTCCAATAGATTTTAAAGAGCTAGAGAAGTTCAATATCAATGAATTTGTACCTTATTCAGTTTCAACTATCGAAGAAGCAAAAGCATTACTTGGATATGATAATGTCAAAACAGGAGAAAGAACACTGCTAAGTGATTGGATTATTTATTATTTGAGAACTAAAGCATTGACCGAAAAAATTTCTTTGCAAGAGTTAGAAAGAATTATATATCACTTTAACCAACGTAGGGGCTTTAAAAGTAGCAGGAAAGAGAATAAGCAACTGGACGAAAATGAAGAAAAAAAGTATCCAATAAGAGAAAAGACAATAGAATTTGTTACAGTATATGCAATTACTGAATCAACCGAAAAATCGAATTATGGGAAGGTTTACAACATTGCATATACGACAGCAGATTGGCTTTCATTTAGTGGAACAACAATTCGTAAAACATTACCCGATTGGCTAAATAAGCAAGTAGAGTTTGAAATAACACAAATTACTTCAAAAGATTTGACTTCAAGGTTTGAGATAAGATTACCTGATAGAACTGATTGGGAGAAAATGAAGATTGGGCTAGAAAAAGACATGAAAGAAAGTGGGTTACATCCTGGTCAGTACCACTTTACTCATATCATGGCAGACAGAAACTATCGGATAAAAGAAAGAATAATTGATAGAAGTTTTTATCAAGCTGAATTAAAAGCTATTTGGGATAAACAAAAATCCTTCCATCCTGAATTAAATGACAATAATAAACTTTATTCTATTGCTTCGCTTTTGTATCAGCACAATGAAAGTAAGCAAAAGGAACTACTAGAAAAAGGTCTCTTTTATATCATTAACAATGACATAATTTATTATCAAAGAGATTTGAAATCCCAAAAACATTTAATTGCAGATTGCCGCTATGAACGCAAAAACTATACTGATAAAAATGGTAAACAACAGGCGTTTAAAGTTACTTCCAAAAGCCACCCAACTTTTCAAGAGTTTAGAATATGGCAAGACATACACAATCTAAAAATCATTCAGTTAGAAAGCAAAGCAACAAATGGGAAAACAACTTTTGATATAGATGTTACCAGTCATTTTCTCAACAACAATAGTAAATCAAAATTGTTCAAGCTTTTTAATACAAAAACAACTGTTTCTCAAACTGCTATTTTCAAGGAACTATCCACTAAAGAGAATCCATTATCTGACAAAACGCATCGTTTAAATTATCCAGAAGACAAAGAATTTAAGGGCAATGAAACAAAGGCTTTGTTTAGAAAATTATTTAAAAGGCACAATTATATAGAACAAGGTGAACTCCTTTTAAATGATAACAAGCAAATAGATTTGCTATGGCATATCATCTATTCACTTAACGATGAAAAACATATTGCTAATGCAGTTATAAAGAATTTTGGATTTGAAGATGATTTGGCAAAACACTTTGGCAAAATACCTGAGTTCAAAAGTGAGTATGCTTCCTACTCTTTAAAAGCAATCAATAAAATATTGCCACTTATATGCTGTGGAGAATATTGGAAATTTGAGAACATTGATAGCAATACATTGTCACGAATTGATAAAATCATCAATGCGGAATATGATGAAAACATCAATGACAAAACCCGTGAAGAAATTGCTAAACGAGGATTTAAAAGCATAGACGATTTTAAAAATCTTCCTCTTTTTCTAGCTGGTTATATTGTTTATGGGAGGCATTCAGAAAGAGAAAATGAAAGCAAGTTTGAAAGCCCTAAAGAAATTAAGCTAATAGAGCAAGGAGACCTTAGAAACCCAATTGTTGAACAAATATCCAACGAGACCTTGCAAGTTGTAAAAGATGTTTGGTTGCAGTTAGGCAGACCAGATGAAATACATATAGAACTTGCAAGAGATTTAAAAAAGAACAATGAAGAACGACAAGAAATAACTAGACAAAATGCGAAAAACGAGGCAGACCGTAAGCGTATTGTCGCTATTTTAAAGGAACTGAATAATACAAACCCTGATTCCATTAGTGATATGGAAAGATTGAAGCTTTGGGAAGAAACAGGCAATGAAGAAGCAAGAGACAGCTTCATTAAATTCTCAAAAGAACCTACCAAAACTGAAATAGAAAAATACAAACTATGGGGAGAACAAAATCACATATCACCTTATACTGGCGACATAATACCATTGAGTAAATTATTTACAGCATCCTATCAAATAGAGCATATAATCCCACGTTCAAGATTCTTTGATGATTCATTTGGCAATAAAACTATTTGCGAAGCTGCGGTAAATAGTTTTAAAGACAATAGTACTGCCATGCAGTTAATTAATGAATATGGTGGAAAAGAAATAAAACATCATGGTCAAAAGTTCAGGCTTTTAAGCCCCGATGAATACATATTACATATCGACAAATATTTTAGGGGCAAAAAGAAAAGAGCCTTTAAAAGTGAAACAATACCAGATGGCTTTATTGAAAGGCAATTAAATGATACAAGATACATTGGCAGAAAATTAAGTGAGTTATTGTATCCCGTGGCTACTGATGCTGTTGTGTTTACATCAGGGAATATTACATCAGATTTAAAAGTGAAATGGGGTCTACACAGAGTATGGAAAACATTACTTAAGCCACGCTTTGAAAGACTGGAAACTATTACAGGAGAAAAATTAATTGACTTTGACAGCGAAACAAATAACATCCATTTCAAAAAAGATTACAAACGTATTGACCACAGGCATCATGCTCTAGATGCTTTGATTATTGCTGCGACTTCTAGAAACCATATCCAATATTTGAATACGCTTAATGCACAAAATGACAATAGAAATGAAAAGCAGAAATATTCCTATTTGGTCAAATCAAAAGTGAGGGATTTTGTTTTGCCTTGGTCAACATTCACAAAAGATGCAAGGGAAGCTTTAGAACAAATTATTGTGTCGCATAAAAACAGGACAAGGCTTGTAACCAAAGGCTTTAATGTAGCTACTAAATATGTGCAAGGAGACGATGGCAAGTGGCTAAAAAAAGCAATCCAGCAAGACAAGGGACAATTACTTTCAGTTAGAAAGTCAATGTTTAAGGAGCCTTTGGGCAAAATTTGGTTAGCCGATTACAAAAAAGGTATAGAGCTTAAAAAGGCTATTAAAATACAACTTGACTTTACCCAAAAACATAATAGTAACTGGAAAAGTGAACAACCAAGAATTGCTGTAAGTGAGTTGAGAAGAAAGATAGATACAATAATAAAAAATTGTGAATTTGATGAAAAAGCAACAATTAAATTTTTGGAAAAAAATCCATTAATGGACTATGATGGTAAGCCAATTACAAAGTTTGATATAATGCAGTTTATATTATATTCTGCAAAGAGAAGAACTATTAATAAAGATTTTAAGGAATC
>JANOZK010000136.1:0-19411 GCA_031429335.1 Chitinophagaceae bacterium | reverse complement strand
AGTATAAAGAAGTAGCTAAAACACCTTTTAGCATATCTACCAACATTACAAAAGTGCCCCATTTAGGACCCAAAACTCGATAAGTATTGGTTGCACCGGCGTTACCACTTCCATATTCTCTGATGTCAATATCGAAAAATTTTCGGCTAACCCAAACAGATGTAGGAATAGAGCCTAACAAGTACGCTAATAGTATTAATATTATTTCGTTCACTAGTTAATTGGGGTTGAAGTTTACTTCCACAAATATAAGGTGTTATATAATTGTTTTGTTCACAATTTCTTAATATTGGCCAAGCAGCTATACGACAAAACACATGGCAATCCAGTTGCCTTTGGTAATGGTTTTTTGATGCTGCCAATTGTATTGTACAACAGCTGTATGTATATCTGCTTCATCCTCAATTAACAAACCACTTAAAACAATAGTGCCATTGGTTTTAATAGAATGATGCAAAGCAGCCAAATTACTTAGAATAATGTTTTTGTTAATGTTTGCAATTACCACATCAAAAGCTTCTGTTGTTTGTGCAGTATCTGCCTTGGCAACTGTTATGTTTTTACAATTATTGGTTTGTACATTTTCTATTCCGTTTTCAATGCACCAATCGTCGTTGTCTACAGCTAATATTTTTGTAGCTCCTAATTTTTCGGCAAGAATGGCTAAAATTCCAGTACCGGTTCCAAAATCGAATACCGATTTATTGATAAAATTAATGTTACGCATTAACTGCATTACTGAAAAAGTTGTTGCATGATGGCCTGTGCCAAAACTCATTTTCGGGGTAATCAATATTTGATGCTCAACGCTTTTGATTGGTGTATGAAAATGAGCTCTAATGCCTACAAAATCATCCACAATTACTGGATCGAAGTTTGATTCCCAAACTGCATTCCAATTTTGCTTTTCAATTATTCTTTGTTCAAAACTTAATTCAAATGGAAGTAAGGTTTCTTGTAATTCTGGTATACTAAATAATTCGTTACCAATATACGCTTTAACCCCAAGGTCATTGGATTCAAAACCTTCATAGCCTATGTTTTCGAGTAATGCAACTAAGATTTCTTGTGTTGATTCATTAGTTATTGGTATGGTTATTTCTATGTAGTTCATATTTATATTTTTTAAATAAGAATTGTGACAGAAGAAAAAGACTAGATGAGTTTTGTTAAAATACTTTTCTAGATTTCGGTCTTATAAATACTTCACCTAATTTAAATTAGTGCTGTATCAAAAATAAAATTTACCATAAAATAAACCCCCGAAAAAATTTCGAGGGCTTCTTTTTATTTACTCACCTTGTGGCTGGTTGTTATCAGTTCTTGGTGTTATTTGTGGTCGGTCTGTCCTAGGTTCTCTAGGTGCTTGTGGTTGTTGTTCTGGCTTTGGCATTAAAGCTTTACGGCTTAATTTAAACTTGCCAGTACGTGGATCAACTTCTAACAATTTCACTTTTACTTTATCGCCTTCGTTAAAAATACCATCCATGGTATCTATTCGTTTCCAGCTTATTTCGCTAATGTGCAATAAGCCTTCTTTTTTAGGTAAGAACTCAACAAATGCACCAAATTCCTTTACACTTTTTACGGTGCCTTCGTATACATCTCCAACTACTGGAACAGCAACAATACCCCTAACCCAATTGATGGCTTTTTCTAAAGCTTCTTTTGAGGTAGAGAAAATGCTTACTTCACCTGTATTACCTACTTCTTCGATATTAATTGTTGTACCAGTTTCTCTTTGTATTTCTTGAATAACTTTACCACCTGGCCCAATTACAGCACCAATAAATTCTTTTTCAATTACCAATTTCTCCATCCGTGGAGTATGAGGCTTAACTTCTGGTCTAGCAATTGGCATACACTCGTACATGGCATCTAAAATATGTAATCTACCTTCTTTTGCTTGTGCCAATGCAGCCCTCATTACTTCCATACTTAAGCCATCAACTTTAATATCCATTTGTACACCACAAATTCCATCTCTTGTACCAGTTACCTTAAAATCCATATCGCCCAAATGGTCTTCATCGCCTAAAATATCAGTTAAGATTGCATATTGATCGTCCTTGCTAATTAAACCCATTGCCACACCACTTACATGTTTTGGTAACGGTACACCCGCATCCATTAAAGCCAAGCTACCAGCACATACTGTAGCCATAGATGATGAGCCATTACTTTCTAAAATATCACTAACAATACGTGTAGTGTATGCATACCCTTCTGTTGGCATCATTTGTTTTAAAGAACGCATGGCCAAATTACCATGACCCACTTCTCTTCTACCAACACCTCTCATCATTTTAACTTCACCAGTTGAAAATGGTGGAAAATTATAATGCAAAATAAAATTACTGTACACACTACTTGCAGCACTTTCTACCAACAACTCATCTAATGGTGTACCCAATGTAACCGTTGTTAATGATTGTGTTTCGCCTCTTGTAAATAAAGCTGAGCCATGTGGAGAAGGTAAAATATCGGTTTCCATAGCTAATGGACGAACTACATCTAAGTTTCTACCATCTAAACGAATTCTATCGTTCAAAATCATGTCTCTAACAACATAATATTGAAGATCGCCATAATATTTGCCAACTAATTTTTTGTCGGCATCTTCTAAATCGGCAAATGCTTCTTTTATTTCTTTACCTAAAGCAGAAAATGCATCGCTACGCTCATGTTTTGCACTTGCACTTTTTGCAATTGCATATACTTTATCTTTTGCAAATTCTGTAATTTTTTGCTCCAACTCATCGTTGGTATAGGGCTTAGCATAATCTCTTTTTGCTTTATTACCAGCTTTAATGGCTAAGTCTTGCTGAGCTTTAATTTGAATGCGAATTGCATCATGTGCAATTTCTAATACTTTCACTAAATCTTCTTCGCTACACTCTTTACTTTCGCCTTCTACCATCATTAAATTCTTTTCGGTAGCAGCAATTATAAAGTCCATATCCGCAGTTTCTAATTCTGTACGAGTTGGGTTAACTATAAAAGCACCACCTACTCTAGCAACACGAACTTCAGAAATTACTTCTTTAATAGGAATATCTGAAACAGCCAATGCAGCACTTGCCGCTAAACAAGCCAAAGCATCGGGCATTACTTCTTTATCGGATGATATTAAAGTTATTAATACTTGAACATCGCATAAATAATCTTCTGGAAAAAGTGGACGTAAAGCTCTATCTACTAAACGGCTGGTTAAAATTTCGTAATCGTTTAGTCTTGCTTCACGTTTAAAAAACGAACCAGGAATACGGCCTGCAGATGCAAATTTTTCTTGATAATCTACCGATAAAGGAAAAAATGATTGCCCATCTTTTGCTTCTTTATTGGCAACAACTGTTGCTAAAATTACACAGTTGCCTTGACGTACAGTAACAGCACCATCGGCTTGACGAGCCAATTTTCCTGTTTCTATAATGACTTCAGCACCATTGGGTAACTGAAAGCTGGTTGATATTGATTGTAACATAATTTAAAATTGATTGATATGTGGGCATATATTTTGCCCAAATGCTAGTAAAATAATAGTATGGCCTAAATAAAATATTCCCAACATCCGTGGGAAGTTGGGAATACAGCTATATGAGTTGTTTAAAACATTAATCAACTTTAGGCAAAGTAATCCTTTCTCCCCTTTTGGGGACTGTAGGATTATTTTCTTAAACCTAACTTTTCGATTAATGCTCTATAACCTAAAAGGTTGTGTTTTTGTAAGTAAGACAATAAACGCTTACGCTGACCAACCATTTTCATTAATCCACGTTGTGTAGAAAAATCTTTTTTGTTGGCTTGCAAATGCTTACTGATATCTAAAATACGTTCTGTAAGTAAGGCTACTTGCCCTTCAATTGAACCTGTGTTAGCGGCAGCACCACCAAATTGTGTAAAAATGGTAGCTTTTTTTTCTTTAGTAATTGACATCTTTTCTTTTTTTTTGAGCGTCCGTGTTTGTTATTTCTTTTTTTATAGTGGCGGCAAAAGTAAGCGTTTTAGTTAAAAAATAGTATTTCTGCCGATATTAATTTAAAAAAAGCTGAATTTTTACCCATTTTCAAGAGTTATATTTGTTAAAACATACCAATTACAGTGCTAAAAATTGCATTTACAGTTACTAACAATCTTACTTACGACCAGAGAATGCAAAGAATTTGTGGCTCTTTGGCAAAAAATGGCTTCGAAATAATTTTGGTTGGCAGAAAACTAAAAAACGATGAAGCAAATCATAAATTCTCTTTTTCAACCAAAAAAATTGCCTGTTTTTTTAGTAAAGGTTTTGCATTTTATGCAGAATATAACATTCGTTTGTTTTTTTACCTACTTTTTTGTAATGCTAATTTGTATTGTGCTATAGATTTAGATACGATTGCCCCTGTTTATTTTGCATCTATCATAAAAAACAAAAAAAGGGTATATGATGCACATGAATTATTTACAGAACAGAAGGAAATTGTAACTAGACCAAAAGTTCATAAAACTTGGCTAACGATTGAACGTTTTTTTGTTCCGAAATTTAAAAATGGCTATACGGTAAATCATTTTATTAGAGATGAATTGAAAAGAAGGCATGGAGTGGAATATGAAGTTGTGAGGAATATGCCTTTGAAGGTTGACGAGAGAAGGGAGAAGGGAGAAGGCAACAATCAGCAATCAGAAATCAGCAATCAGAAATTTATTATATACCAAGGAGCAGTTAATGAAGGCAGGAGTTTTGAAACATTAATACCCGCCATGAAACAAGTAAATTGTAAATTATTAATTTGTGGAGAAGGTAATTTTTTTGAACAAACTAAACAACTAATACAACAACATAACTTAGAAAATAAAATTGAATTAAGGGGTTACGTTCATCCAGCAACCTTAAAAAAACTTACGCCAACTGCATTATTTGGTTTAACCCTTTTTGAAAAAACAGGATTAAACCAATATTACTCTTTAAGCAACAGATTTTTTGATTACACCATGGCTGGAATTCCTCAAGTTTGTGTGGGCTATCCCGAATACAAAGCTATTAACGATGAACACCAAATTGCTTTGTTAATTAATGAAACCGATGAACAAACCCTTGCAAACGCAATAAATGAATTACTTACCAATAAAATATTGTATAATGAATTACAACAAAATTGTATAAAAGCTAGAACAATTTTAAATTGGGAACAAGAAGAAAAAAAATTAGTAGCATTTTGGGAGGATAAAAAATTTGTTTATTGATTTTAAATTGAATATATTTAATCTCTAAATATAAAAATATGAACAAAGAACAAAGAACAAAGAACAAAGAACAAAGAACAAAGAACAAAGAACAAAGAACAAAGAACAAAGAACAAAGAATACTAGTTTAAGCATTGGCTTCGTAGTTTTTTTGATTAGTTTTCTCTCATTACTTAGTTGTAATAAATCTGAAATGCAACCAAAGGTGGATGGTGAAAAAGAAAAAGAAGTAGCTACGAATTCTTCCATTGAAAAAACTTGTTTAGAATTACTTCCAGAAAGTGAATTATTTAATTCTTATGTAAACTATTTAAAAACAGAACAAGAATTATTAATAAATAACCCAACTCTTACAGACTTCGTTCAAACTGAGTTGTTTTTTGAAAATTTATCAGGTACTACAAGCACTTTTAACTCATTAACACCCTCTCAACAGAATTTAATTTCAACTTATAATAACATTAAGAATACATTTAATTCACTAATTTCAGCTTTTCCTTGTATGGCTGAGTTTGATGAAACAGATTATGAAAATGTACTCAAAATGTATACTCCAATAATTCATAGCCCAGAAGGTGAAGGAGGTGAAGACCCTAGAGCCTGTAAAAAAGCCTATGACCTAGCAACAAATAGATGTTTTCGGAATTATATCATTGGTGTAGGAGTTTGCATGTGGTCGGTTGTTGGTGGCCCTAGAGAACTAGCAACTTGTCATTTCGTAAATACAAATGTTCAGCTGTTCTGTAACCGCGATGCATATACCGACTTCCAAAACTGTTTAAAAGTTAAATGATGAAACAAATTGAAATGAAAATAAGCGATAAAAATGAGACAATTCAAATGGTGAATTTTGCATATGGATTTACCAGCTACCTTGTGGTTACCCATTATAAAAACAGTTTTTCAGATATCAATTTAATGGTGCTCCTATTAGGCTCATTTTTTATTTTAGGCAATATTTTAGTATTACTTTTTTATTATTATAAACACAAAAAAAATCTATTTGACTGGTTATTTTTTGTTATATGCGTAATTTTTATAAACAATATTAGGGAAAATAATTTTCAAATATTGTTTGGAGCCTTTTTTTTGATTTTTTGCATTATAGCAATGATAATTAGATACTACTCATTTATATCATTTAAAAAAAGCACCCAATCTTAGGGTGCTTTTTTTAAAGACTTTAATACCAAACAATATTAAACTTTAAATGTTAATGCTTTTATTAAAGTACCATTGTACAAAATAACTTTTTGGAAAAGCATTTACATATTATAGATTTTACTATACCCTACCCTACGGATTATGGTGGTGTGATTGATTTATTTTGGAAGCTACCCTCTCTGCAATCTGCAGGTGTAAAAATTCATTTACACTGTTTTGATTATGGTCGTGGGCAACAAACAGAATTAAATAAATACTGCGTTAGTGTTAATTATTACCATCGCCATACAGGTCACAAGGGTATTAGCAATAGCTTGCCTTATATAGTGGCTACCCGAAAAAATGAGCACTTGTTTACCAATTTGTTACAAGACGAATACCCCATTTTTATGGAGGGTATACACAGTACTTATTTATTAAATGATGAACGATTTAATAATAGAAAAAAATTCGTACGTGTACACAATGTAGAGTATGAATATTACGAACATTTAGCAGATACGGCTACTTCTTTTTTTAAAAAAATATACTATAAAAGAGAAAGTAGAATGCTCAAAAAATACGAGCAGGAAGTTGTGAGCAAAGCAAACGCATTTTGGGGTGTAACAAAAAAAGATGTGGCAACTTACCGAAACGAATTTGGCTGCACCACGATTGATTATTTGCCATTGTACTTGCCTACCGATTGGGCTGTGCAAATAAAAGAAGGAATTGGTAGTTATTGCTTGTACCAAGCAGATTTAAGTGTAGATGCAAACGAACGAGCTGCAACCTGGTTAATAGAAAATGTGTTTCATAACTTAGAAGTTCCTTTTGTAATTGCAGGTAAAAATCCATCGAAAAAGCTAGAACATTTAGCTCACCTACACCAACATACTTGTATTGTTGCCAACCCAAGTAATAACGAAATGAAAGATATGATTGCAAAAGCTCATATTAACATTTTACCATCGTATAGTAACACTGGAATAAAGCTAAAATTATTGAACGCCTTATACAATGGAAAACATTGCATTGTGAACGATGCAACAGTGGATGGAACAGGGCTAGAAAAACTTTGCCATGTTGCTAACCATGCCAGTGCAATGCAACAAAAAATTTCGCAACTATACAATGAGCCTTTTAGCACCAACGAAATTGGTATGCGTAAACACGTATTGCACAAAATATTTAGCAATTCGAACAATGCTGCACAACAAATAGAATGGATTTGGGGCGAAGGAAAATATATCTTAGAGGTATAGTTTTATTAGAAATTTTTGATAGGTTCTCTATGAGATTTTTTTTTACCACAGAGGTTTGGAGTAAAGGAGTTTCACGGAGTGATTTGAAAAATTCCTTTCTGCATTATCGGCTTTTTCTGCTAAGAAAACTACACTTATTTTACTTTTCTCAAAAAACTGCCAGTTAGTGCACCCATACCCGCCAACAATCCCCCAACAATACCTGTAATAACAATCAATAATATATAATTGCCCCCTAATGGCAATATGGCGGCTACTTTTTTAGATAAAATATGTTCGTTGGCTGCATCAATTAGTAATACCATAATAACCCACAAAATAAACACTGCTAAAAACCCTGCTGCAAAAGCTTTTAAGGGTTTTTGATGCACCGCCACTGCTACAATTATTGCACAAAACACAAAACTAAACCAAGGCAAAAAAGTAAATAAACCAATAGCAAAACTTAATAAGGCTGTTAATGCTGTGGCTACTAAAAATTTCATATAATTAATTTAAAAAGTGAAAATCTATTGGTGCATCTTTCGACCTACTTAAGATGGCAACATTTTTCTGATTTTAATTGCTTTTATCTACTTGCAGAAAGTTACAAATATTACCCATTTAAAAACGTCATATGCCATTTCATTCTTTCATCTTTTCTGGCCGCTAATTTTTTAATAAATACAAGATTATAGTATCTACCTGCGGCCCAATGTTGCACAAAATTATCGTAGTATTTACTTCCAGGATTACCGCTTTGTCCACCAGGATAAACACCAAAAGCTTCTATATTATCGGTTAAATGAACAATCATTCGCCAACTAGGTCCATGTGTTTCGGTGGTTGCATTTATGATGTGTTGGCCACCACCAATTGGCAAATTCATGCTACTTAAAGCTGGTAATTTTAAAAGGTGTTGTACTTTGGTATCTTTAAATGTAGCCCAAGTCAATTTTCCTTCTTTCTCTATTTTTGAAAGTTTATTTGCAGCCTTTATAAATGAAGCAAGCACAACATCTGCAATGGTTTCTATTTTATTTTTTGTGGTAACATTATCTGCAAATTTATAGGCACTATCTTTCATAAAGCTTTCAATTAAAGTAGTTTCATCTGGCCAAGGCATAGGTATTTTTGTTTGGGCATATTCATCGCCCCAAGTTTGTACTTCTAAACTATCCCACCATACTTTAAAAACAGTTGGTCCAGTTTCGTTAACATCATTTTTTAAATTCCAATCTTTAAAAATTTGCAAGTATTTTTTTTGTACAGCATCTAATTTATTTTCCTCTAAATAACCCAACAAAACTGGCCTAGCTATTTCTGCAAAAACATTGTAATTATCTGTTTGCAGCATTTGCATGTTTTGTGGCGTTATATTGTTCATAGCAGCCAATTTTCTATTGATAATATAACCTCTGTATGGAGGAAATAAATTTGGCCTACCTAAATAATATGGGTAACTGCTATCAACAGCTTGTTGGTTTGCACTACTTACAAAACCTCTTATTGGGTTACTCATTTGTGGGTTTTCTTTTACAGGTATATTGGCCTGCCACAAATAAGTGCTATCTTCTCCAGACATTACAAAATCGCCTTGTTGTTTCCACTTAGCAACAAAAGACCCTTGTTGACGAATAGCAATATCGCCAGACTTACTTGCAAAAACAAAATTTTGCCCAGGGCATTGAAAAGTTGAAATAGCGTTGGCATAATCGTAATAATTTTTCATTCTATTTAACTTATAAAATGTTTGCAACTCATTACTAGCATCGTGGGCTTTCCAACGAACAGCAATGTATTTGCCATCGTTGGTTTTTGTTTTGTAACTCTTATCAAACATTACAGGTCCAAAAATGGTCAGAGCAATTTTCTCTTCGATATCTGGCTGGCCTTTTACTTTTATTGTTTCTTTTCTAATGTCTGCATTTTTCCAACTATTGTTAAACCAGTACTCTTGCATGGTACTGTCTTTAAATTTAATTTCATAATAATCTTTTACATCTCTGCCAGCATTGGTAACACCCCAAGCACAACTATCGTTAAAGCCAATTATTACCGTGGGAGATCCAGGAAATGTAGCTCCATAACTACTGTATTCTGGCGTGGTAATTTGCATTTCGAACCATAAAGAAGGTAGGTTTAAACCAAGATGAGGGTCGTTACATAAAATGGGTTTACCACTTTGTGTTTTACTGCCAGCTACAGCCCAATTGTTACTGCCATTATTTTTATTAGGATTTAAAACTGGTGTATTGGTTATGGTATCTTGTTTACCAAAATAAGCACTATCAATTACAGATGGTTGGCTAACAATAAATTCGGGTTTTTCAAAAACGGTACCTCTAGGAATAATAGGATCTAATGTATCTTGAATGGATGGAAATAATTTCATGAAATCATCGTATCCAAAATAAGTTTTAGCATTGGTGTACACCAAATCATCACCTTGGCCTGATAAGTCCCAACTCATAAATTTTAAAAATAAAGCAGTTTTCATATTTGTCCATGGCTCGGGTTGATAGCTCAATAACTTATACTCAAAAGGAAGGTTTTCTGGCGTTATGGTTTTAATGTAACTATTTACACCAGCAGTATAAGCATCGCAAGCCTCTTTGGTTGCTGGGTTGGCTTCTATTTCTTTTAAAGACTTCTCAGCCCCATAAACCATACCCAAACGCCTAAAATATTTATCGGTTTCAATTCTATCGGCTCCAACAATTTCACTTAATCTACCACCTGCAACATAGGTTTGAAATTCCATTTGCCAAAGCCTAAATTTTGCATGCAAATAACCTTGTATAAAATACGCATCCCCATTATTTTCTGCATAAATATGTGGCACAAGTCTATCGTCAAAATAAACATCAACTTGCTTTTTAACACCTTCAATTTTAATATCATCGTTAAAAGAAATATTCGTTGGTTCTGCATTTTGCCAAAATCCATATTGAGGTGATAAAAAATAACCCAATTTTGGTGTTTTAGTTTTACCAGAGGGTAATTGCATATTTAAAGCTGTAACTAAACCAGCAGTAATTAAAGCCGAAATAAGAAAAGGAATTAAACGCATATTGGTAATTTAGAAATATGAAAATACAGTTTTTTAAGAAGATGAAATAAATTGTTGTGATTTAGCTAGAAATTTTATTGCTTAGTCAAGAACTGATAGCAAATCGATAAGTCAGAAAAAATAAATAATTTAAATCCTTACCTACAAAAATTAAGTAAAAAATAAATTACCTACTTAAGACCTTACTAGCAAAAAAGGTATTTTTACTTTTTAAAGTAGATTAAAGAAACTGATAGAGCAATTTAAATGCAACAAAAAAACTATTACCGAATATTACAAATAGATACAAATTGTAATGCCGATGCGATTAAAAAGGCTTACAGAAAACTAGCTTTAGAGTTGCACCCCGATGTAAATAAAACTGATGAAACAGCAGCTCATAAATTTACAACAATAAAAGAAGCTTATGATGTGTTGAGCAATCCAGAAAAAAGAAGTAAATACCATGAAAGCTTTTTCTTTACCAATTTGCAAAAACAACCCATCGATTTAAATGAATTACTAATAATTGCCAATAAAATTGGAGAATATATAAAACATAGTAATATTTTTAAAATAGATTATTTTCTTATATCGGCTAATTTACAAGAATTATTGCAACAAAATAACCTACTAATAGCTACAACTAATCAATCTAATTTAAAAGATAAGCTGCAGCAAGTTTTGCTTAATATCATTAAAATATTACCCTATGATGATGTGGTAAAATTTTATTCAACCATAACCCAATTGTTTCCAAGTACCACAACTAATTATTTGCAATTAATTGCTCAAAAAAAGAAAACCATGCTTTGGGAAAAATATGCCATGGCAATAGCTATTTTAATTACCCTTGCTTTGTGTTTTATGATAGCATTTTTGGCTTAAAAGTTACAACTTAAAATTCCAGGTAACGCTTGGTATTATAGGGAATAAAGAAACTTGTTTGGCACTTACTTTTAAATCGTTGGTAGCTGCACTACCCTCTTGGGCATAGTAAACAAAATAAGGGTTTAAACGGCTATAAGCATTGTAAATACTAAACACCCAGTAACTTTTTAATTTTCTAATTTTTTTAGGTTGAGGATTATAAGTAGCAGAAATTATAATATGTTATAGGGGGTAAGTTTTATTTAGATATTTATTTCAAGAATAGGTTGCCCTTAAAAATTGAAAAAATACATTTAATATTTAAAGGAAAATGAATTTATTTGGGGTTTAGAGTTAGTATTCATCGTTACGAAAACAACTTTGTTTTGAAAAGCAACAATTGAGTCTGATGCTAGAGTAACTTTGACTTTTAAAGAGTCATTTGGTTTGATTTCTTGTGAACTTTCTAATTCTATTCTTGTACAATCACATGATGTTGAAACATTTTTTATAATCAAGGTCGAATCACCTTTATTAATAATTGTAAATTCCCGATTTCCTTTATTTTTAATATTATTTAAATTAAAGCTTAAGATAGCTTGGGGCTTTGTGCAGCTTGAAATAAATATAATAAAAACAAGTATAATTAATTTATAGTTTATCATTTAATATGTTTTTAATTGTTTTTAATTGGTTTTTTAAATACAAATTACTAGCCTCATTACTAAACCCTTTAAAATAGGAAATCTCCATTTTATTATTATATAATATTTCATAAGGAAAACTAAATTTAGGATTTTCGAAATTTTTCTGAATTACTAAATCAAAATCATATAAGAAAATAATTTCATTGGAAAAATTTCGAGAGGCATGAAATTTAAATTCATCAAAATCTGTATAGCGTCCATCACAAATCATTATTACTCTAAAAAA
Source organism: Chitinophagaceae bacterium (assembly GCA_031429335.1). Lineage (GTDB taxonomy): Bacteria > Bacteroidota > Bacteroidia > Chitinophagales > Chitinophagaceae > UBA1930. The sequence continues at coordinate 6,943 of JANOZK010000136.1, read as the reverse complement.
AGGTGAATTAATTGAGTCTTTTATTTTTCGCAAAAATGGATACTTTTGTTCACAAGCCGAACATCCAACAAAATAAAACTCCAACAAAGTACACTTTTTAGCAAAATTTTTCAGTTCAACTGTGTCTTTAGTAGCTGTTAAAAATTTATCCCCTTCCATAAAATCATTTTGAATAACTTTTTCTTGCTGCTTACCAATATCATAGCAAATTTTTGGGATAATATATGCAAAAGAAGAATAGAAAAGTAAGCAACTGAAAAATACACACAAGAAAAAAAATCTACGTCTGCAAAATTTATATATAAAAGCCAATGTTGAACCTAATATAGGAAAAAGTGTCGCAAATGGAAACCTTAGTGGAATAAATGAAGGATTTGTAAATAATGTGGATGCGTCAATTAATGTTGTTGCAAAACACAAAATTATAATTAGCAGTTTTGGGCTAAAAGTAGACTTTTTTAAAAAAAAAAGGTAAATGAAGAAATAAACAATTGTTATTATTATATTTCTAATGGTTTTTTCTTGAAGTGGGATACCATAAATTAAGATGGTAAACAACAACCCGAAAATTATACAATAAAGCCATGTTCTTAATATCATAGTATATAAATAAATTGAAGCAGTTATTAAATAAAAATACCTGCTCCAATCATTTTTTTTATAGATTAACTACAGGTACCAGTACAATTTGAAGTTCCGAATAACCCGCATTCAGCCGGTCCTCTAGTACATCCAGAGTTACAAGTCTTACCACTCCCACAACTTATCGAATAATAGCAAGTACAATTACCAACTACACCCTCACCACCAACTTCTTCTTCTGCTTCCCTGTTATTAATTAGCTGTTCGAGGTAAGCTTTGGAATTAAAAACAGAAAAATTATTGCTAAAATATGCACATTCAATAAGCATAAACAATTGTTCTCTAGAAAAATTTTTACTAAAACTTGAAATATTTGATTTTAAAAAATCTTCACCAATTTTTGGATTTTTTAATAACCCAGCAATACCATGTTTAAGTAGAAAATCATTTAAGAGTTGAACAATTTTAACCTGTTCGCTAGTCATTTTTTTTGAATCATTTGATAAAATAGTTTTGTATTTTATTTTCCAAAGAGATTCTTTTTCTTGAGGAGAAAGCATCGCGTAAGATTGTCGCATAACTTCTGGAGATTTTTGATTAATAACTTCCTTAGCTAAAGTAGACAATTCAGTTGTTGGGGTTTCTATATGTATTTGGTCTTTCCCACAAGAAAAACTAAGAAAAATTAAAATTATTGATAAATTTTTAATCACTTTTTTCATAATTTTTATTTTTTTAAAATTGTTAAATAAGTTTTGGTGGCCACCAAATTTGAGATGTTCTTTCTCAGTTGTAAAATAAAGTAATATGTTTTATATATGGTTGTAGTAGTTTTACTACATTTTTTTAGCATTAGCTTATACTTTTATATACTATTTTTACGATCTAAATTTAAAAAATATGCAAATTGGCATTGTAGATGATAGGGCAACAAGCACAAACCTAACTATAAACTTAATTAAACAATACAATAATTGTAGCCTTTTATTTACCGCAAACAGTGGTTACAACTGCTTACAATACTTAACTACCCACAAAGTTTTACCCAACCTTATTTTTATGGATTTAAGTATGAATAAAGTAGATGGCTGTGCTACAACCTTTTTTATAAAAAATAATTACCCCAATATTAAAATTTTTATACTTACCAGCTATGCCAATTTGGTTACTTTAGAACAAGCCATAATAAGTGGTGCCGATGGTTATATATTTAAACACGAGCGTATAAAAATATTTACTGAAGTTATGAATGCTGCATTTACAAATACTAGTTATGTAGACAAAAGAATAACAGAGACTACAAATGCCGATATCATTGAAGAATTTTATAAAAAGAAAGCATTTTTTTGGCAAAAAAGTAACGAAGTAAATGGAAAAACAATAACCGAAAATGAAAAAAAGTATTTGCAATTATTGGCTACCCCACTTACTTATACTGAAATTGCCGAACTATTACATGTAGAAAAAAGAACTGTTGAAACCACTTATAAAAGATTGTACGAAAAATTGAATATTGCTGGGTTTAAGGAGTTGGCTTTATTTGCTATCAATAATGGATTGGCAACCAATTTAAACACAACTTTTTCACCTATATTTATTGAAGTAGAATAATGCTGAAATGATATTTGAAATGAACCAAATAAATGGGTGCTATACCAAAGTGATATCCATTATAGCCAAAAAATTAGCCTAAACAGCTATCCAATCGGCATTATACCAGAAAAATTTTTATCTAAATTAAAGTTTATGTTGGTATTAGACATATATGCCATTACTAATGAATGGGTACGAGTTTAGATTTTAGGTTAGCTAGCTTGTAACTTTTAAACCCCGAGGGTTTTAAACTGTTGAGTTTTGATATACTGCTAAAGGGCTGGCGGATTGAAGCAAAGTAGCTACTGCTAGTCAGCAGGACTACTTGCGTAAAGCCGCAATTGCAGTTGAACTTTATACCGCTGTTGAAAGCCCCAAGTATTACAACTTAAAATTCCAGGTAACACTTGGTATAATTGGAAATAATGAAACTTGTTTTGCACTAACTTTTAAATCGTTGGTAGCTGCACTACCCTCTTGTGCATAGTAAACAAAATAGGGGTTTAAACGGCTATAAGCATTGTAAATACTAAATACCCAATAACTTTTTAATTTTCTAATTTTTTTAGGTTGCGGTGTATAAGTGGCAGAAAAATCTAATCTGTGATAGGGTGCTAAACGGTATTTATTAATGCTACTAAACTCTTGGGTTAATACTCCACTTACAAAATAAAAACGCTCTGGCAAAGAAGTTGCTTGCCCACTACCATACACAAATACAGCAGCTAATTTCCATTTTTTATTTAACGCATAAGCACCTACTACCGATAAATCATGTCTTCTATCGTACCGGCTGGGATATTTTTGGTTATCGTTTAACTCTTTAAATCTACGCCAAGTATAACTTAAAGTATAACCCACCCAACCCGTAAATTTGCCCTTTACTTTATTTACAAAAAATTCGGCTCCGTAGCTCCAACCCTTTCCAAAAACAAAATCTTCTTCGGTATCTTTTAAAGTGTTGGGGGTGTATCCTTCACGGTATTCGATTTGGTTTTGCATGTCTTTATAATACACTTCAACCGATGTTTCGAACATATTGTCTTTAAAGTTTTTAAAATACCCAAGGCTATATTGCCAACTGGTTTGTGGCTTAACCCTTAAAGTGCTAGGCACCCATAAATCTGTTGGCAAAGTGGTGCCAGCATTGGTAACCAAATGTATATACTGCATGTTACGAGTAATAGCAGCTTTAATGCTGGTGTTATCATCAATTGTGTAACGCAATGTAGTTCGTGGTTCTAAGCCTCCATAGGTTTGTACAGTTTGCCTATTATTGTAAACAACACTGTCAATTCGGTTTCCATTTGCATCGTTGGTAAAAGTTTTATAGGGCCCAACTTGTTGAAATAGGCTATATCGTAAGCCATAGTTTAATTTCAACTTCTTAGATATTTCCCAATCGTCTTGTATATACAACGCAAATTCATTGGCATATTTCTTTAAAGCATTTTGTGGTTCGAACACAACAGAATCTTGGCTACCACTTAACACACTAGGAAAAAAAGTATGCTTCGTATATTGAAAACCAAATTTTAATTTATGCTCTGGTGTAACAAACCAATCAAAATCGGTTTTGGCATTAAAATCTCTAACGCCCGATGAAAATTTGATTTTGAAATTTTCTTGTCTGCCTTCTAAAGCAAACTGATAATCGTTATACACTAAGGTTACATTGGCAAACAACTTTTTATTAAAAATATGGTTCCAACGTAAAGTTGCTGTAGAGTTGCCCCAGGGTATTCTGGTACTAAAATTACGAGCAGCATTATTAAAATTAAAATTATCTCTACCAAAATATCCACTTAAATACAATCTATCTTTTTCAGATATTTTGTAGTTCATTTTAGCATTTAAATCGTAAAAATAATAACCACTACCATAAAACTGATTGTCGGGTTTTATAAATGGTTTTACCAATCCATCGATATACGTTCTTCTGGCCGAAACAATAAATGAGGCTTTATCTTTTTTAATTGGGCCTTGTATTGATAAACGAGATGCAATTACACCAATACCACCTTCCATTTCGGTTTTATTAATGTTTCCATCTTTCATGCTAATATCTACTACACTAGAAATACGACCACCATATTGGGCTGGCATACCCCCTTTTATTAAGGTAACATTTTTTATAGCATCGGAATTAAATACGGAGAAAAAGCCAAACAAATGGCCTGTATTATACACCACTGCATCGTCTAATAAAATTAGGTTTTGATCTGGCCCACCACCACGTACATAAAAGCCTGCATTACCTTCGCCAGCATTTCTTACGCCAGGCAACAATTGCAAAGTTTTTAATACATCTACCTCGCCTAAAAAAGCTGGTAATGCTTTTGCGGTTGCTATGCTAATATCAATTTTACCCATTTGTGCAGCCTTAACATTATTGTCTCTTTTTTTTCCAACAACGGTTACTTCGCTGGTAAAACTGGTTGGGGGAAGCATTAAAATATTTTGCTGAATATTTTTATTTAAATCAACATTTATTTCTAAGGTTTGGTAACCCACAAAAGAAACCACCACCTGATATTTTCGTTTGGGTAATGTTATTGAGTAAAAACCATATTGGTTACTGGCAGTGCCTCTGCCTTCGGGTTTAATGGCAATATTTGCACCAATTAAAGTTTCGCCTGTTGCCGAATCTTTAATATATCCATTTAGGGTAAATTTTTCTTGAGCAAAAGTGACTACACTAAAAAAAAATCCATTAACAAAAACAATTAAACACTTCATCCGAAATAGTAACATATATATTTTTTATGCAAGCACCCGCTTCTTTTTAAGCAACTCCAATTAAACATCAGGCAATAATATGAATCAAACCTTACTTACTATTTTATGTAAGATAATGAGTCGGCAACATCGCCACATATTAGCATTGTTTTTGGTAAATACGGATTTTTGATATCGGAAGTTTTGCTTAACCAATAAGCATTCGCATCACCTTCGCTAAAAGCCATTGGGCAATGTTGATGATAGATAATTTCTCTATCGTATTGTACGATTCTAATTAAATTATACAATTGATCGGTTAACATATTTAGCGATTTTCTTTTTTTAACCATCTCTTTTTCGCCAAATAATCCTTTTAATTCAGCACTCATGCTTTGAGCAAAAGATTTTGCATTTTCTGCAACTCCAGCATCTCCTTTTAGCTCATCGATTTTTAAATTATCGGTATACACCATCATTTTTTTTGCATAAATATTTATCATAGAATCGCTTTCGGTAATAAAATTATCTTTCAAGTGATAATAGGCATCTAAAACTTCTGCAAAAGATTTATTAAAAGCTTCAGAGTTTTTGCTTGTAGCCAATGGTACAGTTGGTGCTGGTGGTGGAGCTACTTTTTTATCTTCTCCGCCACAAGCGGTAAGTAAAATAATTGCTGTATAGATGATCAATTTTTTCATATCGTTTAATTTTGATGGCAAAAGTACAGTATTGAAAAATATGTTCATGAATTTTGAGATAATCTTAGCAGTTATTTATTTTACCGATATGATGTTTGGAGGTTAAATATTGTAGATTATGATTAAGGATTGGGGGTTCTTGGTAAATGAAATGATTTTTTAGATTATTGCTTTTAAAACCTATGAACTCAAACAACTACATTTGCCGCTGAAAAAGGGAAAATTGAGAGGCAAGGGAAGGAAGAAGGAGAAAGGTTGTGGGTTTAAGGTTTAGGGTTTAGGGTTATTGACTATTGACTGTTCACCATTCACCATTCACTATTTACTATTACAAAATATAATTATGTTATTAGGGTTACAAAACGTTACGTTCGAATTTGGTGCAAGGGTTATTGTTGCAGATGCTACTTGGCATATACAACCAGGTGAAAGAATTGGTTTAATTGGGTACAACGGTACCGGAAAATCTACTTTGTTAAAAGTATTGGTTGGTCAATATACACCCAGTAAAGGCACTGTTGAAAAAGGAAGAGACACAAGTATTGGCTACTTACACCAAGATTTATTAAGTTTTGATACCAACGAATCAATATTAGAAGTTGCAATGGGTGCTTTTGAGCGTATTAAAGCCCTTGAAAAAGAAATCGAAGAGTTAGGCAATCGCTTAGAAACAGAATACGAAGACGAAGCTTTATTACTTTTATATAGTGAACGTTTACATGATTTAGAAGTTGCTGGAGGCTACACTATACACCATAGAACAGAAGAAGTATTACAAGGTTTAGGATTTGAAAATCAACATTTACATCGCCCATACAAAGAATTTAGTGGTGGTTGGCGTATGCGAGTTTTATTGGCTAAAATGATATTACAGCAACCCGATGTTTTGTTGTTAGATGAACCTACCAATCACTTAGACTTACCTAGTATTGAATGGTTAGAAAAATATTTATTGCATTACCAAGGTAGCGTAGTGATTGTGAGCCATGATAAATTTTTCTTAAATCGAATGGTCAATAAAATTGTTGAAGTATATCAACAAGAACTACATATTTATACTGGCGATTATGAATACTATGAAACAGAAAAGGCTATTAGAATAGATATGCAACAAAAAGCATATGAAAACCAACAAGATTATATACGTCAACAAGAACGATTTGTAGAAAGATTTAAAGCCAAAGCCAGTAAAGCTGCTGCTGCACAAAGTATTGTTAAACGACTAGATAAAATAGAACGCATAGAAAATGTTTCGTTAGAGAGACCTAATATTAAAATTAATTTTCAAGTAGATAAACAACCGGGCAGGGTAATTACATCGTTAAAAAAAGTAAGCAAAAGCTTCGGTG
>JANOZK010000135.1:0-4786 GCA_031429335.1 Chitinophagaceae bacterium | reverse complement strand
GGGAATCCTGATAATGATCCCAACAGAGCAATAGCAGTGATTATAGTACAACCTGCAGCAGCTCCATCCATTTTTATTAGTACTACAGCTACTACTAATTCTCCAGCAGGAGATTATCCAATCACTATTACAACTAACGATGCTGGAAATTATAATGTAGTAATAACAAATGGAACCTTAACTATATCTGTGCCTCCTACTACAAGATTAAGTGATGAAAATTTTGTAGCAGCACCTATTATTGACAAAGTAATTGCTAAATCTAATGTTTATCCAAATCCTTCATTTGGCATTATAAAAGTTGAAACAGCTAACCAAGTAGATGCAAGCTCTAATATTATGGTATTTGATGTTGTAGGAAAAGTACAGGTTAAGCAGAAGTTCAGACTATTATCAAATAATATGTTTGAAATGGATGTTTCCAATTATCCTGCAGGGATGTACTTTATAAAAATCAATAGTAAAAAGGGCGTAGAAACAGTTAAATTTATAAGACAATAACAAAAGAGAGAAGACGGTTTAAAGCCGTCTTCTTTTAATTTAATATTTTCAAAGTACTAATTCGAATGGACAAAACTGCATTAAGAAGTATTCTATTTTATGTTTGCTTTTTCCTCATAAACATTATTGTAAAAGCTCAAAATGTACCTAATGGGTCATTAAAAGATTCAGTAAAAGTGAATGACTTACTCAAGTTGAGTAAAGATAATTTTAGCGAAGCCCCAGAAAAATCAATTACTTACGCTACAGAAGCCATTAAACTATCTGAGCAAATTCAGTACTATAAGGGCAAGGCTTTAGGTTTAAAAAATATTGGTATAGCCTATTATTATCAAGGTAAAGATGTGGAAGCATTAGATTATTGGAAACAATCTTTAGAAGTATTTAAACAAATAAAAGATGAAATTGGAGAAGCCAGTATTTTAAATAATATCGGAGCAATCTATTTTAATAAAAAAGACTTAACTAATGCATTGGAGTATTATCTGCAATCATTAAAACTTGCTGAAAAAACAAAAGATAAACTTAGAATTCTAACTGCTTTAAATAATATTGGTGGGGTATATTTTGAGAAACAAGCAACACATGATAAAGCACTTACTTATTTTTTAAAAGCGTTACCATTAAGTGAAGAGCTGAATGATAAAGAAGCCATAGGCACTACTTCTGTAAATCTGGGAGAAATATATTTTGTAAGAAATAATGATTCTTTAGCATTAAAATACTTTAATCAATCTGCAATTGCATTTAATAACTCCGCAAGCAGCCCATATGCTTATAATAATTTGGGCAAAGTTTACAACAGAAAAGGTGATTACAATACGGCAATTTCGTATCATAATAAAGCATTAGCTATAGCCGAAAAATTAAATGGGAAGTTAGATATTGTACAGTCTTTAATGGGTTTAGCAAAAACGTATATTTCAAAAAAAGATTTTAATACCGCCATTAGTTATTTGAAAAAAGCAGAATCTATAGCACTGGAACATTCGTTTTCCGGTGAATTGAAAAATATTTATGATAGCTTCTCTAATGTATACAGTCAATTAAAAGATTATAAGAGTGCTTATACCTATCAGTATAAATTTTCAGCTATAAAAGATACCTTGTATAATATTGAAGCTGATAGAAAGCTAGGCAGTTTGCAATTTGATTTTGATATCAAAAAGAAACAAAATGAAGTAGATTTACTTACAAAAGATAATCAGTTACAAGAGGCCGACATTAAAAGGCAGAAGGTTGCAAAAAATGCATTTTTGGTTGGGCTTTTCTTAATCTTAATGATTGCTATTATTACTTATCGTAGCTATTTAAGCAAAGTAAAAACCAATAAAATATTAGACAAACAAAAAGATGAAATTGAAGGATTGTTATTAAATATTTTACCTGCAGAAGTAGCAAAGGAGCTTCAAACTACAGGCGAAGCAGTACCAAGACACTATGACGAAGTTTCTGTTTTATTTAGTGATTTTAAAGGGTTTACTGCTCATGCAGAAAAACTAAGTCCACAAGAATTAGTAAAGGAGCTCAATACTTGTTTTATAGCTTTCGATAATATTGTAGGAAAATATAATTTAGAGAAAATTAAAACCATTGGAGACTCTTACATGTGTGCAGGCGGTATTCCTGTAGAAGAAAAAGGGCATGTATTTAATATGATAAAAGCCAGTATCGAAATGCAAGATTGGATTAAAGAAAATAATTTAAGAAGAAATAATATTGGTTTAGAATCTTGGGATTTAAGAATTGGAATTCATGTAGGGCCAATTGTTGCAGGTGTTGTAGGTAAAAAGAAGTATGCTTATGATATTTGGGGTAGCACTGTAAATATTGCCAGCAGAATGGAAAGTAATGGAGAGCCGGGAAAAGTAAATATTTCAGAAGCTACGTACAACTTAATTAAAAATGAATTTAACTGTTCGTATCGTGGTAAAATTAATGCAAAAAATGTAGGTGAAATCGATATGTACTTTCTTGATTAAGTCCAAATATTTGTTTAGTAAAACAAATATGGAGAATCAAATTAACTTCAATAAATTACCTTTTTTAATACAATCAACTGGGTTAAAAATAGGCGAATCGAGAAATATAAAAGACACTATACCATAAAGTATGTAAGTAAAAAATAGTAGGGTTTAGTTTTTTATAAAAGCTAAACCCTTTTTTTTTAAAATAATGAAGAGCAGATTTAGGATTCATCTCCAATGATGTATAGACATTGTCCATTTTTTAGTTCCTTCCTTGATTGCCAAAAATACAGATTTTAAAACTGCTTCATCTGTAATGAACGATAATTTAGTTTTCGTTTATTTTCTACAACCCATTACTGCAAAGGGGTTCTAGCATAAAATAAAAAAGGACAATTTATTAAAATATTACCTTATATCTTCTTCTTTGCCCTTTGCTTTCTGTAGACGAATTTTTTGGTCAATTGCTTAGACAGTATGTTGAATTGTACTTTGTAGAGCCTGTAATTGAAAATGCAAGATTTAACTATATCTAAATTGATTTCTGTATTGTAAAGGGGCATATTTTGTTGATTGCTTAAAATATCTATTAAAATTAGAGAAGTTATTAAATCCACTTTCAAAGCAAACTTCAGCAATTGGTTTATCGGTTTCCGATAGCAATTTGCATGCATGGTTAACCCTTAACTCCAATAAAAAAGAAGAAAATGATCTTTTGGTGTTGCTTTTAAAATATCTGCAAAATGCATTTTTACTCAAATTAGCAACTGCGGCAATTTGTTCTAGTGTTATTGTTTCTGTAAAGTTGATTAATAAATACTGCAGTACATTATTCATTCTTTCAGTTTCTTTTCCCGTTTGATTGGTGGTTAGAATACTTTTATTTAATTTAACTAATTCAGTTGATGTTGACAGTAAAGCTAGAATTTGTAGGAGTGTAATTACTTTTTCAGTGCCGCTTGCTTTTAATAGTTGCTGCATTAAAGTTGCAGCTTTTGTTTTTGTTTTACGTTTTATGATTAGCCCGTGTTTGGCTGCCTCTAATAGTTTAGCAATTAAGTTATTCTCAGGAATTTTAAAAAAGTCTTCACCAAAAACAGTTGGTAAAAAATGAATAACATAAGAGGCTGCTTTTAAAGATGAATTTGTTTTAAAATATGCTGTATCACATTTCCATAAATGTGGCAAGTTAGAACCTACCAATATCATGTCTCCTGGTTTAAAAGAATGTAAATGATTGCCAACAAACTGCATGCCTGTTCCCTCAAGAATATGTACTATTTCAACTTCAGGATGAAAATGTAATTCTTTATAAAAAAATGGCACTTTATCATGTCTTACATTAAATGATTGTTGCGGATGTAACGAAATTTTAAGCAGCTTTGGCTTCACCGTGTTTTTTAATTTTGGTATAAAATAAACTTATTTACTGGCTCAATATATTAATTATTGGTAAAATAGTACAACAATTGGCTAATATCTATAAAATAAAACCTAAAATAGAAAACTACTTTTACTATTAATTAAAGTAATTGATGGTGTTGAAATTATTTCGATTTAATCTCACACCAAGATCAGTATTATTTCTAACGATTTATTATTCCAACCATGCAAAGTACTCAGCATAAGGTTTTAAAAATTCATCCCAACGATAATGTATTGGTAGCATTAACCGATTTAGTTGAAGATGAAATCATTGAATTTGGTAACTCTGCTTATGCTTTAGTTGAATCTATCCCTGCCAAACATAAATTTTTTATGAATGATATGCTGCAAGGTGAAGAAATTAAAATGTATGGTGTTACTGTTGGAAAAGTATTTGTAAAAAAAGTTCAACGAGGAGAAAGAATGACCATTGATAATACCAAACATGCTGCTGAACCTTATGTGTACAGAAATATAAATTATCAATGGCAACCTCCAGACATAAGTAAGTTTGCAACTAAAACATTTAATGGCTATCATAGAAAAGATGGTAGTGTTGGAACTGCAAATTATTGGTTATTTATACCAACTGTATTTTGTGAAAATAGAAATTTGGATGTTATTAAAGAAGCATTGCATCATAGCTTAGGATATGCTGTTACAGATAAATACAAACAATATGCCGAGCATTTGGTGCATGCATTTGAAACCCATTCTTCATTTGAGATTGATGAAATAGCTACTACTTCTTCTCGTAAAAGCAGATTGTTTAAAAATATTGATGGCATTAAATTCTTAAATCATAGTGGTGGATGTGGTGGCACAAGGCAAGATGCATCCATCTTAAGTAAATTATTAGCTGCTTATGCCGATCATCCAAATGTTGCAGGCAT
>JANOZK010000134.1:0-31934 GCA_031429335.1 Chitinophagaceae bacterium | reverse complement strand
TGTGGGCAAAGGCACAGGAGCCACCATTATTAGTGCAGCAGGTGGAATGCAATATGCACAGGAAAGAGGTGATTTAAAAAATGGGGTATTCACTTATAGTTTAATAGAAGCTTTCAACCAAAACCAAACCCTAAAAGTATCAGAACTAAAAAAGAAAGTTGGAGAAAGGGTAACCCAGTTAACCAATGGTTTGCAAAAACCCACTAGTAGAAACGAAACCAATAATTATGATTGGGTGGTTTGGTAATTAAAACAATTGAATATTTCTTACCTTAAAACTTTGCTTAACGCCAACAATTCCTTATTTTCCCTATCCAAAAACATTTAAGATATGGTTACAATTGCAATGTACAACCTTAAAGGCGGTGTTGGTAAAACAACATCTGCTGTAAACTTGGCTTATTTAGCTGCCGCAAACGGTTTTAAAACTTTGGTATGGGATCTTGATCCTCAAGGTTCAACCTCGTTTTATTTTCATGTTAAAAACGATAAAAGTGAAAGCAGAAAAGTGTTTGCTGGTGAAATAGATATTAAAGAAACCATCAAAGATTCTATGTTCGAAAACTTGTGGGTAATTCCTGCCGATATGAGTGCAAGAAACGCTGATTTAATTTTGGATGAGGCAAAACAAAGCAAGAAAAAAATGAAATCTTTACTGGCTTCATTAAAAGAATTTGATGTAGTTATTTTAGATTGCCCACCAGGTATTTCTTTATTACATGATAATGTTTTTAATGCTGCCGATTGGGTAATAATGCCCAATATACCCACAACATTGTCTATAAAATCGTACGAAACGGTCATTAATTATTTTAAAGAAAACGAGTTAGATAAAACTAAAATAAAATGTTTTTTTAGTATGGTAGATCATCGCAAAACCTTGCACCACGAAACCATACAAACCTTTTACAGCAATCGTATTTTCTTTAAGAGCTACATACCTTATTTAAGCGATGTAGAAAAAATGGGTATTCACGAGCAACCAATTTTCGAATTTGCAAATAGCAGTTTTGCAGCTCAATGTTATAGAGATTTATGGAAAGAAATTCAAAAAACTTGTATTGCTTAACTTCTAGGGTATGAAAAAAATATTTAACCTTTTGCTGCTATTGTTTAGTATAATTCTTAGCCAAGCACAAACGCCTCAAGCACTTTCAATTGATAAGCCAATTGTAATTGATGGAATAGAATATGGTTATTATATTAAAAATGAGAGTACCAAAGAAGCTTCTGGTAAAGACATGAGCCGTTTTGAAGTAATGATATATGCAAAAAATATAGCCCCCTGTTTAAAAATGTTTTTATTCGAAAGAAGAACTGCATTTAGTGATGTTGCCGTAGCAAAAGAAGCTTTAGCAAGGTTTGATTGCACCAATGCTACAGGGCAAAGATTAACATCAAAAAGTGGAACTATTTCTGCAAAACCATTTTATACCATTGCCAGAACAGAAGTAAAAGATTGTGCAACCAGTAAAATTAAAATAGAAGAGGTAAGGGCTCAAATTGGATTTGGCTTAAAAGTTAACGAAGTTTCTAGCTCCATGCTTGTAATTATTGTACCATTTGGCGAAAAGCCCAATATGCAATTGGTAACTTTAAATTATACAACAAACCTTTAAATTAAACATCAACTACACAAACTATACATTAATTATATGAATAAACAAACAACCTCTTGGTTTAGCCCTGCTTTAAATAAAGAAATGCCAATTGTAAGTTATGGCCATTATGGCTTTGCCCTTTTGCTGGTACCTACTGCAGCAGCAGATTATTTAGAGTACGAACGTTTTCAAATGATGGAAGCATTAGCACCATTAATTAATGCAGGTAAACTTAGGGTATTTAGTATAGATAGCATTAACAAAGAAAGCTGGTTAAATAACGAAATGTTGCCAGAACATAAAGCTATTAGGCATAACCAATTTAACAACTATGTTTTTAACGAAGTAGTTCCGTTTATTAGAAATGCCACTAGTGCCGATACTTTTATTTACACCAGTGGTGCAAGTTTTGGAGCGTTACATAGTATGAACTTGTTTTTAAAACGCCCCGATATAATTAATGGTTGCATTAGCATGAGTGGTGTATATGATTTAAGCGAATACACCAAAGGATTTTGGGACGATCAAGTATATTTTAATAGTCCTTTCCATTATGTACCTAACTTAAACGATCAATGGTATTTAGATAAAATAAAAAGTAGCCACCATATTCACATTGCAACAGGGGCTGGCAACTTTGAAGATCCTGAAGCCAACAGAAAATTTAGTCAAGTGCTTTGGGATAAAAATATTTGGCACGATTTAGATGTTTGGGGTGCAGATGTTCACCACGATTGGCCAACTTGGCGTAAAATGTTGCCTTATATTTTAGAGAGTAAGTTTTAAATTAAAGCCACGAATGATATTTGGACAAAGCCAAGAATACACGGATAAACACGAATGATATTTAGACAAAGCCACGAATACACGAATTAACACGAATGGTTTAAGATATAAAACTATATATGCCAATGGACAATATTGTTTACAAAGAAGAATCTTTTTTAGTAATTGGTAAGTGTATGGAAATTTATAATGCACTTGGTCATGGATTTTTAGAAATAGTGTATAAAGATGCTTTGGAGTTAATTTGTAAACAAGATGGAATATTGTACGAAAGAGAACAGCAGTATGATGTTTATTTTAGGAATGTATTGCTACCGCATAAATTTTTTGCAGATTTTGTAGTTTTTGATAAAATTATTGTAGAACTAAAATGCGTAACAACATTAACGGATGAACACATAGCTCAAACACTTAATTATTTAAAAGTTTCTAACAATAAGTTAGGCTTACTTATAAATTTCGGAAGAAGTAAACTTGAATATAAAAGATTAGTTTTTTAGTTCTGCACTAAGTGCTTCATATTCATAAGAGGCTCAAAAACCATTCGTGTTAATTCGTGTATTTGTGGCTACAAAACCCATTCGTGCTAATTTGTGTATTCGTGGCTACAAAACCCATTCGTGTATTCGTGGCTACAAAAACCATTCGTGGTTTTCTATGTATTCGTGGTTACAAAAATCATTCGTGCTAATTCGTGTATTTGTGGCTACAAAAACCATTCGTGGTTTTCTATGTATTCGTGGTTACAAAAATCATTCGTGTTAATTCGTGTATTTGTGGCTCAAAAAATCATTGGTGCATTTGTGGGTATAAAAAATATTCGCAGCAACCTTAAATACCCAACAAACCGTTAATTAATTTTGTTACATTATTTAATTCGGCAGAGGTTCTTTAATATTACAACTTTAAACTAAAATTTATAAAACAGTACTTTACTTTATTCATCTTACTTGCCTGTTTAGCTAGTGCAAAAGCACAGTTTACTACGATTAGTGGAACGGTGTATGACATTACCGCAAGACGACCATTAGAGGCCGTTGCTGTACAAAGTACATCGGGCAGAGGTACAATTACCGACTCGGCAGGTAGGTATAGTTTAACTATTAGAATACAAGATTCCATCTGGTTTTCTGTTATTGGCAAAAGCACCATGAAGTACCCAGTAGATACCATTAGCAACACCTCTGGGTTCGATGTAATGATACATATTAAAGCCACCGAATTACCAGAAGTTAAAGTAAGAAATAGGTATTACAAATTTGATTCTATTCAAAACCGTAAAGATTATGCAAAGGTTTTCGATTTTAGAAAGCCAGGTCTTCGCTTAAGTACAAACCCAACTTACAACACAACACCTGGTGTTACGGTGGGTTTAGATTTAAACGAAATTATAAATATGTTTCGTGTTAAACGAAATAGGCAAATAATGGCCTTACAGCGAAGATTAATTCAACAAGAACAAGATGCATACATTAATAGCCGATTTAAAAAAGCGTTGGTCATTAAATTAACTGGCTTAAAAGCACCCGACCTAGATACCTTTATAGCAAGGTATAAACCAGATTATGAAATGTTACTAACCTTTAACGATATTGAGTTTGGTTATTACATACAACAGTGCTTTGAGGCATATAAAAGAGGATTGCCAAATCCTTATATAAAATATTGGCGAAGAGAAGAAGATGAGTATAATTATTGATTTTTAAAATGCAAATCTTCAATAGCATTAATAGCCTTACTTAACCTTTGCTCATAATTGCCACTAATTTCTACCCAAGGTGTTTTTTGGTTAATTAAAATATCTTGATAAATTCTATATAATTCTTGCCTTGGTTTTTCATCAGGATATTCTCTTAATTCGTCTTTAACCCAAGGTAAATCAATATTACAAAGTAAATACAAATCGTATTTTCTGTTTACAATTTCTTCTAAAATAAAAGGATGGCATTTGCCAAAAACGAATTCGCTCCAAACCTTCATTACATACATATCGGTATCTAAAAATAGCAATGGCGATTGTTTGGTTGTAATTAATGAGTGAGTATTGATGTAAGTAGTATGCTCTTTTAAAACAGATGTATCATTACTTATCGACCATTGCCTTTGCACCAAAGCCAAGGTTTCATCTTCTAAACTTAATTGCCCCTTTGCTATAATTGCCAAATCTTCAAAAGTGTAACTGGTGCCATTGGTTAATAAATATTCTCTTGCAAACTCGCTACACCACTCTGTTTGGTAATGTTGAGCCAATAACTCACATAAGGTACTTTTACCAGTACTTTCGGGCCCAATCACTACAATTTTTTTTATTTTATTTGGCTCCATGCAGGGTTCTTTTTCAAAACTTTTTTATAAATAGAACAAGTAATTTCATGAGCCCCTGCTAAATAACCTGTGCTCATTAAAAACTCATTCACAATTTCACCGCCTGTAAAACGAAAATGGTTTTTAAATAATTTCACCCACTCGTCTTTTGTTTTTGGGTGATGATGATTTAACCAATTTTTAAAAGAACCAAACTCTTTTTGAAGAACCAAAATTGCTTTAGCATTTTCTATGGCTGCATTTATTTTTAATTTGTTTCTAATAATGCCAGCATCATTTAATAATCGATCAATATCTTTTTGTGTATAGTTAGCCACTTTTTTAATACAAAAGTTACCATAGGCTTTTCTAAAACTAGATTGCTTATTTAAAATGGTTGTCCAACTTAGCCCAGCTTGATTAATTTCTAAAACCAATCTACAAAATAATTCGTCATCATCTTCAATTGGAAAACCGTAAAAGTCATCATGATAAATTTTGTGTAAATTTTGTTGTTGGTTAATTATGGTTTGTGAAAATTTACAGTACGACATTTTTATGCAATTATGATTGTTGATTTGCTTTTTTAATCCAAGACATTAAACCAGCTATAGCTAAAATTAATAAAATAACATATTGCACACTGCTAAACACCAACGTTTTTGCAAAGTATAAAGGAATACTGGTAATATTAGTAGCAATCCACCAATACCAACTTTCAACTTTTTTCTTAGCCATTAGCCACATGCCAGTAAATGCTGTGGCTGTTGCAAAAGCATCGGCAATTGGAATAACGCCACTAAAAAAATATATTTTTGCAATAGTTAATAAAGTAAAATAAAGTATAAAAATGGCTGTAAAAAACAGCAATTGTTTTTTCCATTCTTTAGAATTACTAAAACTAATATGCAAAATAGTTTCGTTTTTTAATTGGTCTTTTCTTGTCCATAACCACCAACCATAAAAACTCATTATTGTATAATAAAAGTTAACGCTTGCTTCTCCCAATAAATGGTATTTGTAGCTAATAAAAATATAAATAATGGTATTAATTAAGCCAATGGGGTATACTAAAATATTTTCTTTTTTACTAAACCAAACACTTGCAATACCTGCAAATACTGCTACATATTCGTACCATTTTGTTTGCTCTAATCCAGTTGCAAACAACTCCCATATTTGGCTAAATGGCATTGACTAATTGGTTAAATTTATTTTAAACATCAATGTTACTATATGTCTATCAATTATAACAATCAATTTTAAGCGAACCCTATGAAAGAATGGAAAGGGTAGGTAAAAAAGCAGTACCAATTAATTATGAACTATAATAAATGAACAACTCCTTCATGCTATTTTATCATACCATAAAAAACATAACAACTTATAAAGTAACAGTATTACAAATTAGATATTTAAGCTATCTTGCTTATCTAAAAAAAACAAAAATGATACGTACCGCAAATGCAGTTTGGAGTGGCACAGGTAAAGAAGGCAATGGCCATATAACCACCCAAAGTAATTTTTTAGATAAAGCACAGTATTCTTATAGTTCAAGATTTGAGGATGCTATTGGTACCAATCCAGAAGAGTTGATAGCAGCTGCACATGCTGGTTGTTTTACCATGAAACTCAGTTTTGTTTTAGGTGCAGCAGGGTTTATAGCAGATAGGATAGAAACCAAATGCGAAATAGAGCTAGGTGATGGATCAATTACCAAGAGCCACCTAACAGTAATTGCCTCTATTAAAGCTATAGATGAGGCAACTTTTCAAGCTTGTGTAAAAGATGCAGCAATTAATTGTCCTGTTAGTAGGTTATTGAACACTGCAATTAGCTCAACAGCTATTTTGGTATAATTTTAAAGATAGCATTACACTTTTCACTTGTAACTCTACCTTTATTTTTCTTTTTTCTTTTGTAGTATTCCCCTTATTGCAAATACACCAATTAACACCAATGGCAACCAAGCTACTATATAAAATCCAATATTACTCTTCATGTTGATTCATTTTGATTCTGCGATAAATTTAATTAAGATAAACAGGATTTACATAGCTAAGTTCATTTAATTTGCAAATCATTATGTGAATTAAACTAAATAACATGCTTATTTTAAATGCTAAAAAGGTTGGCCTAACAACGATGGTTAGTTTCTTTTCGTTACTTGCATTTTCACAAACAGATACAATCCCAGAAGTAACAAATGAAAAATCTCATTTTAAGTTCGATGTAAACTATTTAAGCAATTTTGTTTATTTAGGTCGTAAAGATTCAATCAATTTGCCTTATTTATCGCCATCTATTGGTTATTACAACAAGTCTGGATTTTATGCATTAGCAAGCCTAGGTTTTACCTTAACTAAAGGCGATAAAAGATTAGATTATTATTCTTTAGATGCAGGATACGAATTTAGTATAAACAAAAAATTAGCAGCAAATATAAACGCCAATAAAAGTTTTTTTAACGATAATACCAACAACGTTAGTCAAGATATTGGTGGTACAATCAATGCTAACTTAAACTATGATTTTGGTGTAATCAACTTTAATGCGGGCACAACTATATCGTTTGCAAACAAAACAGATGTGGGGATAGATATTAGTTTGTACCGTTATTTATATGCAGGAACAGACGATAAATTATGGACATTTACGCCAACCGCATTAATTAATTTTAATACACTAAATTTTTATGAAGGGTATACCAGCAAATCGGTTGGTAAAAATCAAGTTCGGAACAATCCTTTAGTGGCTTCTGTAACCACTACAACCACCCTTACAACAGGCAATAAACTTACTTTAATGGACATTGAGTTATCGTTACCTATAAATTATGAAGAAAAAAATTGGGGCTTTTATTGTTTACCTACATTAGCAATTCCTCAAAATACTATTACAACCTCAACAATATCAAGAGTGGTTTTAAGAAATGGAAATGTAAATACAATTGGCCCCTTTAATAGCACACCTAATTCCGAAAAAAACTTGGTGAGTACTTTTTATGTAGAGTTGGGTGCGTTCATTAAATTTTAATTTTTAGTTTATTAAAATAAATAATTGATGTGTATTAAACCTTTGTTTAAATTACAGTCAATATAGCATTATGCTAACAAAACAGTTAACCCAGCCAATTTATCAAGTTTTGAGCTCCCATGGTTTTGGAGAAGTAAGAATAGACATAGCTTCCCAAGCCAAAGCTTTTTTTGCTGTACAAGCTTTTAATGTGGGTCAAGCTATAGCAGACTTTTCTGCTGCAGCAATATTAAGCAACCCAACTTATTTAACAGTGCAAACAGGGTTAAATGAGCATATACATTTAAGGCCAGAACACTTACAATATATTAACCATAGTTGCAGCCCCAATGTTTTATTTAATACCGATACCATGCAACTAGAGTGTTTACAGCCCATAAAAATTGACGATGAACTCTGCTTTTTTTATCCAGCCACCGAGTGGAATATGGCACAACCGTTTGATTGTTTGTGTGGCTCCATAAATTGTATGGGTAAAATTCAGGGAGCTAAATACTTATCCCCCAATTTGATCAAGAGTTACAAATTAACTTCATTTATAAAAAGTATGTTGAAAAGTAAATAGGCCTAACTTTCTACTTTTATTCTAGTAACATGAACATTACTTTCAACAATATTTTTATTTGGGTTTTGGCACCGCATGTACAAACCAACGATAGCAATATTGATTATTACTACGACTTTTCTCAAAGTATAGAAGAATATACACAAACATTTAAACAGCTGAATATTCCATGGAAATGGCAACCCATTACCATGAATGATTTTACTACAGTAATAGACGAGATTGTTGCAACAGAAACCAATTTACACAAGCTAATTTTTAACCTTTGCGATGGAGATGAAGTTAATGGAGCCCCAGGAGTTTCGGTTATTAATTATTTAGAAGAAAAGCAATTAACCTACACCGGTGCCGATGCTTATTTTTATACCATTACTACTTCTAAATTTCCGATGAAAATGGCTTTTGATAAAAACCAGGTTGCAACAGCAAACTGGAAAGCCATTCATACCCAAAATGAAAACGTAGAAAACATATTTACCAGTTTAGGCTTGCCTATTATTTTAAAGCCTGCAATTAGTGGTGGCAGCATGGGCGTTAGCATAAAAAATGTGGTAAACAATATGTTCGAATTAAATGAACAAATAGAAAAAATGTTCAATGGTTATAGAGGTTGGCAACTAGCAACTGGTGGTATCATCGCTGAATCGTTTATTGAAGGCCCCGAATTTACAGTAATGATAGTGGGCAACCACCACCAAAAAGAACATGCAATTATTTATACACCAGTAGAAAGAGTTTTTCATGCTTCATTACCAGCTACAGAAAAATTTTTATCGTTCGATAGGCTTTGGGAAATTTACGAAGAGGAAGCACCAATGCCCAACAACGAAAATTTTTATGAATATCAAATACCTGCTGAAAATTTGCACCATCAAATTAAACAGTTGGCTTGGGATGCTTTTGTTGCCTGTAGAGGAAAAAGTTATACAAGGGTAGATATTAGAATGGACTCGAAAGCGGGTAAATTATTTGTGCTAGAAGTAAATGCACAATGCGGCTTAAGCGAAGACGAAAATTATACCTCAATTGGTGCAATTATTAAAGCCAGTAACACAACCTTTACCAGTGTAATTGAAAAAATTATAGAAAATGCTCTGATTAAGTAAAAAAGTTCAATTAATTTTTTGAATAATTCTAAAAATAAAAACAGAGCCAGTAAAACCTTCATCACTTTCGCACTTAAACCAGTTGTTACATAAGGCACATTTTTTTATCAGGTTGTGCTTTAGCACAATTGAAAAAATCCGCAGGACATTTTTTCAAAAGATAAAAAACAGTGCCGTTGCAACAACGAAGCCTGCCGGCTTGAGGCAAAAAGTAAAATATCAAAAACAAAAAAATTTGCGTATTACCTGTCTTCTACCAGAAAAAATATTAAACAAAAGCTATTACCTTTCCAAAATAAAACCCCATTAGTCTTAGCGAAAATAAAATAACAATAACTATGAAAGTTTGTGTGCTGTTACCCGATTATTCAACATCTGCTGTCGATTATCAACATTACGACCCAGCCCGAAACTTAGCACCATTATTACCTAATGAAGAAGTTGATACAATATTTTTAAATAAGCTTACTACGTACAAACAACTTAAAGAACTTAGTAAAAAAAACTATGATATTTTTGTTAATTTATGTGAAGGTTATTTAGAATGGGAGGTGCCAAGTATAGATGTAATATATACTTTGGAATTACTCAACTTACCCTTTACCGGCCCCACAACATTGCTCTACGACCCACCAAAAGAGTTAATGAAATATGTAGCATATTGCGAAAATATTGCAACCCCAAACTATGTAATTTTTAATAAAGGAAATGTGGTTGAACAAGCCATTAAAAATCTTCAATTTCCTTTATTTGTAAAACCTTCGAAAGCTGGTGATAGTTTAGGTATTGATGAGCATTCGCTGGTAAATGATATAATGTCTTTGGAAAAAAAAATTGATACAGTTATAAATGACTATGATGAACTGTTAATTGAAGAATACATTAACGGAAGAGAATTTACCGTTTTAGTAATGGCCAATGCAGATGGTAAAAGAATTACTGCTTTACAACCTGTTGAATTTGTTTTTCCCGAAGGAAAAAAATTTAAAACCTATGCCTTAAAAACATCTGAGTTACATACTGATGCCAATACACCTGTACAAGATATTGCATTGGCCAACCAATTAAAAAATGCTGCACAAAGTATATTTAAAAGCTTCAATGGAGTTGGTTATGCTAGATTAGATTTTAGAATGAACGAAAATGGCAAACTGTTTTTTTTAGAAATAAACTTTACTTGCTCTGTTTTTTATGCAGATGGTTACCAAGGCAGTGCAGATTATATTTTACAATACGATGGTATAGGCCAGCAAAATTTTTTAGAACATATTATTAAAGAAGGTATTGCAAGGCATAACCATAAACAAAAAAAATACCAGGTAAAAGGCAACTCAATTGCAGGGTTTGGGATTTATGCAAATACGGATATTCAAAAAGAAACTGTTATTTTTAAAGGAGAAGAAAAAGCCCAAAATATAGTTACCAAAAAATTCGTAGATCAAAATTGGAACGAAGCCGAAAAAGAAAACTTTGCCAGATATGCTTACCCAATAAGCCAAGATGTTTATATTTTATGGAGCAATAACCCCGCAGATTGGGCACCACAAAACCACAGTTGTAATGCAAATACCGGTTACGTTGGTTTAAATGTGGTAGCCTTGAAAAATATTGTACAAGGCGAAGAACTAACTTTAGATTATGCCAATTTTTTAGACGAAAACGCCCAACCTTTTCAATGTAATTGTGGCAATACCAATTGTAGGGGATTAATTAGAGGCAATTCTAACAATAAAATCAAGTAATATTTACATTGATAATCAATTACTTAAGTTGTTTTTTTGCCCAAAATAAACCTAAAGACCACGTTCCAGCTGCCTAACAGCATTAAAAAAACTTACTTTTACCCCCCATTTAATTTTTCAATTAAACCAATCGAAGGTTATAAGGTCTCAAGAAAACAAAACTGCAAGCAATCAAAAGCATGTAGAAAAACAACTAAAGGTTGGAGGTATGCCACAATTAAATATTTTAAGAAGCATTTTTAATAAACATCGTTGGCAGCTACTGTTAACCTATATTTTATTTTCGTTAGAAATGTTGGCAGCTTTAATTACACCTTATTTTTTAGGCAAAGCAGTTGACGATTTAATTAAGCACAGTTATAATGGGCTAATTATTTTGTGTTTGGTTCGTATTGCTTGGATGCTCATTGGGTTTGTTCGTTTGCGTTTTGATACCAGAACTTATTCGGCCATTTATTATACGATTGTTACAAAATTTTTGAGCAAAAAAATTGATAAACAAGATGTTTCCAAACTATCGGCTCATGCAACATTATCAAGAGAGTTTGTCGATTTTTTAGAACACGATTTAGTGTATGTTATAGAAGCAGTTTATAATATTTTAGGCTCGTTGATTTTATTGTTTTTTTATGATTTTCAAGTGGCCATTGTTTGTATTTCTATTTTATTACCAGTTGTTGGGGTAAGTTATTTTTATGGCAAAAAAATGAGAAGATTGAACAAACAAAAAAATGATGAATTAGAAAATCAGGTGAGTATTATTGAAACAGGTAATAATTTAGCCATTCGACGACACTTTGAAAAACTACGTTCTTTTCAAATAAAAATATCCGACAAGCAAGCTTGGAATTTTGGTGTAATGGAAATTTTCTCCATTATTGTTATAGCAATATCATTAATAGTTGCCAATCGCTTTTCAGATACTGTTCTTGGAGCAGGTAGTGTAATTGGTATTTATATGTACATAAAAAACTTTGTAACAGGCTTAGACACTATACCTTATGCTGTTGAAAAATTTGCTTCATTACAAGATATTACCCACCGAATTAAAATTGAAGCAGCCGATTTTGATGAAGAGCCTCCTGCTCTAAAAATTGTAAACGAATAAATCACTTTTTTACCCTTGATAAAAAATAGCATTTTGTTTACATCATTTTTGTTTATTTCGTAGCATGAACAAAACAATTATTGTAACAACTTTTATTTTTTTGTGTAGTTGTGGCAACAAAAAAAACATACCCAATGTTTCTACAATACAAGTAGAGCTTAGCACACAACGTTTCGAGAAAGATTTTTTTGCTTTAGATACCACTAATTTAGACGCATCCTTGCAAGCTCTTTTTACAAAATACCCAACCTTTTCGGTCGATTTTTTTCAAAATATTTTAGGTAGCCAACCCCAGCCCGATAGTATAATGAAAAATGTACGTTTATTTAAAAACGCTTACCAACCAGTATTTACCACTACAGAAAAAGTTATTGATAACTTTAGCTCTATTGAAAAAGACATACAACAGGGGTTTCGATTTGTAAAATATTATTTTCCTAAGTATGCTTTGCCTAATCAATTAGTTACTTTTATTGGCCCTTGGGATGCCTTATTTATGTTAAGCAATAACAGTGCAGGCTCTGCAATAATGAGAGATGGTGCCATAATGGGAATTGGCTTGCAGCTTAGCTTAGGAAAAGATTTTGCTACGTACAAAGAAGCCGGCATTCAAACAATGTATCCTGCTTTTATTAGCAGACGATTTGATAAAAATTATATTGTTGCCAATGCTTTAAATGTAATTATTGATGATTTATATACTAACAGAAGTTTAGGAAAACCAATGGTTGAACAAATGATTGAAGAAGGAAAAAAACTATTTTTACTAGATGCTTTTTTACCAACTATTGCCGATACTATTAAAACCGGTTATACCCAACAACAATTACAGGGTTGTTATAAAAACGAAGCAAATATTTGGAGCTTTTTTGTAACCAATGATTTACTCTTTAAGGCAGATCCTTTTATATTGAAAGATTATATGAACGATGGTCCAAATACTGCTGTCTTGGGCGACCAATCGCCAGGGTTTATTGGTAAATTTATAGGCTGGCAAATTGTAAAAAAATGGATGCAGAAAAACGATAAAAAAACACTGGATCAATTACTAAATACACCATCAAAAGAAATTTTTGAAACCTGTAAATACAAGCCTTAATTAGCTGGCTTACTTTTCACAATATCATTAATAATATTTAAATGATGTTGTGTATGTATTTCTAGAAACTGAATAGTTGCTTTTAAATTCAATTGTCCAAAAAATGGGTGCTCGAAATAATTGTTTTTTTCTAGTGCATTTAATAGTTTAGTTTTTTCTCTAGCAATTACAATTTTATTGCTTAGTGAAACATCATTAAAGTCATCCTTTGGCGTAACTTGCTTTGGCGATTTTGCCTTGCCTCTTGGTATTTTTTTTCTTAAAAAAACTAAGGTTCTAATAAAATTAAATGCCCACTTATATTTTGTAGGATCAGACTTTTGTAATGTATCTATAATTAATTGATACGTTAATAAAGTATGTTCTATATGCCAACCAACAGAACCAGCAGATACTGAAGTATTCACTAACGTATAATTTGGAATTTCATTTTCTAATTGCTGAATTAAATTTTCTACTGCTTTCATTGGTAAATGATTTTTTATAAAGCTCAGCTTATAAAGATTAAGTTAAACTCATAACTTTTTAAAAAAGGCTATGTATGTTAACGTTGGATTTAGTAAAATTAGCTTTAATGGCTTTAAAAATGATATTGAAAGAATAAAACGTAGGGTGTTTTGTATAATTATGAGTTTCTTCCAGAATTAATTTTTTTTTAACAAATAACTAAATTGAATATTAAATTCCATATCTTCTTATAGTGATAAGGATAATAAAGTCAGCTACTTTTTTAAATCTTAAAATTTAATAAAGATGAAAATGCTTGATTTACGATTTGTTCGAGAACATAGTCCTCCTACTTTGAGCAGCATTATTGAACTTCAAAATGTCACACTATCTTAATCAATAAGTAAATAAATCTTTATGAAACAGATACTATTTATTCTTTTTATTTTTTCCTCTTTTAACATTTGCGGTTGTAAAAAATCAAAAATTGACACATGCTTACTTGTTTCTTGTGACGAAACAAGGCTTACAGTAATGACTGCAACAGACTGGTCTGGTACTTTAGGTTATTACAATGATTTAAGGAAGTGGGCAGTAAATGTTTCAATTCCAAATACGATAGACGGGCTAAGAACATGTATATTATGTACAGATATTCCCGACAGTTTAAAAACAATAGGCAGAATTGTAACTTTTACTGGTGATTTAAAAGAAAGTTGCAATAATCCTAAACCAGAATTAAGAGGTCAGGAAACTTATTTTGTTAATCCAATAAAATTAAAGTAATGAAAATACTATGTCTATTAATTTTATTATTTTTCGTGTCTACAAACCTGTTAGCACAAGAAAAAGAACAGATGATTGAAATTACTCCATTTTTGAGGTATGATAAATATCCCTCATTTCAAACCAATAACAATGTATTGTCAAACTACACAATCTCAATTAATGGAACTAGTTTTGGAGTTAATGCTTTAATAAAAAAAGAGGTTTTTAGCAAATTTTTTTTTAGGTTTGGAATTGGGTATTTTAATCATTCATTTTCAGATATTAACAGCTATAATCCTAATTATGGCCATAGTGAACAAAGGCAGGTTAACTATCCTACCACTTTAGGGCTAACATTATACACTAATAATTATTCTTACCATAATCTTAGTTTTATAATTGGATGTGAAAAAAAGTTTAAACTTTCTAAAACATACAACTTGAGTACTGGATTCAATATTGCAAATAATATTACATATTCTCAGAATTATCATATTCCAATAGACAATTCATTCTTGCCACCAGCTTTAAAAATTGAAAACGATTACAAAACTAAGAATAATCGCTTTTTTGGAACTTCTTTTTATTTTAATATTTCAGTACTTAAGTCAATAAAAAAAGTTTCTATCGGTCCTGATTTTATTATCCCACTTCATGATTTATGGAAACAAGATGCTTTTTTTATTAATGAACAAAATGAATCTACAAGAAGTAAGTGGTTAAATGGTCTTGGCTTCGGAATAAAAATTTCTTACCAAATAAATTAATAACATGAAAAAATCAGTAAAACTTTTTGCGACCTTATTAATGTGTGCCATTTTCTTGAAGTTAAATGGTCAAGTTAAAACAAAGGTATTTTATAGTGAACCACCAGTGGAATATAAAACTCGTACTGAGAAAGTTGAGAAAATTATAACTGTTAAAGGCTCAGTTGAATTTTATAGTAAACTAAAAGACTCAAAAGAAACAAGTGAAAATGAGTTTGCTACCCAAGTGAAAACAGAATTAGATATAATTCAAGCATCCTTTCTCAAAAGCGAGAATGATTTTTTGATTTATACACTTACCATTCTAGCAGAGGATGCAAAGAACATTTCAATCAGTTTTAGTGATTTTAACTTGTCTAGAGATGCGAAACTTTCTTTATTTACGAAATATGAATATACAGATGATATTACTTTCACTCAAAATAATAAATCAAGAATTTGGGCTTCAAGAGTATATCAAGGAAATTCGATTTTTATTGTTCTAAAAACAAAAAATAAAAAAGATGATTTTGATAATTTAAAAATAGGAGCAATTAATTTTGGGTATAAAAAGTTCGGCAACTCACCAGATTTTGGTAATGTTGGAGTTTCTGCCAACTGCCAAGTAAATGCAAATTGTCCACTTGGTAATGGCTGGGATAATGAAAAAAATTCAATTGCACTAATTGTAGCAAATGGTGGAACTCTATGTACTGGTTCTTTAATAATGAATACTTGTAATTCTAGAACCCCATATTTGTTGACGGCTAACCACTGTTTAGCAGCAGGTAATGTGCCAAATTGGGTGTTCCAATTTCAAACTTTAAGTGCCGATTGTAACACTAATGTTGGTTGGAGAGAAGACATACAATTTAATGGGTGTATTTTAAGGGCAAATAACGCATCTTCTGATTTTGCTTTACTAGAATTAACCACCATTCCGCCTTCGAATTCTGGATTATTTTATTCTGGTTGGTCGAGAGATACGATCAACAATACTTCTACAACAACTCTTCATCATCCGTTTGGAGATTTAATGAAAATAGCTAGGGACAACGATGCTCCAGTACCTTTCAATGACATTCAATTTAATGTTGATATCTGGTTTTTAAGATTAGATGCAGGCATTGTTGAAGCTGGTAGTTCGGGTGCACCCTATTATAATCAAGACCATCGAATTATTGGTCAACATTTTAGAAGACCCCAGAATACAGGTACAGTGAATCCTACACCTTGTCTATGGAATCAAACCATGGGCGGAAGATTTAATGTTTCGTGGATTGGAGGCGGCACAAATGCTACTAGATTAAGTAATTGGCTTGATCCTTTGAATACTAATGCATTAACGACAAACACCACAAATATTAGTACTCTATTAGCGTCGAGTCCAGTAAACGGAATTTTAAATTTTAATTTATCTAAGTATACAACTGGTCTTGATTGTAATTCTTTAAATGTTGCTGCAAGTGTACCACTTAATAACACTATAAATTGGACTACAACAAATGGAGCATTAATAAATGGAAATCAATCGCCATATACTACAACTTACGGCAATAGTGTAACAATATATTCACCGAACGGATTAGATTGTCAAGTTACTGCCTCAATAACAAACGGTGGTTGTAATATTTTAAAAACCGTTTCTTTTTGCCCTTGTTTACCTTGGTCTGACCCTAACCCTATTATGATATATGCTCCTCAGTTAATAGGTGAACCACTTAATGCATCAGTGGATGAGTTTCCCGATGCTATAAGTTATCAATGGTATGTTGGCAATCAATTGGTTGATGTTACAAATAATGGGTATCTGTGGACTACAAATTGGCCATGCCTTGGTAATCCGTCTGGATTGTCGGTAATTGCTGTCACGAGTTGTGGTCGAACAATACCAGTTGGATTTGGTGGAGAAATTAATTGTTATTCTTATTATGGCCGATCAACGGTAACAAACAATAGTGGTATAAAATTGTTTCCAAATCCAGCATTTAATTCAATTATTGTATCAATTAACAATGATAGTAAGCAACTTAAAATAGCAAATAATCTAAATTCAATCTCTCAAATTTCGATATTTGATAATTTAGGCGTTCTAAAACTAAGTAAGCAATTTGCAAAAACTACTAAGCAGGTTGAAATAGATATTAGCAAACTTAGAGCGGGAATGTACTTTATTGAAGTATTTGATGGAAAAACCAAGCAAAGAAAACAATTTATAAAGAATTAAAATCGAAAAGAGTCAGTTTCAAAAACTTGAAACTGACTCTTTTAAAAATTATTGTTTTATTTTTTTACTTCTTTCATCAACTCTTTTACAGCAGCCTCTAATTGTTTGTCTGTGCCTTTAACAACAGTTGTATAATCGTTGGCTACTTTTATATCTGGTTCGGTTTGTGCGTTCTCTAAATATTTTCCATTTACATCTTTACAGCCAACAGATGGAACACCCCAACGAATATCGCTATCCATTAAACTTTCCCATCCAGCAAAAGTACAAGTACCAGGCACTGGCATACCTACCAACTTGCCAATACCCATTTCTTTAACTGTAAAAGCATAACAATGGCCATCGCTGTAATTACCTTCATTGGCTAACGAAATGCTCGGCTTCGTCCATCTAAAATTAGGCTCATATCCATTACTTCTTTTATCGGTTGCATAATCCATAAACTTTTTACCAGTTAAAAACATGGCTAAATCTGCCACCAAATCTCCACCACCATTGTTTCTAGTATCTACTACAATTCCTTTTTTATCAAAATATTTACCCATTATTTCTTCGTAGGTTGTTCTGTATACACCATCACTCATACCAGGAATATGAACATAGCCCAATGCACCATCGCTTAATTTTTCTACTTCATCTGCATTACGTTTTACCCAACGTTTGTACAATAAACCATTTTGTTCGCCTTGAGAAATAGGTTTAACAATAACTTCCATAGTGCTGTCGCTAGTTTGTACAGAAAGTAAAATAGGCTTACCGGCTTTTCTGTTTAAATATTGAGCAAGGTCTTTGTCTGCTGCAATGGTTTCGCCATCAATGGCCAAAATTATATTGCCTGTTTTAATATTTAATCCAGCTTTATCCAATGGGCCCTCTTTCAAAATTTCTTCAATTTTTATTCCATTGCCTCTATAATTTAAATCAAAAAATGCACCCAAAGAGGCAGTTGCATCACCACTTGAATTAGATGCAAAATAGCTACTACCACTGTGGCTAACATTTAGTTCTCCCAAAAGCTCACTCAATAATTCACTCATTTCATAGTTATTGCCAATATGTGGTAAATATTTCTCATAATCGGGTTTATAGCTATCCCAATCTATTCCATGAAAAGATGCTGTATAAAAAGTGTTTTTAGTTTTACGCCATACATGGTTAAACATAAATGCTCTTTCTTTTGCAAGGTCAACCATCATTTCTCCATTAATACTTACCCTATCTTGTTTTGCCGTTGTAGGGTCTAACTTTGTAATACCACCATCGCTGCTGAGGTAAATATTTTTTTGATCTTTGTCCCAAACCATGCTTGCAAAACCAGCGTTTAGTGGCACTACCATTTTAGTTTCTTTACTACGTAAATTGGTGCTCCATAAATTCATACCTTTTTCAAATCTTGCTAAATAGTACAATGTTTCTCCATCTTTACTAACCAAGGCATCACCTAAAGTGGATGAATGAATGGTTAGTTTTGCTTTTCTGGTGCTTAAACCATCCCAATCTATTATTACCGAGTCTTTAATTTCTTTTTTCTTCTTACTTGTATCTGCTTTAGCTTTATTTTCTTCAATTTCTTTCAATAAACCAATATCTTCTTTGCTTAGTTTAAATTTATCAAAAGCTTCTTGCGTTAAAAACATAGCATAAACATCGCTTTGAGAACCACCACTCATGGCTGCTGCTCTTAGGCCATCTCTATTGCTAAACCAAAGCAATGCTTTGCCACCCATTGCCCATTTTGGACGATAATCGTTAAAACCACTTTGCGTTAAATTTACAATTTTACCTTTACCATCGGCTTGTACTAAACCCACTTCACCTTGGGCACTACCAGGTACAGAATAATCAAACAACAACCATCTGCTATCGGGGCTCCACTCAAAATATTGATCGTTTTCGCCCCAGGCAAATAGTTGATCAATGGTTAATATAGTTCTGGTTTGTTTGTTGGCAATAGTAAATATTTTTAAATTGTTTCTGTTTTCAACAAAAGCAATTTCCTTTCCGTCGGGGCTGTATTTTGGTTGTGTATTTTCATTTTCATTTTCTATAACGGTTGTTTCTTTTAATAAGGTAGATGCATAAAAATATAGTTCATTACTTCTATGCATTTTTGTTTCGTACATACGCCATTTGTTATTTCTTTCGCTACAGTACAAAATAGATTTTCCATCCGGCGAAAAATTAACTGCTGTTTCTTGTTCGGGTGTATTGGTAATTCTTTTGGTTATACCACCTTCTACACTTGTTACAAAAACATCGCCTCTGTAAACAAAGGCAACTTCTTTACCATTGGAGCTTACACTAATTCCACCACCACTATTTACCCTTACTACTTGTTCGTTATTGTTTCTTACATCCGCCAAAATGGTTACCTCAACTTTTGTTGGTTTATTGCCTTCCGTCATGGTATATAATTCGCCATCGTAACCAAAACATACAATACCGTTATTGCTTTTGGTTAAAAAACGAACAGGGTGTTTTTTGTAGTTGGTTAACTGTGTTGATTTATTGGCGGCAATATTCATTTTATGAACATTAAAACTGCCACTTTCTTCGCTTAAATAAAAAAAGGCTTTTTCGTTATCAGTAAAAATGGGTGATCTATCTTCTCCATTAAAATTGGTATGTTTGGTGTGTTCGCCAGTTTTAAAATTGTAGGTCCATATATCTCTAGTAATGGCAGATGTGTGGTGTTTACGCCAAACATTTTCGCCCCCTTTTTTATCGTGATAAATTAGCAAGTTGCCGTTACTGCTGTATTTAACATCTTCAGCAGGCGATGATAATACTTGGGTTACTCTTCCACCATTTATACCAACACTATACAACTCTGGCATACTACCAGTTGGAAACTGGCGATTAGAAGCAATGTCTAAACGAGCTGCACCAAATAAAATGGTATTGTCATCATTATTAAAATCGTACGGATACTCGTTGGCAGAATGAAAAGTGATTCTTTTGGCTTCTCCACCACTTGCATTGATGGTAAATAAATCAAAATTGCCATATCTGTCGCTTGCAAATGCAATCGTTTTACTATCATGGCTCCAAATGGGTGTAAAATCGTGTGCCTCGTGTTGTGTTAATTGTGTAGCAGATCCGCCTGTTGCAGAAACCGTAAATAAATCGCCTTTGTAGGTAAATACAATGGTTTTACCATTGGGCGAAATAGCGGCATAACGCATCCATTTTGGTTGTGCAAAAATAACAACACTAAATAATAAACAAGTGGCAACAAGTATTTTTTTCATCTAATATTTTTTTAAGTTTTAAAGATAAGGTATGCGATTAAAACTTAGAATCATTTTTGATAAATGGGACGAAACAATTTGAAATAATAAATACTGGTATTCTAATTATCTTGCATAGCTAAATAAGGTGCTGATGAAAATTATATTGTACAGTGGTTTCACAATTGTAGCAATTGCCATTTCCATTTTTGCTTGGGCTTATATAAAAGTAAACAAACAAGAAAAAGAGGTTGCCAGCTTTGAAGACTTTGTTGTTTCAAATAGTATTGATTCTGCATTACAAGTTTTTCTTACACAGTTTCCCATAAATACACAAATTGCAGTTGCTCAAATTAAAGAAGGTAAAACTTTTTTTTATGGATATACCAATACAGAAAATGGTGTTGAAATCACCAGTAATGAAAATGCAGTTTTTGAAATTGGCTCCATCACCAAAACTTTCACTAGTGCATTGGCAGCAATTTGCATTGAGCAAAAACTACTAACAGCAAGCACTTTATTAAAAGATATTTTGCCCATAAAAATGAAAGACGATGTGGGTAATATTAGTATTGAACAATTGAGTAATCATACCTCTGGCTTGCCAAGATTGCCTAAAAACTTAGACATGGCAGACCCTGCAAATCCTTATGCAGATTATGATACAACACTATTATACAATTATTTAGAAAAAGCGGTATTAGAAAACAAGTCTGGCACAGTGTATAGTTATTCTAATTTGGGTGCTGGTTTATTGGGTGTTATTTGTGCTAAAAAACTACACTTAACTTTTGCCGAAGCTTTGCAAAAATTTATTTTTGAACCATTACAAATGAAGCAATCCTCTATTGAATTGCTCACTAACAATTTAGTAAAAGGCCAAGATGCCGATGGAAACGAAACCAGCAATTGGAGCTTTAATAGTTTAGCCGGGGCAGGTGAAATTAAAAGTACTATTAGCAATATGGCA
The DNA here is from genome assembly GCA_031429335.1 of Chitinophagaceae bacterium. Lineage (GTDB taxonomy): Bacteria > Bacteroidota > Bacteroidia > Chitinophagales > Chitinophagaceae > UBA1930. Next base: position 10,199 of record JANOZK010000134.1, on the reverse strand, counting down.
TTATATGCAAATGCTCATATAAACAAATTACCATTTTTAGCAACTTGTCATACCCCAACATTTAAAATAAACGAGTTTATGCGTATTGGTATGGGCTGGCATATTATTACAACAAAAATGGGTAACGAATATTTGTTTCATAATGGTGGTACAGGTGGTTATACCAGTTGTATGATGATTGATAAAAAAGAAAACAAGGCTATAGTTGTATTGACCAATGTTTCTGCCTATCATCCAAAAATGAATTTGGTAGATGCTTTATGTGGTAAATTAATGCTGAAGTAATTGAGTAAATAATTTGTTTACATCACAGGGCAACAGCAATGGCTGCACCTACTGCAGCATTGTTTTTTATTAATGCAATATTAGCTTCTAAGCTTTCGCCTTGGGTATTTTCGGCAATATATTTCAATAAAAAAGGGGTGGTTTCTTTGCCTTTAATACCTGCAATATCGGCTGCAGCCAATGCTTCTAAAATATGCTGTTCCATTTCTTGTTGAGGAACTTCATCTTCGGTTTTTATTGGATTTGCAATTAGTACAGAACCTTCTAAACCCAATGCCCACTTGGTGTTAAGCATTTGTGCAATTTCGATGGCCGAATCTAAACGCAATGGAGTGGTAAAACCACTTTTACGAGAATAAAAGCTTGGAAACTCGTCTTGACCTAATGTTACAACTGGAATACCTCTTGTTTCTAAATATTCTAGTGTTAATCCAATATCTAAAATAGATTTTACGCCAGCACTTACTACAGCAACATTGGTTTGCGACATTTCTGTTAAGTCTGCACTTATATCCATGGTATTTTCTGCATCTCTGTGTACACCACCAATACCACCAGTAACAAAAACTTTTATTCCAGCCATAGCAGCAATACGCATGGTTGCAGCAACGGTTGTTGCTCCATATAAATTTTTAGAGATCACGTAAGGCATATCTCTTAAACTTACTTTCCATACATTTTTTTCTCTACCAAAAGTTTCAATTTCTTCGGCAGTTAATCCAACACAACATTTACCGTTGATGATGGCTATGGTTGCAGGTGTTGCTCCATTCTCTCTTACTACCTGTTCTACAGCCAAAGCAGTTGCTACGTTTTTAGGGTAGGGCATTCCATGGGCTATTATGGTACTTTCTAATGCAACAACAGGTTTATTTTGTTGTAAAGCAAGTGCAACTTCGGGTGATATTTTTAAAAAGGAGTGCATGTTTTTTTAAAAGGGTTTGTTGAGTATGGTTATATTAGTTGAAGTGTGCCCTGCTATTCAGCAGGATTTAAAATAACACAAAAGTTATACCGAAGTGATATCTGTAATAGACCAAAAAAAATGGTCTAAACAGCTATCCAATCGGCATTATACCATAAAATTTTAGTTTTTATTAAAATTCAGGTTGGTATTACTTCATAATAGTAACACGCTTGGTTACAAAAAACTAGTTTCTTTATAATAATTATTTACAAGGCCTAATAATTTTTCTTGATTTAAGTGAGTGGCAATGGCACCATTTACTTGTAATATTTCGGCACTAAGGGTATGGGCAATTTGTAGGCTTTCTTCATCGTCTTTACCTAAATATTTTGCCATAACCCAACCACTTAAACTACCATCGCCAGCACCTGTAACATCTTTTATATATTGTACTTCTGGTGCAGCCAAACTATAACTAGCATCTTTAGTAAATAGCATGGAGCCTTTTTTACCACGGTGTAACCAAATTTTTTCTACGCCACGATCTAAAATTTCTTGTGCATGTTCTTCAATAGTTTTACCACCATTGCTGCACATGGCAGGCAACTCATCTTCGTTGGGGGTAACCATGTGTACACCATGTAAACTCATTTTTGCAAACTTCTGAGCAGGGGGCACCGAAACAGGTTCTATAATAAACGGAATATTTTTTCTTTGGCAAAATTGTGCCAACCAAGCAACTGTTTCTATATCAATATTTGCATCGGCAATGATGGAAAATGCGTTAGCCAATAAGGCTTCGTGTTGTTGTAAATGTTGTGGGGTAATACTGTCTAATGAGGTATTGGTTAATAAAGCAGTAAATAAACTTTTATCGTAGTTTAAAATGCCTGTGTATTTACCGGTTAAAGCATTGTTGGTAATTGCAGCATCTAGTTGTATGTTAACATAGCCACAAATGGTTTTAAGCCAATCTCCTTCACCATCGTTTCCAAAAACACTTATTAATTGCACTGGCACACCCAATAAAGCCAATTGGTGGGCAATATTTCTAGCAACACCACCTGCACTTCTGTGCACTGTAGCATCGTTGGTGGTTGCCATTAGCATGTTATGGTTGGCAGCATACAACTCATCTACCAGGGCTGCACCAATACAAATTACAGGTTTATTCATAGTTGCAAATGTAGCTTTTTGGTAGGCAGTAATTTACTCTCAAAATTTATTTATGTTTCATGTATCAGCTTTTTAAACCCCTTCTTCTTTTCGTTTTACCACCAAGTACCAATTGTTTTCAAGAGGTAAGTAACCATATTCATAACAAAAAAAATAGGTTTGCTCTTTTTTGTTTTTATAGGTATGTGTATGGTACTTAAATACAAAACCCTTTTGTACCAATTTATCGTGTGTGGCTTTGGCCATTTCTTCTGTTTCGGGTAAAATACTTTCTAAAATTTTTCTGTTTTTAAGCAGGGTTTGATTAATACTTTTTATGTATTCGCTGCTGTTGCCTTTATTTTTTTGTAAATTATTATAATTGCTGCGGCAATAATCATCACAAAACTTTTTATCGATTCTTCCTTTTATGTTTTTATTGCACGATAAACAATGTTTTATAGCAATTTCCATAAGAATTTTTTTTAAATGGTGTGTTTTATATAATCTATTTTACCAAGCACAAAACCTGTATAAGTAATTGATAATCTCTATTTTGCTGAAATAAATATAGGAAAATTATCCGTATTTAATCGGATATACACGGATAACTTCGAGAGTAATCGGATAATCTCCGACTCTCGGTTTTTGGCCATATCATCTTTGCCCTGTCAAAACAAATACTGGTAAGACGTCGCCACTAAAATGTTTCGATTGAAATAAATTAAATAATCGCTCAACAAACACTCTTAATCGAGTTTGGGCACAAAACTCAACATCATGTACGCATTAAAAAACAAAGTTCAGTTAATTGGTAACTTAGGTAATAACCCAGAAGTTAAAACATTAGATGGCGGTAAAAAAATGGCTCGTTTTAGTGTAGCCACGAACGAAACGTATAGAAACGCTAAAGGAGAAAAAGTAGTAGAAACCCAATGGCACAGTTTAATTGCCTGGGGTAAAGTTGCAGAAATTGCCGAAAAGTTTTTACAAAAAGGCAGCGAAGTTGCACTAGAGGGTAAATTAATTAACAGAAGCTATAACAACAAAGATGGCAACAAAAAATATGTTACCGAAGTACAAGTAAACGAGCTATTGATGTTAGGCAAAGAGGCCAAAGCATAAAGCAACAATTTTATTACTACGGATGCAATGGATTATTACGAAAGTAATATGAAGTTGCATCCTTTTCTATTTTTAGAAGTTACGTACCTATTTACAACCTCATTAGCTTTTTTAAATAAAAGAAATTTTATAGCTATAATGCACCCCTTAATTACCTTTATTGCTTATGATTACCGATACCTCTAATATTAACTTTCAATTAGCCACCGATTTTATTAATTATACCAATCGATCTGTTTTTTTAACTGGTAAGGCAGGTACAGGCAAAACAACTTTTTTAAAATACATTCGTAAACACTGCATCAAACAAATGGCTGTTGTTGCTCCAACAGGCGTTGCAGCTATTAATGCTGGTGGCGTAACAATACATTCTTTTTTTCAACTGCCATTTGGCCCATTTATACCCGAGGGTTCTGCTAATAATTATAATGGTATTGGTGCTGTTGATAAGCACAATTTAATAGGCCGACTTAAAATTTCGTCTGATAGAAGAAAAATATTTCAGCAATTAGAGCTATTAATAATAGACGAAATTAGTATGGTTCGTGCCGATGTATTGGATGCTATTGATACCGTTTTAAAACATTTTAGAAATCGTCATCAAGAACCATTTGGAGGCATACAATTATTATTTATTGGCGATATGTTTCAATTGCCACCTGTTGCTAAGGACGAGGAGTGGAAAATATTGGGTCAATATTATAGTTCACCCTATTTTTTTAGTAGTAAAGTTTTGGTAGAACAAGAGCCAGCTTACATTGAACTTAATAAAATTTATAGGCAAACCGATGAACGCTTTATTAACGTTTTAAATAGCGTTAGGAACAACGATTTAGACGAAGATGGTTATGAAATATTACATAAACAGTATAACCCAAACTTTCAGCCCAATAAAGAAGCTGGCTATATTACCTTAACAACTCATAATTCTAAAGCCGATGCTATTAATGGCGAAGAAATTGAAAAAGTTGCTACTCCATTCCATTTTTTTAATGCAGAAATTAAACAAGATTTTTCAGAAAAAAGTTATCCTGCAGAAGAAGTGTTGAAGCTAAAAGTGGGTGCTCAAGTAATGTTTATAAAAAACGATTTAGATAAAGCCAAACGTTATTTTAACGGTAAAATTGGTGTAATTGAAAAAATTGAAACAGATAAAATTCTTGTTCAATGTAAAGGCGAAGCAGAAGCTATTGAAGTAAAAAAATACTTGTGGGAAAACATTCGATATACATTAAATAAACAATCGCAAAAGGTAGAAGAGGAAGTGGTGGGCTCGTTTACCCAATATCCTTTACGTTTGGCATGGGCAATTACTATTCATAAAAGCCAAGGCTTAACATTCGAAAAAGCAGTGGTTGATGCTGGCAGGGCTTTTGCTCCAGGCCAAGTGTATGTTGCGTTAAGCAGGTGTACCAATTTAGAAGGGGTTGTTTTGTTAAGCCGAATTACACCCAGTAGTTTACACAGCGACGATAGAATTTTAGAGTTTAGCAACAACCAACATGCTGCACAATTGCCAAATACTTTACAAAACGAAAAACAGTATTATCAAAGCAAATTGGTACTAAATATTTTTGATTTTAACAATGCAGTACAACTATGTTCAAAGTGGGCGAGGGTTGTAAGAGAAAACAAAGGGGCATTTAATACACAAGCAGCAAGTTTTGTAATGGATATACAAACCAAATTGCAGGGGTTACAACAAGTTGCTAAAAAATTTGAAATAGAATTACAGCATTTATTACAACATCAAAGCTTACCAGAAAAAAATGAGCCTTTGCAGATACGATTTAAAAAGGCAGCACATTATTTTTATAATGAACTACATTTTTTATTGGATGAAATTAAAAAATCTACAGTAATAACCGATAGCCGACAATATGCAATGGCCTACAATGAAGATGTAAGAGATTTATTTGAAAACCTAGCATTGCAACATCATTTATTGCAAATATGTTTAAATGGGTTTAATGTAGATGATTATCATAGCGGAAAAAATAATTTTCAGTTACCCCATTTTTCGGTGAATGCATATGCTAAAAATACGGTTTCTATAAAAACAAATTCGCCACATCCCAACTTATATCTGCAACTTAAAAAATTAAGAGATAGTATTTGCGATAAAACAAATTTGGCTTTATATATGGTTGCTTCTGGAACAACAATTGATGAGATGGCTACTTTTTTACCACTCACACTAACCGATCTAAAGAAAATAACTGGTTTCGGAGATGCAAAAGTTGACAAATATGGATTGCAGTTTTTAGACATTATTGTTCGTTATTGTAACGAGCATGATTTAACTACTTTAATACAACAAAAATCACCTAAAAAAGAAAAAAAGGAAAAATCAACCACTTCAAAAATTGCTTCAAAAGATGAGAGTTTGGCGTTATTTAAGCAAGGTAAAACTGTTGCAGAAATTGCAGCAGAAAGAAACGTTACTGTACAAACTATTGAGGGACATTTGGCTTACTTTATTGCAACAGGAGAAATTAATGTTACAGAGTTGCTGAGTAAAGAAAAGGTAAACTTGATAAGCCCATTTTTAAAAAATTTTGAAGGCGGTAGCATTGTACCTATTAAAGAAAAACTGGGCAATGCCGTAAGTTTTGGAGATATAAAACTTGTATTGGCCTGGAAAGAATTTGAAGATAAACAAAAGGTTGAAACCTCTTAAGTAGACTGAACAATTTTGAACTTAACAAGGGTCGGAACGCTACAAGCGGACTGAACCCTTTTAAACTTAACAAGGACAAGAACCGGTGTAGCAGACTAAACAATTTTGAACTTAAATGGATCGGAACGCTACAAGCGGACTGAACCCTTTTAAACTTAATAAGGACAAGAATCCGTGTAACGGACTGAACCGTTTTCTAACCCATTTTAAAATTAAAAACTCAAAACCTCATGCACTTTGAAGTAAATCAAGCTTATCATATTTACAACAGAGGAAACAACAAACAACCTATATTTTTTTCGGAAGCAAATTATATATTCTTTCTTAAAAAAGTTAGAGCCCAATTACATCCATGTTGCGAAATATTGAGTTGGTGTTTAATGCCCAATCATTTTCATTTTATGATTTTTACAAATACACTTTCTTGTTTCGAAAGAAGCTCATTTAGAGGAAAGCCAATGCAAGAACTTAGTTATAGAATCGGGATTTTATTAAGCAGCTATTCTCAGGCAATAAATAAAGAACGAAAAACCACAGGATCTTTATTTCAACAAAAAACAAAATCAAAAAAATTAAGTGTTGAGGAGTTTGTTACTTTTAAAAATCGTAATCATCATTATTTAATAAGTTGTATGCATTATATACATCAAAATCCTTGGGTTGCAGGTTTGGTTAATAAACTTGAAGATTGGGAGTTTTCGTCATTTAAAGATTATGCAGGATTAAGAGATGGAACCTTATGTAACAAAAAATTATTAATACAATTAGCCGATAACAATCTTGCTAGGTTTTACAATGATAGTTATGATGCTAATTACCCACAATATGAAGATTTAATTCCTAACTTAAAATTAGTTTAGCGAATGATATAAGAATATTTATAGTTTACGGTTCAGTCCGCTTTCAGCGTTCCGACCCTTTGCTGCCACTATAAAAACCAACCCAATACCAAACAGCCCATTACTATAAATGGTGCTTTTGTTTTTGTAAAAGTTAATAATAAAAACGTAGTAAATATTATCACAAGATTTTCGCCAAAACCCAACATATTTTGTTGTTCATTCAACTGCCAAATATCTTTACTTAAGTAAAATACCGAGCCAACAATAATACCTACAACGGCTGCATTTATACCTTCTAAAGATCTAAAAATTACTGCATATTTTTTTAAGTTTTGCCAAACGGGGAAAAAGAATAAAACCAATAAAGCACTTGGTAAAAAAATACCAATGGTGCCTAAAACACATCCCCATACTTGAAGTGCAAAACTGTTTTCATTTCGCATAACCATTCCACCCGTAAAAGTACCAATGCTAAAAACTGGCCCAGGAATAGCTCTTACAATTCCCGATCCTGTTAAAAAATTGGCTTGTTCTATTTTTAAAACATCTCTCTTATTCTCTTGTACAATTTCGGTTTTTGGTCTTACCACATACTGTTCATACATCATGGGCATTAATACATCGCCTCCACCAAAAACTAAGCTTCCAAAACGATAGTTGTGTTCAAATAAATTAATTATTTTTCTATTCTTCCAATTTTCGATACTGGCTGTTTCAGATAAGTAACCTGCTAAACCAAATAGCAGTAAAAAAATTACCATATTTCCCCATTTAACTATTTTTGGTTTTTCTCCTTTTTGTGGAATTCTCTTATCGCTAAAGTTGGTTACTATGCCAGCACAAACAATTAGAATGGGAAAAATCCAAGGTGTTTTAAATACAAAAAATGTAGCTAATGATGCTACAATTAAAATAATTTTTGTGATGGTGTTCTTAATAGCAATTTTATATAATTTAAAAGCAGCGAATGCAATAAAGCCTATGGCCATTGGCTGAATAAATTTAAATACTGAAGTGCTGATTGATTGATCGTCAAAATAATCTAATAAAAAAGATAAACCAGCCATAATACTACAAGCGGGTAATAGCCAAATTAGTAAGGTTAATAATGCCAATGGAATGCCACCACGTTTATAACCAATTAGTGTTATGGTTTGTGTACTACTTGCACCAGGTAACATATTGCAAAAACTGACCAACTCTAATAATTCTTTTTCGGTAACATCTCTTCTGCTTTTTACAAAAAATTGTAGCATCATTCCATAATGACCTTGAGGCCCACCAAATGCAGTAATGCTGTATAAAAAAACAGCCTTTAAGAATGGAATATGACGAAGCAGTACCAAATACTACAGTTTAGGGGGTTAAATTGTGCTACAAGATATAGCAAAAACTTGTAGCGTTTGCAGTAGTTACTAAAAATCTTTAACCAACAAACCAATTATATTTACAACAAAATGATTGTATGAGATTCCTTTTATACGCAATATTTTTGGTTTGTTTTATTTCTTGTAAACCTAGTTATAAAAATTTTGTAGCTAATTATGCATTTACAAGCAACAACCAATTACCTAATTATAGTAATTTAGATTATTGGGCAGCTCACCCAAATAAAAAAGATCCAAGCGATAGTATTCCTTATGATTTAAAAACGGAAAATATTTTTGATACAACAGTTGATGTGTTTTTTTTGCACCCCACCACTTATACAGACCAAAACAAATTAATGGGTTGGAATGCTCTTATTGATAATGCAGAAGTAAATGCAAAAACCGATTATAGTAGCATTTTATATCAAGCAAGTGTTTTTAATAAAGCTGCAAGGGTATTTGCACCACGATACAGACAAGCCAATTTATACGCCTATATGCCAACCACAAAACAGGATACCCTACATGCTTTGGCGGCTTTTGATACTGCTTATACTGATATTAAAATGGCATTTCAATATTTTTTAACACACTTTAACCAAGGTAAACCTATTATTATTGCTGCACACAGCCAGGGTACCACGCATGCTAAACGTTTACTAAAAGAATTTTTTGACGGAAAGCCCTTGCAAAGCAAATTAGTTGTAGCATATTTAGTGGGAATGCCTGTTGAACCCAATTTTTTTACCAACTTAACCTATTGTTCAAGCCCAAGCCAAACAAATTGTTTTTGTAGTTGGAGAACATTTAAAGAAGGATTTAAATCAACTTTTGCTCAACAAGAACAATTTGTTGCCGTTGTAACCAATCCTTTAACCTGGGATAGTTCAAAGCCAACAACCAATAGAAAAGACAACAAGGGGTCGGTACTTAAAAATTTTAACAAAGTTGTTCCTAATGTTACAAATGCAACAATAGCAGATGGGGTTTTATGGGCAAAACATCCAAGATTTTTCGGCAGCTTTTTATTAAAAACCAAAAACTACCATATTGCCGATTATAATTTTTACTATTTGAGTATTAGAAAAAACGCTGTTGATAGGATAAATAGTTTTTGGAAAAAATAAGTTCCACCATATAATTGGTAGAACTTTTTATAAATCGCCCCCAAAAATAATATTATGGTTTTTTAAATGGAATGCTTTTTAAAAACTGATCACCACTAAAAGCATTTAGTACATAATTGCCCTCGTTTAAGTCATTTAAATTAATATCTAAATACTGGCTTCCCTCATTAATAAGTGTAGTAAGCTTTTTTGCAATCATCCCTTTTACATCTACTACTTTAATAGTTAAACTGCACATAGCATTCGCAATAATGTGTAACGAAGTGCCGCTACTGGGCAATTTTGCTGGTAAACTTTGAATGTACATAACAATAATATTTAAAAGGTACAGTTCAAAAAAAACGAAAGCTGTTGGTATATGACTCAACTTTTTCATATATCGCTGCATCTTACAATAAAAAAGTCGAAGTATTTTGGTTGGGCTATACGAAGCTTTTGTGGATTTACTTCTTTGCTAAAGATTTTTTTAATTTTTGAAACAATAAAAAGGTATAAGACATATGTTGTACGATTGAAGGTACATAACAAAAAACCCCATTTGTTAAGATGGGGTTTTTATTAATACTTTATGTCCCGTCCTGAAATAGCGATACACAAAACACAATCGTTATGTCAACAACTACAAATTATGTAAAGCGAAGTCAAAGAGATTACAGTATTTCCTTGAAGGTTCAGATTATCCAACAAATTGAACAAGGAAAACTATCT
>JANOZK010000133.1:0-7183 GCA_031429335.1 Chitinophagaceae bacterium | reverse complement strand
AAGAAAAAATAAATCTTCTCCAATACCTTTCATATTAAAATTAATATCAATATTCATTGTATTAAAATATAAAGCCACCAAAACATCTGTACAACCTAAAGAACCACCTGGGTGGCCACTTTGGCAACCATGCACTTGGCGTACAATATCTCTTCGTACTTGCGAAGCAATTTTTTGTAATTGCTCAATATCTGTAATTTTTTCTTTCATTTTATGTATGAATAATATATTAAGAATTCAATGCTATTGTGTTTGTTTGTTTTGCCGAGAAGTAAGGAAGACGGTAATTCTATTTTTTTGCTTCTAGACTTAATAACTTATTTACTTACCGGCAAAAAGCAATTGGAGAAGAAACATTGCTAAATGATTACATTTTTTTAGCATCTTCTAAAAACTTTGCCAATCCTAAATCTGTTAAAGGGTGCTTTAATAAACCCAAAATTGGATCTAAAGGAGAAGTAATTACATGAGCACCTGCTTCGGCACATTGAATAATGTGGTTTGCATTGCGTATAGATGCAGCTAAGATTTCTGTTTTATATCCTTGTACATTAAAAATGTTTGCAATTTGTTTTATTAGCAACATTCCATCCCAACCACTATCGTCTACCCTACCAATAAATGGCGATAAATAAGTTGCACCAGCTTTGGCTGCTAAAATTGCTTGACCAGCTGAGAAAACCAACGTACAATTGGTTTTTATGCCATTGTCGGTAAACCACTTAATGGCTTTTATACCATCTTTTATCATAGGTATTTTAACTACTATGTTTGGATGAAGAGCTGCCAACACTTTACCTTCTTCTACCATTTCGTTAAAGGTGGTAGAAAGAACTTCGGCACTAATATCACCATCCACAATTTCACAAATGGCTTTATAATGGTTGTTAATTGCTTCGGTACCTTTAATACCCTCTTTGGCCATTAAAGATGGATTGGTTGTAACACCGTCCATAATACCCAATTCGTTGGCTTCTTTAATTTGGTCGAGATTTGCTGTGTCGATAAAAAATTTCATATTTTTTCTTAAAGTTGATGAATTATAGGCCCCGAAGATAAGGTTAGTTTATAATTTGGGTTAATTGGGCAAGGAAAAGTAATCACCAATGTTAAGAAGTAATATTAAACTGAAATATTGGCCATCATTTTAATGTTATTCAAAGAAAAAGTTGATGGATATTTTTTTGTGATTGATGATGATACAGAAATTTATCTTTCGGATTCGGTGACTCCAAAGAATATACAGCTTTCGAAGTTTGGAAACTTCGAAGAGCAAAATGCCAATTGAACCTCATTTAAAGCCCAATAGTATATCAATAGTTGAATGGAGCGTCGCAACCATCGTTTCATAGATATTATACTGCTGATTTCAAAAAACTTACATTTCTGCAAAATGCACGTCACTTAAACTTTGTAGCTGTTGAGCTGCCGCTTCTGGTGTAATATCTCTTTGAGCATTTGCTAACATTTCGTAACCTACCATAAACTTTTTTACTGTTGCACTACGCAATAATGGTGGATAAAAGTGCATATGCCAATGCCAAGATGGATGCTCTCCACTATTTACTGGTGCTTGGTGCATACCAGCTGAATAAGGAAATGAAATATTAAATAAATTATCGTATTTACTGGTTAATTGTTTTAAAATTTGAGCCAACGCTTTATCTTCTTGCTGGGTAAATTGTGTAACTTGTTGTACATGTCGTTTGCTTACAATCATTGTTTCGTAAGGCCAAATTGCCCAAAAGGGAACCAATGCAACGAAGTGTTCGTTTTCTACAACTATTCTTTCTTGCTTTTTTAATTCGAGACTTATATAATCGGATAATAAACTTTTGCCATGTTTATTGAAATATTGTAGTTGTTGTTCTGTTTCTTTATGCAGCTCTAATGGTATAGAAGAAGATGACCAAATTTGACCATGAGGGTGTGGGTTACTGCAACCCATTACTTCGCCTTTATTTTCGAAAATTTGAATGTATTTTATATTTTTATTTGAGGCCAATATCTCAAATTCGGTTTTCCATAATTGAACTACTTGATCAATGGCATCAAGGCTCATTAATGGTAGTGTTAAATCGTGTCGAGGCGAAAAACAAATTACTTTACAAATACCACTTTCGCTGTTGGCAATTAATAACTCTTGTTCGTTGATTACACCAACTGGAGTATCTGCTAATAAAGCAGAAAAATCATTTACAAAAGAATAGGCTCCGGTATAATTTGGATTTACAGTTCCGTCCATACGTTTGTTACCAGGGCATAAATAACAGGTTGGATCGTATTGTGGCCTATTGTCTTTTGGCAAATCTTCTACTTTTCCTTGCCAAGGACGTTTACTACGGTGTGGAGATACTAAAATCCAATCGCCAGTTAAAATATTTAGTCTGGTATGCGAGTGCTCTATAAGGTTAAACATAATTTAAATTATTTCGGTTCCATTTTCAATTGAAGCAATATAGTAAGTAAGGGGTAATTCCATAGCTAATTCGTATGCAGGTTTTATTTCTGCAATTAATTGTTCAATTGATGCTTCTTTAACTAAGTTAATGGTACAACCCCCAAATCCTCCACCCATCATTCTGGCACCAATAACGGCTGGATTATTTTCTACAAATTGTACTAAAAAATCTAACTCTTTACAACTTACTGCATACATATTACTTAAACCATGGTGGGTAGCAAACATTTTTTTACCCAATGCTTCAATATTTCCATTTTCTAAATCTTTACACCCTGTTATTAATCGATCGATTTCCTGAACAATGAATCTACTTCGTTTATCAATTAATTCACTTTTAGGTAATACATATTTATCGAGCATTGCTTCATTAACATCTCTTAAAGAATTTACTTGGGGTTCAAATTCTTTTATCCACTCAACTGCTTTAGCACATTCGTTTCTACGAGTATTGTACTCGGACGATGCTAATGAATGTTTAACATTGGTATTTAATAAAACAATTTTAATGCCCTCTAAACTAAAAGGTACATAATTATAGTCTAAGGTTTTACAATCTAGTTTTATTACATGATTTTTTTTACCCATCATAGAGGCAAATTGATCCATAATACCACACATTACACCAGCAAATTCATGTTCGGCTTTTTGTGCCATTTTTACCATTTCTACTCTATCTAATTGGGTATTGAGTAAATGGTTTAAACCAAAAACTGTAGCACATTCTACCGCTGCCGATGAGGATAAACCAGCACCCATTGGTACATCGCTAACAAGAACTGCATTAAACCCTTTTAATGGAATTTTCATTTTACTAAACTGAGCTACTGAGCCTAAAATATAGTTAGGCCAGCTAATATCTCCCACCGGTTTTAATTGGTGAATATTGGTGGTAAATGTTTCATTTAAATCATTTGCAACTAAGTGAATTTCATCGTCGCTTCTTAAAGCTATAGCCATGTAGGCAGCTTTATCTATTGCAGCAGGTAATACATACCCTTCATTATAATCGGTATGTTCTCCAATGATGTTTACCCTGCCAGGCGAACGTACAATAATGGGTGTTGTATCGTACCCAAATTTTTCGTGAAATATATTTACTATTGCCTCTTTCATAAAGTATAATTTACTTTTTAAAAATAATTTTAGATTCTATTTTTTTACATTTCTAATGCACCTAAATCCTGTGTGTTCTAAACCTGTATCAGGACTACTTTTCATACGCCTAGCAACACGGTAGCCACTACAATAGCTATCGTTACATAAAAAACTACCTCCTTTTAAACTTCTTTTTTGTGTGTATGGATCATCGGGATCAAAGCTTTTTGTTGCCCCCATTGGGTTAATGGTTGTTTTGTTTTCTAAGGATTTATAATAATCATGATTGTACCAATCGCTACACCACTCCCAAACATTACCAGCCATATCGTACAACCCATAACCATTTGCAGTAAAGCTTTTTACTGGTGCACTTTTAGCAAAGCCATCTTTTTGTTCGTTAAAATAAGGGAAATTACCCTCCCAACTATTGGTTTTTGGTTTGCCAGCATTTACAGGTTCGTTACCCCAAGGATAAATATTATTAATTAAACCCCCTCTTGCAGCAAATTCCCATTGGGCTTCTGTAGGTAAAGATTTATTGGCCCATTTGCAATAAGCCATTGCATCGTCCCAACTAATATGAACTACCGGAAAATTTTCTTTGCCAATGATGTTAGAATTTAACCCCTCGGGGTGTTTCCAATTGGCACCTTTTTCCCAAGCCCACCATTGATTGTAATCGTTTAAATCAACAGGGCCTTTAGATTGTTTAAAAACCAATGATGCAGCTTGCAACATTTCGTCTGCCGGTTTTGGTGTACCTGGAGGAACAGATTTTTTAAGTTCTTCCCAATCTGGTTTTTTTTCGGCAGTGGTAATATAAGCAGTTGCGTCTACAAATTTTTTAAATTGAGCATTGGTAACCTCTGTAATATCCATATAAAATGGATCAACTGTAACTGTATGTTTGGGGTACTCATCTTTGCTTGCTTGTTCATTATCGCCACCCATTTGAAATGTGCCTCCTGAAATAAAAACCATACCAACAATAGATGTATCGTTAGAAGCATTGATCACCTTCAAAGAACTATCGTTATTGCCAAAACGCTTAGGTATATTCATGCATGAGTGAGCAGAATCTTTTTGAGCATCAGCTGAATTTTTATTGTTGTTTTTACAGCTCACTAATGCAAGTGTAAAAGCAATTAATTTAATAAAGTAAGTCTTCATAGCTTTACCTTTTTGTTATAAAAATTTCAGTCCAATCTTTTCAAATTTCTGATACTTTTCTTTATTAAACGTATACAAAAATGATCCTTTTTTAGAGTTCGATTTCTCTTTCTCAGTTAATTTTTCTAATAGGTTAAGGGATAGTATTTTTTTAGTGAAATTTCTTTTATCAAAGTTAGTGTTATACACTGCTTCGTATAAAGTTTGTAACTGTTGCAGGGTAAATTTATTGGGCAATAACTCAAAACCAATTGGATGAGAAATGGCTTTTTGTATTAGGCGGTCTTGAGAAAATTTAATCATTTTTTTATGATCAAAAATTATCTCTGGAAGCTTTTTTAACGAAAACCATTTGGCATTATGTTGCAACATGAGTTCTTTGCTATAATCATCTATTTTAATTAAAGAAAAATAAGCAATGGATATAACCCTTGCAGCTGGATCTCTTGCTATTTCTCCAAAACAAAATAATTGCTCCATATAAATATTGGTTAAACCAGTTCGGTTTTCCAATACCCTAACTGCAGCTTCATCTACACTTTCGATATTTGATACAAACCCACCCATTAACGACCACTTGCCCATTTCTGGTTCTAATGTTCTTTTAACCAATAAGGCTTTAATATCTTTTCCATCAAAACCAAAAATGATACAATCTACTGCAACCAAATGCTTGTGGTGATAATTATAAGACACCATTTTCATTTACCAAAATTTTATGTACAAAGCACTTAATAACATTAAGGTAACTACTATTAAAATAAGGGTTGATTTACTTACTTTAAACATACTTCCATCTATTTCAAATGCTTTAGGGTTAACTTTTGGTCCAGCCAAGCTTATGGCAACCATCACTAATACTGTAAGTCCAAACGACCAAGCCATATTAATTAAAAATGGAATTTCATATACGCCTTCTTTATTTAGAAATGCAGTATACATAATGTTATCATTACCCAATAAACCAACGGCATAGTTATTAAAGAAAATGGCAAGTAAAAATCCTAATAACATGCCAACTAATGCTGCTGTTCCTGTTGTACGTTTCCAAAAGAAACCTAAAATAAACATGGCAAAAACACCTGGGCTAATAAAGCCTGTATATTTTTGAATGAAAGTAAATCCACCTTCGCCGCCAATACCCAATAAATCTTCCCAAGTAAAAATTAAGGCAATAATCATAGATACTAAAATGGTTAGCCTACCTGTCCAAACCAGTTTCTTTTCATCAGCATCTTTTTTAATATACTTTTTATAAATGTCTAAAGTAAATATGGTAGAAATGCTGTTGGCTTTACCCGCTAACGAAGCAACAATTGCAGCAGTTAAAGCAGCAATTGCCAATCCTTTTAACCCACTAGGTAAAAATGCGAGTATAGCAGAGTATGCACCATCTTTGCCACCAGCAAAGCCCGGCAATTGCCCATTTTTGTACAATACAAAAGCTGCAATACCTGGTAACATTACAATTATTGGCATAAATATTTTCATAAAGCCTGCAAACAAAATTCCTTTACGAGCAGTTTCTAATTGAGCTCCCAATGCACGTTGGGTAATGTATTGGTTACAGCCCCAATAGTTTAAATTTACAATCCACTGACCAGCAAAATACATGGCTATGCCGGGTAATACTAAATATTTGTCTCTAGCCAATTGACCAGCTGCAGATAAATCAGTATTATCTGGTTTCGGCAAAATCATTTTAAAATGATCGGGAGCTTGTGCCATTAAAGTTTTAAAACCAGCAATAGCATTACCACTTACTACATTATTTATTCTTTGATCTACAATTTGCAAAGCCATATATACTGTTGCAAAACCACCAATAATTAATACAGCAACTTGTATAACATCGGTGTAGCCAATTACCTTCATACCACCCAAAGTAATTAGTAAAGCCATAATCATTAATACAATCATTACTATATGCAAATAGCCACCCCCCAATAATCCATTAATGGCAATGGCACCTAAATACAAAATGGATGTAAAGTTTACAAATACATACAAGAACAACCAGAAGATGGCCATAATTAAGGCTACAGTTTCATTATACCTCGTTTTTAAAAACTGAGGCATGGTATATATTTTATTTTTTAAGTAAATCGGTATAAACCAAACTGCAATTATTATTAAAGCAACAGCTGCCAACCACTCATAAGCAGCAACAGCTATACCCACAAAATATCCTTCTCCACTCATACCAATAAATTGCTCTGCCGAAATATTAGATGCAATTAAAGAAGCACCAATAGCCCACCAAGTAAGTGAGCCTTCGGCCAAAAAGAAATCGTGTGAAGCTGATTCTGTTTTTTTCTTTCTTCGGTAAACCCAATAACCATAAGTAGCTACAATTACAAAATAAACTACAAAAATAATTTTGTCGGATAGGGCAAGACTGTTCATAATTTAGTTAGGTTTTAGGTGTTAAATTGAGTTGTTTATCTTAAG
>JANOZK010000132.1:0-8191 GCA_031429335.1 Chitinophagaceae bacterium | reverse complement strand
ATGATCAATGAAACATTTGATAGAATTATGCTTGGCTGGTGGGCACCAGTAAACAGTGTAGATGCAGCAAAAGCAGAAGTGGGTATTTATGCAGCTTGTTACAAATTATCGATATTAATAACTTTAGCAGTTCAAGCTTTTAGAATGGGTGCCGAGCCTTTTTTCTTTAAACAAGCTCAAGAAAAAAATGCTCCAAAAACTTATGCCAAGGTTATGAAGTTTTTTGTAATTACCCTTTGCTTTATGTTTTTAGCGGTTGTTTTATATTTAGATGTTTGGAAAGAATTTATACGCAATAAAAACATGTGGGTTGGCTTAAAAGTTGTCCCAATATTATTACTAGCCAATATATTTTTGGGTATTTATTATAATTTAAGTATTTGGTATAAATTGGGTAACAAAACTATTGCTGGTGCATACATTACCTTAATTGGTGCAGCAATAACTATTATCATTAACTACATTTTTATTCCTTATTTTAGTTATATGGCTTGTGCCTGGGCAACTTTTTTTTGCTATGGAACCATGATGGTGGTTAGTTTTGTTTGGGGGCAAAAACATTACCCAATACCTTATGTTTGGAAAAAACTATTGGCCTATTTGGTTATGGTAGTACTTATATTTTTCATACAAAAAAGCATTATATATTTTTACCAACCACTTTGGTTTTCATTACTAATTGGAAGCATCCTTTTTGCAACTTTCACTTGGTTCATTGTACTGGTAGAAAGGAAAGATTTGCAAAAATTACCTGTATTTGGGAAATATGTGAAATGATTTTTTGGAGTTGCTGTAAACAACAGAATGTAACTAAGAGACTGCAAGTCTCTTAGAGCTATTGCAGTTGAAGGATTTTGTAATCATTTTGCCGATTTTTCAAGTACATCCCCATATTCTAAAACTGCCTCTTTCCAAATAGATTCTATATCCTTTGGCTTAGTATCCTTTTGTTCAATACTGTTTAAATGCTCAATAATTTCTGCCAATATCAACTCATCATTAATGGCCGAAATTTTTACATTAGCTTCTTTTTTCATTTATGCTACACTCATAACATCAAATTTTATACTCCAAATTTACCTTTTTCTATTCAAAAAAATTCTTTCCCCTCTCAATATTTCATTTTTACGGCAAATCCCCTACTTTTGCAACCCTAAGTCTTAAAAAAGCAATCTGCGGGTGTGGTGAAATTGGTAGACACGCTAGACTTAGGATCTAGTGCCGTGAGGCATGGGGGTTCGAGTCCCTCCACCCGCACCAAAGCAAAGTTGATAAGAGAAGAGGTTGACAGATTTACTCTTCAACTTCTAACTTATCAACTTTTTAATTTTAAACAACACACAACGCTCTTCATATGGCAACAGTTTCAAGAGAAAACATTGGTAACCTTACCGATAAATTAACAGTAAATCTTTCTACCACAGATTATTTACCAAGCTTTGAACACAACTTAAAAAAACAAGCAAAAACAGCCAATATTCCTGGTTTTAGAAAAGGTATGGTGCCTGCTGGTTTAGTAAAAAAAATGTACGGCCAAAGTTTATTTAACGAAGAAGTTTTACGTACCGTAGAAGCCAAGTTAAACGAGTATTTAACCCAAGAATCTTTAGATATTTTTGCCCAGCCATTACCTCTAGATTTAGATGCAAGGGCTTTTGACATGAGCAACCCAACCGATTATGCTTTTGCTTTTGAAATTGGTTTAAAACCTGCATTTGATATTAATACAAACATAAAGGTCACCAAATACAATGTAACTGTTACAGATACGATGATTGATGATGAAGTCGCACGTTTACAAACACGTTTTGGTAAAATGACAGAACCAGAAGCTGTAAGTAGTGAAGAGCATGTATTGAATGTAACCTTTACAGAGGTTGACGCAACTGGTAATATGATAGAAGGTGGAATCAATAAAGGAAATAGTTTATTGGTAAAATATTTTCATCCAGATTTTAGACCCAATTTAATGGGTAAAAAAACCGATGATGTAATTGATGTACATTTAGCAACTGCTTTCGAAGACAAGGAATTGGAAACCATTTTAGCTGATTTAGGTTTAAATAAAAATACAGCTGGTGCTGCTGATAAACATTTTAAATTAACCATTACTAAAGTTGGTTTTGTTGAAAAAGCAGAGATGAATGAAGAGTTTTTTGTGGCTGCCTACCCCAATAAAGAAATTAAAACAGAAGAAGAATTAAGAAACACCGTAAAAGAAGATATTGAAACGTACTTTGATGCACAAAGTAAAAATCAAATACATGATCAAATTTATCATCATTTATTAGACCATACCACCATGGATTTTCCAGAAAGCTTTTTAAAGCGTTGGATACAAACCAGTGGCGAAAAACCTAAAACTGCAGAAGAAGCTGAAGCAGAGTTTCCTAGTTTTACCAATAGTTTAAAGTGGACCCTAATAACTAGTAAATTGGTTGAGGAGAATGATATTAAAGTATTACCCGACGATTTAAGAAATTTTGCAAAGCAACAATTGTTTCAATACATGGGTGGCCAATTGGGTATGTTAGGCGATAACCAACAGTGGGTTGATGACTATACTGAAAGAATGATGAAAGATAAAAAGTTTGTTGAAGACAGTTACCACAGAATAAGCACTGAGAAAATGTTTGGTTTGTTAGAAACGAAAACCTCGGCTATTGAAGAAAATATAAGTGCCGAAGATTTTGCAGGTAAACTTCATAACCATAGTCATTA
Source organism: Chitinophagaceae bacterium (assembly GCA_031429335.1). GTDB lineage: Bacteria > Bacteroidota > Bacteroidia > Chitinophagales > Chitinophagaceae > UBA1930. The sequence goes on along the minus strand of JANOZK010000132.1, from coordinate 5,470 downwards.
ATTTATTGACAAAATTTTATAAAAGAGGCTGAATCAAAAAAAATGATACAGCCTTTTTTGTTTTAAGATGACTATTTTAAATTGTCGAATTTTCTATTCTCCACTCCTCCCCTTCAACCTTTTGTGAACTCCCAAAAAAAACCCTCCATTACTAATATTCATTTCATTCATACCTTTATTAGTGGCATAAACTGCTCCAAAACCCAAAGATCCACGGGCTACTTACAGATTATTAGAATTGTTGTTGTAAATAGAATTATATGAATTGATAAACGAAGTATGAGCCAATTACTTTAAGTTTTTTATTTCTCAACTACAAATCTAAAATTGTGCCAAATAATAAATTTTATCATATGATTAAATAAAAGACAAAGTGTTGTAGAATTTTTTAATACTTTAAACGAATAATTTTTATGTATTCAGCTATTCTACCGAACTTACGCAGCACAAATTATTTATTTTGAAAAAATTTTCGTTCATCGGCTATAGTTTGTTAGGAGGAATTTTATTGGGTGCTGCCTGGCCTTCTTCAAACCTTACTTTTTTAATTTTTTTTGCATGGCTACCATTGTTGTATGTATCCAATAAAATTCAAAAAAATAGTAGTTTTTTTTGGTATGCTTTTATTAGCATAGTTACCTGGAATGCCTTAACCACATGGTGGTTATGGAACAGCACCGATGCTGGTAGCATTTTAGCAATTATTGCCAACAGTTTATTAATGAGTTTGCCTTGGAGAAGTTTCTTTGTTTTTAAAAATAAGTTTGGAAAAAGAGTTGGTTATTTAGCACTCATTGCTTTTTGCATGTTGTTCGAATACATACATTTAAACTGGCAATTAAGTTGGCCTTGGTTAAGTTTAGGTAATGTTTTTGCTGGTAAACCCGAATGGATTCAATGGTACGAGTTTACAGGAATTGGTGGTGGCACTTTATGGATTTTATTCGTTAACATTTTATTGTTCGAATTTTTATCGTCTTTTAAAGAAAAAAAAATACAGGCAAAAATTATTGGATTTATTTCAATTGTATGCGTTATTATTTTTCCAATAGTATTTTCTTTGTTACTTTCTTTTCACATGGTAAAAGGTGGAACTAATAGTGGTGTTGTAGTTGTTCAACCCAACATTGACCCCTATCAAAAATTTGAAAGTTTAAGTGTTAGCAGCCAATTAGAAAAACTAATAGGCTTATCGGAACAAGAAATTGATAGTACAACAAAATTGGTTATTTGGCCCGAAACTGCTTTAAGTGCTAGTGTTCCCATTAACGAAATAACCACTTCGAATGTGTACACCCCAGTTTTTAATTTTATTAATCGCCACCCAAGTATTACACTGTTAACGGGTATAGAAACTTATAAAGTTTTTGGTACAGAAAAAACAACTACTTATGCCAGAAAATCTGGCCAAGGTGTTTATTACGAAAGTTATAACGCAGCTCTTGCATTGCAAGCACAAGAGCCTATTCAATTTTACATAAAAAGTAAATTGGTACCAGGTGTAGAAACCTTACCTAGTTTTTTAAACATTCTTGCCCCAATTTTTGAACAATTTGGTGGCACAACTGGTGGATACGCTAAAGATACAGGAGCAAAAGTTTTTACAAATTTGAATAATAATTTTAAACCTGCACCAATCATTTGTTATGAAAGTATTTATGGCGAATACGTTGCAGAATACGTAAAAAAGGGTGCTAATATAATTACTATTATTACCAACGATGGTTGGTGGGGCAATACACCAGGGCATAAACAACATTTAGCTTATGCAAAATTAAGGGCTATAGAAACTAGGCGTTGGGTAGCACGTAGTGCTAATACGGGTATTAGTGCCATCATTAATCAATATGGCACAATTATCGATAGTAAACCTTGGAATACGGCCAATGCAATTAAATATAAAATACCCACAACAACCAACTTAACTTTTTATGTTCGATACGGTGATTATTTGTATAAAATATTTTCTTTATTTGGTGTGTTACTAATTTTTTGGAATATTTTTTTAATGCTTAAAAATAAGCTCAGCCATAAAAATAGTTAACCATGTTGCATTCATTTCAATATCACCATTCAACTATTTCTTACACAAAGATTGGGGCTGGAAAACCAGTAATTTTATTACACGGTTTTGGCGAAGACAGTACAATTTTTAATGATCAAATTAAGTTTTTACAAAAATTCTGCTTATTAATTGTACCAGATTTACCAGGTAGCGGCAACAGTGATACTTTGCATGTAGATGAAACTAAAGAAACATCTATTGCAGATTTTGCAAACTGCATTTATGCATTATTGCTACACGAAAAAATTGATAGCTGCACTATGTTAGGGCATAGTATGGGAGGTTATATTACTTTACATTTTGCTGAACAATATTCAAATTTATTAACAGGCTTTGGCTTAATACACTCAACAGCTTTCGCTGATACGGAAGAAAAAAAACAAACCCGACTAAAAAGTATTGACTTAATTGAAGATTACGGTGCTTATGCTTTTTTAAAAAATACTATTCCAAATTTATTTGGAGACCAATTCAAACAAAATCATTTTGAACGGGTTAATGAATTGATAGAAAAAGGAAATCGGTTTTCGAAAAAAGCATTACAACAATATTGTTATGCCATGATGAATAGGATCGATAAAACTACAGTTTTAGAAGACAGCAAAATACCCGTTTTATTTATCTTAGGAACAGACGATGTAGCAGCACCTTTAAAAGATGTATTGCAGCAAACACATTTACCCAATTGTTCGTATATTCATGTACTTAAGCATGCAGGGCACATGGGCATGTTAGAAGCAACAGATCGAATGAATCAATATTTATTTCAATTCATCAATAGATAATTGTAAACATGAAGAAACTGATCTTCATAATTATTTTTCTTTACTGTGCTAACCAATTGTTTGCAAGACATGTGGCTGGAGGTGAATTATATTACGAATACTTAGGGCCTGGAGGAAGTGGGAATACAAGCAGGTATCAAATTACATTACGTTTATTTAGAGATTGTAATTCTAGTGGGCCATTGCTACAGAATGAAGCAGTTAATGTAGGTATTTATCAAAACACCCAATTATTTACAACACTTAATTTACCTATTCAAGGTAGTGTAACTACCATTTCATTGAATACTTCTGCCTTCCCATGTTTAGTTGGTACTGTAAACGTTTGCTATCAAGTTGCACTTTATAAAAATATTATTGAATTACCCATAAACAATGCTGGCTATTTATTGGCAAGATTAGGTTGTTGCCGTATAGACAATATCACCAATACCACAGGAGGCAGTAGTATTGGTAGCACTTATATTACTAAAATTCCTGGTTTAAATACTTTACCCAATGGCTTTAATAGTAGCCCACAATTTTTGGTAAAAGATACTGCACTGGTTTGTGCTGGTAAATTATTTAATTTAGATTTTGGTGCAACAGATATAGACAATGATGTTTTAACCTACTCTTTCTGCGATGCATATACAGCTGGCAGTGGTAGCAATAATTCGCCACCACCACAATCACTAAATTTAGTTACTGTTCCCTATGCTTCTCCATTTAGTGGAACAGATCCCTTGGCTGGTGTTAATATTAATTCTAGTACAGGTATCATTAGTGGCGTAGCTCCTGGCATAGGCCAATATATTGTAAGCGTTTGTATTACCGAATGGAGAAATACTATTGGCTTTACAGAACATAGAAAAGATTTTATTTTAAAGGTTCAAGATTGCGATTTTGTTGAGGCACAGTTGCCCGAAAAAATTATACAATGCGATAGTTTTTCGGTGTATTTCGAAAATCAATCTCTCTCCTCTGCAATACAATCGTATGCATGGAACTTTGGAGAACCTACATCGTCCAACAACACATCTACCCTAGCAACACCAACACATGTTTATGCAGATACTGGGCTTTATAAAGCCACTTTATCTGTTACTGGGCCAAATGGCTGCGTTGGAATAGATAGTACAATTGTTGCAGTGTATCCTGGTTTTTACCCAGGTTTTACAGTTAGTGGAAGTTGTTTTCAAAACCCATTTTTATTTAACGATACTACTAAAACAAGATATGGGATAGTTAATAAATGGAAATGGAATTTTGGTGACTTAACTACATTAACCGACACCTCAACTTTAAGAAACCCTTCTTACACTTACCCTACAGAAGGCAGTAAAACAATTAAACTTATTGTTGCCAGCAATAAGGGTTGTGAGAAAACAGTTGAAAAAACAATTATTGTTACCGATAAACCTGCATTAAACTTACCTTTTAAAGATACCCTAATATGCAGTATAGATACCCTACCACTATTAGCCATTGGCTCTGGTAATTTTAGCTGGCAACCCAATATTAATATTAGTAATTTAAACATTAATAATCCATTGGTTTTTCCAAAAGATACCATTACCTATTATGTTACGCTAAACGAAAATGGGTGCATTGCAAAAGATTCTATCAAAGTAAATGTGCTCGACTTTATTAGGGTTGATGCAGGATTAGATACAAGCATTTGTAAAACAGATACATTCAGGTTAAAACCAATAAGCGATGCATTAGGGTATGTTTGGACAGCTTCAACTGGCGAAGCTGTTGCACCCATTAAAAACCCATTGGTACAGCCTTTGTTGTTTACCAAATATTTTGTAAAAGCCAATTTAGGAAAATGTGAAGACAAAGACTCTATTGCTGTTACCGTTACCCCATACCCACAAGCAAATGTTGGGTTAGATAAAAATATTTGCTTTGGCGATAAAATAATTTTAAACGCAACTATTATTGGATCTACTTTTTCTTGGAGCCCAACCAATGCAATGTTAAATGCCAATACTTTAAACCCAACAGTTGCACCATCAAAAGATACCTATTATACTTTAACAGTAAAAGATACCCTGGGTTGCCCGAAACCCTTTACAGACAGTATTTTAGTTACTGTAATAAAACCAGTTACAGCAAATGTTGGCAGAGATACATCTATTGTAAAAAACCAACCATTGCAATTAAATGTTAACAGCAATTTTGATAATGGAATTACTTATTTATGGAGCCCCTCAACGGGTTTAAATAATACCACTATAGCCAACCCAATTAGTATTTTAAATATTAATGCCACAGAAATTAAATATAAAGCTAGGGTTACTATACCCGAAGGTTGTTTTGCAGAAGATGAAATAATTGTTCGAATTTTTAGCACCGAACCCGACTTATTTATACCTACCGCATTTACACCCAATAAAGATGGTAAAAACGATGTATTTAAACCAATATATGTTGGCATAGCTAAGTTAGATTATTTTAAAATTTACAATAGATGGGGGCAACAAATTTTTGAAACCAACGATTTTGAAAAAGGATGGACAGGGCTTCTAAATGGTGCAGAACAACCTAGTGGCACTTATGTTTTTATGGCACAAGCCATTGATTATACTGGTAAACTAATTTATAAGAAGGGAACTGTAGTGTTAATTAGGTA
>JANOZK010000131.1:0-13728 GCA_031429335.1 Chitinophagaceae bacterium | reverse complement strand
CCCAATGAATGCAGCTATTTAAAAGAAATACTACACACCTGCAAGACTGTAGAAGAAGTTCAAAACTATATCAATCAATACAACCACAGCTATTTTCTTCAAGACGTTTTTATTTACATCGACAAGTCGGGAAAATATTTAGTTGTTGAACCTTACACAATGACTATTGGAAATGACGCCAAATATGTTTTATCTAATTTTTGCCCCTCTGTTACAACTAACAAATACGCTAACAATTTAGAACGCTATTATAACGGCGTTGAGTTTTTGAAAAACAAAATGGATACAACAATCGCTTTCGCAACAGCATTAATTGATACAATGCACGTTTGTCGAAAAAAAGTTGGCGATGGAACTTTACTTTCTTCAATTTGGGACTTAAATCAAGGACTAATTACAATTTATTTTTATCACGATTTTAAACACCCTGTTCAATTTAACCTAAAAGATGAATTAAACAAAGGCGACCATATTTTAGATATTAAAAAGTTGTTTCCACCAAATGCTGAATTTGAAAAACTAACCAGTTATAAAATTCCGCAAAACAGTAAAGCAATAATGTATTTTTTTATGTTTTGTTTTGGTTTGTTTGCTTTTACGGGTTTTTATTTCTTTATTAGTTATTTAAGAAAAAAGAAAACAACTACTTTTTCAAATCAAAAATTATTGCTTTGTGCATTATGTACAGTAATGATTTATTATTTGATAGTTTTAGCAACAAATATGTATATATTTTATTTCCCTTCGCCATATAAAGACTATAAATTTTCACATTTGAATGTTGCAGCTTATATACCTTTTTTAACAATCTTAATTTTAATACCACTAATCATAACGAATTGGAAACTATTAAAAGAAAAGACTTGGAATTTATTTTCAAAATTGCTTTTCACTGTTAACAACATTGCATTCTTAGTTCTTGTTATGCTTTTTACGTATTGGGGACTATATGACATATTTAACTAAACGAAAAAAACGGCCGGCAACATTAGGTTTGGTATTATTGGGGCTTAATTGTTATAAATTTGGCTTATGAATAAAACATCAGCAATATTGCAATCATCAACTTCGGTTATCGGCTGACGGATCCCGATAGCTATCGGGACTAATTCCCCATTAATGCCAAGCCTTTTTCGTTGGTGGCAATTTTAAAGCGACATCTTAAAACTATTAATTTAATCTTATCCAACAACTAAAAAAATGATGTCAAACAAAAATGTAGCAAGAATTGCAGGGCTGTTATATTTAATAGTTATTGCGACTGGTTTATTTGCAGAAATATTTGTGAGACAAGCATTCAAAGTTTCTGGAGACGCTTTAACTACAGCAAATAATATACAATCGAGAGAAATGCTTTTTAGATTGGGGGTTGTTGCAGATATAGTCAATTTTGTTTGTGGCTTGCCATGTGTTTTAATTATTTATTTTTTATTTAAACGAATAAACAAATTTTTACTTCAGCTTGCTCTAATATTTGTTATCATTCAAACTGCAATTATTGCCGTAAATCTTTTAAATCAAACTTCACCTCTACTAATGCTGGGTAACAACACTTACTTAAAATCATTTCAACCCAACCAACTTGCTACCCTTTCACAATTATCACTAAATATTCAGGGGGTAGGCTATGCTATAGGCCTAGTATTCTTTGGGTTTTATTGCTTGTTAGTGGGCTATGTTATTTTCAAATCTAAAATGGTGCCTAAATTATTTGGAATACTTTATATCATTTCAGGAATAGGATACCTTTTAAACAGTTTCACCATGTTGCTTTCAAAAGGATTTGCAAATCCTATATTTTCATACGTAGCTATTCCAATTTTAATCGGAGAATTATCATTTAGCTTGTGGCTATTGATAAAAGGAATTGACAATTCAGAAAATTTTAACCCTAATGACTGAGAAAACTGCCACCAACAAAAGGTTTTGTGCAAGCATAAAAACCCCTGGTTATATAAGAAATTGATAAAGAAATGAAGAAAAATATCCCTCGAGTCATAAAATATTTCCTTCTACTATTTCTTGTTATTTTTTTATACAAAATATTCTGGCCAAGAAATTACATTGTTCCCGAATTACAATTAAGAGGAAGTACAAAGTATTGGAACTTGTCAACAGGCTCTAAAATTGGTTATACTTTTATTGCAGGAATGGGCACTAAAAAGAACTATCCAATGATCTATTTACATGGCGGGCCCGGTGGATTTGTATCAGACCGAGATATTAGGGTTCTGTCTGCATTAGCCGAAGATGGTTACGACATATATTTATACGATCAAATTGGTAGTGGACAATCTGCCAGATTAGAAAACATCAATGATTATACAGTAGGCCGACACCTAAAAGATTTAAATGAAATAGTTAGCAAAGTAAGTACTGAAAAAGTAATTCTTATAGCACAATCATGGGGTGCCATTTTAGCTACTCTATATACAGCCGATCATTCAGAAAAAGTCGAAAAAATAATATTATCTAGTCCGGGGCCAATTTACCCAGTTCAACAGGAATTAAAAAAAGTTACTCCGCCAGACAGCCTTCATTTAAGAACTCCATTTTATTCCAACAATCAAGGGAATGAAAAGGCAAATAATTGGAGAATGAAAACAATCACATTTTGTGCAACTAAATTTTATAAAAAATTGGCATCAGATAAAGAGGTTGACAACTATGCCAGCTACTTAAATTTTGAAGTCAACAAGTCCACTGTTTGTGATACAGCTAACCTATTAAAAGCTGTTGCAGGTAGCGGTTTTTATGCTGCAGTTATGACATTTAAAAGCCTTGATCTAGTGCAAGATCCTAGGCCTAAACTTAAGAATTCAAATATTCCCGTTTTAGTATTGAAAGGACAATGCGATAATCAGAAATGGGGATTTACAAATGAATATGTAGAGCTTTTCCGCAATCACCAATTTGCATTTATTCCCGGTGCAGGACATTTTATTTCAGTTGAGCAACCTGAATCATATATAAAAGCAATAAAGGGATTTTTAAGTAAATAAATGCCTGCCTACAACATTGGGTTTTGTAATATTGGGGCTTAATTGTTATAAATTTGGCTAATGAACAAAACATCAGCAATATTGCAATCATCAACTTCGATTATCGGCTGACGGATCCCGATAGCTATCGGGACTCATTCCACAACAATGCTAAGCCTTTTCCTTGTGGGTAAGCTTTGCGAACGATACACACATTACTAATTAAAAGACAAAATGGAATTATTACCAGTTGAAGAAATAAAAATTAACCTCACCAAAATAAATAAAATTGACCATTTAGTAAAGTCAATCTATCGATTAATTATATATAGCCGACACCATTTGGATGACGACCTTTTGGACACATATTTGACTAGTGTTCAAAAACTCGAAGAGCTTCTTAGTTTGAAAAATGCACAAATGGAAGCCCAAAACGAAGAGGAAGCAGAATTATATTTAAAAAATTTAAAAGTGTCACTAGACTTTGTTATTGAAGAAATTATTTTGCATAATAATTTTCAAAAAGAGGTACAACTATTTCAACTTCTGCGATTAGTGTCTCCAGAGACCAATGCTATTCACCCAAATCGATACAGACAAACATTAGTGCAAATAGGAAGTCATATTTGCCCAGAACAAAACATAGTTCCTCAATTAGTTGGAGAGCTTTTTTATCAAATGCAAGCCATAACAAACCCAATAATCAGAGCTATTTATTTTCATCACGAATTAATAAGAATTCACCCATTCGCAGACGGCAACGGGCGAGTAACAAGAATTGCAAAAAACTGGATGTTGATGTATGATTTATATCCCCCAATATTCATTAATGATGCCCCACAGAAAAAAGAATACATTGCTACACTTTCAAAAAGTTTTAGAGAGCTTTATAATTCACCTAAAAAATGGAATGAGCATACTGAAAACTTTTTTGAACAAGAACTTGACCGTTTACTAGTTAACGCAACCTTACTTTATGAAACGGTAAATAAAATTGGAAAAGAGAGAGAAAAAACTAAAAAAGAGAACTGATCTAACTATTTAAGAATAAGTGTATTGAAACTATCGAAGGTTACAAAACATTAATTTTTTTATGTTTTGCCAAGGCTCGTGTTTCCAAGAGCCATTCAAAAAATAGTGCACATTCATATTTATACTTTAACCAACAAATGGCATTGGGCCTCATGCAAAAAAAGCCAATCATTATTAGTGTTGGAGTAATTTTTGGAACACGATAAAATTTGCTTAAACACCCATGATACAAGAGATATTGTTACGTATAAAGACCGCCTATTAACAAAACCAATTGATGGTGTTTCTATAAGAGGTAGAAAGTTTTTATTTCAAGCTTTCGGCAAGTTGTGCTTTAAATAAAGATGCTGGTTGTAGTGTTCCATTTTCATTTTCCCAAATAGTTAAGGTTCTTCCTTGCAATCTTCCTTCTTGTTGTACAGCCTTTAAGCCTACTACATAATTAATTCCAGAAACATAAGGATTTTGAATGGCGGCTTTTACTGCTGTACAATTCCATACAACTTGTGTTACACCAACCCATCCATGACCTGTGCCCCAATTGCCTCTATCTTGAATATTGATTTCTCCATTGGTAACAATATTATCGTACAAAGTGCCTGTACTCCAGCGATGATGTGGACCAATATCAGCATGCGTTTTTTCGGCGGTGCAATTGTAAAAAACATTAGGACCACAAACTTTTGCTCCTGTTACATAATCATGTCTTCCATTAGATGCAAAACAATTCATCACTAAATTTTGCTGACCATCATTGTTAAAAGAATATCTTCTTCCACCCGTAATTTTTGATTTTGGGTCCAAACTTTTGCACCAATCAACCGTAATGTTTTTTGCAAAACTGCCAAGATTTACACAAGAAAAACCAAAGTATTTTGCAGTTACATTTCTTACCCACCCATTTTCAATTTTGTTGAAATCAATAGCATTCCAACCGTGGTTTTCATCTTCATCATTTTCATATTCCGATTCACAAGAAAGGTTTTCAATACCAACGTTACTTATCCTTCCATCAAAACTGTATGTATAAATTTCGCCACCTCCATATTGTTCTTCTAGAGCCATTACAATGGGATTATCTATAAAAATTTTACTGCCTACAATATTGGTAATTGCTCTTTCGAATTGAAGGTTAAAGCTACTGGGCTCCCACTGTTTTGTTGTGCTATCACGAACGGTGATTTGATCCATTTTTAAATCACTAATCCATTGTTGAGTGCCTGGGCGATACACAATTATTTTATCTCCAACTTTATATTCATTAGCATTTGCAACGGTAAATGATTTTGATCCTACTGCAACATATCGGTCGGTTATACTTGTTCTCGATTTTTTTATTTCTTTAAAACTACCCGTTCCATTTGCAACAATTAAACTTCGTTGACCTTTGCCTGTTGCTACAATAATTGTTTCTTCACCTTCGCCACGTAACACTATGCCACTTACCAAAATATTTATGCTTTGTACTTTATACACGCCTTTTTTTAGAAGAATTGCACCACGAAATCCGTTTTTATCCAATGGCATTGCTGCCAATGCTTCAATTGCATTGTTTATTTCGTAATTACTATTGCTCGATGCGGTAAGCGTTTGAACAACAGATACAAATGGAATATCTTTCTTCCCATGAAAATAACCGACTTTGCTAAAATCAGGAATAGTGTTGCCTTGATTGTCGGGAATATAAGACAACAAGCCGCTTTTGTTTTCCAGTAAAAGTTTTGATTGCCACATAGTTTGGGCAGGTGAATAAACTACTCCAACTAATAAAAGAACCATTAAGTAACTCAACTTATAAATAGTCATCATAAATTTTTTCATTTCTTTTACTTGTAATACCAAACACATGTATAATATATTCCAAGCTTTGTGAACAAAAATATAACTAAATCCGAAGATACTCGTTCCCTCTTTTTTAGTCGAAGCCTTTACAACTTTTGTTATGAAAATTTCTACTTCATCTAAGCTTTTTATAAAATTTGTTTGAAGAGGTTCGCTTGTATTTAGCCCATGTTTTTCGGCTAGATTGAGTTCGGGATAATATGGCGGAAGAAAAATTAAAGCAATATTTTCTGGGATTATTGATTGATCTATTAGATGAAACTGACCATTATCTAGAAGCATAATTTTTTCTGTCGTGGTTCTCGTCCCCACAAACCACTATAGAAAATGGTATTACATTATTTTTTTCAATTCAATTTCATTTGGCTCCAACAACATATATCGATGAATTTCATTAATCAACATTTCATCAAAAATATCAATTACGTTTTGGTAGCTTGATTGGTCGGTTGGTTTAATCATTATAAAGGTTTGTTGTGCATCGCCAAATTTTTTTGCAACATCCTTTTTTTTATCCATTATTATTTTTCGAATACCTTCTTTTCCAAAATTTGTTTGATAAATAGTATTAAGTTCGGTTCCATAGTAATAATAAATTTTATTTTCACCAGCAGGTAAAATTGTTAGCACTTTGCTGTTTTGAATTTCTGGTGGCGGAGTACTTACATTGTTTTTAGGTAAATTAAACTTCAAGCCTACGGGTTTACTTAGTGCAGTTGTAAAAATAAAAAATGTAATCAGCAAAAAGCCCAAATCTACCATTGGGGTTAAATCTACACGGGTGTTCCGTTTGCTTTTTTTTGTTTGCCTATGGTTGTTGGTTTCAATCTCTGCCATAATAGTTGGTTTATTGGAATAAGATGCTCTTTAAAAATGTTTCCATATTTTTTGTAAGTATTTATTGTAACACACGTACTATGGTTTATTAAACATTAGTATAATAACCAATTATTAAAAATAGTATGAAAAAGTATTTATTTGTTGTAGCCATTTTATTTTCGTTTTTACAAAACACAACAGCCCAAGAGCAACAATTTAAGTTGGGCGATAAAGCCCCAGCCATTAACGCTATAACAAACAATGGCAGTAATTTTAGTTTAGAAAAAGCCACCAAAAACGGATCGGTAATTGTATTATTTTACAGAGGGTATTGGTGCCCATTTTGTAGCAAACAATTAAAAGAGTTGAACGACTCGTTAGAGTTTCTTACAGCTAAGGGTGTAACTGTTGTTGCCATTACTCCAGAAAATGTTGAAAGCGTTGCTAAAACTGTTACTAAAACCAAGGCTGGCTTTGCAATAATTAGCGATACAACCAATCGTATTTTAAAAGCGTATGGTGTTAACTTTAAAGTAGAAGATAAAACAATTGAACGCTACAAGGGCTTTGGTGTTGATTTGGTAAAAACGAATAGTAACACAGATGTTTCATTGCCGGTGCCTGCTGTTTACATCATTGATAAAAATGGAGTGTATAAATATATTTGGTTTGAAAAAGATTACAGAAAACGACCTTCAGTAAAAGAGCTATTGAATAATTTGTAGTTTTTAACCTATTTGTAAACAAATAAATGTTCTTTTAAAACAGAAGAAAAATTGATTTTCTTCTGTTTTTTTAAACATCCACTAACCCGATTTTAATGGCATAAACAGCCAAACCAACTCTTGTTTTTACCCCTAGCTTAACATATAGATTATCTCTGTAACCATCAACTGTTCTTGGGCTAATACACATTTTTTCTGCAATTTCTTTGTACGACAATTCGCTACAGTTTAAAACTAAAAATTGATTTTCTCTTTCGGTAATATATATACCCGGTTTCTTTTCAACATGCAGGTTTTCAATTTTAGTAATAGTAGAAAGAAGTGAGGTGCTTACCAACTCGTTAAAATAATAGCCCTGGTTTAATACACTATTCATAGCAATCAATAGCTCTGATGGTTTTGTGTTTTTTACAACAAAGCCCTTTGCTCCATTGCGTAACATTTTTATTACTACAGTTTCATCATCCATCATACTAAGAGCCAAAACGTTTATTTGTGGGTAGTTTATTTTTAGCCATTTTGTTGTTTCGTAACCATTCATTTCTTGCATGCTAATATCCATTAATACCAAATCTGGCAAATTAGTAGGGTTAAGTTTGGCAATAAAATCTTTTCCGTCATCGGCCCCAAATAAAACAACGAAGCCTTCAAATGTATTAATCAATCCTTCTAAGCCTTGCCTCAATAATATATGATCATCTACCAAAACTACCTTATGCATTTTTATACTTTTTTTAAAATTAAAGATATTTTGGTGCCATTGTTGGGGCTGCTTATTATTTGCATGTTTGCATTTAAAATTGAGACTCTGTATAATATGGTTTGCAAGCCTAAGCCATTGGTAGGGGTAATGGTTGTGTCAAAACCAATACCATTATCTTCAACAATAATTTTTGGCAAATCGTTTATAAATAACAACGACACGGTAAGTTTGGTTGCTTTCGAATGTTTTATACAATTATTTATAAGCTCTTGAATAATTCTATAAATAATCACTCTTTTATCTACGTCGAAGTCGGGAAAATCGACATCTTTATAAAAGTCGGTTGTGAATTTTTTAGTCCTTTCTATATATTGCAAATCGTTTTGCAAGCTTTGGTATAAATCAACCTGAATTATTCTATCGGGATTTATACTTTTGCTTAACCCTCTTAAATCTGTAACTGCCTTTTCAACTAGCTCTGCGGTTGACTCTAGTTTTTCTTGATCGTTGGTAACAATCGTATTTAAGTTTAAAGAAACCAGACTTAATATTTGACCTATATTATCGTGTATTTCGTGGCTAATGCCTCTTAAAGTTTGTTCTTGTATTTCAATTTTAGATTGTAAAGAAGTTTGTTCGTAAACGGCTTTTATTTGCTGAAGCTGCTTGGTGTGTTCTTCTCTTTTTCGAACATATTGCATAAACAACAAAAAGAAGAAAAAAATTATCGTAAACAAACTTGCACTAGCGATTAATATGAATGCACTTGATATGGTTGACGATAATAGCATATACCTGAAACAATAATAAGCAAATATTTAATACAACCAAGTATCATCACAACATCCCAAGCATCTATAGAACCCAACTCTAAATAAGTATAAACAAACCTATAGCTACTTAATATTAGTACCGATGAAGAATAAAAAAATAAAAGTGCTAAAACAAACCAAAAAGATGGGCGTTTATAAAAGCCAATAACGGCATCGGTTTTTGTAATGATTAAAAAGTGCCTTAAGCAAAAAACTACAATTAGTAATGCTGCTATTCCTGAGGAGTTACTATTAAAAACGGTAAAATTTTCCCAAACCATAACATTTACAACCCAAAAAAATAAATAAAAGAATTGGATTACAATTACCAGCTTCCACTTTTTATTGTTAAACCACTCTACTATTGGTATAAGTATTCCCACTTCGAACAATGAATAAAAGTGATAATAAATTAGGTTATTGGTTTGTGAACTTGATAAATAGATTGTATATCCACAAAAAATTGTTGTAACAAAAAAATAAATTAAAATAGGTTTTGCTAATTCAACTTTTTTTCGAATTAAAATAAAAAAAATTCCTACCAATAATGGTAAAGCCACTTCTGAATAAATAAGTATTGTTTTTAACATAATTTATCCTCCATTCAATGGGTTTGGGCTACTACAACTTGTTGGACATGGGTTACCCTCCTCAAGCTCGGTGGTTGTTTCTTCTTCGTTAATTATATTTTGTTCGGTCGGGATATTATAATCATCGTAATCGCCAGCTTCGTTTTTCTTTGCACCTACTGCATACAAACGAATGGCTGTACCTTCTTCAAAAACCTCTTGCCCAATATACACCCTTACAGCATCTAGCCCCTCTGCTGATTGGTTTAACAATTTATCTAAAATTTCTCTAGTAAATAAATACGCTTTTGTTTTTTCAGGTAGCGGTATATTTTGTTCTGCCAAAAAAGTTCGGTAGTTAGCTGTGTTTTCGATTGCTGTTATCCATTTTGCAGTGCTCATAAATAAAAAGGGGTTTATGTATATTAATAATTTTGAAGGTAAAGCAAATAAAGTTGTTAAAAAAACAGTTCTCTGCCGATTGTTTTTATAACCCTTTCTGGATAAGGGTTGCAGGTTTTGCACCTTTTAAAATTCCGTGTTTTAACGGGTATATATACCCGTTAAATAACTTATTAAAAAAGGGTTTTTTAACGCTTGTATTATAATTTAAAACGTTGCATTTTGTGAAAAGTAAAAATACAGATATGAAAATTAACAATCATTTTCTTTTTAGCAACAACAACCAACAAGTGCCCTTTAAAAACACACCCAACAAAGGAAAAAAGTTTGTTGGTTTACAATATTTGGTAATGCATTATACAGCTGTAACAAAAGCTGCCGGATCCATAAGTTGGTTTATGGATAAGAATGCCGAAGCATCGGCTCATTTATTAATTGATAGAGATGGCTCCATAACTCAATTTGCTCCTTTTGATACGATAACATGGCACGCTGGTAAAAGTCAATTAAATGGACTAATTGGACTAAACCAATATTCTATTGGAATAGAATTGGTAAATGGTGGCAGACTAAAAAAAGTGGACAATCAATTTGTTTGCCCCGTAGATCAAAAAATTGTAAACAGCAACGATGTAGTTTTTGCCAAACACAAAAACGAAACAGAACCCAGTTTTTGGCACAACTACACAATACAACAAATAGAAGTAGCCACAGAAATTGCTGCTTTATTGGTAAAAACCTATGGCCTTAAAGATGTGGTTGGCCACGACGATATTGCACCATTTAGAAAAAGTGATCCTGGGCCAGCTTTTGCAATGACGAGCTTTAGAGCAAAAGCCATGGGCCGTAAAGATGAAACAATTGACAACTACAGCACAACAACTGCTGTTAATATTCGCAAAGGCCCAGGTACCGATTTTTTAACTGTTACCGATGCTTTGCCAACCAATACTAAAGTCGTTGTATTAAAAAGAGAAGGTAATTGGAGCTTTGTAGAAGTTGTAGGTAAAGTACATGGTTTAAACGATGTAGAGGGTTGGGTAAGTAGTAAGTTTTTAAGTAAGTAGCGGATAAAAAGTAAATAATATAAACCAAAAAAAATTAGTATGAAAAAAATGGCCCTATTCACAACTTTTATTGCATGTTTCTTTTTTACAATAACAGCAAAAAGTCAATCATCGAAAAAAGCGAAAAACAAAAAGGATACTCTCAATAAAATAATTTACGATTTTGATACCAAGCAATACAAACAAAAGCTCATTTACCCTAAAATTGATGAACCAACCGTTTTTATAATTGAAAACATAAACCGTTTGGCATACAATGTTAAAATAGAATCGAAGGACTCAAGTTTAGCCCAAGCAAACGCAAGCGACTTTATTCAAAAATTTTTATTATTTGATACTACAAAAAAGGCTAAAGACCCTTCTGAGGAAAAAGAAGGAAAGCTTGAAGAAGATAAAGAAACAAATCAATCCATTACAAATACACAAAAACCTAAATTAAACGAGAAAGAGAAAAAAGATAGTACAGAAAGGATTCAGAATCAAAAAAGAACATTAAGAAAAGCCATCAACACAAGCTCTGTAATTGCAAGTAAAGAAAATGAATTAGAAAGAAAAGAAACCGACCTAATATTAATTAAAAACAAAATTAATATTGCGAAACTCATAATAAATAATATTGATAGCTTATTACAAAACAATACTGGTGATTCAATCAATAAACAAAAAAGGAAAGATTCTTTAGATATTGAAAAGCAAAATAATGAAAAGTTACTAATTGATCTGGCTTCTCAAGAAAGCATTCTTGTTAAAAAAATTGAAGAAATTAAAACCGAAATTACAAAGCTTAAGAGTGAACTTGATAATAACACAAAAGAGGCTTTTGAATTACGCAGTAAGTTAATTGTTCAAAAAAACAGGGTAATTGTTATTTTCGATAGTTTAGATATTGTTAAAATACAATATAATAACATTTTGTTGTTAGCAAAAAATCCTCATTTGAAACAAAAAGAGGTAGAAAAGGAGTTGAAGAAAGTTATTGTTGATAGCCAACTATACAACCTAAAATACTTGTATAGCATGGTATCAAATTTAAAAAATAATATTGCCGACTTTAAAGCCACACATCATAATTTTATAACTTCCTCTGTGGTTGCCAAGGCGTATAATGATTTCAGCCCCAAAACAGAAGTACAACCCTTTTTTGATGTTGTTGCCGAAATTGACTCTGTGGTAAAAAAGGCGAATCATCATCAAATTATTCAAGATTTGTATTTAATGATTAACAGCCTTCGAGACCCACAAAACTTTATGATTGTATCGGCTCCCATACAACCAAAAGAGGATTTGGTTATTTTTAATATAGACATAAAACACAAAGACACTTCTGGAAGATTTTTAACCGATGATAGAAGTTTTAAATATAGAGATTATGTTAAAGGTGGTATTCGTTATGATTTTAGCACTGGCATTGCTTTAAACTTTGGGTTAAACGACAGAAGTTATAGACTTGATGATATAGTAGGAACAGATTCTGTAAAAATTATGACCAATAAAGAACAAAGCGGACCCTCACCACAAATTGCTGCCATGTTTCATACCAGTATCAGAGCAACAACTTTGTGTAGAACAGGATTTACAATCGGCTCAACATTAAACACAGCAGATTTTAACATAAGTTCCTTATTTTTTGGGTTAAGTGCAATGTTTGGAAGATCTGAAAAATTTATTTGTACAATGGGTATGGCTTTAAAAAATATAAAGATTTTAGACGGACGATATGAAAACCAACAGAAGTTTAAAAAAGGAAATATTAGCGAAACGGTTTTAACAGAGAAAAAAATAATGCCTGGTTTCTTTATTTCATTTTCGTATAGTTTAACACAAAAGCAAAAACAATAATTTACAAAACAATGAAAAACACCCAACACCAACCCAACGATTACGTACTATCCTATTTATACCTACGCCAGCTCATTGGTGTTTTAGGTATTGGTTTGCCCTTTTTTGTGGTTTTTGGTAGTATGCTAGTGGGTGGGTGTGGCAATATACAAATATCTATTAGCCATTATTATTACACCACCATGCACATTGTTTTTGTGGGTACACTATGTGTATTGGGTGGTTGCTTAATTACCTATAAAGGCAAGGACGCTATAGAAAACAGGACATCAAATTTTGCTGGAGCATTTGCTTTTTGTGTAGCTGCCTTTCCCACAGGTTTTTGTGGATTTAAAGGCCATGGAGAACCTTGCCAATTTGTTACACTGCCAAATGATATGCCTGGTTTTATTGCCCTAATTCATTTTGGCTCTGCTACATTGTTGTTTGTTTGCTTTATGGTTTTTTGTTTTAAAATTTTTCAACATAGCGATGAAGAAAAAGCCATTGATGAAAAGAAACGAAGACGAAATGCAACTTATAAAATTTGTGGGTGGATTATTGTTATAAGCATTGCTGTAATTGCTGGTGTTACCCTTTACGATTGGAAATTTGACACAAATTTTTTTCCTTATGCTACCATTGTTTTTGAAACCACCGCTTTGTTGGCTTTTGGTTTTTCATGGTTATTAAAGGGATCGTTAGATTGGCCAAAATCTACCAATAAAATTAAACGAAAGGTTATAAAATATTTTAGATAAGCTGCTATAAAACCCATTGTAGAAATTTTAGGTGAATTCGGTTTTTGATACATCCGTTTAATACCAATTTGAAATTCATAGCAGACCAATTTTGTAGTTTGCTTTTTTTTGTTTACTTTTGGTCTGTTATATAATTCAATATGTCAAATTCATTATTTATACCTGTTAAAGAAAGTATTCAAGTATTGAATACGATT
>JANOZK010000130.1:0-11526 GCA_031429335.1 Chitinophagaceae bacterium | reverse complement strand
CCCTCCAATGGAGGGGAATATGAAGACGATCGCGGTGGAGAATCGAGAAAAAAAAAATGAAAAAAAGAACTTAAAAAACCTCAAGTAACCTTAAAATACAAGGTCCAAATTCCCCTCCAAATAAAAGTTAGGCGTTGCTAAATTTTATTTGTCACCAGAGGATAATATGTAAAAGATTGTGGTATATAATTAAGATTAAGTAATGAAAAAAAGAACTGTAAAAATTTCCGATAACTTTAAAATACAGTGTCCAAATTCCCCTTCTCTGGAGGGGTTAGGGGTGGTTAAACAGCTAGAACATCAAACTTATTTATTTTACAGGTTTAGTTTTAGCTTGTTTATTTATCATTTTCTTAACAAAGCAATCAACAATTGAAACGTAAGTAGGCTAATTCATTTTGTGTAATAAAATTACAACCATCTACATAAATAGTAAAAACATTAGAGAGGATTATAAAAATTCAACTAAATTGTAATTAAGTTGTTATTCATAGTTGAACTATTAAAATATTATTCACATGATTAAAATAAAGCAAATGCATAAAATTTTGTTTAGTAGTTTATTAGCAATGCTAACTTTAGCATCTTGTGCCCAGCAAAAAACAAAAAAACAAAACATGACAACAACAGAAAACAATGTTAAAGGTGAAATTGCAGATTTTGGCTCGGGTTGTTTTTGGTGTACCGAAGCTTTTTTTCAACGATTAGAGGGTGTTATTTCCGTTAAAAGTGGCTATGGTGGCGGCCATGTTATTAACCCAACTTATGATGAAGTTTGCGATAAAACTACAGGCCATGCAGAAATTGTTAGAATTACTTATGACTCAACTAAAATTAGTTATGATGAATTATTGGAAGTTTTTTGGAAAACCCACGACCCTACTACTTTAAACCAACAGGGTGGTGATAAAGGTCCTCAATACCGAAGTGTAATTTTTTATCATTCTGCCGAACAAAAAGAAAAAGCAGAAAAGTATAAAATTGAATTAGATAAAAGTGGAGCCTGGGCTAGCCCAATAGTTACTGCCATTGAGCCATTTAAAAACTATTACCCAGCCGAGCAATACCATCAAAATTATTATAATGATAACCAAAATCAAGGCTATTGCAGGTATGTAATACAACCTAAATTAGAAAAGTTTGAAAAAGTATTTAAAGCTAAACTAAAAAAAAGCTAAAGATATAATAACCAACAAAAAATGCCCAATCATGAACACACATGTTTTGGGCATTGTTTTTGCAAAGAACATTTACGTTAAATGATAACTTATGAGACACTATCTAGTTATTCTTTTGTTGGTTAGCATTTTTACTACAAATGCTCAACAACATTTTAACAGTCAAAATAAGTTTTCTATTCAACTACCCGATGAATTTAAAGGCAACAGAAAGTTGTTGATGAAAATTGTTGAAATAGTGCAATTTGCAGTTCCCAAATTAAAAGACAAACAAGAATGCCTTAATTGTGATGCAGATTTTTGGGCAAATTTTTATGTTGTTTCTCCTACCATACAAAGTATAAGCAATAAAGCTGGCACTAGCCAATTTTTAACTTTGTATAGCTTTACTGCTTTTATGGATGTTTATGATAAAAATTATACTTTAATTAAACGAGTATATTTTACTGATTCGAATAATACACTTTCACACAATACTTTTGCCAATGCTACTGTGGCTTGGCCTCAAAATTCTATAACAAATATTAAAGCAGCTGCTGATATTTCGGCAAGCATGATACAAGCAAATTACAATACCTTGAACACTACTAGAGACCTTGCTAGAATTGAAGCTTTACGAGAATCTATCAACGGAAATTTCGATGCCGACAAATACATTAAAACCAATAGAAGTAATTTAATACCTACTGCAAATACACTTTGGAATGTAGTACAAAACATTATTTTAGATATTAAGCTACCCAAAACAGAGTAGTCGAGTGCTTTGTTCTGCGAAGCTTGTAGCTTCGCAAGTGCTATTCTGTTGCCCAATGGGCTGCCCTGCTTAGTTGTAAAACCCTTTATGCAATAAAGGTTTGAAAACGGGCAGGGAACAAAAGTTGATAGTGTTACTGCAGCTTACAGCCCCAAAAATTATAATTGAATACTGTTATAAACATTAATGTAGTTATCTACAGCTCCTTCCCAACTATGGTCAATATTCATAGCATGCCTACGCATTAATAACATTTGTTTTGTATTGGCATATACACTTACGGCTCTATAAACACTATGATGAATATCGCCTACAGTTGCATGATTAAAACGGATACCAAAACCTTCCCAATCGCCCATGTCTTTAACGGTGTCTTGCAAACCACCAGTACTACGAACCATTGGTATAGTACCATAACGCAAAGCATATAATTGGTTTAATCCACAAGGCTCTACCCTACTTGGCATTAATAAAAAATCGGCACCCGCATACATTTTATGGCTAAGAGCTTCATTGTAACCAATTTCGGCATGGTAGTAGCCCGGAAAATGTTTGTTTAAACTTTGTAGTTGCCATTCTACCTGCTTATCGCCACTACCTAAAATTAAAAAACTTACACTGCCTTGCATACCATAAATGCTACTCATGATAGCTTCTGGTAAAACATCGGCTGCTTTTTCGCCAACTAAACGTCCAATGAAAACAATTAAGGGTTTTCGTACATCTAAATTAAATTGTGCACACAATTCTTCTTTGTTACGTTGTTTACCGCTAGTTACTGTTCTTGCATTAAAATGATGTTCTAAATAAGTATCGGTTTTGGGGTTCCAAACCTCAGCATCAATTCCATTTAAAATACCTACACATTTACCTCTTTCATATTCGAACAAATTTTCTAAACCATTGCTATTAACCCTCAGTTCTTCTAAATAACTCCAACTTACTGTAGTTACTTTCCATGCACATTTTACAGCACTTGCCAATGGATTAATCGTACTACCCCATTCTAATAAACCACCATTCCAACTATCATAAGCGGGTATATAGTGATTTTTATTCCAGTTCATCCAGCCTTGGTATTGTGCATTGTGTATGGTTACAACGGTTGGCACCTTGGCCAATTTTTCTTTATACGCATAGCAAAACTGCATCATAAATGGAATGAGTCCAGTATGATGGTCGTGACAGTGAACCACATCTGGAGTATGTTCCCATGTATTCATCCAATCCAATACAGCAATTTGAAAAGCCATAAACCTTTCTGTATCATCGTCGTAACTATAAATACCTGTTCTATCTAATAAACCTTTAATATCAACAAGGTATAAATCGTAGCCCAGTTTGTTGTGTTTTTCTTTAATAATGGTATAGGGTAATTCTAAGTTTCCGAGGTAAATAGTGCCTCTATAATCTTCAACAAACTCGTTGGTTAATAAAAACTTTGTTTCGTACATAGGCATTACCACTTTTGCAACATGGCCGGCTTTACATTGGTATTTTGGTAAAGCACCAACAACATCGCCTAAACCACCTGCTTTGGCAATTGGGTAACACTCAGCACTAACATGTATTATTTCCATAAATAAAGTTTATTGAATGGTAAGTTGTAACATTAAAGTTGAACGATATAAGTTAGTTAACGTTTAATGATTGGGTAAAGTTAAATTAAATGACTTTACAAGCATATATTTTATAATTTTTAATTTAATAAATTACCATTCGATATTTTAAATTTTTCTATGAATAAATAATTGTTATTTTCAAGGCTCAAAACAAAAAATGATTGCCATGAAACAAAAAAATGTGTTGTCTTCGCCAGTTGTAGAAAACATAAAAACTAAATGGTCTCAGTTTAGTACCTTAATTATTGTATTTTTTTTCTGGGGCTTTGTTGCTGCCAGTAACGATATATTAATTCCAGTATTCAAAAAAGCTTTCACCTTAACCCAAGCGGAAAGCCAATTAGTATCTTTGGCATTTTATATAGCATATACCGTGGGTTCAATTATTTACATAGTAATATCAAAAGGATTAGGAACCGACTTATTGAATAAAATGGGCTATAAAAATGGTATAGCAACGGGTTTGGGAATTTCTGCTTTAGGTACTTTATTATTTTATCCAGCAGCCAATACTGGTTCATTTCCACTTATGTTAACTGGCTTATTCATTGTTGCACTAGGATTTTCGTTACAGCAAATTGCAGCCAACCCATTAGCAGTTGTGATGGGCGATCCAAAAACAGGCTCTCAACGTTTAAGTATGGCGGGAGGGGTTAATAATTTTGGTACCACAATTGGTCCACTTTTAGTAAGCTATGCAATTTTTGGAAGTGTAACGTCTAACAATACAGAGGCCAGCATTGAAAGTGTAAAATTGCCTTACTTGGTTTTGGGATTAGCATTTATTTTGGTAGCTATATTTTTTAAATTTTCGGCCATCCCTAATAAAATTGACTTAGAAAATGTGGCTGCAAAAGAAGCAGAAAGTGAATCGAAAATTTTGCATAAAAAATATGCATTTCAGTACCCACAATTATGGATGGGCATGATTGGCATATTTGTATATGTGGGTGTTGAGGTTGCTACTGCTAGTAACTTACCTGAATACTTGCACGCAAAAATGGGTATTAGTACCGATAAAGTTGCACCATTCATTTCTTTATACTGGGCTAGTTTGATGATTGGTAGGTGGACAAGTAGTGTTGGTGCTTTTGACATTAGCAAGAGTGCTAAAGATATTTTGAAATTTTTTATGCCTTACATTGCTTTTGCTGTTTTTATAATTGTAAACTCGATTGCTCAACATGATATATCTTCATTTTATGTATACGCAATTGTAATAGCATTTATGATTATTGGAGATATAATGAGTAAAGGAAGTCCAGCAAAAATGTTATTAATATTTTCTTTAATGGGTATTACAGCCTTAGTTATTGGAATGTTGACTACTGGCATGGTAAGTGTTTTTGCATTTGTTAGTGTTGGCTTATTTTGTAGTACGCTATGGCCTTGTATTTTCACATTGGCTGTTGCTGGTTTAGGAAAACACACCAACGAAGGAAGTAGCTTTTTAATTATGATGATTATGGGTGGTGGCGTTATTAGTTATTTACAAGGTTATGTTGCTAGCGAACATGTTTTAGGCATTCAATATAGCTATATAGTTGGTGTGGCTTGCTTTGCTTACTTAGCTTTTTATGCAGTTAGGGTAGCAGCTATTTTAAAAGCTCAAGGCATAGATTATAGCACAACAAGTGGTGGAGGTCATTAAAATTAATTAACTAACAAAAGAAAGGCGATTATGAGCAAGTTTGCTGTTGGTATAGATATTGGCGGTACAACCACAAAGTTTGGAATCGTAAATGAAAATGGTGAAATTTTAGCCCAAAGCAGAATTGCATCTAACGAGTTTGTAGAGGTAACTAACTTTATAGATAAGTTGTACGAACATTTGCAGCCAATGATTAACCAATTTGGTGGCAATGACAATTGTGTAGGCATTGGTATTGGAGCACCTAACGGTAATTTTTACTCTGGTACAATCGAATATGCACCCAACTTATTATGGAAGGGAATTGTGCCAATAGCAGATTTAATGCACCAAAAATTTGGGTTACCAGTTAAATTAACCAATGACGCTAATGCTGCTGCTGTAGGTGAAATGAAGTATGGTTGTGCAAAAGGCATCAATCATTTTATCACCATTACATTGGGCACTGGTGTGGGAAGTGGTATTGTGATTGATGGAAAAATTGTAGTAGGTCATGATGGTTTTGCTGGCGAACTGGGGCATACCATTGTTCGAAAAGGTGGACGTTTTCATAAAGGCACTGGAAGCATGGGCTGCCTCGAAAGTTATGCTAGTGCCACTGGTGTTAGAGAAACGGCTTTAGAATTTTTAAATACCGAACCTAATACACCCAGTTTATTAAGAGATTTTACAATAGAAGATATTACTAGCCAAACGGTATTTGATTGTGCAATGAAGGGAGATGAAATTGCATTAAAGGTATTTGAGTTTACTGGAGAAGTTTTAGGAGAGGCTTTGGCCAACTTTGTAATGTTTTCATCGCCAGAAATGATTGTATTATTTGGTGGACTAACCAAGGCTGGTGATTTGCTAATGACGCCTACTAAGGCTAGCATGGAGGCTAATTTAATTCAAATTTTTAAAAACAAAGTACA
This sequence comes from Chitinophagaceae bacterium, assembly GCA_031429335.1. Classification (GTDB taxonomy): domain Bacteria; phylum Bacteroidota; class Bacteroidia; order Chitinophagales; family Chitinophagaceae; genus UBA1930. The sequence goes on along the minus strand of JANOZK010000130.1, from coordinate 5,407 downwards.
ACTGGTTTATAGTAATTTAAACGAAAGTGATGCTGCTATTCTGGGTGCAAGTGCTTTGGTGTTAGAATAAATTAAACTACCTTATTTCTATGAATTTTTCAACAGCCTCTACTTTAACCAGATTGCCGTTTAAACAAAACAAATTAGTACATTTTTTTATTGCAACATTCTTAGTTTGTTGGGTAGTTACTTTTATTAATACAACCAACCAAGCAAATTGGTTTACAGAAAATACCCTTACACTTATTTTTTTAATTGTACTTAGTACATCTTACAAAAAATTTACGTTTAGCCAAGCAAGCTACACCATGATTTTTGTTTACATTCTGTTACATATTTATGGAGCAGAATATACTTATGCCGAAAACCCTTTTGGTTATTGGTTAAAGGACACATTAAGTATGAATAGAAATCATTACGATAGAATTGTACATTGTAGTTTTGGTTTATTATTGGCTTACCCAATGAGGGATTATTTTAAAAATCATTTTCAATGGCCAAAATGGGTTTGCTGGGTTTTGCCCTGCGAAATAACCCTATCTTTTAGTGGTATGTATGAACTAATTGAATGGCTGGTTGCCGACATTTTTTTTCCTGCCGAAGGCGATGCTTATTTAGGTAGTCAAGGCGATATTTGGGATGCTCAAAAAGATATGGGTCTTGCTTTTGTAGGATCAATTGTAGCCATGTTAGTAATTAGCAGTATTAAAAAAATAACCAAAACAAAAACATAAAAAGTTTACACAAATAACTTATTTTTATACAAATAAAAATTTTTTATGGGCTTACCAGTAAACAATAAAAACAATGCAAAGCTTCCGGGTAAAGGAGGCAAGGGCAGCGACGCTGCTTCAAAGTTTATTGCAAAATCTGGCAATACCAAAGCAGTTGGTGCAACAAAAAAACCAATAAAAACTGGTGGAGCTAGAGGTAGTTAACTTATTAAAGAGGCTTCAATTTTTAAAGAAGCCTCTTTTTATTTAAATTAAATACAACAAGAAAACAGCACAATTGTGCTGTTTTCTTGTTAAGGGTAGCTTGTAATAATGTTTTTTAAAAATAGCTTAGGTCAGCACAAATAAATGATTCATCCCTAGGTGATATCTGTAATAGCCCAGATAAATTGGTTTAAACAGCTATCCAATCGGTATTTTCCCAGAGAATTTTGGTATAAATTAAAATTCAAGCTGGTATTATTTAACTCTTCAAAAAATCGCCATCTATAATTAAAAGCTTTACTCCTTTTTCACTGATGGATCTATGTGAACTTAGATTATCTGATACAATATAAGTCATCCCTTTTTTTAAATTAAATACTTCCCCATTCTCTAATTCACTTTCAAATTCCCCTTCCAAGCAATGAACAATATGCCCTTTTTTACACCAATGATCTGCTAAATAGTCTTCAGAATACTCAATAATTCTTAATCTTAAACCTTCGAATTCCATAGTTTGCCAAGTGGCAATTCCTCTATCACCCTTGTATTCAACTTTTTTAATTGAAGACCAATCAATTGATTGAAATAAAATATGACTCATTGCGTTTCGATTTTATTTGTACAATTAAAACTTAGACCTAAAAATGGTTGGTATAGTTGTATTGGTTTATGAAATTTTATACACAGTATAATTTGCTTGTATTTTATAAGCAAGATAAAGCTATTTCAAAAAAGCTATTTCTTATACCGAAGTGATATCTGTAGAAGACCAAATAAATTGGTCTAAACAGCTATCCAATCGGCATTATCCCAGAAAACTTTGGCCCGCATTAAAATTCATATGGGTATTAAACATAGAATCGGTTAAAAGAAATCGTAAGAAATGGATTTGAGATAAACTTATTTTTTTGCATCATCCATCATACGCATTTGCTTGGCATCTTGTAAAAAGTCTGAAGCAAAAATAAAACTGTTGAGTAGCTCATTTTTACTATAAATAATATCGTGGTTGCTACCCTCCCATTGTTTTTCACCTTTGTGTAAATACAAAATATAATCACCAATTTCCATAACACTATTCATATCGTGGGATACAACAATTGTGGTTATGTTAAACTCGTAAGTAATTTCTTTAATTAATTTATCAATTAATAAGGAACTCTGTGGATCTAAACCACTATTGGGCTCATCGCAAAATAAATATTTTGGGTTTAATACTATTGCCCTAGCAATAGCTACTCTTTTTTTCATACCTCCACTAATTTCGGCAGGATATTTTTTGTGGGCATCGGTAAGATTTACCCTAGCTAAAACTTCATTAGCCCTATTTTTTTTCTGCGAAGCTGTCATCTTTGTAAACATGTCTAAAGGAAATAGGATGTTTTCAAAAACGGTCATACTATCAAACAAAGCACCACTTTGAAACAGCATACCTATTTGTTGGCGTAAAACTTTTCTTTCGGAATGAGCTAAACCAGTCATACTAACATTATCAAAAAAAACCTCTCCATTTTCTGGCTCAAATAAACCTACCATCACTTTTGTTAATACGCTTTTACCACTGCCACTTGCACCAATAATTAAATTGCATTTGCCAGTTTCAAAAACTGCACTAATATCATTTAGTATTGTTCTTTCGGAGAAAACTTTAGTAATATTTTTAATCTCTATCATGGTAATGTAAAAGGCAAAGCCACCGAAAAATTAAACAAAAAGCAAGTAAAATCAAAATCATTAATCAATAATAATCTGATTTCTTAATAAATCCTCAAATGTATCTCTCTTTCTAATTAAAAAGGCTTTCCCATTTTTAATCATCACTTCAGACGGTTTAAGACGGCTGTTAAAATTACTACTCATTTCAAAGCCATAAGCCCCAGCATTATGAAAAAGCAATAAATCATCTTCTCTAATTTCATTCATCAATCTATCTTGAGCAAATGTATCGGTTTCGCAAATGTTTCCTACAATTGTGTAGGTCTTTTCTTGTGCAAGCGGATTACTTATATTCGAAATTCTGTGGTAAGAATCGTAGAACATTGGCCTTATTAAATGGTTGAAACCAGTATCTACCCCAACAAAAGTTATGCTACTGGTATTTTTTATTACATTAACCCTCGACAATAAAAATCCACATTCACTAACCAAATATTTGCCTGGTTCAAACCAAATTTCTAATGGCTTACTGGTGGGATGGTTATTGAAACTTTCATTCACTTTTTGTGCCAACAATTCCATATTAGTTTCTCCATCACCATCTTTATAAGGCACTTTAAACCCTCCTCCTAAATCTATATATGTTAATTGTTTAAAAAACGGTATTAAGTCGAACAAAACTTCTATGCCTTTAACAAAAACCGCAACATCTTCAATTTCGCTGCCAGTATGAATATGCAGGCCATTAATATGAAGCGTATATTTTTCAACAATTTCAACAACCTCGTTAATTTGATCTATCGGTATGCCAAATTTACTTTTTTTATGACCCGTTGATATTTTTAGATTTCCACCAGCCATAATGTTTGGTCTTAAACGTAAACCAACCGGATAACTGTTTCCAAATTTTTTTCCAAATTTTTCAAGATTGCTAATACTATCAATATTGATAATTACACCCAAGTTTTTTGCTTCTTCAATTTCATCAAAAGCAATACCATTTGATGTATATAAAATTTTTTTAGCATCAATACCAGTGTGTAATGCAAGCTTTACCTCATTAATACTACTACAATCAATATTGGCTCCAATGTTTACCATATGCTGCAAAATATTAATATTGGTTAATGCCTTTGATGCATAAAAAAATTTTACATTACTATTACCAAACGCACTGGTTAATTTATTAAACTGTTTTGTAATAGTGTTGGTATCGTAAATGTAAACTGGTGTGCCAAAATTATTGGCTATATCAATAAATTGTTCTGTTGAAATTTGCTGCATGGTTGCGAAGATAATGCTGATTTGCATTCATATATTGAGCATTAATTGAAGTAACATAGTATTAAAAAATGCCCAACTATTTGGGCATTTTTTAATGACAACTTCATTGCATGAATTATCCTATAAAAATTAAAAAAAACGCATTACATAGGAGACAATCACTCAATACTTTCGTTGGTAATGTTAATAGCTTTTTTATAATAATAGTTTTTGTATTTAATAAATAATTCGTTCGGTTGTAGCTTGCCATTTATCCATAATTTATCGTCTTCAATTTTAATGGAGAATTCTTTTTTAGTATCAATCAATTCATCTTTTTCTAGTGCTTCTATTAACTTTTTCATGGCTAATAATTGTTTTTGCGATTGTTCCATACTTTTTTTGGCAACTTTTAAACTTTTTTCGATTGTAGAAGAAAGTTCTTTACCATTCAACTTTATGTTAAAATTTTTATCGTTTAATTGCACGGATAAATTATTTAATGTTTTGCTCAATTCCTCACCACTAAAACTGTGGTTAGATTTTTTTTCAGCCTCAGCTAAAGCTTTATTAATTTCGGCTTTAATTTTTTTCCAATCAATTTTTTTAAGTGATTGGTTGATGTCGATTTCTAATTTTTTTACATCAATTTCTTTGATTTTACTCATTGCCTCATCCACCTCTTTTTGTATTTTAGCGTAGTTTATGTTTTGCATTTCTTTATCTAAAGATGCCAAAGCTTTTTCCACTTCTTTTAATGATTTGTCAATTTCTGTAGCATTGTACACCCTGTTTTTTGTCTTTATGGGTCCAGTAGTATCTACATTATTTATTGGTGCTTTAATCACAGAGTTACCATTTTGCCAAGCTGTTATTAATACCAAAACAAAAAAACAAGAGCCCATAAAAAATACTTTTTTAAACTGATTGGAGGTTTGCATAATGATTAATTTTAAATGATTACGAATTTTATCGTACAATAATACGATATAATTCGTACTAATGGTGATTATCATTTCATTTATGTAATTTTTAACATTATTCTTTAAGATTTAATCGTTTGATTTGAAAAATTAACTCACCTATTGAAAATTGGTAGAATTTTTGATATAAAGTGATTAAACTTTATATTTACCCACAAAAAATAATAATGAAAAAGATACTCATAATTGCATTATTGGTAAGCACATTTCAAGCTAAAGCTCAAAGGGAGGATAGAGAGGACAGAAAAGATGAAAGAGGTGTTGGATTTAGAAAAGAAAATGTATTTTTTGGGGGAAGTATTGCTTTAGGTTTTGGAAGTGTTAATGACCAATTTGGCGGAGGTAGCAATTTTGTTATTGGTGTTAATCCAGAAATTGGCTATTCTTTTGCACAATGGTTAGATCTAGGTTTAGTAGTAAATGCTATTTATAACAGTACACGTTTTAATGAAGGATCATTTCGTTACAGACAAACCGCTTTTAACTATGGAGTTGGTGCTTTTATGCGAATACACCCAACCAGCAATTTTTTTATACAAGCACAACCCGAGCATAATTGGATACGAT
>JANOZK010000129.1:0-13085 GCA_031429335.1 Chitinophagaceae bacterium | reverse complement strand
ATAGCCGAAAATTTTCAATGGAAAAAGAAGTGGAACAAAGTGCTGGACTGGAATTTTAAGGAACCAAAAATTGAGTGGTTTGCTGGAGGCAAATTAAATATTACGGAAAATTGTATTGATAGGCACCTAACAACACTTGGCGACAAGCCTGCATTTATTTGGGAGCCAAATAATCCAGAAGATAGAGTTAGAATTGTAACCTACAATCGTTTACATAAAAGGGTTTGCCAAGTTGCACAAATGCTTACCAATATTGGTGTACAAAAAGGAGATAGGGTTTGTATTTATATGGGTATGATACCAGAATTAGCTTATGCAATTTTAGGTTGTGCCAGAGTTGGTGCAATTCATAGTGTTGTATTTGGGGGCTTTAGTGCACAAAGCATTGCAGATAGATTGTACGATGCTGGTGCAGATTATATTATTACCTGTGACGGTGCATACAGAGGCGAAAAAATAATACCATTAAAAAGTGTTATTGATGATGCTTTAATTGGAAATAGAACTATTAAAAAAGTAATTGTTTATACACGTACTCGTACCCCAGTTTCCATGCTGAAAGGAAGGGATTTATGGTGGGAAGATGAAATGGAACATGCAGAACATCAGGTAGAAAAAGATGGCAAAGTTTCTTTTCCTGCTGTTGAAATGGATGCAGAAGACCCATTGTTTATTTTATATACCAGTGGCAGCACAGGTAAGCCAAAAGGTGTGGTGCATAGCACTGCAGGTTATATGGTTTGGACTAATTACACTTTTGTAAATGTGTTTCAATATAAACAAGGCGATGTACATTTTTGTACAGCAGATATTGGTTGGATTACAGGACATAGTTATATCGTTTATGGTCCATTAAGTGCTGGAGGAACATCGTTGATGTTTGAGGGGGTGCCAACCTATCCTGACGCAGGTCGGTTTTGGGATATTGTTGACCGACATAAAGTAAATATTTTATACACTGCACCCACTGCAATTAGAAGTTTAATGGGCTTTGGTTTAGAGCCTTTAAAAGGCAAAGATTTATCCTCTTTAAAAATATTGGGTACCGTTGGTGAACCCATTAATGAAGAAGCATGGCATTGGTACGATGAATATATTGGTAAGAAAAAATGTCCTATTGTAGATACTTGGTGGCAAACAGAAACTGGTGGTTGTTTAATATCTAATTTAGCTGGTATAACCCCAGCAAAACCTAGTTGGGCTACTTTGCCGATGCCAGGTATACAACCATTGTTAGTTGATGAAAATGGAAATGAAGTAACCCAAAAAGATGAGCATGGTATTACTAAAGGAAACCTTTGTATAAAAGCCCCATGGCCAGGTATTTTAAGAACTACCTGGGGTGATCATGAACGCTGTAGAACCAATTATTTTGCTACTTACGAAAACTTATATTTTACTGGTGATGGTGCATTGAAAGATGCAGATGGCAACTACAGAATTACTGGTCGTGTGGATGATGTATTAAATGTAAGTGGACATAGAATTGGTACAGCCGAAGTGGAGAATGCCATTAACATGCATGCTGGTGTTGTAGAAAGTGCAGTAGTTGGTTACCCACACGATATTAAGGGACAAGGTATTTATGCTTTTGTAATTGATAACAAAACACATGGTGATGAAGACTTAACCAGAAAAGATATTTTACAAACAGTTACTCGTGTAATTGGTGCTATTGCAAAACCCGATAAAATACAATTTGTAAAGGGTTTACCCAAAACAAGGAGCGGAAAAATAATGCGAAGAATTCTCAGAAAAATTGCCGAAGGCGAAACAGAAAATTTAGGAGATATTTCTACACTGCTTGACCCAGGTGTAGTAGAAGAAATAAAAAATGGAAAGCTGTAAGCTCTCCATTTTTTTGTTGTAATAGTATGTATTTTATTCAAACCATATTCATCGTCCCTACTGTTACTATTTACTCTTCCACAACACCTTGCCTTTTTTGTCTATCCAGCCCCATGTTGTTGCATCAAAAGATACTTGTGCTGCACCATTTTTGAAACCTATTAAAATTCTATCATACACCGCAGGGATTACAAGTTTTCCTTTTGTATCAATAAAGCCCCATTTGCCTTCATACTTTTTGCCAACTTGTATAGCAGCTAATCCATTACTAAAATCTTCTGCCAAGGTATAAGTTGCAGGGATTACTAGTTTGCCTTTTTTGTCTATAAAGCCATATTTATCATTTATTACTACGCTGGCTAATCCATCATTAAAATCACCTATTCCGTCATATTTTGCAGCAATTATTTCTTTCCCAGTTTTATCTACAAACCCATACTTTGTATTTATTTCTACTGCTGCTAATCCGCTTTTAAAGTTTCCTCTGCTAAATACTACTTTGCCATTTTCTTTATACAAAGCTCCTGCTTCATAAATTGGTTCAATAATTCTTTTGCCTGTTAAATCTACATACCCATATTTTCCACGATCATAAAACATAGCTACATCTTCACTAAAATTAGCCACTTCTGTAAAGCGTGGAGAAATAACAACCTTGCCAGTAGTATCTATAAAACCCCATTTAACTGTAAAAAAATCCCTTTCTTTAAATTTGGCAAGTCCATTATGAAAATCTCCAACTTGAAAATATTTTGGTTCAACAACTACGTCGCCTTTTTTATTAATAAAGCCCCAAGCTCCATCTTCTACAACAGCAGCAAAACCATTTACAAAACCTGTGGTTTCCTCATAGGCAGGGGTTATTACCACTTCACCTTTTGTATTCATAAAACCAATTTTTTGACCAATAATTACCCAAGCCATTCCATCTTGAAATAATCCTGCACGTTGGTGAGTTGTAATTAATTTTTTGGCTCCTATAGAATCTATATAAACCATTACACCATTTTCCATGGTTGGAAATAAGCCCTGTGCATTTATTGTTTTGTTGCAAACAATAATTAATATAATAAGTAAGCGTATTTTTTTCATATAAAATGGTTTGTGATGATAGGGTACTGTAAAATTACTATATTATACCTTTCTTTATATACCCAACAGAGGGTATTAATGAAACTTAAATTTTTATGTTTTTTTGTACTCACTTAGGAATAACAATAAATGGTTAATTTTAAATTCACAAAATTCAACAGATTGTAATGCTAAAATTGCTAACACAAAAAAACTACGTAAACTTACTGTTGTTCAAGTATGTGATGCTTACACTTCGGTCACTAAATGCTAAGCTGAATTTCTATAATCATGTTAAAACATGCTCCCTCATTACTTTCCTTCTTTTAGTTGCTACGATTTCTGCACAAACAAAAGCTGATTTGATTGTTCAAATAAACCATGCAGAAAGAATTAGTTGTATGGCTGTAAATGTTACTGGTACTTTATTGGCAACTGGTGGAGAAGACAGAGTGGTTAAAATATGGAATATACAAAGTGGCTTGTTAATTAGAAGTGTGTATGGTTTAAGGGCCGGCGTTAGAGGCATTTGTTTTAATGATGATGGCAATGAGATTTTGGCTGGTGATTGGTTTGGAAATTTAATTAGCTGGAGCATGTTTGGTGAAATAAAATACCAACAAAAATTTGAAGAAGGCATATCGAGCATTCAAAAAGCCAATACAAAAAATGAGGCAGTGATGGTAATGGGTAATATTGCTTATGAACTAAATATAGCTTCTAAAAAGTTGACTAAACTCATTGAAAGCAAAGAAGGGAAATTGAAGTTTGCCGTATATAGTAGCGATGATAAAATGATTGCAGTTTGTAAAGATTGGTATCAAAAAGAAAATATTGGATTAATAAAAAATGGCAATACAACATGGTTTAATATTGGTGAAAGTGCCAACCACATTGTGTTTTGCAGCAACAACGAAAAAATTGCCTGGAGTTCAGGAGGTATTGGTGCTGGTAAATATGGTTTGTTGAATATTAGCAATGGTAAACTAGCTTGGGTTAAAGAAGGTAAGCAAGATGTAGGTGGATTTCAAAATGTAGCTGGAGTTGATAAAAATACTTTGGCCATTGCAAGTGCTAGGGCTGGAATGATTACAGTAAATATGAATGATGGAAGTATTGTTAACACCTACAAACAACAATCTGGATCAGTTAGTACATTAATTAGTAAAAACGATTTTTTATTATCTGCTGGCAGCGATAGAAGTATTATGAAATGGGATCTTAGCAACATGCAACCCTTACTTTCCATTGGTACAAAAAGCGATTATGTATGGGGCTTAAGTTTAGCAAAAGATGGTAAAACATTGGCAGCTGCATGTGGTACAATTGGCAAAGAACAGAGTGTGAAAATTTGGGATATTTCTACCGGTCGATTTATAAAAAGAATCAACGATTTGGGTAGTGATGCAGACATTATTTCGGGTTGTCAATTTTCTCCCAATCAAAAATATTTGGGTGCCTGTACTGAAGCTGGAAAATTGGTGTATTGGGAATATCCAGAAACCAATGTTGCAGCCAATTATCAAGTGGGTGTAAAGCCTATGAGAAGTATTGGTTTTCATCCAAGAAGTAATTATTTGGCTGCTGTAACAACCGATGGAAATATTGTTACCAAACGTGTAAAAACAAATTCAACTACGAATACCCCGATTGGAAATGGAGCCAACAGCTTTTGTTTTTCTGCTGATGGAAATAGCATGTTAGTTGGCACTGATAAAGGCTATACACAAGTGTGGGATTTTAACACCAAAACAAAAATTGTTGAATGGGCTACACATACCAATGTTGGTAATTTTTTTGATACTGCTACCTATATTCCATTTGGCACTTCGGTTAATGTTGGTATTACAGGCAACAAAGCCAGCAATGGAAATATGAGTGCAAGTGTAAACTGTGTTGCGTGGAGCAAAGATGGCAAAACTATTGGTGCTGCTGGTGCCAGCAGAATTACTTGGATTGATGTAAGAAGTAAAACTATAATTGGAGCCAATGAAGGCTTGCATGGCGTTGCATGCTTTGTGTTTTCGCCCAACGATTTAAAAGCAGCAGTTGGTAGTGCCGACCACAATGTTAGAATTATTGATTTGGTTACAGGCGAAATAACACATGTTTTAACTGGTCATGAAAATGAAGTTCGTAGTGTCCAATTCACACCAGATGGTAAATATGTAATTAGTGGTTCATTAGATAGTCAGATAAAAATTTGGGAATTGGCAACGGGTAAATGTTTGTTGAGTTTTATTACACTTTCTGCCAGTAATGATTTTATAATTTACAATCCCGATGGTTATTATTTAAGTAGCAAAGGAGCAGGAAAAGTATTGGCATTTAGAGTGGGCAATGACGTATATCCTTTTCCACAATTTGATTTAAAGTATAATCGTCCAGATATTATTATTGAAGCCTTGCAAAAAATATTTGGCACCACAGAAGAGCTTGCTCCATTAAAAGAGGCTTATAACAAAGCCTATCAAAAACGTTTGCAGAAAATGAATTTTACTGAAGCTGATATTAATAGTGGAGAGCTTCATTTACCAACTTTAATTATTAATAAAGCAACCAATAAAGGCAATAGCATAGAAGTAAATATTAAAGCAACAGATAGCAAATATTTATTAAACAGAATTCAGGTATATGTAGACGATGTGCCTTTGTATGGCAGCAAGGGAATTGATGTAAAAGCACAAAAAAGCAAGCAAATTATTCAGAATTTAAATATTGATTTAGTAGATGGTTTAAACAATATTCAACTAAGTTGTATTAATGAAAAAGGAGTCGAGAGTTTGCGTTTACCCATAAAAGTTTCTGGTAAAATGGAAGGCAAACCCAACTTGTATGTTATTGCCATTAGCGTTAGTAAGTACAAAGATGCAAGTATGAATTTGGGGTATGCTGTTAAAGATGGGAAAGACATGTTGTATTATTTTTCCTCCTTAAAAGAACAATACAATATAGTATATGCCGATAGTTTATTTGATGAAAATGCAACAGTTGAAAATATAGCTGCACTAAAAAATAAATTGCTTAAAACAAATGCCAATGATGCTGTTGTTGTGTTTGTATCGGGTCATGGTTTGTTAGATAAAGACAATAGTTTTTATTATGCTACACATGATGTTGATTTTGCAAATCCATCGTTAAAAGGATTGCCTTACGATGCATTGGAAGATATTATTGATGGAATTCCTGCAAGAAAAAAATTATTATTAATTGATGCTTGTCATAGTGGTGAAGTAGATGCTGACATGATTGATACATCTGCTTCTACAGCTACTTCAACCAATGAAGGAACGATTAAAACAACAGGTTTCCGTGGCGTTTCTATTAAAACCAAAAAGAAAGCAGGCTTGAAGAATAGTTTTGAATTGATGCAAGATTTATTTACCAATCTTTCACAAGGTAGTGGTGCATTGGTGATTAGTGCTGCAGCAGGTGTTGGTTTTGCATTAGAAAGTGCCGAATGGAACAATGGTTTATTTACTTATGCGGTATTAAAAACATTAAAAGATGAAGCTAGTGATGCTAATAAAAACAACCATATTTCGGTAAACGAATTAAAAACAATCGTTACCAAAGAAGTAGAACGATTAAGCAATGGCAAACAAAAACCAACCACCAGAAGAGAGTTGTTGGAATGGGACTGGGATTTGAATTAAAAGAAATTGAATAGTGTAAGTAATGTAACTTATATAAAACAGCTGCCTACGGAAACTTCTTCAACACCGTTAATCGTAAAAAAATTTCTATAATTAAAAGTGATATACCAATTGCTAAAAACCAAAAATATTCGTCCGTATAACGGCTGTAAGTAGTTATTTGAATTGTTGTTTTTTCTAACTGGTTAATGCTTTCGTACACTTTTGTTAGATTCTCTTTATCGGTTGCATGAAAATATTGGCCACCAGTTTCAGTAGCAATTTCTTTAAGCAATTGCTCGTTAAATTCCATTTTTTTTCTTTGGGTAGTAGTACCAAATTCGTTTTGTACTTGTACATCCATTTCTTTATTACTACCTACACCTACCGTATAAACTTTTATATTATAAGCTTTGGCCATTTCTTTTGCAATATCTGGTGGTATTGCTCCTCCAAAATCTACTCCATCGGTTAAGAGAATTACAATTTTGCTTTTTACCTTGCTGGTTCTTAATCTATCTACACTTGTTGCCAAGCCACTTCCAATTGCTGTGCCTTGTTCTTGTAAATAGCCACTGTGTATATTATTTATTTGTGCTAATACTGTATTGTGGTCGGTAGTTATAGGACATAATGTAAATGTTTGATTAGTAAAAATTACCACTCCAATCCTATCGCCTCTTCTTTGCTTAACAAACTCTAAAGCTACTTCTTTACTGGCTTCTAAACGGTTGGGTTGAAAGTCTCTTTCTGTCATACTTCCACTAATATCCATACATAAAATAATGTCTATTCCTTCACCATCGGTTAATTGCTCTGTAAATTTTTGCTGTGGTCTGGCTAATGCAATGATTAAAAAGGTAATTGCTAAACATCTTGCTATAAATGGTAAGTGCAACAATTGTACTCTCCAATTTTTTGTATTGTTCAAAAAATGAGTGGTAGATATTTTAAGCGTTGCTTTGTTTGTAGAATTATGTTTTATGTACCAATAAATCATGTATACCACTACTAAAAGAAGTGGCAACAACCAAGGGTAGGCAAAGGTTATATGGCTTAACCAATTTTTTATCATGGCTTATTTTGATATTGGTAAAGGGTGGTAATAAAATTTTGTGCTGCTAAAACAGATTCGTCAATTTGTTGTTGTGACGTGGTGTATTTGGCAAATTTTACAGCATTTGCCAAACGTAAAAATTGGAAATATTGTGTTTGTATAGTTTCTATCCCTATTCTCCCCTTTAGTTGTAACATATACTCATCGTTGGTTTTGGCTTTTGTAGTTATACCTAATTCAACATCAGAAAAATTTTTACAAATTCCAACCAATTCGGTATAAAAAAGTTTATAAGCTAATTTTTGAGGTAACTGTTTTTCTAGTAAAATATCTATTTGCTGTAAAGCCCATTGATAAGACAATACATCTGATGGTATGTCGGATTTTGGAGCAGTAACTTTTTGTTTTTTATTCAAAACCCATAACAATCCAAAAAAACTAATTAAAGCAGCTATGATTATTGCAATGATTATTCTCCAATCGTTTACCAAATCTACTTCTTCAATATCTTTAATGTCGTGGTAATCTTTTAATGTAGCAACATCTACAGGCAATACGGTTACGAATAAAGGTTGTGTTGCTATTCTAAATAATTTCCCCCATTTATCAAAAAGTTCAATTGCAAATGATGGTATTTGCCAATAACCAGAATCGAAAGAAGTTAATTGAATTGTTTGAATATAATCTGTGTTGTTGCCTACATTAATCGTATCAATCATCATTCGCTGGGCAATTTCGAAATGATTAAATGTATCGGCAATTATGAACCATTGTTTAATGGAATACTTAGTTAAATCAATATCATTTGCCTGTAATTTTAAAATTACCTGTTCACCAATTAAAATTTTATCTCTATTTATGGCTGCACTAATTTTTTGTGCAGTTACATTTTGTAATACTCCACAAAAAATAAATATTACTACTACTTTAATGCAATTTTTATTACAAACTATGTTTTCAAGTTTCTTCATTTTCGTTTCATGAAAAATTTTTGTAATGCTTTTACATAATCCTCACCAATACATAAATTTATTAAATCGGCACCAGCCATTTTAAAAGCTTTAGCTGCATCTTCATTAATTTTTAAGAATTGTTCATGATATTTAAAACGAACTAAAGTATCGCCTGTGTCTAAATAACTAGAGCTACCAGTTTCTAAATCTTCAAGTTTTACTAGGCCAATATTGGGTAAATGTTCATCTAGTTTATCATATACTTTTATACCAATAACATCATGGCGTTTTGCAACAACTTTCAGCACATTTTCGTACCCAGCATCGGCAAAATCGCTCAATAAAAAAACAATGCTTTTTTGCCTAGTTATGTTGTTCAAATATTGTAATGCTTTTATGATATCCGTTTTTTTATTTGCAGGTTTAAAGCTTAACAACTCTCGTACCATGTACAAAACATGCTCTCTTCCTTTTTTTGATGGAATATATTTTTCTACTTTATTACTAAAAAAAATTAATCCAACTTTATCGTTATTGCTTAATGCACTAAAAGCAAGTACGGTGCAAATTTCTATTATTAAATCCTTCTTATTTTGTAGTTGTGTTCCAAATAAATTACTGGCACTTAGATCTACCAAAAAATACACACTAAGCTCTCGTTCTTCTTCAAATAATTTACTATACGTACCTCCCATTCTGGCACTTACATTCCAATCAATAAAACGTACATCATCGCCTGCTGTATATTCTTTAACTTCTTTAAAACTCATACCCCTACCCTTAAATGCACTGTGATATTCTCCAGTAAATAATTGGTTGGTAAGCTTTTTACTTTTTATTTCAAGTGCCCTTACTTTTTTAAGAATGTCCTCAAGCGTTAAAGGTGAGGTGTCAACTTTTGTATATGATTTTTTATTGCTCATTAAAATACTATCAAAATAATTTTTGTAACACCCTTAGTGATGCTATAAAGTAAGTTATACTTTTACTGAATTATACATTTCAACTTTACTCCAATACTAACAAACATTAAACCCTACACCTCACACCTTCAAGCTATGGTGTATGAATACTTCTCAAAATATCATCAATTAACATTTCGGTAGTTACATTTTCGGCTTCTGCCTCGTAGGTTAAGCCAATTCTGTGTCGAAGAACATCTTTTGCAATTGCTTTAATATCGTCTGGTATTACATAAGCTCTTTTTTGTAAAAAAGCGTAGGCCTTTGCTGCCAATGCCAAATTAATACTAGCCCTTGGCGAGGCTCCATAACTTATTAATGCTTTCATTTTTCCTAAGCCATATTGATCGGGAAAACGTGTAGCGAAAACAATATCAATAATATATTGTTCTATTTTTTCATCTAAATAAATTGCACGAACTAGGTGTTTTGCTTCTAAGATTTCTGAGGTACTGGCTACATGATTTATTTTAGGCATTTGCAAACCTTGTACTTGTTGCCTAATAATTTGTTGTTCCTCTTTTTTATTAGGATAACCCACAACAACTTTTAGCATAAATCTATCTACCTGTGCTTCTGGTAAAGGATAAGTACCTTCTTGCTCTAATGGATTTTGAGTAGCTAAAACCAAAAATGGTTCTTGCAATGTATGGGTTTCGTCGCCAATGGTTACTTGCTTTTCTTGCATGGCTTCTAACAATGCACTTTGTACTTTTGCTGGAGCTCTATTAATTTCATCGGCTAAAATAAAATTGGCAAAAATTGGCCCTTTGCGAACTACAAACTCGTTTCGTGTTTGGTTATACATCATAGTGCCAATAACATCGGCTGGTAATAAATCTGGAGTAAATTGTATGCGACTAAATTTTGCATCAATGCACTGTGCCAATGACTTTATGGTTAATGTTTTAGCTAAGCCAGGCACACCCTCTAACAATACATGTCCATTACTTAATAAACCAATTAATAATTTATCGATCATATTTAGCTGACCAACCAATACCTTACTTAATTCTGTTTTAATTCTATCTGTAAATTGAGATTGATAGTTTATTTTTTCTTGGAGCTGTTGAATATCTTCTGACGAATACATATACTAAGTTTATGCAGTGAATGTACAACCCAGTATTTAAATGTGGCTATAGAAATTTTTAAATTAGGATTATTTTAAGATTCATTGTCCTAAACTATACGAACCATTTTAGTTGATGTATGAATAAACAGTTTTCTAATGCCAACAAAAACCACAAATAGTAAACTGTAAATAATAAAAAAGGGAACAATAAAATTATTCAAATTAAAACAAAGCATTACAGAAATAATCAATAATTGAAAACCCAAACCATATAAAGAAACTAGGGTCATAAACCAATTGGGAAAGTATTTTACTTTCGGTGCTTCTTTATCTAACAAGTGGATTGATTTATCGAATAAACTATATAAAAAATTGAAAAGTTTATACAAAATATTTACGGCCTTTTGTGACTCTCCCAATAAGGCTTTGGGAGCCTTGTACTCAAATATTTTACTGGTTGTATCGGCTCCAACAGACTTATTTCTTAAAATAACATAATAATAATTGTACAAAGTACCTTGTAACTGAACAGCAATAAATGCAATTATGGTATAATAAAAAGTGGTTGTTGATACATAACAAATTGCCATCAAAAACAAAAAGTTTAATACGATATCAAAAATACTATCTAAATACCTACCTGTATAAGAAGGTTTCTTTTTTATACGAGCAAGCTCTCCATCGGCACCATCAATAATTGATTTTAAAATGATAAAAATGGCAGCTAAATAAAACTGTTGCATTAAAATAAAGTATATAGCAAATAAACCTGCTACACCAAAAAGTAATGTTACATGTATGGGTGTAAATTTTGTATACTTTAGTTTTTGGGCTAAAAAATTTGCTGGTTGCCGGCCATAATCAGATAAATCGAAAAATTTATTTGCTTTAGAAAGTTTAGACATTACAATAATAAAAAAAGAACAACAGTATAGTTGGTCGGCGAAAGTACTGTTTTATACTTGGGCACAACTAAATGATTACTTTAATCTAAGAAAACTATACAAAAATTGATTGTACATTAGGCTAGTACTCATTTCTTAAGAAATGTTGTAAACCATTTTCTGGAACTTTGCCATTAATTGGAGCAAAAAAATTGATGATATCATTTATATCTTTTTTTTCGTTTGCTGAAGTATAGAATGGTTTAGAGCAAATTGCTTGTTTATGTTCAAAATCTAACCCAACCATTACAATTGGCACATTGGCCTGTTTTGCAATATGATAAAAACCAGTTTTTAATTTATCAACACGTTTTCTTGTGCCTTCTGGCGATAAACCCAAACGAAAAATTTCATGTTTATTGAAAAGAGCCACCACTTGCTCAACCAAATTTTGTTTGCTATGTCTATTTACAGGTACACCGCCCAACCATTTAAAAATAAAGCCAAATGGGGGTTTAAATAATTCTGCCTTGCCTAAAAATTTTGCATCATTTATTTTATACATGCTTCTCAAAGCTAAGCCAATTAAAAAATCTTCACTACTAGTATGTGGTGCAACAATAATTACACATTTTTTAATATTTAAAGGAAAACTGTTGGTAGTTTTCCAACCCTTTAGTTTTAAAAATAGTACCCAAAACCAACGAAACATAGGCAAATTTAGGAAATCAAAATAAGCTTTTTAATCTACTCTTTGTACATATACTATGCACTTTTTCTTTTACTTTCTTGAAATTTAGCATAAATAATTTCGCTCATGGGTTTATTGTACACTTTGCTTTCTACCCAAGAAATAATATCTAAGTATGCAAATGCCCTTGTTTCGAAACGATTTTTTTCTAAATATTTAATTTCTTGGAGAAATTTTTCCAAAACTGGTTTCATTTGTTTGGGAGAAATATGAAAAGATTGGCGTAAAAATTTAAACATGGTT
Organism: Chitinophagaceae bacterium; assembly: GCA_031429335.1. Taxonomy (GTDB): domain Bacteria; phylum Bacteroidota; class Bacteroidia; order Chitinophagales; family Chitinophagaceae; genus UBA1930. The sequence goes on along the minus strand of JANOZK010000129.1, from coordinate 606 downwards.
TCTTCAACAACCGTTAAATTTTTCATTTTGGCCATAAATCTGTACACAGATTTTGTTAGAGAGTCCATCAGTTCGTAATTGCCCAACTCAAAGTGTGCAATCATATGCATTAGCCTGGCATAACACTGCAAATCAATTCTTAAATCGATTGATCCATTTATTATTTTATGCAAATAATCGATACATTTTTCATAATTGCCATTACCAAAATGTAACGATGCAAATTTGTAAGTAAATACCAAAATCCTATGTCCATCTACAAACAGACTATATTCATTTAATTTGTTTTCAATTAAGGGTATTAAGGCTACACCAGCTTTAAAAGTACCTGTCATTAAATGCCAATTAATTTTAGAACTATTTATGTAAATAGAAGTGTGGGTTCTAAAATTATCGTATTGTTGGGCAACATTGGTTTTTTCGAATTGCTCAAATTTTTTTAATACCTCTTCAAAAGCTGCAAAATTTCTTAAATCAAAGTGAGCATTTAATAAAGTATGTAAGCCTTTTACGTAATGGCCAGTTTCTACTGCAACCATATTGGGCTGTTGATCAAACAAATCAACCCATTTTTGGCTATATCTATAATACATTAAAAAATCTTGC
>JANOZK010000128.1:0-2039 GCA_031429335.1 Chitinophagaceae bacterium | reverse complement strand
TTGGTTTGATTGGAGAAAGTATACATCTTTTTCATGTTTACAGTAGGGCATAAATTGAGCAATAGTAAAATTAATGCGTACTTGATCATTGTTTTATTTTTTTCTAAGCCATGATATTTAGAGGCTCATTACTTTCAACATCGTTAAGTAAATACAATCTTTAAAAAGTATAAGTTTATTTATTTCTACCCAATTAGCTATAATAAATTTGTTACACCAACGCCTCAAATAACACCTCAATAGGGTGCAATGCTTTTACATTAGCACCATCTTTTATTTGATGCCTGCAACTAGTTCCAGGTGCAGCAATTATGCATTCGTTGGCATGTTTACGAACAGCAGGCAATAAAACCAATTCGCCTATTTGCATAGAAATTTCGTAATGTTCTTTTTCATAACCAAATGAGCCTGCCATACCACAACAACCAGATGGTATAACTTCTACAGAATAATTTTCTGGGAAAGACAATAGCGTTACTGATGATTGTATAGACGAAATTGCTTTTTGTTGGCAGTGGCCATGCAGTTGTATTGTTTTTGCATTTTTTGTAAATGCTTCTTTTGTAATATTTCCTTTTTCAATTTCATTGGCAATAAACTCATCAATTAAAAATGTATTTTTAGCTAAAGTGTTTGCCGCAGCCAAATTTTTATCGTCTGCCAAATCTGGATATTCATCTCTAAAAGTTAATATGGCCGATGGCTCTACACCAATGAGTGGAGTTGATGCAGTTATTACATTGCTTAATAATTCGATATTGGTATTGGCAATTTTTTTTGCCTTACGTAACAAACCTTTTGATAGCCATGGTCTACCACTTTCTATATGCTTTGGTATGACTACTTCGTAGCCTAATTTTTGTAAAAGTAAAATTGCTTTTTTACCAATTTCGGCATCATTGTAATTGGTAAACTCGTCGCAAAACAAGTATACTTTTTTACGGTATTGGTTAGTATTGGTTTGTTTATTGTACCAAGCTGTTACAGTGGTAGTGGCAATTTTTGGTAAAGATCTTTTTATTGCAAAACCCGATAATTTTTTTACGATATTGCTTGTAAAATTATTGGCCACAACAAAGTTGTATAAGCTAGGTACTAGAGCTGCTAGCTTTGCAGTATTGGTAAAGTTGGCAATCAACTTTGATCTAAAAGGAACTCCATTTGCATCGTAGTATTGCTGTAAAAATTCTGCTTTTAATTTTGCCATATCAACATTACTTGGGCATTCAGATTTACAAGCTTTACAGCTTAAACACAAATCCATTACTTCATAAATTTCTTTATGATTAAACCTATTTATTTTAGTAGAATGTGTTAAAAATTCTCTTAATATATTAGCTCTTGCTCTAGTACTATCTTTTTCATCTCTAGTAGCCATAAATGATGGGCACATGGTGCCACCAGATAAATGTGTTTTTCTGCAATCACCAGAGCCATTGCATTGCTCGGCATGTTGTAAAATATCTTGTTGGTGAAACCTAAATATGGTTTTAAATTCTGGTGTAAATTGATCTGCTTCATAACGAAGCATGGTGTTCATGGGTGGTGTATCTACAATTTTATTTGGATTAAAAATATTTTTAGGATCCCAAGTATATTTTACTTGTTTAAAAATTTCGTAATTTTTTTTACCTACCATTTGTTCAATAAATTCACCCCTTAATCTTCCATCACCATGTTCGCCACTTAATGATCCCTGATATTTTTTTACCAATGTGGCCACTTCTTGTGCAATGGTTTTAAATAGAGCATTCCCCTCGGCAGTTTTTAAATTAATAATTGGGCGTAAATGAATTTCGCCAGAACCAGCATGTGCATAATGAACAGCATGTAAGTTATGCTTCACTAATATTTCATTAAACTCTTTAATATAGTTGGGTAAATCTTCTACATCAACTGCTGTATCTTCAATAACAGCAACAGCTTTTTCATCGCCTGGTAAATTGCCTAATAAGCCTAAACCAGCTTTTCTTAAAGTCCATATTTTTTTGGTATCGGCTCCAAACAACACCGGAAAGTGATAACCCAAATTAGCAGCC
>JANOZK010000127.1:0-3328 GCA_031429335.1 Chitinophagaceae bacterium | reverse complement strand
GATGGAATAGGTAGACAAATAATAATCAAAGTCTTTACTTAACACACCATGGCCACTATAAGAAACAATTACTTTATCATCTTCATTCAATTGCAACAATTTTTGTTTTAATGCTAAAATATTTTCTTTGGTTACATTACTGTCAAATAATGTGTCGATAATGATATTTGGATATTTTGTTTTTAATTTCAACGCTAAATCTCTAATATCTTTTACACTCCAATTTAAATTGTAATCTGGGTTGGCAAATTGATTGATGCCAATACCAATGAAGTGAGTATTAGACTTTTCGATGATATTAAAATCGGCAATTACTACTAAGTTTTCTGAAGGAGAAACTAATCCATTGTTGTCTTCAACAAACAATTGCATATTATTTACATCACGTATCAATTTAATTTCAATTGATTGCTGAATTGTATTGTTTGTGCCAGTAACCAGTAATCCAGTTTTACCAAAAATCGGCACTCCATTATCTAACACATGAACAGCTTTTATCGATGCTCCATTTTTCGCTGCTGCTTTTACAGATAATATGATTTGTTGTTCTTTAGTAAAATCTTGAATGGTTTCTTTATTGAGTATTAAACATGTTGGACTGTTGAGTAAAACAGTATTTAAATCAATAGTGTTGATCTTTTTCTTTCTTTTCTCAACTATCGTATTTACTAGTTGATTAAAATTGCCATTAGTTGATCCAGAAAAGAATAAAACAGAATCAGGTCGGTTGAAATAAACATCAAAATCACTTGGCAAATAAGCATGATTATTATATACAAATGCTAAATTATCTATAGCTGTTTTTTCAGCTTTATATAAATAGTTGTTTAAAATTTCTACTGGCTTATATCCCATAAAAGCACTAAAATAAGTAGGCTTAAATGTTGAATTAAGATAATAGTGTTCTGACTCAGATGAAAAAGCAAAACCATTATTCTTGTGTTCAATTTTAAAATATGACGTAAGTGGGTTGTCAACCCAAATTTCTTTTCTATCGCTTAAACGGGCTACTCTAATTTGATTATAGCTTTCAGATGCAACTAAATTATTGGTTTCATCTACTTGAAAACTAAAATATTGAGGGTCGGAAAAAATTAGTTTAGCTTGTATAATAGTTGAGGTTAAATCTACTTTAAAAACTTGTTGTGTTTCTCCACTTATACCTGTAGAAAACCAAAGTACATCTTTGGTTTTATCGAAACAGTAATTACTTAATGATTGTTTCGCAGAGATTGTTTTACTGAACACTTTTGTTTGTAATTCTGAATCCCAAACTTCAAATACTTTATCGCTTTTTAAAGAATAGTTGAATGCAAAATATTTTTTTGATTTCGAAACAATGCAAACATCTACAATATATCCAGCATCAAAATCATTTAGTTTAAAAATTGTTTTCCCTAATGAGTCAATCAATACAATTTTGTACCATGTTTTAGTTGTGGACGGATTACTACCCACTACTAAATATTTATTGCTAGTGAGTGCATGTACATTTGAAAATAGATATGGCAAATCTTTATTGATAAACTTTCGTGTATCCAATTGCGTTGTGAATATTTCGTTGTCTATACTATCTGCATCAGTTCTGTTGTAATACTTTTCGCCAATAAAAAAATAGTATTTATTTAAGCGTAGATTTTCTAAATGAAGTTTGCCTAACAATTTTGTACTAGACTTTGCTAACAAAAGCGTGTTGGTAGTTTCATCTATTTGAAAGCTACAATTTTTGCCAACAAAATAAGTAGGTTCAGTTTTGTTGCTAGAAAATATAATTAAGGAATCATCAACTCCATAATTTGATTTATAACCCACTAAATGATAGTTTCCACTTTCATCATATAATTTATATATTTTTTTAAATTCTTCTTTTGCTAAAGGCTTATTGAATGATGCTTGAAATTTTTTTTGTTTTAAATCGTACAAAGCAATATCACCAGTTACTCCAAAAACACCTGGTTTATCGGCTGTTGAAGCCAACAATAAACTACTGTCTTTATTAAAGCAATAAAATGTCACGGCATTAGACCTTACCGAATACTCTAGTTTATTATTTTGAGGTAAGGCTAATTGAAGTAGTCTTTTAAAACCAAAATTTACTAGAATGGATTGCTGCTGAGGAAAAGAGAATATTCTTTTAATTTGATTAGATGGTGCAGGGTTTAATCCACTTTTCAATTCAACATAAGGAGTATCAATAGGCAATTGCAAAACACTGTTTGTTTTGTCTTCAATATTATACAAACTAATTGTACCTGAAGCTTCATTGCCAATATACTTAGGTGCTATATGAGGTGCAGAAATGATGAAATTTTGTTGCGTTAAAACGGAATGTATTGGAATATTAAAAGCATGTATAACCAATTGTGTATTTAAAGAAGCATTAATTTTATAAATATCTCCATCAAATGTTCCTGCTAAAATACTTGCATTAAATGTACCTACGGCAAAAGTTGTGATTGCAAAATTTGTTTTTACTTGTTGTTGAATTTTTTTATTGTAGATATTATATAATAGCAATCTGCAATTTTTTGTATCATCGTAAATGGTATTCTTTTTAGCATCAGATTTAAAAAAACTTACATTCCCAATCTTATCTAGGTTATAAATTTTTGTAGCTATTATTAATAAACTATCGTTCCAAGGTACTGGTGTATATTGAACAATAAATTCAGGAAACTGAATCGATTTAAATAAAGTATCTACTGTATTTTCAATAACATTTATTTGTAAAATTTCCCTTCCACTTGAGAGTAAAAAACTTGCTTTTTTCCATAAATATGTTTGACCAAAGCCTGGTAAGCCTAAACTACCTACATCTACCTGAACAGTGCCCAATTGTATTTTAGAGGATTGATCTATTAAAGTATAATTATTGCCTCCTTTTACTAAGAATGTACTTTGTTTACTATTAGCAATAACATCATCCACATCGTTTAAGCTAATTTGCTGTTTAAGAATAATTTTTTGTTGTGATATTGCAGGGTACAAAAATATTATTGCTATGAAGATGCATAAGGTTTTTTTCACAGTGAGGCGTTTAGTACCTAAATATACAAACTTCATTTTTGAAAATTAACACAACTACCAAACCACCCAATCATAATTATTGGTTTCGTTTCTACTAGTGGGTTTTTGCAAACCATTGGTTAACTGGGTTACCCTTTCTCCAACTTTCTTTTTTAGTTCAGATACTTTTAGGGTTTGGTTTTGGTTGAAAGCTTCTATTAAACTATAAGTGAATACCCCATTTTTTAAATCACCTCTTTCCTGTGCATATTGCATTCCACCTGCTGCACTAATAATGGTGGCTCCTGTGCCTTTGCCCACA
>JANOZK010000126.1:0-63453 GCA_031429335.1 Chitinophagaceae bacterium | reverse complement strand
ACAGTGGCCAATTTAGGTTCTTGTATTTATTTTAATAGTACTATTAAATTCGATGAAAGATTTAGTATAGTTGAAACTGTTGACTATTTAAATATATTAAAAAAGAAAAATGACTATCAATAAAAATATAACCTACATCCATGATGAAATTGGGCACAACCTTAGAGCACCCAATAAAATAGTGCCGTTTGTTTATAATTTAATTAAACCTAAATCAGTTATTGATATTGGTTGTGGGCTTGGAACATTTATAAAAGTTTTCAAAGATATTGGAGTTGGAACAGTTTTGGGAATTGATGGAGAATGGACGAATAGAGATTTATTATTCAAAAATATTTCGCCTGAGGAGTTTAATTCAATGGATTTGACTAAACCTTTAATATTAAAAGAAAAATTTGACTTGGCGATTTCTCTAGAAGTAGCAGAACATATTGATGAAACTTTCACTAACGTTTATTTAGATAACCTTATTAATGCAAGTGATATTATTTTATTTTCAGCTGCAATTCCTTTTCAAGGAGGTTTTAATCATGTAAATGAGCAATGGAGTTCTTATTGGGAGAAAAAATTTTTAGAGAAAAATTATATTTTATGCGATATTTTAAGAACAACTTTTTGGGGTGATTCAGAAATCGATTTTTGGTATCAGCAAAATATTTGTCTATACATAAATAAAGAAGTAAATGTTAACTTCCTTAAACCAAATACAAACACCAATATAATGTCTAAAGCTGTTCACCCAGAACTGTACCTTAAGAAGGCAACCGAATTAAATACAATTTTACTCGGAAAAAAAGACTTAATATTTTATTGTAAGCTATTGATCAAATATATTTTAATTAAAATAAAAGAACTTTGAAAATTCACGCAATAATAATTGCTTTAAACGAAGAAGATTTTATAACCGAAACAATAAAGCCAATTTATAATTATTGTTCCGGAATAAGTGTAATTACACAATACGACAGAGATTATTATGGTAAATTATTGAAGCCAGATAATACAATCAATAAAGTATTGAATTATCCTGATCCAGCAGGTAAAATTCATTTAGTGGTAAGAAGGTATAATGATGAAACTGCTTCTCGTAATCATGAAATGATGGCTATTTTAAGCGATGCTTCAAAAGGAATCCAATCACATGGTGTAGATGATAAAGTGATCAAGAATTTTCATGCTGCACCAGACTATTTTTTAGTTTGTGATGCAGATGAAATTTTTGACATAAATACTTTTCCGAATATAATGGAGTATTTGAAAAAAAAGCAGCCTAATGCCATGCGTATAAGTGGTTATAACTATTTTTTCAATTGGAATAGACGTGAGCCAAGAGAAAAATATGTGCACAAACATTTTGGCTTTGTAAAAGCTGGAATTTTTTTCCAACAAAGAAGGGTGTTAAATTGGAACGAGTCCCGTTTAAATCATTGGTTTAATAAAATTGGGATTCGGAATATGGGGTCATTTGTTTATAATTATATAGACTGTCCTTGGGAAATTGGCATGATGCATCATGCAGGATATGTTAGAAGAAATAAGGAAAAATTAATAGAAAAAATGCAAAAACATTCACATCAAGAGGCACACCCACCCGAATTTTTAGAACACATACTTACCCAACAATTTGAAACAGTTTCAACAAATTTATTGCCTCAAAATATTCAGGATGGAGTTTGGCCATCCAATTTTTTTGAATAAATTCATTTTGAATATTTTCAATTCATCTCTAGTTCATTGCAGATTTTTATAACATTGAGTTATTCCTATTTAAGGGTTATAAATTAATATCTAATTTTTTCATGTATTTATTTTTTCTTTTATCGGCAGTATTGGTTTTTTTTTCGGCACAGCCTATTTTGGTTATTTATAGTTTGGCCATTTTATTTATACTGTATAAATTATTTTGGAAAGCCGGGCAACCAAAAGTAATATTTATTGGATTGGTTTATTTTTGGGCAAGTATAGTTGTTAAAATTTTTTATGCCGACTTTACCAACCAATTGTACGAAGATTTGAGTATCAGCAATAAAATTGTGGAAACCACATTTATTGCTCTTTTAGCGTTAGTGATTTTTGGATTGGGTATATTTTTAACAACCAAAAATGCCACAAAAAATATTTACATAAGTTATACCGAAACATTTAACTATAGTACAAATAAAGTACTAATTTTTTATGCGGCAATGACAGTTGGTTCTACTGCTTTGTATGGAATTTTATTTGTTTATCCTGCTTTTTCACAGCTATTTAATGCTTTGATTTTCATGAAAACAGGGTTATTGTTTTTACTCATTCATACAGTTTATGCTCAAAAAAAACAAATGTGGCTAATTTTTGCAATTGTAGGCACCGAAATTTTGTTGAGCTTCGTAAGTTTCTTTTCTTCTTTCAAAGAAATCTTAATTACTGTTGCTATCGTTTTATCTTTTTATCCCATTAAATTATATGTAAAACAATATGTTAGAAATTTACTCTTAGTAGTGGGCACAATTTATTTAATGCTGATTTGGCAATCAATTAAGGGCGATTACCGGTTTTTTTTAAATCAAGGTAGCCGCTCCCAAGCGGTACAAGTTTCTTCTACCGACGCATTACTTAAAATTTTCGAGTTGGCACAAAAAGCAGATCCTTTTGATAAAGACAATGATATCGTGTACCAATCTATTGATCGACTTTCCTACATCGAATTCTTTTCTCAGGCAATGGTTCGTGTGCCAGCTGAAGTACCTTTTGAAAATGGCAAACTATGGCTCAACAACCTCATGCATATTTTTGTACCGAGAATTTTAAACCCCAACAAAAAAGCCATCGATGATTCTCAAATGGTAAACGCCTATTGTATAAGGCAGGTAGCAACTGCTGAACAAGGGGCAAGTTTTAGTTTAGGCTTTTTAGCCGAAAGTTATATTGATTTTGGTATTTATTTTATGTTTATACCAGTTTTTTTAGTGGGTTGTTTGTTTGGCTTTATTTATACTTTAATATTAAACAAAAGCATAAATTTTGTGTGGGGGTTTTCGATGGTATCGCCACTTTATTTTTACATTAACTGTAATGGTACACCAGGTACTAAAATTTTGGGTTGGATATTAATGTATTTAATCGCTTTTTATTTGGTAAGAAGGTTTGTGATGAAGCCTGTAGATAAATTTTTACGAACAACTTAGTTACAACAATTTTAATTTTTTCGTTTATACTGTATGTGCAGAATAGCAGGAATTATCAATAAGCAAAACCCTCCATTAAAACAAGACATTGTTTCTATGAGAGATGCTATGCACCGAGGTGGCCCTGACGATTTTGGCATTTATATAGATAAAGATGTTCCTTTAGCATTTGGACACAGGCGTTTATCGTTGATTGATTTATCCCCTTTAGGCCATCAGCCAATGCTAGATGATACTGGCAAAATAATCATTATATTTAATGGAGAAATTTACAATTTTCAAGAAATAAAAAGCCGCTTAGTTTCTAAAGGACATCATTTTATTTCTCAATCCGATACCGAAGTAATTATTTATGCTTATAAAGAATGGGGCATCAATTGTTTTGAAAAATTCAATGGCATGTTTGCCTTAGTTATTTTAGATAAAATAAATAACAAAGTTATTCTTGCTCGTGATCATGCAGGTATTAAGCCTTTGTATTATTTTTTAAATAGTAATGAGTTAGTTTTTGCCAGTGAAATAAGGGCTTTTAAAGCATTAAAACCAAATTGGCCCGACAATGAAAACTGGAAAAAATATTTTTTACTATTTGGTCATTTACCAGAACCAATAACCACTTTACAAAATGTGTTGCCCTTGCCAAAAGGCACTATAATGGAAATTGATACTAATACTTTAAAAAGTACCCAACATAAATTTTTTAATCTTTATTACAATTACTCCATTAATTCGGTTGATGAAGCTGTTTATAAGGTAAAGGAAACGCTAACAAATGCTGTAGAACGTCACCTAATTTCTGATGCCCCTATTGGCTTATTTTTAAGTGGGGGCATAGATTCTAGCTTACTTACAGCTTTAGCCAAGCCATTTGTTGGTGATAATTTACATACTTTATCAATTGTATTTGAGGATGAAAAATATTCGGAAAAATATTACCAAGATTTAATTATTCAACAAACAAAAGCACACCATCAATCGTATGTTGTAACAGAACAAAATTTCTTTGATTCCTTGCCAGATATTCTGCAAGCAATGGATCAACCTAGTAGCGATGGTATTAATTCTTATTTTATTTGCAAATATGCCAAAGAGCTTGGTTTAAAAGCAGTATTAAGCGGCTTAGGAGCCGATGAATTATTTGGTGGTTACCAATCTTTTTACAGAACAAGTACTTTGAACAAACTAAACAAAATACCCAATTTTGCTTTAGCTATGACTGGCATTTTTCCTGATGACAAACGAAAGCGAATTTCATTTTTAAAATATAAAAACGGATTAGGGGAATATTTGTTTAACCGTGGTTTTTTTATACCAACTCAAGTAGCATCTCTTTTAGATTGCTCTGTTGAAGAAGTACAACACTTATTATTAAATTATGGTGATAATTTACCAAAATTTATAACAACACTCGATGATGTAGAACGTGTAAGTTATTTAGAAACAAATTTATACATGCAAAATCAATTATTAAAAGATACCGATTATATGAGCATGTGGCATGGCATTGAAGTTAGGGTGCCATTTTTAGACAAGCAACTCATAGAGTTGATTTACTCAATAAACCCAGCCGTTAAATACAATAACCAGCAGATAAAGTTTTTACTGCAAAAAAGCTTTGATAACAGTTTACCCAAAGAAATTTGGGATAGAAAAAAACAGGGTTTTGTTTTTCCATTTGAAGAGTGGATGAAAGGAATAAAACCCAAAAATAGTAATAACGAGCTATTGCATAAATTACAAAAAAGTATGCTTAATAATACTTTACATTGGAGCCGTTATTGGAGTTTTATTTTAGCCAGTACCAATGCAAAGCCTCAATTTAATTAAGCAATGAAAAAAATTCTTTTTTTATACTTAAAAGCTTTTTCTTTTACTGGAGGTATCGAAAAATTTAATTCTTGTTTCCTAAAAGCATTACACGAATTAAGTGTTGATGGATTTATTGATGCAAGAGCTATGTCGATGTACGACCCTTTGGTAAATGAAAAATATCTGGCCAAAAAAAGGTTCAAAGGTTTTTATGGCAATCGTTTGTTTTTCGTAATCTATGCTTTGCATAGAGCACTTAAAAATAATGTACTTATTCTTGGACATATAAATTTAGCATTAATTGGTATTTTAGTTAAAAAAATTAAGCCAAATGTTCATATAATACTGATTGCACATGGTATTGAAGTATGGGATAAACAAACTGGTTATAGGTCAAAAATACTAGAGCAAGCCGATACCATTTTTGCAGTAAGCTCATTTACCAAACAAAAAATTAATGAAAATAATCCATCAGTTATTTTAACTAAAATAAAAATATTTCATAATACTATTGATCCTTATTTTAAATTACCTTCAAATTTTAACAAGCCAAATTATTTATTAGAGCGTTACAATATTAAACCCCAAGAGCAAGTACTCTTAACCATTACACGACTTTCATCTACAGAAAAGTACAAAGGATACGACAATACAATTGCTTTGCTCGATAAATTAAACCAACAATCGGAAAATAAAATTAATTATTTGCTTTGTGGTAAATACGATGCTTTAGAGTTTAAAAGAGTAAATGAATTAGAGCAAAAGTTTAATGCAACCCATTATACCAAATTGGTAGGTTTTGTAAAAGACGAAGAATTGATAGATCATTATTTATTGGCCGATACCTTTGTAATGCCTAGTAAAAAAGAAGGTTTTGGAATAGTTTTTATCGAAGCATTGGCTTGCGGGCTTAAAGTAATTGCAGGTAATAAAGATGGAAGTGTAGATGCTTTGCAAAATGGCAATTTAGGCACTTTGATTGACCCCGATAGCTCTGCCGAATTATTTTTAGCATTACAACTTGCATTAAACGAAAAAGAAACAAATAATTTGTTTTTACAGCAAAAGGTAATGGAAGCATTTGGTTTTAACGTGTATAAAGAAAAATTAAAAAATTACTTGTGTGCCTAAAAAAGTTGTAGTTGTTTTATATGAATATTTTTATCCAGGTTATAAAGCAGGTGGCCCAATTCAATCCTTGGTTAATATGATAGATGCATTAAATAACGAGTTTGATTTTAGGGTAATTACTACTGCTTTTGATTTAAATGATACAACACCCTACACAAACATATTTACCAACTCTTGGAACGATGTTACTTTTACAGATAAAAATTACAGCATTAAGGTTTGGTATTCTACAAGCTCAAATTTAAATTTTGGTCACTTCAGAAAAATAATTCATGAAGCTAATCCGTCTATTATTTACATAAATGGGTTATTCACAAATTGGTTTAGTAAACCCTTGATATTATATAAATTTAGAAGCATTAATGCTTCAACAATGATAGTGGCACCCAGAGGAATGTTGCAAAAAGGGGCTTTAGAGCTTAAGGGGTTTAAAAAAAAGGTATTTATTTTTATTTTTAAGGCAACTGGTTTTTTTAAAAACATTACTTGGCATGCAACAACCATCGATGAGGCAAAAGACATAATCTTACGAATTGGAAAAAAAGCTACTATTATAACTGCATTAAATATTCCAAAAACCCCTTTAACGCAATTTAAAAACAATGTAAAAGAAGAAGGTAAACTAAAATTGGTTTACTTATCATTAATTACAGAAAAAAAGAATTTGTATTTTTTATTAGAAATTTTGGCACAATCTCATGGTGAAATTCAACTATCAATATATGGTCCTATAAAGGACAAAGCATACTGGAATGCTTGTTTACAAATAATACAAAAAATGCCTTCACATATACATGTAGAGTACAAAAATGATATCTTGCCAAATTTGGTTCAATCTACCATACAGCAATATGATGCATTTATCTCATTAACAAAAGGAGAAAATTTTGGGCATGCCATTTTTGAGGCATTTAGTTGTGGCATTCCTGTAATTACTAGCAATTTTACACCTTGGAATAATTTAGAAAAGCAGGAAGCAGGTTGGAATGTAGACATAAATGACAAACTTTCTATCATCAATTTATTAAATCAATTGGCTATGCTGAATGGTTCTAATTGGGTTAAATACAATTCAAATGCATTAAGTATTGCCCATAAATATTATTACGAAGAATCGAATTTTATTGAATCGTATAAAAAACTATTTGCTTAAAAATGCAGTTGAATACTTATAATAATGCATGGTTTTACCCGGGTGCTAATAAGCTAAAGTGCATTTTATGGTATGTAGTAAACGCAATTTTTTTTAATAGTTATTTGTTACCAATAAGTGGCGTAAAAATTTTTATTTTAAGATTATTTGGTTGCACCATTGGAAAGGGTGTTGTAATTAAACCAAAGGTTAATATTAAATATCCTTGGAATATAGAAATTGGAAATTACACATGGATAGGAGAAAATGTTTGGTTAGACTCGCTAACAAGCATAAAAATTGGTAAAAATGTTTGTTTATCTCAAGGTGCATTTATACTTACAGGTAATCATAATTTCAAATTGGCGACCTTCGATTTAATTGTAAAAATGGTTGAAATTGAAGATGAAGTATGGATTGGGGCTAAGTCAATTATTTGCCCTGGTGTAATTTGTGGAAAGCAATCGGTTTTAACATTAGGCTCTATTGCAACAAGTAATTTAGAGGGCAATACTATTTATAGTGGTTCGCCTGCAATAAAAATTAAAAAGCGATACACAAACTCATGAATAATAATTACTTTTACACTTCCCCCCTTTGATTTTTCTTGAGAAGAACAACGTACTTGCCTTACAAGAACTAAACTAAACAATGACCGTTTCAATTATAACTGCTACTTACAACAGTGCAAATACAGTTGCAGATACCCTTGCATCTGTACAAAAGCAAACCTATACTAATGTTGAACACATTATTGTAGATGGTTGTTCTACAGATAATACCTTGGCCATCATTAAAAATGCAAATCACCAAGGCACAATTGTATCTGAAAAAGATGATGGTATTTACGATGCCATGAACAAAGGCATTTCATTAACCCATGGCGAAATTGTTGGTATTTTAAATTCCGACGACTTTTTTGCCCACGAAAAAGTACTAGAAAGAGTAGTTGATGTTTTTAATACCACAGGTTGCGATGCCGTTTATGGTGATTTATTTTTTGTTCACCCAGATAATCCTTCTAAAATTTTGAGAAAGTGGATTGCAGGTGGTTACAATAGAAATTTATTTTTAAAAGGCTGGATGCCACCACACCCAACATTTTTTGTAAAACGTTCTGTGTACGAAAAATATGGTGTTTTTAATACTTCTTTAAAAAGCTCGGCCGATTACGAATTATTACTTCGATTTTTATATGTGCACAAAATAAAAGTACAATATTTGCCCGAGGTGTTGGTTAATATGCGAAGTGGTGGGCAAAGTACCAAGAGTATATCAAATAGAATTAGGGCTCATAAAGAAGATTACTTGGCTTGGAGTTTAAATGGATTAAAACCTCGTTGGTTTACTTTATTGTTAAAACCTGTTAGAAAAATAAAGCAATTTTTATATCCACGTATTTAGCCTTGTTTGGTAGATTAATCTACTTCAATCATCAAAATAAAATTGCTAAACCTCTGTTGCTAAAATAGATTAATACATTGCATTCCATCACTTACTATTGTGTATTAAACATACATTTGTATATTGCCGCCCATTCTTAGTAAATTATTTTTTATATCCATGCGTAGTGTAATACTGTTTTTTTGCCTGCTGTTTAGTGTAACATTAAGTGCACAAAGTTCTTTGCAAGATTTCATGAATAGCAAAGACTTATCTGCTTTTAAGGTAGATATGTTAAGCGATGAAGATATTGCTAAGTACAAAAATTTATTGTTAACCTCTGGCATGAGTGAATCTCAAGCAGAGCAATTGGCTTTGCAAAGAGGCTTGCCTAGTAACGAAATATTAAAGCTTAAAGCTAAGTTGGGTAATAGTTCTACCTCGGGTTCTAAAGGTTCTACTACAACAAATAAGAACTCTACTTCTAGAGGGGTAAGTATCGATTCGATGAATGTATCAAATAAAACACCGAATAAAGCTTTGGAAGATGAAATTTTTGGCTCCGATTTATTTAATAACCCCGAAATTAGGTTTGAACCAGATTTAAGAATACCTACACCTAAAAATTATATTATTGGTGCCGATGATGAAATTAGTATCGATATTTTTGGTTACCAAGAAGCCAATTATAAATTAATCGTTTCTCCAGAAGGAGTAATTAACATACCAAATATTGGCAATGTTGCCGTAAATGGTTTAACAACCGAGTTAGCAACCAAACGAATTAAAGAAAAAATGACCAAAAATGGTTATTCACGTTTAGCAAGTGGTCAAACCCAGCTGGCTGTTAGTATCAGTAAAATTCGTACTATAAAAGTTACCATTATTGGTATGGTAACAAAGCCAGGTACTTATAGTTTATCTTCTTTGTCCAATTTATTCAACGCTTTGTATGCCTGTGGTGGACCAAATGAAAGAGGATCTTTAAGAAAAATTGAATTAATAAGAGATAATAAAGTTATCTCAATTTTAGATGCCTACGATTATTTATTAAAAGGTTTTCAAAGTAAAAATGTACGATTAAACGATCAAGACGTAATACGCATTCCGGCAGCTACTGTACAAGTAAAACTAAAAGGCGAAGTAATACGTCCTGGTATTTTTGAAATACTACCCAATGAAAATTTAGCCAACATCATCGACTTTGCCCAAGGGTTTACCAGTAAAGCTTACACAGCATCGGTTTTAGTACAACAATTTACCGATAAGGAGAAGAAAATTCAAGACATCACAAAAGAAAATTTTAGCAAATACTACCCAAATCGAGGTGATGAAATTACCATTGAAAAAGTATTGGATCGTTATAGCAATAGGGTAGTACTCGAAGGGGCAGTTTATCGCCCAGGGCAATACGAGCTTACACAAGCTTTAACCTTGGCTCAATTAATTAAAAAAGCAGATGGAATAAAAGAGGATGCTTATACAGATAGAGGACAACTTTTTAGAACCAATTCAAACCTGAGTAAAGAAATTGTTTCATTTAATGTATTAGAAATTATAAATGGACAAGAAGCTGATATTGTATTGAAAAAAGACGATTCTGTTTTTATTGCCTCTGCAAAATATTTTGAACAAGATTATACCTTAACCATTGATGGAGAAATTATGAAGCCAGGTGTTTACAACTATTTTAAAGGAGTAACCCTAAAAGATATTTTATTTCAAACAGGAGGATTTACAGATGCAGCAAGTCCACAGCGTATAGAAATTGCAAGAAGAATAAAAGGTGACACATTAAAAAATACTGCCATTGCAAGTGTAATTGAAATTGCCACTGGCAACGATTTAGGAACAAAAGGAGATGAAATAAAACTACAACCTTGGGATATAATTATTGTAAGAACCAACCCTGGCTATAAAACACAGGTAAGCGTAAAAATTGAAGGTGAGGTTTTGTATCCAGGTACCTATGTGTTGGGAACCAAAGAAGATAACGTAAGCGATTTGTTAAAAAGGGCAGGGGGCTTAACACCACAGGCCGATAAAGCAGGTGCCAATATTGTTCGGATAAATACAAGTAAAATTAAAGAAGATGCGTACGAAAAAATTCAAAAAATAAATAAAGCTACAGATTCTGCTAAACAATTAATTGAAGAGTTAAGTAAACCAACCGTGAAAATTGGGTTGCGGTTAGATGAAATTTTAGACAATAAAAATAATAGTTTAGAAAATATTACTTTAGTTGAAGGAGACATAATAACAGTACCCAAACAAAGAAATGTGGTAAAAATAAATGGCGAAGTAATGTTTCCAACAGAAGTGGTGTATAAAGAAGGTGCTAGTATAGATTATTATATAAACAAAGCAGGTGGATTTACAGAAAATGCAAGAAAGAAAAAGCTGTATGTTTTAAATGCCAATGGTAGTGCGGCTAAAACAAAAAAAATATTGTTCTTTAAAAAGTATCCAACCGTATATGCAGGGGCAGAAATTATTGTACCTCAAATTCCAGAAGATAGAGGAAGAAAACTAACAACAGGCGAGTGGTTAGCAATTAGCAGCAGTTTGGCATCACTTGGGGCAATTGCTGTAGCAGTTTTAAATATAACAAAATAAAAAATTTAATTATAAATGCATTTTTGAAATGTTGTATTTATACTAATATAACTAATTAATAGGTACAATATTATGAGCGAACATGTCGGATAAGCAAAATAAAATTTGGCTTTTGATTTCCCTTTTTTTTTCAATTTCAAGCCAATTTATAGTATTCAGAATTATTTATAAATACCTCGGGCCTAATCAAATGGGTTTATGGTCTCTGCTAAGTGCTGCAACAACACTTGGTGTAATAAGCAACTTTGGATTTTCTAATGGACTTATAAAGTTTGGAGCACAATTTATAGCGGAAAAAAAAACTAAGCGAATACAATTGTTCGTTGGAACTGCAAATGCAGCAAACATTTTTCTTTCTTTACCGCTATTATTGCTATTTTATTTTTTATCCAATGTATTTGCAAAATCTATTTTAACAAATAGTCAATTTATTGAATTTGAAGGGGTGCTTCCATTTTGTTTGCTTTCACTTTATATAAATAACATAGCATCATCATTTATTTCGATATTAGATGGGTGTAAAGAATTTAAAATCCGATGCCAAATACAAGTGGTTGGGTATATTTTTTATACTATATTTTGTCTTTTTTTTATAAAACATTTTGGTTTATTTGCTATAGCTTTAGCTTTGTGTATTCAAAATTTTTTTCTCTTGATAATGGCTTTTTGGTTCACTTACTTAAAAAAAATTACAACTTCCCTTTTTCCTTTTAACTTCAAAATTTCCATTTTTAAAAAATTAACAGCATACGGATTAAAATTTCAATTGATTAATTTACTTGTTTTTTTGTTTGATCCAATTGTAAAATTTTTCATTACACAAAACTTAGGATTAGCTACTACGGGAATTTATGAGTTAACAAATAAAATAATTATTCAAATTAGATCGATAGTTGTTAATTTATTACAAGTTATGATCCCGAATGTAGCGGGGATAAAAAATAAAGAAGATTTAAATTTATATGTATCATCTTCCATAAAAACTAACTCATTTTTGTCAATTAACGCTGCAATAGCAACATTATTTGTATTGCCCATAACTTCTATTTTTTTTATTGGTATTGTTTCAACTAGTTACATTCAATGTTCTATTATCATGCTTTTTGCATGGTTAACCACAATGTTAACAGCCCCATTTTATTTTGCTTGCTTGGGTTTAGAAAAACTCTGGATACTTATTGTTCAACACTTTTTATATTGTCTCATATCAATTTTATTGTTTTATTTATTCTCTAACAAATTAAGCATTAGTAACGTTTATTTAATACCTGCCAGTTCACTTGTACTAGGTAGTTTATTTTTAAGCATTCAATTCAAGCGACACATAAATATTAGTCTTTTCCTTATTACTAAACGATATTTTTTATACTTTGTGGTGTTTTTATTATCAATTATTACTGTTGTATATATTTATCCATTTCATGAGTACTTAGCACTCGGAACTTTAATATTTATAACAATCGTGTGGCTTATACTATTATCAAGATCTACGGAGTTAAAATCATTTTACTCCACTTTTTTTAAACCTATTTAATATATTCGAATGTCAACAATTGCAACATTTATTAATACTATTATCAATAATTTAGGGATTCAAATACAAAGATTTCCAAATGTTAATGATAAAAGGTTAATCAATTTCTTAACGAAGAACAATGTTAATACCTGTATTGATGTTGGAGCAAATAAAGGACAATTTGTAAAAAAAATTAGAAAAATTGGCTTTACAGGAAACATTATTTCTTTTGAACCCCAGCAGGAGGCATTTCTAAGTCTTAGTAAAAATGCTAAGAACGACATTAATTGGAAAGTTTACAATTATGCACTTGGTGACTTTGATGGTGATTCAGAAATAAATATTTCAAAAAATTCTGTGAGTAGTTCATTGTTAAATATGATGCCGAATCATAGCAATGCAGCACCTACTTCAGGCTATATCTCTAAAGAAAAAATCGAAGTAAGAAAATTAGATACCCTTTTTAATGATCTTGTAAATGCAAAAAAATGTTTTTTGAAAATAGACACACAAGGTTTTGAAAGTAAAGTTCTAAAAGGATCGATCAATTCCTTACGCCACATATATGCAATAGAGTTAGAAATGGCATGTGTTGAGCTTTATGAAGGAGAATTATTATTTGACGAGATGAAAAAACATATAGAAACACTTGGTTTTATTTTATTATCCATCGAAAGTGGCTTTGCCGACGATACAAGTGGCAAACTTTTACAAATTGAAGCAGTTTTTGTTAAACTTTAAATAGTTCTTTACATGAGTCAAATAAATGAAATAACTTTTATTTCAATTGTAATAAAAGCCAAAAGCGGTATAAAATATATTTTACACAAATGGTATGTAATAGGGCTTGTAAGTTTAGTTTCAAGCATAGGAGGAATAACTTATGCTTGGTTAGAAAAACCAAAATATCATGCAGAACTCATCTTCTCGGCAGAAAGTGGTGGAGACAATAAGCTTGGTTCTTATGGTAGTATTGCTGCACAATTTGGGTTTGATTTAGGAAATTCAGGTGGGTCAGTTTTTCAAGGAGATAATTTAATGGAATTATTGAGAACAAGAAACCTTATATCCAAAACACTATATTCAAAAAACCCGTATAGCAAAAATGAACTGATGATAGAAACCTATGTTAAAGTTCATAAAATTGCTAAAGCAACAGTAAATGGAAGACCCCTAAATACTATTAATTATAAAGACACAACTCTTTATGATAGAACAAAAGATAGCATTACTAACAAAGTAGTTGAAAAAATTATAAAAGATCAATTAATTATTGACAAAAAAGATAAAAAATTAAGTTTTATTAGTGCAACAATGATTGATAATGACGAATTTTTTGCAAAAAATTTTATAGAGTTATTAGCACAAAATGCAATTGAATATTTTATATCTTACAGAACAAAAAAAAGCAGCCAAAATGTTGAAGTATTACAAGTTCAAGCAGACTCTGTAAAGAAAGTATTATTTGGAGGAATAGTTAATATAGCTGCATCTAACGATTTAAATATAAATCCAATAAGACAAATAAGTAAAACCTCATCTCAAAAAAAACAAGTAGATGTGCAAGTAGCTAATGCAGTATATGTAGAGATTGTTAAAAACCTTGAATTGGCAAAGCTTAACTTATTAAAAGAAACACCTCTTATACAAATTATAGATACTCCTGTACTTCCTTTAAAAAAAGAAAAACATGGCAGGTTATTAACAGGATTATTTTTTGGTATAGTTGGGTTTGTTTTGGTTATACTTTTTCTATTAATACAAAAATGGATTACAAACGGCTTTTTGGCCAATCTAAAAGAATTAGAAACAAAGGCTAACTAGGGCTGAATTAATTTATTTTTAAAAGTACAATGTTTATTTCAGTAATTATAGCTACTTACAATGTAGAAAATACTATAAAAAATACAATTCAGAGTATTTTAAATCAGTCAATTTCTAGTTACGAAATAATAGTTGTTGATGGAGCCTCTACCGATGGTACGATTAACTTTATAAAAGAGTTTAATAACACTAATATTACCATTATTTCAGAAAAAGATAATGGTATATATGACGCTTGGAACAAAGGGTTAAAAATTGCAAATGGTAATTGGATTTGTTTTTTAGGTGCAGGCGATTTGTTAATGTCCAATGCTTTTGAACATTACCAACAACTCATCATTAATACCCATAACCAAGAATCGCTTGAGTACATATCGGCGAAAATTATCTTGACTAACAACTTTTATGAACCATTAAGAACCATTGGAAAGCCTTGGAATTGGAAAGATTTTAGAACCTATATGTGTGTAGCACATGTTGGATCTTTGCACTCCAAAAAATTATTCAATAAATACGGTGTTTACGATACCAGTTTTAAAATTACCGGTGATTATGAATTGCTGCTTCGACCTTCTGATAAGTTAAATGCTGCTTTTTGCAATGCTATTATTCTAAAGATGCCTGTAGATGGTGCTAGCACCAAATGGAAAAGCGTAATTGAGCAGCTACATGCAAAAGTTAAAAATAATAGTAAAACTATTTTACTTTGTTACATGGATTTTGTTAAAGCAGCTAGTAAGTTTTATATAAAAAAAATGATACGCTATAAATAATTTTGAAAAAGTATTTAATTTATAGCACTGTACTTTCTATTTTTTCAGAGGTTTTAACCATTACTGCTGGTATTGATTTAAAGTTTTTTTACTTGGTAGTATTGGTAAACTTACCTATTATTCTAGTACATAAAGGTTTTAAAAATGTTGGCTTTACAAAGCAGCATTTGTTTGTTTTGTTATTCTTTATTGTAAATGGTATTCTATCAATTTTTATTTTTAAAACCAATATTTTACCAGCATGGTTAGAGCAGTTTGTTGGTATTGCACTATGTAGTTACTACTATTACCAGTTTTTTACTTTATTAAATACACAAGAAGAAATTGAAAGTGTTTTTAAATTGTATGTAGATATTTTTTTTATTGCAATTGTTATAGGTTTTTTTATTTACCCATTCGACAAATATGCGGTAAACGACGAGTCTCAACGATACCGAAGTATTTTTTCTGAGCCTTCTCATTTTGCAACAACCTGCATGCCAGCATATTTTTACATAATTAATGGTAAAAATAAGTTTAAAATTTTTCTTTGTACTCTGGCCATGTTATTAACTATTTCTAGTGTAGCATTTGTTGGCTTACTTATTTGTTTGTTGCTTAGGTTTAAATTTTCTATTACAAAGTTCCTAGTATCAATAACAATTACCATTATATTAGCAATTGGTTTGTACAATTTTGTTCCAGAATTTAGCTTACGCGTAAACGATAGTGTAAAATCTTTAACAACAGGAAGCTTAGAAAAAATAAACCTGAGCAGTTATGTTTTGTTTAGCAATGTGTTTGTAGTGCAAAAAGTTTTTTTGCAAAGCCCTATAATAGGTAATGGCTTAGGTAGCCACTACTTATCTAGAGAAAAATATGTAGGTAAAATAGAAGGGGTAGAGGGGTTTGAACAATATTTAGGCTTAAATTATAAAGATGCTAATTCTTTGTTTTTACGCATTGTTTCAGATTTTGGTTTAATTGGTGTATTATTGGTAATTCTTTTTTTGGCTAAAAATTATATATCAGAAACTGGTAACGCAAATATTATTAGTAAAGCAATTCTTATTTATTTGTTGCTAAAGCTTTTTAGAGAGGGGCATTATTTCCCTCCAGAAATGTACTTTTTTGCAACAGCTTATTATTTTAATCGAAAAAAAATTAATTTAAATTAGTATATATGAAGTTGAGAAATCTTACTTTTTTTATTGTTGATCTTGTTGCTACCCCGTTTACCATAGTTGCAGCATTATGGCTAAAATTAATTAGAAAGTATATCGTAAAATTCTTTTATTCAGAGTCGCCTATATCAAAAAAAATCTTCCAAACAATTGGTGTTTTTCCTATAATAGATCATTATTATGAACCATTTTTTGGGAATCCGAAATATTTAAAGAAGTCACTTAGAGATAATAGAATATTACCTGGAATAAACTTTAACAAACAAGCACAACTACAATTGCTTCAAGAATTTAATTATAATCAAGAAATTATTGAAATTTCCAATAAAAAAAAATCTGAATTAACTTACTCTTTTTGCAATGATGCTTTTAGCACTGGCGATGCAGAAATACTATTCAACATGGTTAGGCTGCTAAAGCCCAAGAGAATTATTGAAATAGGATGCGGGCACTCAAGTTTAATGATTCAACATGCCATGCAATATAATAAATCAGAAAATGCAGGTTATATATGTGAGCATATTTGTATAGAGCCTTATGAACAACCATGGTTAGAAAAATTAGATGTTACTGTAATTAGAAAAAAGGTGGAGGAAATTGATAATTCAATTTATTTACAATTAGAAGCAAATGATATCTTATTCATAGACTCTAGCCATATCATCAGGCCTCAAGGAGACGTTCTGTATGAATATTTACAGATATTGCCTACACTTAATAAAGGAGTAATGGTGCATATTCACGATATTTTTTCGCCAAAAGATTATCTAGAAGAATGGTTTACAAATGGGCTTGTTTTCTGGAACGAACAATATTTACTGGAAGCTTTTTTGTCTTGCAATAATCAATTCTCAGTTATACTTGCTTTAAATTTTCTAAAGCATAATTGTTATGCTGAACTATCTGCTAAATGCCCTCTAATTGATGAAAAAAGAGAACCTGGTTCTTTTTGGATACAAAGAGTATAAGCTGAACAAAATATACTTATAGACATTAATAATGATAGACAAAAAAATAGTTGTTTTCTCAGGTGTAAATCTTACGGTTGCAGGACCTTTGTCAATTATACAAGATGCAGCAGAAAGGTTTGTGGAATTATATAGTAATAAGTTTCATTTGGTTTTAATTGTTCACTCAAAATTACTGTTCAATAATTTATTAGAAAACCCGAATGTTACAATCAATGAATATCCATGGGTAAAAAAAAGTTATTTTTTTAGATGTTATTTTGAATGGGTATACTGCTGGTTCTTGTCAAAAAAAATTAAACCATTTTTATGGTTGGCTTTACATGATATGACTCCTAATGTATCAGCAAATAAAAGAATTGTATATTGTCATAATGCGACGCCTTTTTATAAAATCTCAAAGGAGGAGTTCCAATCGGAAAAAAAATTCTTTCTTTTTACTTTGTTTTATAAGTATTTATACAGGGTTAATATTCGAAAAAATGATTTCGTAATTGTTCAGCAAAATTGGATGAAAAAAGAGTTTGAAAATGTTTTCAAAATAAAAAATGTATTGGTAGCTCAACCAGATTTTAAAATAAAATATACTCCTCTGGAAAAAGAAAAAAATCCAAATCAAGTATTTACATTTTTCTATCCATCATTTCCTAGACCTTTTAAAAATTTTGAAACTGCATGCGAAGCTGCAAAGCTGCTTAAAATAAAAAATATTAATTTTCAGCTATTAATCACATTAACTGGCAATGAAAACAAGTATGCTTCTATGCTTAAAGAAAAATATGATAGTATTGAGCAAGTCAAATTCATTGGTTTGCAAAATCGGAATACAACTTTGGAAATAATGAATAATGCCAATTGCATTTTATTTCCTTCCAAATTAGAATCTTGGGGTCTCCCTTTAACTGAGGCAAAATTTTTTAATAAGAATATACTAGTAGCCGATCTTAATTATGCTCATGAAACTTTAGCTGATTATAAGCAAGCATGTTTTTTTCCTGTAAATGATGCTAAAAAACTTTCAGAATTAATGGAAAATGCAATTAATCAGAACCTTCCTTTTTCAGTTCCTTCAGTTATAAATAATGGGGATCATTTTTTTGCAAATTGGAGTTCATTATTTCAATTTATTTGTAATTGATTTTAAAAAATTTTATGGAGATACATATTTCAGCTTCAATAGTTTTATATAAAAACGATAAAAGTGTATTGGAAACTATTAATGGTTTTTTACATACACCAATTAATGGCAAACTATTTTTAGTTGATAATTCTCCAACCAATGATTTACAGCAAGTATTGGCTCAAACAATTATTGATAAAAGGGTAGAATATATTTTTAATAATTCCAATCTTGGTTTTGGTGCAGCACACAATATTGCTTTAAAAAAAGTTGCAGGAGTTTCTAAGTATCACTTAATTCTTAACCCAGATATTAACTTTGAAACAAATGTTATTCCTGCTCTTACAAATTACATGGAGGCAAATGAAAATGTTGGATTAGTAATGCCTAAAATTATTTATCCTGATGGTTCAACTCAATTTGTAGCAAAAATTCTGCCTACTCCAATGGATTTAATTTTTAAAAGATTTATTCCATCTTTTTTAATACAAAAGCGAATGGAAAATTTCCAACTAAAATTTACTGGATACAACAAAGAAATGGAAGTGCCTTACTTGTCAGGTTGTTTTATGTTTATACGTGTAAAGGCACTAGAAGAGGTTGGTTTATTTGATGAAAGATTTTTCATGTATCCAGAAGACATAGATTTAACAAGGCGTATTTATCGAAAATATAAAACTATGTTTTATCCGAGCGTAAGTGTAATTCATGCACATGAGCAGGGATCTTATAAGAGCAAAAAGCTACTGTATATTCATATTACCAATATGATTAAATATTTCAATAAATGGGGTTGGTTTTTTGATGCAGAAAGAAGAAAAGTGAATAAAAAAATTATGGAGCAATTTAAAAAAAATTAAAATGCAAGCCATCATCCTCGCAGGCGGTTTAGGTACTCGTTTAAAATCTGTCGTGGTAGATAAACCCAAAGCACTTTCTCCTGTTGCTGGAAATCCTTTTTTATTTTATGTAATTAATTATTTGCAAAAACATGGAGTAAATCATTTTATTTTTTCATTAGGTTATTTATCCAATCAAATTTTAGATTATTTACAGAAAGACTTTCCAAAACTTAAGTTTACCTTTTATATTGAAGATATTCCTTTGGGTACGGGTGGGGGAATAAAAAAAGCAATTGAATTGTCAACCGAAAATGATGTATTAATCGTAAATGCCGACACCTATTTTGATGTTTCGCTTGGAGTAATGCTTGACTTTCACCATTCTTCAAAATCCAATTGTACCATTTCTTTAAAAGAAATGACAAATTTCGATCGTTATGGAGCTGTTGAAGTGGATAAAAGCAACACAATTTTATCTTTCAAAGAAAAATCATTCACCAAACAAGGGCTTATAAATGGTGGATATTTGATTTTAGATAAAAAATATTTTTTAGAAAACACTAAAACACTCCCCGAAATTTTTTCGTTCGAGAAAGATTTTTTAGAAGTAAACTTGCATAAAATGATGGTAAAAGGCTTTAAATCAAATGGCTATTTTATTGATATTGGTATTCCTGAAGATTTTGCTAAAGCACAAAACTCATTTATTAATTTTTCTTCAAATAATTAGCACTTATCAATCAAATATTGGCATTGGGCAAACCATTGATTTTTATTAACCTCATTTCCTTAACTTGCCGCCCAAAATAGAGATAACCAAAATGAATGTTTGCGTAATTGGAGGCTCCGGATTTATTGGTTCACACTTAATTAATTCTATTGCAGCCCAACATACTGTTACGAATGTTGATAAACAACTTCCAATACAGCCAAATGAGAAAGTTAAAAATATAATTGCAGATGTAAGAGATTACGATGCATTGTTGGCTGCAATTCCAGATAACACCGAATATGTGGTTTTATTGGCTGCCGAACATAGAGATGATGTTTCTCCAATTTCATTATACTACGACGTAAATGTTGAAGGGGTTCACAACGTTTTAAAAGTAATGGCTGAAAAACATTTAGAGCATATTATTTTCACTAGTTCTGTATCGGTATATGGTTTAAATAAGAAAAATCCCGATGAATTATCTGGTACAGATCCATTTAATCATTACGGTAAAAGCAAATTAGAGGCCGAACAAGTATTAAGGCGTTGGTTTGACAATGACCGAAATGGAAAATCATTAATAATTGTTAGACCAACGGTAACTTTTGGCCCAGGTAATAAAGGCAATGTATACAATTTACTCCATCAAATTGCAAGCGGAAACTTTGTAATGATTGGGAGAGGTAAAAACAAAAAATCGATGGCTTATGTAGAAAATGTTGCTGGGTTTATTAAACATTGCTTAGAAAAGCATTTTAAAGGCTACCATTTATTTAATTATATCGACAAGCCAGATTTGGCTACCAAAGAGTTGGTTCAACATGCAGAGGCAGCACTTGGTAAAAAAATTATTCCTATTAAAATACCGTATTTTATAGGGTACACTGGTGGCGTTTTTTTAGATCTGATTTCAAAAATAACCAAGAAAAAATTTTCGGTAAGTGCAGTTAGGGTAAAAAAGTTTTGTGCAACAACACAATTTTCGTCTGCCACAATTCAAACTACCAATTATAAACCCAAAAAAACATTAGCCGAAGGCTTAGAGATAACCATAAAAAGTATTGTAAATAATCACTAATAGAGAATGAAAAAGGCATTAATTACAGGAATTACAGGTCAAGATGGAGCTTATTTGGCCGAATTTTTACTAAAGAAAGGCTATGAAGTACATGGTATAAAAAGAAGAAGCTCTTTATTCAACACAGCTCGTATAGATCATTTTTACGAAGATCCTCATGTACCACACAGGCACATGACTTTGCATTATGGCGATTTAACCGATAGTACGAACTTAATTAGAATAATTCAAGAAGTACAACCCAATGAAATTTACAACTTGGCTGCTATGAGCCATGTACATGTAAGTTTTGAAACCCCAGAGTATACTGCTAATGCCGATGGTATTGGTACTTTAAGAATATTAGAAGCGGTAAGATTGTTAGGTCTTGTAGAAAAAACAAAAATCTATCAAGCTTCTACTTCAGAATTATATGGGTTGGTTCAAGCTGTACCACAAAGCGAAACCACACCATTTTACCCTCGTAGCCCATATGCGGTAGCAAAAATGTATGCATTTTGGATTACTGTAAACTACAGAGAAGCTTACAATATGTTTGCTTGTAACGGCATTTTATTTAACCACGAATCGCCAAACCGTGGTGAAACATTTGTTACAAGAAAAATTACCAGAGCTGTAGCAAAAATTGCACTAGGATTCCAGGAAACTTTGTATTTAGGTAACATGAATTCTAAAAGAGATTGGGGGCATGCCAAAGATTATATAGAAGGTATGTGGCTAATTCTACAACAAGAAAAACCAGAAGATTTTGTTTTGGCTACAGGTATAACCACCGAAATTAGAGAATTTGTAAAAATGGCCTTTGCAGAAATTGGCATTGAATTAGGTTTTAGAGGGGAGGCAGAAAATGAGGAAGGCTTCGTAATTGCAAATAATGGTAAGTTCATAGTAGAAGTTGGAAGAGTAGTAGTAAAAGTAGATCCAAGATATTACAGACCAACCGAAGTTGATTTATTAATAGGAGACCCTACCAAAGCCAATACCAAATTGGGCTGGAAACCTAAATATACATTAGCAGAAATGGTAAAAGAAATGGTTGCTAGCGATATTGTGATTTTTGAAAAAGAGAAGTTCTTAAAAGATAATGGATTTATAACCAAGAATACTTTTGAATAAATAATGAATCAACAGTCTAAAATTTATATTGCTGGCCATCGAGGAATGGTGGGTAGTGCAATAGAAAGAAATCTTGTTAAAAAGGGATTTTTAAACATAGTAACTCGTACTTCAACGCAATTAGATTTACGTAACCAAAAAGCCGTTGACGATTTTTTTGTTTCAGAAAAACCAAACATTGTAATTCTTGCTGCTGCAAAAGTTGGTGGAATACTTGCCAATAATACTTTTAGAGCTGATTTTATTTATGAAAATTTAATGATTGAAGCAAATATCATTCATGCAGCTTTTGTTAATAAAGTAGATAAATTATTGTTTTTAGGCTCATCATGTATTTATCCTAAATTGGCTCCACAACCTTTAAAAGAAGAATACCTTTTATCTGGCTACTTAGAAGAAACCAATCAACCCTATGCTATAGCTAAAATAGCTGGTATAGAGTTGTGCAATAGTTATAGACGACAATATGGTTGCAACTTTATTTCGGCGATGCCTACTAATTTATATGGCCCAAACGATAATTATGATTTAAACAATTCTCACGTTTTGCCGGCATTGTTAAGAAAATTTATTACTGCAAAAAATAATAATGCCAATTCTGTTGAAATATGGGGCAGTGGCACACCTAAAAGAGAGTTTTTACATGTTGATGATTTAGCTGAAGGTTGTTTTTTTCTCCTAAATAATTATAACGAAGAAGGTTTAGTAAATGTGGGGGTAGGTGATGATATAACAATTTTAGAACTAGCTCAACTAGTAAAAAAAGTTTCTGGATTCAACGGTACAATCGAATTAAATACAAATAAACCAGATGGCACCCCTCGTAAGTTAATGGATGTAACTAAAATAAATAAATTGGGATGGAAGGCTGAAATTGGTTTAGAAGAAGGAATTACCAAAGTATATAACGACATAAAGTACAACAACTGGAATTAATTTTAGCATCCATTTTACCCTCATGAAACCCAACGTAATCATTATTTTGAATAGATTGGTTATTGGTGGGCAAGCTGTTGATACAATTCCACTTGCGTATTATTTAAAAGAAAACTTTAATATATTAATACTTTACGGAGAAAAGGAAGCAGACGAAATGGAAGCTTCTTTTTTGTTAGTACAATATCCCCAATTACAGGTAAAAAAAATTACACAATTACGAAGAAATGTTAATCCTATTATTGATTTTTTTGCATTTATAGCAATTGCTATTCAAATAAAAAAGCATAAAGCAACTATTGTTCACACACATGGGTCAAAAAGTGGTTTACTTGGTAGGTTGGCAGCATTTATTTTAGGTGTACCTGTAATTATACATACCTTTCATGGGCATTTGTTTCACTCTTATTTTAGTTCATTTACTACTAATCTAATAAAAAAAATTGAAACAATTTTAGCTTCAATTTCTACATCTATCATTGCCCTAAGTATTGAACAAGGCAAAGAATTATCTATTAACCATAAAATTGTTTCTCAAAAAAAATTATCAATAATTCCCCTTGGTGTTGACAATACTTTTTTAAATGAAAATAGAGTCGAAAACAGAATAAGTTTTAGAATAAAATATGGGTTAACTGATAATGATGTTGCTATTGGAATCATTGGACGACTGGTACCCATAAAAAACCTTGAATTCTTTGTACAAATTATCATCAATATTTTACAGGCTAATCATAAGAATATTTATTTTTTTATAGTTGGCGATGGAGATGTTAAACAAGAACTATTCAAAATGTTAGATGGTGCAAATATTGCTTATAACAACAATAATAATCAACCCAATTACTGCAACGTAATTTTTACATCCTGGGTCGAAGAAATGGCCTCCGTTTATCATGGCTTAGATTTAGTGGCTTTAACTTCATTTAACGAGGGAACGCCACTTTCAATAATTGAAGCTCAATTTAGCGGCAAGGCAGTAATTGCAAGCAATGTGGGTGGTGTAAAAGATACTTTTGAGAATGAACTCTCTGGATTTTTAATGGATGAATTTAGCATAAATGAATATGTAGAAAAAATATTGCTTTTAGCTAATAATTTTGAACTAAGAAATAAAATGAGTAATCATGCAATTAACTTCGCAAATAATAAATTTAATAAACAAAAAGAGGTACTTGCTGTAAAAAATTTGTATTTGCAATTGTTACAGGTGAATAAATAAATTAATTATGAAAATACTAATTACTGGAACTGCAGGTTTCATAGGCTTTCATGTAGCTGATAAAATGGTTGCAGAGGGGCATACTGTGGTTGGTATTGATTGTATTAATAACTACTATGATGTAACATTAAAAAGTAGCCGGTTGTCAGAAGCTGGTTTTGAGCCTAGTTTAATAGCTTACAATTCAAAAGTCATCAGTAATAAAAAAAGCAACTATTCTTTTGTACAATTACAATTAGAAGATGCAGCTTCGTTACAGCTTTTATTTACCATCGAAAAATTCGATATTGTAATAAATTTAGCAGCACAAGCAGGTGTAAGATATAGCTTAACTCACCCATCGGCTTATGTAAACAGTAATATTGTTGGTTTTGCTAATATTTTAGAATGTTGCAGGCATCATAACATACAACACCTAGTATATGCTAGTAGCAGTAGTGTTTATGGGTTAAATGAAGAAGTTCCATTTGCCACAAATCACAGTACCAATCATCCTGCATCGCTATATGCAGCTAGCAAAAAAAGTAATGAATTAATGGCTCATGTGTACAGCCATCTATTTAATTTACCTACAACTGGATTGCGATTCTTTACAGTTTATGGCCCTTGGGGTAGACCAGACATGGCTCCATTTTTATTTACCGACGCCATTTTACATGATAAACCTATTAAGGTTTTCAATAATGGAAATATGATGCGAGATTTTACTTATGTGGACGATGTAGTTGAGGTAATTAACAGGGTAGTACAAGCTAAACCAGAAAAGAATAGTGATTGGGATGCTTTGAATCCAAGTGCAGATTCTTCTTCAGCTCCGTATAAATTGTACAATATAGGCAATCATCAACCAGTTGCTTTAATAGATTTTATTGAGTGTATTGAAAAAATTACAAGCAAAAAAGCTATAAAAGAAATGATGCCTATACAACCTGGCGATGTACAAGCTACATTTGCCGATGTACATAGTTTAGAAACAGATTTTAACTTTAAACCATTTACAGCTTTAGAAAGTGGGTTAGAAAAATTTGTTAATTGGTATAAAAATTATTATAAAATTTAAGTATGAGTAAAAATATTTTAATTACTGGCGGTGCTGGTTTTATTGGATCTCACGTAGTTCGTTTATTTGTAAACAAATATCCAAACTATAAAATTATAAATTTAGATGCGTTAACGTATGCTGGCAATTTAGAAAATTTACAAGATCTTGATCAATCAGCAAACTATTGTTTCGAAAAAATAAATATTTTAGATGCTGCAGATGTACAATTGGTTTTTCAAAAACATGCCATAACCGATGTTATACACCTAGCTGCAGAATCGCATGTAGATCGTTCTATTATTTCTCCATTAGATTTTGTTTACACCAATGTAATTGGAACAGTAAATTTATTAAATACTGCTAAAGATTTTTGGAAATCAGATTACAGTAACCACTTATTTTATCATGTAAGCACCGATGAAGTGTATGGTGCTTTGGGTAAGGAAGGTTTTTTTACAGAAACAACACCTTATCATCCCAATTCTCCTTACAGTGCAAGTAAAGCATCTTCCGATCATTTTGTTAGGGCTTATGCCGAAACCTACCATATGCAAACGGTAATTTCTAATTGTAGCAATAATTATGGTCCTTTTCATTTTCCCGAAAAATTAATCCCATTATTTATCAATAACATTATTACCAAAAAACCTTTACCTGTTTATGGCGATGGATTATATACAAGAGATTGGTTATTTGTAAAAGATCATGCAACAGCTATTGATGCTGTTTTTCATAAAGGAAAAATAAATGAAACGTACAATATTGGCGGCTTTAACGAGTGGACAAATATTGACTTAATTAAACTATTGTGTAAGTTGATGGATGAAAAATTAAATAGAACTCCTGGTGAAAGCGAACAATTAATTACTTACGTAAAAGATAGACCAGGGCATGATAGACGTTATGCAATAGATGCTTCTAAGATTAATAAAGAATTGGGTTGGGCACCTTCTGTAACTTTTGAAGAAGGATTAGCTGAAACGATAGATTGGTTTTTGGCCAATCAAGATTGGTTAAACAACATTACATCTGGTGCTTATGCGAATTATTACCAAGCAATGTATGGGGAAAGGGAGAAGGTATAAGGATTAAGGTATAAGGATTAAGGTATAAGGTATAAGGGTTAAGGTATAAGGGTGAGATAGGGACATAAGATAATTTTCGAATAGGCAAAATTGAAGTTGCTCACAAAATAATTAATAACAAATAAGTAACCAAAGCAATGCAAGTTGAGGCAACAAAATTGAAAGATTGTTATATTATTCATGACACTGTTTTTGAAGATAGTAGAGGTTATTTTTTTGAAAGTTTTAATCAGCAAACATTTGCAAAACTAACAGGGTTAGATGTACATTTTGTACAGGACAATCAATCCAAATCATCTAAAGGAGTTTTAAGAGGATTGCATTTTCAAAAAGGTGAGCATGCACAGGCAAAATTGGTTCGTGTGTTGCAAGGAAGGGTTTTAGATGTGGTAGTTGATATACGTCGTGATTCGCCAACATTTGGCCAGCATGTTGCTATTGAATTGACTGCTGAAAATAGATTGCAGTTTTTTGTGCCTCGTGGTTTTGCACATGGGTTTATTGTTTTGGAAGACCATACTGTTTTTTTTTATAAGTGTGATAATTTTTACAATAAAACTAGTGAAGGTGGATTGATGTTTAATGATACGGATTTGGGTATTGATTGGGTTTTAAAAGGGGAAGAATTTATTTTGTCGGAGAAAGACAAAAACAATCCAACATTTAAAGATTACAAACAACAATTAGGGTTATAAATGTTGAACTTTTAAATCCATGTTCAAACATTAAACCTTCAACATTAAACTTTCAACTTTCTTATTATGAAGGGAATTATTTTAGCAGGAGGAAGTGGTACAAGATTGTACCCCATAACTAAGGGTATAAGTAAACAATTGATGCCTATTTACGATAAACCAATGATTTATTATCCCTTGTCTGTATTAATGTTATCGGGCATTAACGAAGTTTTAATTATTACAACTCCCGAAGATTCGGAGCAATTTCAACGTTTGTTGGGCGATGGTAAGGAATTGGGTTGTACTTTTTCTTATGCAGTTCAGGCAGTGCCTAATGGATTGGCTCAGGCTTTTGTAATTGGGGCAGATTTTATTGGTAATGATAAAGTATGTTTAGTGTTGGGCGACAATATTTTTTATGGAGCTGGGTTTAGTAAATTACTACAATCGTTCAACAATTTAAGCGGGGCTGCTGTTTTTGCTTACGAAGTAAACGACCCAGAAAGGTATGGTGTGGTTGAATTTGATGAAAATTATAAGGCTATTTCAATTGAGGAAAAACCTGCCATTCCAAAATCAAATTATGCTGTGCCTGGTTTATATTTTTATGATAACACGGTTGTAGAAATTGCTAAAAACATTCAACCTTCTAAAAGAGGGGAATATGAAATTACCGATGTTAATAGAGTTTATTTAGAACAAGGCAACCTGCAAGTGGGTGTAATGAGCAGAGGAACAGCATGGCTCGATACAGGCACATTTGATAGTTTAAGTGATGCATGTGAATTTGTAAGAGTAATTGAAAAAAGGCAAAGCCAAAAAATTGGTTGTATCGAAGAAATTGCTTATCGAATGGGCTATATAAACCATCAACAATTATTAATTCTGGCAGCTAATTACGCAAAAAGTGGGTATGGTGAATATCTACGAAAAGTAAAAAAATAGTAAAAAGGAACTTCGGTTCCTTTTTTTTGTGCCATTATATTATCTTGATAAAACAAATTGGATTATTTTGTATTTCACTTCGGTATTACAACATTAATTTCAAGCAATTTCAACTTTTTAAGTACTTTTTTGTAATTATAAAAAAAGAATGCAGTATGAACGTGTTTACAATTAAAGATTTAGAAAATTTAACAGGAATAAAAGCTCATACTATTCGTATTTGGGAGCAACGTTACAATTTTCTAAAGCCAAACCGTACCGATACCAACATAAGAAATTACAGCAGTAACGAACTAAAAACTGTTTTAAATATTGCATTGCTAAATAAATATGGGTTTAAAATTTCCCATATTAATAAGATGAATGAGGAACAAATGCAAGAAAAAATTCTTTCATTATCTCATGCCCAAGCCCAACAAGAACGAATTATTAACGAGCTCATTCAAAATATGGTGGATATTCAGCTTGCCAAGTTTGAAACTGTTATTGAACAATATATTTACACCAAAGGAATAGAAAGAACCATCACTCAAATAATTTTTCCATTTTTAGAGCGTATTGGGGTTTTATGGTTAACCAATCATATTAACCCAGCACAAGAGCATTTGGTAACCAATATTATACGCCAAAAGCTAATTGTTGGTATCGATGGTATTAAAACAAACACTTCTAAAAATAAATCATTATTGTTGTTTTTACCGGAAGGCGAACATCATGAATTAGGGTTACTTTTTATGTGTTATCTATTAAAGAAACGTGGTTTATCTGTAATATATTTAGGAGCCAATGTACCTTTAAAAGACATTAGTTATATTGCCGAACTTAAAAAGCCTAATTATATTTATGCTCATTTAACTTCGGTAGCCCATAATTTTAATTTTGAGAAATTTTTAACCAATAGTCATCTTAAATTATCAAATCATAAAGTAGTTATTTCTGGTTTATTAACAAGTGGTTATAGAAAGGAAATCCCTTCTAATATTGAGTTTAAAAGGTCTTTACCAGAAGTAATGGATTACATAGCTAGTTTGTAAAGTTTCACATTTTATTTCATAATTATTTATTGATTGTAGCTAATTAAATCCTAGAGCAATTAACTTTGCCATACTTAAATCTTCTAATGCAGGAAATAATAAAAG
The DNA here is from genome assembly GCA_031429335.1 of Chitinophagaceae bacterium. GTDB lineage: Bacteria > Bacteroidota > Bacteroidia > Chitinophagales > Chitinophagaceae > UBA1930. Next base: position 34,057 of record JANOZK010000126.1, on the reverse strand, counting down.
TTCAAAATCTTACTAAAAAATTTAATCAGTTTACCGCCGTTAATAATTTATCTTTTACAGTAAATGAAGGGGATGTATATGGTTTTTTAGGTCAAAACGGAGCTGGTAAAAGTACTACCATTCGAATGTTACTTACCCTAATTAAACCTACCGAGGGAAATATCGAATTATTTGGTTTGCCCTTAAATAGTCACAGAAACGAAATTCTAAAACAGGTGGGAGCGGTAATCGAAAAACCTGATGTATATAAATATTTATCTGCATACGAAAATTTAAAGTTGTTTGCTAAATTAAGTGGTGTAAAAGTTAGCAAAGAGCAATTGTTACAACAGCTAGAAGTGGTAGGTTTGTCAGCAAGAGTGAACGATAAAGTAAAAACCTTTTCTCAAGGTATGAAACAAAGGTTGGGCATAGCTATTGCTCTAATACATAACCCAAAATTAATTGTTTTAGATGAGCCAACCAATGGCCTAGACCCTCAAGGAATAGCGGATATTAGAAATTTAATTTTACACCTAAGTAAAGAACAAGGAAAAACAGTTGTTGTATCGTCTCATTTATTAAATGAAATTGAACAAATAGCAACCAAAGTATTAATTATAGATAAAGGCAAAAAAATAATTGAAGATACAGCCACCTCTCTATTCGATCCTTCACAAACAATTGTTGAAATTGAAACCTTGAATAATGATTTTACTTTGCAACAATTACAAAACAGTATTTGGCAAAATAATATTCAAAGTACTAAGCATAATACTGTTGTTCTAAAATTAGATAAACAACAAATTCCGCTATTGCATAAAGATTTAGTAACAATGAATGTGCAATTGTTAAGCTTACAACCTAGGCACAGTTTAGAAGATTATTTTTTACAAGTAACATCCCAAAATCAACATGTGGACGCTTTTACAAATTGAGTTATACAAAATATTTAAACGCCCAAGAACGTATATTGCTTTTGCTGCAATTACTTCTTTAATTGTAATTGTACAGTTAGGTTTAAAAGTGGATGGTAAGGAATATTCTGATTTTGTAATGGCCGATTTAAAGAATAGCTTTAGTATAAATGGGAACATTTTAAATGGCTATTTTGTTTGTTACGTTTTGCTACAATTATTGTTAGTTCATGTTCCTTTACTAATTGCTTTAATTGCAGCCGATATGATAAGTGGCGAAGCAAATGCAGGTACATTAAGGTTTTTACTTACCAAACCTATTAGTAGGTTTCATTTTATTTTGGCTAAATTTTTTGCAGCAACCATCTATACTTTGGCTTTATTAGTGTGGTTGGCAGTACTTGCTTTATTTTTAAGCATCCTTATTTTTGGTACAGATGATATGCTGCTACTAAAAAATAATTACATCGTACAGTTACAAAAAGATGATATTTTTTGGCGTTACATTGGTGCATTTGGTTTTGCAGCTTTAGCAATGACAACCGTTGCAGCACTTGGTTTTTTCTTATCACAATTTGCCGAAAATTCTATAGGGCCAATTGTAGCAACCATGAGTGTAATTATATTTTTAACCATTTTAAGTACAATGAATATACCATTGTTTAATTTGGTAAAGCCTTATCTATTTACAACACACATGGTGGCATGGAAAGAATTTTTTGATATTAAGATAGATGCCAACAACGAAACCATTAAAGGCAGCATTGAAAACCCAGAAAAAATTGTTAGAAGCGTAACTATACTAATTATCCATATCATAGTATTTCTTGGTGCTAGTTTGTATGTTTTTAAAAAGAAAGACGTGTTGAGTTAGTCGAAAGAAATAATACAATTAAAGATGAAATACGGTTACTACACTTTACTTGAATAACTTTAAAAGGGCCTAAAATTTAACAACAAATACAATGAAAAAAAAGGTACAAATATTTTTCTTGATTCTAATTGCTGGGGCTATTCAAATGCCTGCGTTTTCTCAAGATATAACCGCTTTGGTAAAAAAAGTTAAAGCAAAGTTAGATGTGGTAAACGATTATGTTGCAGAAGGAAGAATGAAAACTGATATAGCATTTATTAAAGCACCCATTGGTAACATAAAAATTTATTACAAAAAGCCCAATAAGTTTAAATTGAAAAAAGATGGAGGAATATCTATTTTACCCAAAGGTGGTGTAACTGTAAATATGAGCTCCATTGTAACAACCGAAGATTATGATATAATTCTTGTTGGTGAAGAAACCATTGTAGGAGTTAAAACGAAGAAAGTGAAACTATTACCTCGAAACGATAATAGCGATGTTGTACTTACTACAATGTATATAGACGAAGCAAATTTATTAATTAAAAAAGCAATTACAACAACCAAAGAAAATGGAACTTACGAAATAGAAATGACTTATGGTAAATACAGCTCTTATGGCTTACCGGATAAGCTAACATTTTCCTTTAATACCAAGGATTATAAAATGCCAAAAGGTATAACTTTAGAGTTTGATGATGATGACAAAAAAGGCAAAGAATTAAAAGCCAAAATGCAAAATAAGAAAGGAAAAGTAGAAATTACTTACTCTTCTTACAGCATAAATAAGGGTATCGATGATGGCATTTTTAAATAGTATTTAGTTTATTTTTTGGGCAGATTAAATCCGTTTTTTATTCCTTCTTCTAAACCCATCAAATTATCTATAAATAAATTACTCAAGTAATTTATGCTAATATTAACCTCATCCTCAACAATTAAAAAGTGATTATTGATATCTACAAAAACGGGAATTGATTGTATAGAGGGATAATTGTCTGTAACTAAATTTGGTAAGAAGGCCCCAATCATTTTTACTTTTTCTACATCGGTTAATAGTGTTTTACCTGTTTCTACACCAACAAAAAAAAGTAAACCATTATAAAATTGTAATTGAAACAATATATGCTGGTACACGTAATCTTTTCTGTAAAAAAGTATCTGTATATTCTTATCTGTTTTTTTATTATTAAAACTAGATCTGGGCTTGCCCCATTTTTCTGTAATTTGATTAATGTTACTGCCAAAAACTAAATTAAGTGGAACTATTATTTCTGGGGTTTTTACAACCTCATTATTAGCTAATTGCTGCGTTAGTTGTTTGTAAAAAATTACTATTTTTTTGGAGTACACTTTGGTATGGTAAAACCAATCACCATGCGTTTGTTCTTCGTGGGGGTTGGTAAACAACTCTTTAATTTTTTTTAAAAAACTCAATAGGTTGGTATTAAATTGTTTAAAATTTTTCTTTATCTAAAATGGTAACCAATACCTTATCTATACGGTGTTTATCCATGTCCACAATTTCAAACTCAAAGCCTCTCCATATCATTTTATCACCAGTTTTTGGTATTTCTTTCAGTTCGTGCAAAATAAAGCCAGCCAAAGTATCAAAATCATGTTCATCATCATTCATCCATTCTGTTTTTTCAACTTTATGTAAAAAATCATAAAATGGTATTTGAGCATCTATTAAAAAAGTACCATCTGAACGTTCGGTAATTTCATAATCTTCTTCATCTGTTTGTGGAATATCTCCCACAATTGCTTCTAAAATATCATTTAAAGTTATTAAGCCCTCAATACCACCATATTCGTTTACAATAAAACAATGATGAATTTTGGTTTCTTTAAATTTTTCTAAAACCTGGTAGGCAGTATTATTTTCTGGTACATACATTGGCTGGCTAATAATTTCGGCCAGCATAGTTTTATTATTGTTTAAAAATAAATCCTTTACCGATACAATGCCCTTAATATTGTCAATATTCTCATCACAAACTGGATAAACCGAATGAATCACTTCCGTCATTTCCTCTCTTACGGTACCAACAGTTTTATTAATATCTAACCAAATAATATCACTCCTGTGGGTCATTAACGAAGTAATATTTCTATCGCCTAAATGAAAAACTCTTTCTATAATTTCTTGTTCTGCTTCTTCAATTGTACCCTGTTCTGTACCCTCACTAATAATGGCCTTTATCTCCTCCTCAGTAACATGCGAATCGTTCGTTTTAATTCCAAAAATTTTCGATAAAAAGTTCGTAGATATACCCAGCAACCATACAAACGGAAAGGCTATAAATGAAATAATTTTCATTGGCCCTGCCACCCATTTTGCAATGGCTTCTGGCTTGCTAAGACCAATTCTTTTAGGCAACAATTCGCCTAAAACCAACGATAAATAGGTGATTAAAATTACCACAATAATGGTAGCTAAAGTATTGCTGTAAGGGTTGGTTAACTCAAAACTTTGTAGCCATCTAACAATATCGCCTTTAATATTTTCACCAGAAAAAATACCAGTTAATATACCAATAAGCGTAATTCCTATTTGTACGGTCGATAAAAAACTGTCTGGGTGATTCGCTAGTTCTAAGGCTGCTTTTGCTTCTTTATCTCCTCTGTTGGCTTGCCCTTCTAATCTGGCTTTTCTTGCAGATATTAGAGCAATTTCAGCCATAGAAAAAAGCCCGTTTATTAGAATTAATCCAATAATTATAAGTATCTCAATCATGTAGTAACAAAAAATGTTAGTGCAATGTTACATATTTTTTAGCTAAATGCTTTTTATAGGTCTTAATTAGGGCTTTATTGCTATCGATTTACTTCAGTTTAAACCTCTTATTAAAAACTATAGCAGTAATAAACCCTATTATGCAGCCAACAATGCTGCCTGCTAAAACATCTAAAGGGTAATGTACACCAACATAAACTTGAGCATAACATATGGTTGCAGCCCAAACAAAAAATAGTTTGCCCCATTTATTGAAGCTATTTTTTAGCGTTAAATAAATAAACATGGCTGCAGCAAAATGGTTGGTTGCATGCGACGAAGTAAAACTAAAACTACTAGGGCATCTATTTAGCAACAAACGGCCTTGTAACTGCATAAATACGTCGTTACATGGTCGCTCACGTTCAAAATAACCTTTTAAAATATTGCTGCTAATTTGGTCCGATAAAGATGCTGTTACTATAACACCTAATATCCAAGGCAATGATTTCCAGCCAAAATTTATTGTAACAAAAAGCAATAAAAAGAGATACAAGGGTATCCAAGTATAGCTATCTCTATACCAAGGTAATACATGATCAAAAAACGAATTAGTGTATTGCTTATTTATGCATAAAAATAATTGTTTATCTATTTGATCAAACCAATTAACTAATTTATTCATCCAGGTTATATATAAAATAGCTTGAAACATGTTGGTAAAGATAATGATTGATGAATGGCAAAATATTAACGCCTTTATTATTTACATTTGTTCGTTATGATGCAAAAATTAAAAATACCTAGGTACATAGTTTGGATAACACAAACAGGCATTATTTTTTTGTTACTAATGAGTTTTTTAAGGTATTTATTGGTGATTGTTTTTAAAAATAATAGCACCAATTTGATTTCTTTACAGGAGGCTTATTTTTTAGGGTTTAGATTCGATTTAAGAATCATTTGCATTGTTATTTTAACACTTTATTTAATTGGTAGTATTCCAATGCTACACCCCATTAATAAAAAATGGGGAAGAAGGGTGGCTATGGCTATTTGGATTATTTTTATTGTAATATTTTCCATATTTTATGCAGTTGATTTTGGTAACTATGCATACTTGCAACAACGTGTAAATGCAAGCGTTTTAAACTTTTTACAAGATGCAAAAATTTCTTTTGGAATGATGTGGCAAAGCTATCATCTGGGTTGGAACAGTTTGGCACTAATAGTTACCGTTGCACTACTTATTTGGCTTGTTAAGCTTAGTTACAATTTTACCCTAAGCCAAAAAAATGTATCAACTGTAAAAAGCAAATTTCTATGGGCAATCATTTTTATTTTATTACTTGCATATGGAATTGTTGGCAGGGTAGTAGTAAAAGGCGGTCAATTTCCGCTTCGTTGGAGCGATGCTTATACCCTTGGAAGCGATTATGCAGCCAATGTTGCTTTAAATCCTTTTCAATCTTTTTTTAGCACTTTAAGTTTTAGACAAGCTACTTATAATGAGCAAAAAGTAAGAGAACATTACGCTTGGATGAGTAATTATTTGGGCGTTGACGAACCCGACAGTATTCGGTTAAACTTTAATAGAAAAATTATACCCAATACAAATGATACAACTTCAAAAAAAATACGAAATGTTGTATTGGTTATTTGCGAATCTTTTTCTGCATACAAAAGTTCCGTGTACGGCAATCCATTAAATACTACCCCATTTTTTGCAGAAATGTGTAAACAAGGTATTTTTTTTAATAGAGCTTTTTCTCCAGCATATGGCACAGCAAGAGGTGTGTGGGCAACTATTACTGGTGTGCCAGATGTTCAACAAGGTAAAACATCAAGTCGTAACCCCAATGTTGTAAACCAGCATACCATAATTAATGATTTTACCGAAAAGGAAAAATTTTATTTCTTAGGAGGAAGCAGTAGTTGGGCCAATATTAAGGGGTTACTTACCAATAACATTAATGGGTTAAAATTGTATGAACAAGGCAGCTACAAAGCAAAAGAGATTGATGTTTGGGGCATTAGCGATAAAAATTTGTTTTTAGAAGCCAATGGTGTTTTAGCCAAAAGAACTGATCCATTTTTTGCAGTTATACAAACTGCCGATAATCACCGCCCTTATACCATACCAGAAGAAGATATGGGCGATTTTGTGAAAAAGAAGATAGCAAAAGATAGTTTAAAAAAATTCGGATTCGAAAGTAATGAGGAATACAATGCTTTTAGGTTTACCGACTATTGTTACCAAAAATTTATGGAAGCCGCTAAAAAAGAAAAATACTATAACAATACTTTGTTTGTATTTGTTGGCGATCATGGCATACGTGGCGATGCTGGCAATATGCTACCTAAAGCCTTTACTAGTCAAGGTTTAACCAATATGCATGTGCCATTATTGTTTTATGCACCAGGTATTTTGAAACCAGCAGAAATTAGCACTCCAGCCTCTCAATTAGATGTTTTGCCAACAATTGCTCATCTATGTAATATTGGTTATACCAATACTACTTTAGGAAGAAACTTATTGGATGATAAGATTCAAAAAAGTAATTACACATTTATTTTTGATGAAATGGCTAAACAAATTGGTGTACTAAACCAATCATTTTTCTATAACTATCAACTTAAAAATAGTAAACAAGAAAATTTGTTAAGCATGGTTGACAATGCAACTGCTAAAAACGATACTATAAAAAACACCATGCGTTTTATTACTGATGCTTTTCATGAAACCGCAAAATATTTGCTATTAACAAATAAAAAGGAGAAGAAATAAGTTAATAATTAAAATTTCAAAAAATTGGCAATGCTTATTTTTTTTGACAAATTTCTTTGTTGCCAATTATTAAGATTTAAACTAAGCAAGCATAAAGTTAAATGGGTTTTAGAAGAAAAATTTTGTGATAGTTCTTTCACCAACCGCCTCCTCAACATTGATTCTTTTGAAAATTATAATAAATTAAGTCTCAGCCAAGCCTAAAAATATATTAACATTTTAGTTTTGTGATTTTTAAACATAAATGCTACATTAGCTTAATAATTTATTTGTTATGAAATATATTTTGCTTCTATTACTAGTTACAAAACTTCAGGCTCAAACACCAACTGTTGCATTATCGCCAAAAAAATTTAAAATAGTGGATACTACCATTACTTTAAATACTGGTTCAACTATTCGAATACGAACTGCCGATACAGGTATTGGGCAACAACCAAGATATGTTACAGAAATATGGAGCAAAAATAATAGTATGCCCAACGCAATACAAAATCATTCGTTTAAGCAAACATATGAAGTCAACAATCGTGTTGGATTTGATTTGTACAAATCAAATATTGATAATATGTCTGTTTTAAAACCTGATGCTAAAAATGCAGCTTCGTTGGGTATTGCTCAAAATTCAATACAGTTAGAAAAAGTTGTCAAAGGTTATCTAATAAAAATAACAAGCGTAACTCCAGCTAATAAATTTAAATTGATACCACCTCTTACTGCTGAGGAAAAGAAAAAATTAGAATCATTTAATTGTAAGTAACCGTTAGTTTACTTCATTTTCTTAGCAACAATAATTAATCTAGGCGATTTTCTTAAATCATATTTACCCAATTGATAATCGCCAAACACTTGCTGTACTTGCATGTTGTGGTAAGATAGCATTTCATTAAAATCGCCTAAGCTAAATTTAGCAACTCTTTCGGTATATAAATGTTTCAAGGTTTTATTACTGCTATCAATAACCTGAATTTGTTTAAAAAAGTGTTGTTCATCGTGCCATTTTGTAATATGAAATTCAGCATCATCAATGGTTATTATTTGACTTTTAATGGTATTGTCCTCAGCATAATGTACATTCAAATAATCAATTACAAAAACGCCATTTGGTACTAAGCTTTGTGTTATAGTTCGTATAGCATTGTCATGTTCTCGCTTGGTTCTAAAATAACCAAAGCTGGTAAAAAAGTTGAAAGCGTAATTATAGTAGTTTATCCAAAACGGTAATCGCATATCGTGTTGGTAAAAATGCAAATGCTCAGTTTCACTTTCTTTTGCCTCCTCTATCGATGGAAAAGATAAATCTATACCAGTAACATCAAATCCCATTTCTGCTAAAGCAATACTATGCCTGCCTTTACCACAAGCAATATCAAGCATGGTAGCATTTGCTACAGGGTTTAAAAAACCAATTAAACGTTTAATAAATAATTCAGCTTCACTATCATCTCTATGTTTGTATAATTTATGATAATAAGGTGACGAAAACCAATCTTTAAACCAAGCACTAGCTGCCATATTTTAATTTATAAAACGAAGATACGTGTACACAAAATAGCAAAACTTTTCTTATTTTATAATCTTGTAAACAATACAAAATTGTATACATAATTTGTTATGTTTGCTTTCTTAATTAAATCGATATTCAATGGCATTAATTAAAAGTATCTCTGGAATAAGAGGTACAATTGGGGGCAAACCAAACGACACTTTAAGCCCTTTAGATGTAGTTCGTTTTACAGCAGCTTATGGTACCTGGTTACTAAATCAAAGCAATGGCAACAAAAAAGTAGTTATTGGCCGAGATGGAAGAATAAGTGGATCAATGGTGCAAGGGTTAGTAGTTAATACTTTATTGGCATTAGGTATCGATGTGGTTGATTTATGTTTAAGCACCACACCAACAGTAGAAATGGCAGTGGGTTTTTATGAAGCTGCAGGTGGAATTATTTTAACAGCAAGTCATAACCCCAAAGAATGGAATGCTTTAAAATTATTAAATGGTAAAGGTGAATTTATTAGTGGAGAAGATGGTGCTGCTTTGTTAAACATTGCGGAAAAAGATAATTATACTTTTGTAGGTGTCGACAAATTGGGCACTTACACAACCGATAATACTTCTTTAAATAAACACATAGAACTGGTGGTGAATTATCCATTGGTCGATGTGGCTGCCATTAAAAAAGCTAAGTTTAAAATTGTTGTAGATGCTATCAATAGTAGTGGTGCATTTGCTGTACCAGCCTTGTTAAAAGCCTTGGGTGTAGCTGCAAAAGATATTAGTGTTTTAAACGAAGAAGTAAACGGAAAATTTGCACACAATCCCGAACCTTTACCACAACATTTAACAGAGTTGTGTAGTGAAGTACAAAAGCAAAATGCACATATTGGTATTGCTGTAGATCCAGATGTAGATAGGCTTTGCTTTGTTTGTGAAGATGGCTCTTTGTTTGGAGAAGAATATACTTTAGTAGCTGTAGCCGATTTCGTTCTAAAGCATAAAAAAGGTAATACAGTAAGTAATATGTCATCTACTAGGGCGTTAAAAGATATAACCCTAAAACATGGAGGCGAATATACACCAAGTGCAGTTGGAGAAGTAAATGTGGTAAACAAAATGAAAGCAGTAAATGCTGTAATTGGTGGCGAAGGTAATGGGGGCATTATTGTACCAGATTTACATTATGGCCGAGATGCATTAATTGGTATAGCACTTTTTTTAACCCATTTAGCACACGAAAAGAAAACAGTAAGGCAATTGAGAAATACCTATCCCGATTATTTTATGAGTAAGAATAAAATTGAATTGGATAAAGGAGTAGATGTAGCAAAAATTTTTAAAGCCATTGAAAAAAAGTACAAAAGCAATCCAATAAATACAGAAGATGGTCTAAAAATTGAATTCGATAACGATTGGGTGCATTTACGAACTAGTAATACCGAACCTATTATTCGTATTTATAGCGAAAGTAATTTTGAAACTACTGCCCACAATATTGCTAAACGTATTATGCAAGATATTAAAGAGGCAATGTAGGTTGTAACCCACTAAATAAACTTAAATTTAAAAATCTCACTATTGTAGGTGAGTTTTTTTATTTTTGCTACCAATTGTTATACCAATATAAATTTTAAGTTCAACCAATATTTTCTGGTATAATGCCTATTGGATAGCTTTTTAGACCCATTTATTTGAGCTATTACAGATATCACAGAGGTATTAGTTGTAGCTTTTAATAATTTATTTGTTAGTAGCGAAGAAACCTACATAACAATCAAGCTCTTAAACACTCAAACGTTGAAACTATGCCTGTTAACCGAATTTATTTTGATAACGCCGCAACTACCTCATTAGACCCTGAAGTTCTAAGTGCCATGATGCCCTATTTAACTGAAAAATTTGGTAACCCATCTTCTATTTATAGTTATGGTAGAGAAAGCAGAATGGCAATTGAAAATGCAAGAAAAAGTGTTGCTAAAATTTTAAATGCACACCCAGCAGAAATTTTTTTTACAAGTGGTGGTACCGAAAGTAGCAATACAGCCATTAGGGCAGCAATAAGAGATTTAGGGTGTAAAAATATTATTAGTAGCAGTATAGAACACCATGCAACCACCCATACAGTTGAATATTTGCAACAAACAGGCCAAGCAACATTAAATTATGTAAAATTATTACCCAATGGCCATGTAGATATGCATGATTTGGAAAAATTACTTTCCACTAGTAAAGAAAAAACCCTGGTTACTCTAATGCACGCCAACAACGAAATTGGAAACATACTAGATATACATGCGGTGGGTAATTTATGCAAACAATACAATGCCATTTTTCATAGCGATACGGTACAAACAGTTGGGCATTTTCCGTTCGATTTAAGAAATACACCTGTACATTTTATAACTGGTGCTGGGCATAAATTTCATGGACCAAAAGGAGTGGGCATATTGTACATTAACGAAAATATAAAAATTAAACCTTTTGTACATGGTGGTTCTCAAGAAAGAAATATGAGGGCAGGTACCGAAAATTTATATGGTATTGTGGGTTTTGCAAAGGCGTTAGAAATGGCAACTTTAAACCACCAGCTAGAGAGCAAACACATCAATGATTTGAAGCTGTATATGATGCAACAATTACAAAAACATATACCATTAGTCACCTTTAATGGAGACGTATTGGGCAAAAGTTTGTACGCAGTTTTAAGTGCAAGTTTTGCTAAAACAGAAAAAAGTGAAATGATATTATTTAATATGGATATTAATAATATTTGTGCTAGTGGTGGTAGTGCTTGCACTAGTGGTGCAGATGCAGGTAGCCATGTGATACGAGCTATCAATAATAACCCAAACCAAGTAACCGTTCGTTTTAGCTTTAGCAAATACAACACAAAAGAAGAAGTTGATTTTGTTGTAGAAAAGTTGAAAGAAATGATTTAATACGAATAGATTTTTATTAACCCATCCAAAAACTACTCTATTGGGTTTTCGTTGCATCGTTGTTAATCCTGCTTCTTACAAGGCACATTTCTACGGTATAATTATATTCAACCTGCTAAAACAATTCCTTTAAACTAACTCCTCCTTTCTCTACTTTTAATTCATGTTCTATACCAACTTTTAAAGTTAGGTTGTGTATATCGTGGCTAACCGGAAAATTGAAACAAATAGGAAATTTAAAGTCTTTAACATGATCATTAATTATATTGTAAACATCAGTGCCAAATGGGGTTTCGGTATCTTTCATATCGGTAAATCCACCAATAATTAACCCTTTTAAATGTTTAAATAATTCGGCTCTTTTTAATTGAATCATCATTCTATCAACATTATATAAGTACTCGCCAATGTCTTCTAAAAATAAAATTTTATGTCTGGTTTTATAACTGGAATGAGAGCCAATTAAATGAGCAATTATTGCCAAGTTTCCACCAATTAAATCGCCTTGTCCGGTTCCAATTTTATTAAAATTATGAGAAGTACAGTTGTAATTTGTGTTAACACCACTCAATGCATTTTTTAAGGATAGTACATTTTCGCCTATAAATCCTTCATCATTAAAAGCAGCAGCCATAGGGCCATGCAACGTTGCAATTTGATAGTGTTGATAAATGTGTGCATGTAAAACCGTAATGTCACTAAATCCAATAATCCATTTTGGATTCTTTTTAAATTTTTGAAAATCTAAATCTTCAATAATTCTACTTAACCCATAACCTCCTCGTCCACATAAAATCGCTTTAACACTGCTATCATTCAACATTTTTTGAAGATCTTCCGTACGTTGTTTATCGGTACCACTAAAATAATTAAACTGTTTGCCTAAAGTAGTACCAATTTTTACTTGGTAACCCCAATTTTCTAAAGTTTTAATACAAGTTTCAGCATTGGTTAAAGGCATAAAACCACTTGGGCAAACAATACCAATGGTATCGCCTTTTTTAAGATATGGAGGAACTGTAATCATGTACAATATTACAAGTTTGTATCTAATACCAAAGTATGTTTATAACCATTCAACTTAATTGACCTCAACAATCCATACATCGGCATAAAACCAATTGTTTTAACTCATTTGTAAATGTCGGTTGGTATTTTAGTAACTTTTAACTGCTTTCGTTAAGTAAGGTATTGTCAATACTTAACTTGGGTTTTGTTGGTTCAAATGGATTGTTAGTTGGGCTTTCTAATAAACTAATGCTGTTTTTACTAACACTTAAATCATATTTAACGCCCATTTTTAAAGCATAGTTATTTCTTATATGCCCAGATGGAAAGTTAAAACAAACAGGAAAGTTATACGCTTGAACTTTTTCTAAAATAATTTCTTCTATACTTAACAAGTATTTGTCTTCTTCTTCTTTTTTTGTTGCAGTAAACATACCAACGATAAGCCCAGCTAGTTGGCTTAATTTGCCAGAACGCTTTAATTGAGTAAGCATTCTATCAATAGTATATTTATACTCGCTTACATCTTCAATAAATAAAATTTTATCCTTTGTATTAATATCACTTACACTTCCTGCACAAGCTTGTAATAAACTCAAATTTCCGCCAATTAATACACCGCTTGCAAACCCTTCTTTATTTAAATTATTGCCAAACAAATTGTATTCAATTCTGTGTCCAAAAAGTACATCGTGAAGGCTAATTGCTGTAATATTTTTAGCATCTTGTGTAATGCTAGTAATCATGCCAGCATGTAAACTGGGCATGTTAAAATTTGTATGTACATGCAAAAGGGTAGTGGTTACATCGCTAAAACCTATTAACCACTTTGGGTGTTCTACAAAACCGCTCCAATCAATTAAATCAATCATTCTCATTGTTCCATAACCACCTCTTGCAAAAATAATTGCACCAATAGTTGGGTCATCTAAAAAAGTTTGTAAGTCATATGCTCTTTCAATATCGGTTCCTCCAAAACGTTGCCATTCTTTTCCAATGGTGTTCCCAATTTTTACTTGCAAACCCCAACTTTTAAGGGTTTCTACTCCTTTTTCAATACTTTTTAATTGCACAGGATTTGCAGTGCAAACAATTGCAACAGTACTTCCTTGATTTAGAATAGGTGGATTTTTTTCAAGTTGTAATTGATTATTCCCCAATAGTTGTTTGGGCAAAATGCCTGCTGTAAGTGCTGCAGGAACAAAAGCTTGTAAAAATCCTTTTCTATTCATAAGTATAATAGGCTACTAAGCTACATTAAAATAAGCTACTGTTTATACCTATTTGTGGGTATTTTTTTCAAAAAATTAAAACTTCTTTTTACATCATAACTTACTTAATGGGAAATAGCCAATTTGCATTTCGTTCGTTTGCTTGCTATTGCTTGATGTAATTTGAATATGGAACTTATTTTTGTAATCTGGTAATAAAATATCTTCAATTGCAAAAATATCATCTACATCAATTCCATATTTATCGTCAATATGCGATGGTGCTTGTTTAAAACCAGTATGTTTATAAAATGCTGTTAACTTAGCTTTGTTTATTGCATTCGTTTTTTCTGTAGCCACAGTTAACATTTTATAGTGGTACTCTTCAAATTCATTTTGTTTATATCCACCTAAATTAATAAAAAATAGGGCATTACCATTGTTATTGCAGGCTTCATTTTTTGGTACAACTTTTATTTCAAAGCCCTCTATATATTCTATGGTTGTATAGGCATCTAAATGAATTTTACCCATTGCTTCAGGCCAAAAAAGGTTAATAGCTGGTACTAAATCTTTAATTTGGTTACCAATGCCAAAAAAAATATCGTGTTGTTCTATGTTTCTGTTCGGTGGTTTACAACCAATTAAAACCATAAAAAGTTTTGGGTACATATTATTTCTTGATAGCATGAATAATAAATTGCTTCTCAGTTAAAAATAACCAATAGTTCGTAAACACATAAATTTGCAGTTAATTTAAAGAATTACATTAATAAATACATGATTCAACCTAAAAGATATTTAGTTACTTCTGCATTACCTTATGCTAATGGATTAAAACATATTGGGCACTTGGCTGGAGCCTATCTGCCAGCAGATATTTATGCTCGTTATTTAAGGCGTCAAAAAAGAGATGTGGTTTTTGTTTGTGGCAGCGATGAACATGGCACAGCAATCCCTATTCAAGCTATGAAGGAAGGTACTACAGCACAAGCAATCATCGATAAGTATCATCCAATTATTGAACAAAACTTTAAAGATCTAGGAATTGAGTTTGATATTTATCATAGAACATCTTCTCCTTTACACCATGAAACAGCTCAAGAGTTTTTTACTGTTTTAAACAACAATGGCGATTTAGAAATAAAAGAGTCTGAACAATATTACGATGAAGCAACTAGTACGTTTTTGGCAGATCGTTTTATAAAAGGTACTTGCCCTAATTGTGCATACGAAAATGCTTTTGGCGATCAATGTGAACGCTGTGGTAAAAGTTTAAGTCCCGAAGAGTTGATTAATCCGGTTTCCACATTAAGCGGAAATACACCAATAAAAAAAGCCACTAAACATTGGTATTTGCCTTTAAATAAATATGAAGATTTTTTACGTGATTGGGTTTTAAAAGGTCATAAAGATGATTGGCGTTCCAATGTTGTTGGTCAAATAAAAAGCTGGGTCGATGGAGGACTACAACCCCGAGCAGTAACTAGAGATTTGGATTGGGGAATACGCCTCCCCATCCCCTCCAAAGGAGGGGTTTCAGACCCAGAGGATACAGAAAGCGATTATAGGTATCAAACATCGGATCCATTAATTTATAAATTGCTCAAAGAATTCGTTGCTACTCAAAGAAGCAATCCTACTGAGGCAGAGAAAGCACTTTGGGAACTTTTAAGAGATAAAAAGTTAGGGTATAAATTTAGAAGGCAACATATAATTGGGCAATATATTGCAGATTTTGTTTGTCTAAAGTCGCACCTAATTATTGAGGTAGATGGCAATATTCATCAATTACCAGAAAATATTGTTAAGGATGATGAACGTACAAATGAATTGAATAAACTTGGTTTTCAAGTGATACGTTTTACCAATAACGAAGTGTTATTTGAAACAGAAAAAACAATTGCCTCAATTGCTAAAAAATTAAAGGAAATTTCAGCTTCTGTGGTTGCTACAAAAACCCCTCCTTTGGAGGGGCAGGGGGAGGCTGGTAAAGTTCTCTACGTTTGGTTCGATGCACCAATAGGTTATATAAGTGCTACCAAACAATGGGCATTAAATAATAACAAAGATTGGAAACCATATTGGTATAATAACGATACACAATTGGTTCATTTTATTGGGAAGGATAATATTGTTTTTCATGCACTTATTTTTCCTATCATGTTAAAGTTACATGGAAATATTTTGCCCGATAATGTACCTAGCAACGAGTTTATGAACTTAGAGGGAGATAAAATGAGTACCAGCCGTGGATGGAGTATTGAAATGGATGAATACATAACCGATTGGATCAAAAAAGAAAATGGTGGCGAAAGCATGGCAGATGTATTGCGTTATTATTTAACAGCTATTGCACCCGAAACAAAAGATAGTGAGTTTACTTGGAAGGGTTTTCAAGATGCCAATAACAGCGAGTTGGTTAGTATTTTTGGCAACTACGTTAACCGAACGTTTGTGTTAATGCACAAACTTTGTAAGGGTAAAGTACCTAATTTTAATAATGAACTAATTGATGAAATCGACAAACAACTAATACTAGATATTGCTGCTGCTAAAACTAAAGTCGAAAATTTATTAGAAGGTTATAAGTTTAGAGAGGCACAATTTGAAGTAATTGATTTAGCAAGAAAAGCAAATCAATACATGCAAAAAAAAGAACCTTGGATTGTAGCCAAAACGCTCATCGAGCAACCAGAAAATCAAAAACTAATTGATAATTGTTTGCATTTATGTTTGCAATTAACCGCTAATTTGGCCATCCTCATTAATCCATTTTTACCATATACAGCAAAAAAAATGTGTGGTATGATGAAGGTGGTTGATAAGATGCTCGATTGGGAAAATGCAGGTAAAATAAACCTGTTAAAACCAGGTTACAGTTTACGTGAACCACAATTATTGTTTAGAAAAATCGATGATGAAGAAATAGTAGCTCAACTAGAAAAATTAAAAATCAAAAGCTCAACATATAAAAGTATGACAAATATTGAAGCCATACAAAACGCTCCTTCCGATGCAAGTGAAGCACTTAAACCTGAAATTGTTTTTGATGATTTTGCAAAAATAGATTTACGTATTGCAACTATACTATCTGCAGAAAAAGTTGAAAAGGCAGATAAATTATTGAAATTAGAAGTTGATTTAGGATTCGAAAAACGAACGATTGTTTCGGGTATTGCCATGCACTTTAAACCAGAGGATATTGTTGGCTTACAAGTTACTGTTGTGTGTAATTTAGCTCCTCGAAAAATGAGAGGCATTGAAAGCAACGGAATGATTTTAATGGCAGAAGATAAAGCGGGTAAACTGCATTTTGTAAATTCTCCTAGCCAAGTTGATAACGGAAGTGGAGTTAATTAAAACTTTCTTAACACTTTACAACCACCAACATTGGTGGTTTTTTTATTTCAAAAAAATAGTTGCATAGCTAACTATTATTTCTTTATTTTTGTGATTGCCAGAAAGAATATATACTATTTTGTGTAGTTATCTGTAGTAATCGATTTCTGAAGAAAAAAATAAATCATATGAAAAGAGTAATCAAAAAAGTTGCCGTTCTTGGCAGTGGTGTAATGGGTAGTAGAATTGCATGTCATTTTGCTGGCATTGGTGTTCCAGTTTTATTATTAGATATTGTACCAAAAGATACACCTGCCGATGCAAAAGTTGCTCTAAAAAATAAAATTGTAAACGATGCTCTAACCGCTGCTTTAAAAAGTAATCCAAGTCCAGTTTATACTAAGGATGTATTTAAAAAAATTTCCACTGGCAATTTCGATGACAATATGAAAGATATTGCCAGTTGCGATTGGATTATTGAAGTAGTAGTTGAACGTTTAGATATTAAACAACAAGTATATGAAAAGGTAGAGCAGTTTAGAAAACCTGGCACCTTAATTACATCCAATACTTCTAGTATTCCTATACACATGTTAAGTGTTGGTAGAAGCGACGATTTTAAAAAGAATTTTTGTGGCACACACTTTTTTAATCCTCCAAGATATTTAAGATTATTAGAAATTATTCCTACACCAGATACCAACCAAGAAGTAGTAGATTTTTTAATGCATTATGGCGATTTATATTTAGGCAAAACCACAGTATTGTGTAAAGATACTCCTGCATTTATTGCCAATAGAATTGGGGTGTTCAGCATAATGAGTATTTTTCACATAATGGAAAAATTGGGTTTAAGTATTGATGAAGTCGATGCATTAACTGGTCCAGTTATTGGTAGGCCAAAATCGGCAACTTTTAGAACCGCCGATGTGGTAGGCATTGATACTTTGGTAAAAGTTGCAAAAGGTGTTGCCGAAAACTGTACAACCGATGAAGCAAAAGAAATTTTTAATATTCCTACTTGGTTAGATAAGGTTGTAACCAATAATTGGTTGGGTGATAAAACCGGACAAGGATTTTTTAAAAAAACAAAATCAGATGCTGGTAAAGAAATTTTGACATTGAATTTGCAAACCATGGAATATGGAGCAAGGGTAAAACCCAAATTTGCAACATTAGAAACTGCTAAACCAATCGATGATTTAAAAATAAGAATTAAAACTCTTAGTGCGGGTACAGATAAAGCAGGTGATTTTTATAGGCAGTTTCATTTTTCATTATTCTCT
Organism: Chitinophagaceae bacterium; assembly: GCA_031429335.1. GTDB lineage: Bacteria > Bacteroidota > Bacteroidia > Chitinophagales > Chitinophagaceae > UBA1930. Next base: position 15,514 of record JANOZK010000126.1, on the reverse strand, counting down.
TATATATCTTTTAGAATTCCAGAAATAAGCGATGAAGTGTATAGGGTTGACGATGCAATGATGGCAGGTTTTGGTTGGGAAATTGGAGCTTTTGAAACCTGGGATGTTTTGGGTGTTGCTAAAACAGTACAAGCCATGAAAGCTGCTGGTGTAAAAGTGGCAACCTGGGTAGAGGAAATGATAGCAACTGGTGCAAATAGTTTTTATAAAGTTGAAGCAGGTAAAAGAATGTATTACGATATAGCAACAAAATCGTACAAAGTTTTACCAGGTGGAGAAGCATTTATAATTTTGAATCACAACAGTGATAAAACTATTTGGAAAAATAGTGCTTGCAGAATGTACGATATTGGCGATGGAGTTGCTGGTTTCGAGTGGAGCACAAAAATGAACAGTATTGGTGGAGAGGTTTTGGAAGGTGTAAATAAAGCCATCTCCTTGGCAGAGGAAAAGTTTAAAGGCCTAGTAATTGCCAATGAAGGTCCTAATTTTAGTGCAGGTGCAAACGTAGGCATGATTTTTATGTTGGCAATAGAACAAGAATATGACGAGTTGGATATGGCTATTCGTATGTTTCAAAATACGATGATGCGTTTGCGTTATTCAAGTATTCCAGTAGTGGTTGCTCCTCATGGTTTAACCTTAGGCGGAGCTTGCGAAATGAGTCTACATTCCGATAAAATTTGTGCTGCAGCCGAAACGTATATTGGCTTAGTAGAATTAGGAGTAGGCTTAATACCAGGTGGTGGTGGTACAAAAGAGTTTGTTTTACGTGCCAGCGATGAGTTGCATGATGGTGAGCCCGATACCAATACCATAAAAGATAGATTTTTAGCCATTGCAACTGCAAAAGTAGCAACAAGTGCACATGAGGCTTTTGAAATGGGTGTATTTAGAAAAGGACAAGACGAAGTAATCCTAAATATTGGTAGAAGAATTGCCGAAGCCAAAAAAAGTGTAATAGAATTATATGATGCCGGTTATAGCATGCCTCAACAAAGAAAAGATATTAAAGTAATGGGTCGCTTAGGTTTGGGTGCAATGTTGGCTGGTATAAATGGTATGCAACGTGGTAAATATGCAACAGAACATGATGCTTTGGTTGCAAAAAAACTAGCTTATGTTATGTGTGGTGGAGATTTGAGTGAACCACAATTGGTAAGCGAACAATATTTGTTAGATTTAGAAAGGGAAGCGTTTTTAAGCCTCTGTGGCGAAAAGAAAACTTTAGAACGAATACAAAGTGTTTTAAAAAGTGGTAAACCACTCAGGAACTAATAACGTACATCATTTTAAAAAGGAGAAATATTTTGTTTCTCTTTTTCTTTTTTACAACTTTTTCTTTAAAATTATAACCAAAAAGAATAAACTTTTGTGTATTTAATACACATTACCTAATTTCACAGTATAATTTAAAAGTTATTTATTAAACGATGCAAGTATGAAAAAAAAATTTACCTATTTATGGGTTAAAATGATATTCATTTTATTACTCATCACTTTTTCTCTACAAAATATTTCTGCACAACAAAGGGTTAAAAAAGTAGTGTTTCAAGCCTTTTGGTGGGATTTCTGGAACGAAAATTATCGTTTTGGTTGGGCCAACTATTTAACAGAATTGGCTCCAAGATTAAAAGCTGCTGGCTTCAATGCTATTTGGATTCCACCAGCAATGAAGCAGGCAAACCCAGATTTTGTTGGTTATATGCCTTTCGACAATTACGATATTGGCGATAAACGCCAGAAAGGGAATGGGCATCCATTAAACGATAGAATGAGAACGAGAGTGGGTACTAAAGACGATTTATTACGCATGATAGCTGTAATGCATGCAAACGGTATTGAAGTAATTCACGATATTGTGTTAAACCATAATGGAGATGCAGGAGGTGGGGTTAACACTTTTGGAGCACCAAACCCTGTGGGTTCTGCTGGTGCTGGTGGACAAGATCCTGCAGCTAATTCAATTGCAACTGCAAGTGGGTTTAAAAATTTTAGATATGTAAGTTATGGCACACCTGCTATTAATGAGTTTCAAGATGATTATTGGACTAGATCTGGAAGGTGGGCAAAAAACGCTGCGAACTTTTTTAATTGTACAAGCAGTTGTAACGATATTAACTCCATGTTCTGGGGGCCAGATATTAATTACGATGCCAATGCAATTGGTCAAAGTTCTAACATACCAACATCTGGTGGGGCTTTAGTAAATACCACTTTTAGAAACTATTTTAATCCAACACAAACCAATAATTACATGCAAGACAATGCAAGAGATTGGTTATTGTGGTTAAAAAAACAAACTGGTAGCGATGGATGGCGTTGGGATGCTGTAAAACATTTTAGTTTATCAGCTCAAGAAACAGGTATTTGGCACAGTAAATACAATAGTTCTTTAACTAGTTTACAAGCTGGCGGCCAAGATATGTTTTGTGTAGGTGAGTGGATTGGAGATCAGTTTTCGATAGATAATTATGCTAACAATGTTGCTTCGCAAACAGCACCTGGTGGTGTAACCAATGAAAAACATACTGGTACCTTTGATTTCGGATTACGTGGTTATAATACTTCTGGTAATGGTGGAATATTTCAATTGGTTAGAGGTAACGGGGGCTTTAACATGCAAAATCTACCCGGTGAACAACAAGGCTTTCGTTTTTTCGATTATCCTGGTGGTTTAAGGGTGCATAGAAGTGTAAATTTTGTAAATAGCCACGATACGTACCGACCAGTGTTAACTAACGGAAATTTTGCACAACCTTTAGGTCAAAATGGAACCAATGGTTGGAACACAGGAAGTGAACTTGGGGGTAATGGACAACATATAGATCCTCGTGAGCCTCGTTTGTTCTCTGCCTATGCAGCAACTTTTGCAATGGACGGAAATTCATTGGTGTTTTTTGAAGATTTATTTGATATTGGAACAACTGGTAAAAGATACACCCATTTACCACAAAGTACCACCGATCTTCCTGCCAGAAATGATATTATTAACCTAATGCAAGCTCACCAAAGATTAGGCTTTAAAGATGGAGATTATGGTGTTCCAACGGGGAGCAACAGTCCTTTTTATCAAGCAGGAAGTGCTGGAGATCATTTAGTGATTGAAAGGGTAGGCAAAGCAATTATTGGCATTACCGATAATTTTAATTCAACCAATAATAATAGTGCCGACCAACAAGTGTTTTGCAAAGTAAACGATGCTTGGCCAATTGGCACAGTGTTATACGATTTTTCGGGTGCCCATGGAATTAGCACGGTAACTATTCCAAATGATAGAAGAGTGCTAATTCAAACAGCACCAGTTGGTCATACTATTCCCAATGCATTTGGCCATGGTTATTCTATTTGGGCACCAGCCCCTCCAGGTCTTAATATTGCATCGGTAAACGACTTATATAACCACCTAGCTACTTACCAACAACCTCGAGCTACTACTACCCAACAAGAGTGGGAAATGGCAAATGATTTGGGAGATAGCCATTGCGAAAGTTTAGGACAAGGTGGAGCTTTGCCTACCAATAGCACCAACCAAAGGGTTGCAGGCAAAATTTATGTGGCTACTGCACAACAAATAACTTACTTCGTTAAGCCAGAATTTAATGGAACAAATATCACCGTTTCGTTATGGGATTTAGATGGTAACAAACTACATGAAATAAGTGGAGTTACTTCGACTGCATCACCATTAACAGGCAATTATATGCCAACAAATAGTGGTTGGGTAGTAGTTAAAGTAAGAAATACTAGTAATGCACAAGCTGGTCAAAAATGTTGGGTAAATGTAACCTACACAGCACCAGCTGTTGTTGATACAAGATCGACCACAAATGCTGTTGCCAGCAGAGCTGCAATTTGGACTGGCAATAAAGGGTCTGATGATCCATTTGATTGTGGTAATTGGGAAGAAGGTAAAATGCCAGACGCTTCCTTAAATTTAATAATTCCAGCCTATTCAAATCCTGCACCAATTTTTACAAGTAATACTTCGGTTAATAATTTAACAGTAGAAGCCGGTGCAACTTTAACAATCGACAATAACTCATTTTTAAGTGTAGCTGGTAATTTATCTGGTAGTGGTACTGCACTAGGTTCTGGAACCATTCAATTAGATGGTTTTGTACCACAAAGCATCAATGGGGCACTAACTTTTAACAGATTAAGTGTATCGAACAACAACAATGTACAATTAAATGCACCGATTACCATTAATAATAACCTTTCTCTAAACATTGGAAAAATAATACTGGGTAGTAATAATTTAAATATGAGTTCTACTGCTACATTTACAGGTGGAAGCAGTAATAATTATGTTCAAGCTGGTAATAATCCACTTACTTCTGGCTCTATAGTTCAAGTGGTTGGTAATTCACCAATAACTTATCCAATTGGCAATACATCATTTACACCAATTACAATAAACAATGCAGGAACACCTTGTAGTTTAAGTATTCGTTGTTTTGAAGATGTATTGGCTGGTGGTACTTCTGGTGTTAGTATGGCAACAACTGGACGATTAAATAAAACTTGGGTAGTTGCCCCATCAACCAATATTGGTTTAAATATTACGACCACTGTTAGCTGGAATTCTTTCGACGAAAATGGCGGGTTTAATAGAAATGCTGCTGCCATTGGGCGTAACCCCAATACAGGTAATATATGGTTTAGAGTATCTCCAACAGCAATGGCAAGTGGTACCAATCCATATACATTAACTGCTACAAATATTACCAGTTTATCTAGCTTTAGTGTTTTTAGCGATTTATCTGTTTTGCCTGTTACTTTCTTAAATTTTACAGGTGAATTAAAAGGAAAACAAGTAGTACTTAAATGGACAACAGGTGCAGAAATAAACAATAAAGGTTTTAATATTCAACGTTCTATTGATGGAACAAATTTCGAGAATATTTCTTTTGTTTCTTCTATAGCAAATGGCTCAGCTAATAATAATTATCAGTTTACCGATGATGTTAAGGGCAAGCGTATTTACTATCGTTTGCAACAAATGGATAATGATGGAAAAACAGCATTAAGTAATACTATTATCATCCAGAATAACAGCAGTATACAATTGGTACAGGTTGTACCAAATCCAGTTAAAAATGTGTTCGATTTAATTGCAGGTGCAAATGTTACAGCATCTACCAAAGTACAAATTGATATTCATAATGCTACAGGTATATTAATTAAATCAGTATCAGGTGGTTTTGATGCAGTAAAAAATAATATTAAGTATGCTTTAAGTAATCAAGCTGCTGGTATGTATTTCTTTGCCATACAATCTGAAGGTTCTGTGCAAAGAGTTAAAGTATTGAAACAATAATTCTATTGATTGATACAAAAAAGCCGTTGGAATTTTCCAACGGCTTTTTTTGTTTTCATAGCCTCTATTTATACCAAAGTAAAATATCCCAATTTGTTTTAAGTTGGCATAATACATGCTCATTTTTCCATACTGTCCTTTGCGTTGATAATCACATCAAAAAGTATTAAATCCCTTTTTGTGTAGTTCTTTTTTTAGCATCAATGGATAAAGCAAAACTTTCTTTTCGTGTAATTTTTTTCATGTAAGATACTTGTCTAAATCTTAGTGCACTCCAATCTTCATCAATAGCTACCATTCGTACCGATTCTAAATTCAAGGCCCCAAGCTTTGCCCAACCTCTGTCTCGGTTAAAATCGCATTTGTACTTTTTCGATGTGCCTTTTGGATAGCACATCCATAAAATAGCATCACCAACTAGTTTTTTATGTATTGCTTCAATGCTTTCATCAATTTCTTGTTGAGATAAAACAAAACAAATAAAAAAATTTGCTGCTGTTACTTTTTTCAAATTCTGGATAATCACAGTTTCGTTTTGCATAGTTTTTAATTCCGTTTCAAAAGAAGCTGGAGAATGCAGAACAACAACTGAAGTATGATTTTTGAAGTTTAATTTTTTGAATAATGAAGTCATTTTTAATTCTTTGAATTTTGTATTCTGTGGCTATTTATTTAAACAAAAAAAACTTAATTTCAAACGTAATTAAGTTTTTTCTATTTAAATCAGTCAGTTATTAATCAACTAAAACCTTCAAAACATCGGTAATAATACCATTGTTGGTAAAACGTACAAAGTAAGTACCTTTTGCACTAGGTGCTTCTATACTTAAGGTTGTAACGCCACCAGCATGTTGGTAGTTTTTAACAGCCATTCTTTTACCTTCTAAACTAAATATTTCGGCAGTATAGTTGGTTATTTTATCGTTGTTAATAGATATTTTAATTTGGTCTTTTACTGGATTACCTAATAATTCAATATTACCTTTTTTCCCAGTAACTTTTAGTAAAACAGCATTGCAATAAGCAAAAGATCCATCTTTATCTACCATTTTTAACCTATACCAAGTGTTTTGGTTAATGGCAGCGGTTGCTGTATAATTGCTGTTGTTTCCCTTAGCAATTACAGTAGCAATTTTGTTCCAATTACTGGCATTATTGCTAGCCTCAACTTCGTAATGGCTAAAATTGCTTTCTGTGTTAGATAACCATGAAATGGTAGCTGTGTTATTTTTTACTTCCCCTTTAAAGAAACCTAAGTTAGCAGGCATGGTTACGTTGGTAACGTAGTTGCTTAATGAAGTTGCACTTGCTGGTAGGTTCCAATCTGAACTATTATTGTCATTAGGTATGGCATCAAAACATCCATGATCATTATTGTTTCCCCCAATGATAAACTGAACATCTCCTAACAAGCCCCAACCAATAACTGATCTTGGAACTCTAACCTCTAAAAACCCATTAAATGGAGCTGTACCAGCAAAAATTCCTTTTACTTCGGTTCCTGCATTATTTATATTAGTAGTTAGACCACCCCAAGCAGTACCACTCCATGTGTGAATTTCTGCATAATTCCCCCCAGCAATATCCCCCCTTATTAAAAAATCTGGACGGTTTGTGTGATTGTAAGTTATTGATCTTCCCCAAGAGTCAGTATTACTGCCACCTGGCCTATTATTTATGGCAATTACAAATTGTTGCCAAGCTTGTGCAGAGCACTCAGCTCCAAAATAAACATAATTGTTGTCGTAGGTAACATATAAGGTTCTAGCATTAGCATCTGCCCAACCTACTGTGCCATTACCAGTAGCAACTGCTGGCCCCCAGCCTTCTGCAGGGTTATAAACGCCATTAATAACTGGTGTTTGGGCAAAACTTGCAATTGAGAAAACAACTGCTAATAAAGTAAATAATTTTTTCATATCAAGTAATTTTAGTTTTTAATGTGTACAAAATACACACATTTTAATCATAAAAAAAAATTTCTTGCAAAAATTTATCAATTATTTTTACAGCATGTGGGTGATATGCAAAAAAGAATGGAAACAATTTTTTAGTAACCTTACTGGTTATATGGTAATTGTGGTGTTTTTATTAGCCAATGGATTGGCTTTATTTGTGTTTGATGGTAATATTTTTTCGTTTGGTTACGCTACTTTAGATCGCTTTTTTCAGCTTGCACCTTGGATATTGTTACTATTAATACCAGCAGTAACCATGCGTAGTTTTGCCGATGAGTTTAAACAGGGCACCTATGAATTACTTAAAACTTTACCCTTATCCACAAGAAATATTATTGTAGGAAAGTTTTTAGGCTGTTTTTTAGTTGCATTTGTGGCATTAGTCCCCACTTTTACTTATATAATTTCTGTACAACAACTAAGTGTAGGTTCTGGGTTAGATGTTGGTGCTACCATTGGTGCTTATATTGGCTTGTTTTTTTTGGCCTTGGTATTTTCTGCCATTGGTATTTGTGCCAGTAGTTTTACAAATAATGCAGTTGTAGCGTTTATTATTTCACTAATTGCATGTGTATTGCTGTTTTATGGATTTAATGCAATTAGTAAACTACCTTTTTTTACGGGTGGTGTAGATTATTATATTGAAATGGCAGGAATCGATTTTCATTACAGTAGCATGAGTAGAGGGGTTATTGATACTAGAAATGTGATTTATTTTTTAAGCACAACGGCTTTACTTTTATTAATTACAGAAAGAAATTTGGGGAGGAAGGTTTAGGGTATAAGGTATAAGGTATAAGGTTTAGGGTTTAAGGTTTAAAGTTTAAGGTTTTGGTTGACCATTCACCATTGACTATTCACCACTCACAATTGACTATTCACTATTGACCATTGACTACTCACCATTGACCATTCACTAGCAACCAGCAACTATAATAAAAATACATGCAAAAAATATTGATGAATAAATGGGGTTTAATTGGTTTAATAGTTGCTTTTGTTGCAATTAATTATTTAGCCAGTTTGCTGCACACCAAGTTTGATTTAACCAAAGAAAAAAGATATACCATTGGCAGGGCTACAAAAACGGCACTTAAAAATTTAGAAGAAAGGGTTGAAATAACTGTTTTTTTAGAGGGTAATCTTCCATCGGGGTTTCAAAAATTGGCCAATAGTACTGCCGATTTTTTACAATTATTAAAGGAAAATAATAGCAAAATTTCGTATCGTTTTATTGCACCAGATACAGAAATGGAAGATGCTGATAAAAAATACCAAGACACTTTGATTGCAATGGGTGCAACGCCTATAAACCTTACTGTACAAATAAAACAAGGGCAAGAAACCAAATTAATTTTTCCCTATGCATTAATAAAATATTCAGATAAAATTGAACTCATTAATTTATACAACGGTAAAAGCCGATTAATTACACAAGATGAAATTAATGGTGCAGAAGCAATGCTGGAGTATAAATTTTTAAAAGTGTTAGATGGGTTTAATAGCCCAACAAAACCTTTAATTGCTTACAACTACAGCAATGGCGAATTAACTGATGCAAGAACCTACGATTTATTGCAAACACTTAAAAAAGAGTATAACCTTTTTACATTTGATTTAAATAAACGCCTTGCTATACCAGATACTTTTGCAGTTTTAATGATTGTAAAACCTACATTACAATTTAGCGAAGATGAAAAATTAAAAATTGATCAATACCTTTTACGTGGTGGTAAAGTTTTATGTTTTATAGATAATTTAAATGCCGAACAAGATAGTTTAAGTGTAAAGCCAGAACTGGTTGCTTACGATAGAAACTTAAATTTAACCGATTTATTTTTTAAGTATGGCATTAGATTAAATACTGATTTGGTGATGGATTTGCAATGCGATTTTATGCCATTTGCAGTAGGAGGCAGCAGCGATAAACCACAGTTCGAATTTTTACATTGGAATTATTACCCACTATTCGAAAGTAAAAACAACCACCCAATTAATAAAAATTTAGGATTAATTGCAGGGCGTTTTGTAAACTCAATTGATACGGTTAAAGCAAACAATATTACTAAAACCATACTACTTTCAACCTCATCAAATTCAAGAAAATTAAGTACACCTGCATTAATTAGTTTAAACGAAAATAGAAATGCACCCGAAGATATTTTATTTAAACAAATCAACATTCCCGTTGCAGTTTTGCTAGAAGGAAAATTTTCGTCGTTGTATAAAAATAGAGTTTCACAACAACAGCTAGATACCTCAGAACAAATAGGAGTTCCTTTTTTAACAGAAAGCATAAACGATGGAAAAATGATTGTGGTAGCCGATGGCGATATGGTATTAAATGATGTATCTCAAAAACAAGGCCCATTGCCCATTGGTATGAATTTATTTACTGTGGGCTCTCAATACGAGTATCAATTTGCCAACGCAGATTTTTTATTAAACTGTTTAGAATTTTTAACCAATAAACAAGGTATTATTGAAGCCAGAAATAAAGATTTAGTTTTGAGGTTATTGAATAGTAAAAAAGTAGAAGAAGATAAATTAGTTTGGCAATTAATTAATATTGGATTACCCATTTTTATCATAATTATCACTGGATTCATCTACCAACAAATTAGAAAAAAGCAATACGCAGTGTAATCAATTTTTTAATCAATTTTATAATGACATCACATCAAATAGTTTACTTAGTTTTTGGTATAGTTTTATCAGTAGCCCTTGTTTTTGATTTGGGTTTACTCAATAAAAAAAATAAAATTATTACAATTAAAGCAGCCTTACAGCAAACCTTACTTTGGGTAAGTTTGGCCTTGGCTTTTTTTGTTTTTCTATGGATTGAAGGTGCAGCACTGAGTGCAGAAAATGCAGGCGTTGTTGCCACTTCTAATACCCAGCTGGCACTTGAGTTTTTAAGTGCTTACTTAATGGAATGGAGCTTAAGTATTGATAACATTTTTGTATTTATTCTCATATTTTCTGCTTTTGGGGTAAAGGAAAAATTTTATGGAAGGGTTCTGTTGGTAGGTATATTAATGGCCATAGTATTTAGAATTGCATTTATAACTGTTGGTGTTGCATTGGTAGCAAAATTTTATGCAGTATTGTATGTATTTGGTGTGTTTTTATTGTACACTGGTTATAAAATGTTTACAAGCAATCAAGACGAAGAATTTAACCCGCAAGAAAGTAAAATTTATAAATTTTTGCAACGCTTTTTACCACTAACTACACATGATGGTGACGGAAAATATATAATAAAAGAAAACGGTAAGCCTGTTTATACATCGTTATTTGTTGTGGTAATTATGTTGGCAGCAATAGATATCGTATTTGCTTTAGATAGTATCCCAGCAGTTATGGGTATTTCTAAAGATCCACTTATAATTTATACCTCAAATATTTTTGCTGTACTTGGTTTAAGAAGCCTTTTCTTTTTGTTGCGTGGTGCAGTTTCTAAATTCGATTATTTGCAACAAGGTATTGCAATTGTTTTAATTTTTATTGGGGCAAAAATGTTGGGCGAACATTACATCAATCAATGGATAAGCAAGCCTACACAAGTTGCTATTTCTTTATTCATTATATTGTTGTGTATTAGTGGTTCCATTTTTTATTCAATTTTTATGAGTAAAAAGGGAGTCCCCGAAGATGTTAAGCAATAATTTTTTCATGCTACACTATTTTTCTTAATTGAGTTATACCATTAAACATATTGCATCAATTATTAATGCTACTTGTAGTATTAAACTCAATTCAAGCATCGAATATTTGTTAATTGATAGTAGAAAAATTATTTTTCCAAACAGATCTCTTTTTTTTGCATTGCATAGTAAAAGAAATAATGGGCATAATTTTATTAAGGCATTATATGAAAATGGGGTAAGGAATTTTGTGATAGATAGTGCTATTGATGTAGAACATTTTGCAGAGGCCAATTTTTTAGAAGTTCAAAATTCTTTGGAAGCTTTACAAATATTGGCCTCTTATCACAGAAGCCAATATAATATTCCAGTAATTGGCATTACGGGTAGTAACGGTAAAACAATCGTAAAAGAGTGGTTGTATCAATTGCTTTCTCCCGATTTTAATATTGTACGTAGCCCCAGAAGTTATAATTCTCAAATAGGTGTGCCATTAAGCGTATGGCAAATAAATACTACACATAATTTAGCCATTTTCGAAGCAGGTATATCTACTACCAATGAAATGAGGTTGCTTCAAAAAATTATCCAACCAACGATAGGAATTTTAACCAATATTGGCAACGCACACAACGAGGGATTTGAAAATATTGAACAAAAGATTGCAGAAAAAACTCAATTATTTGATTATTGTAAACAATTGATTTTTCCAAAAGATGTGGTAAATAATTTTGCAGAAAATGATAGCCTTGAACTATTTGATTGGAGCAAAACACAAGAGGCTAAAATTTCGGTCAAGTCTATCGAAAAAAATAGCATAAGTATTATGCTTAAATTTATTTTTAATCAACAAACACATACTATTCATTTGCCATTTATTGATGAGGCCTCAATAGAAAATTGTATTTCTTGTATAGCAACCATGCTAGCCTTAAATTACAATGTTATTACTATTGAACAACGTTTACAGTTGCTTCAACCTTTGGAAATGCGAATGCAATTAAAAAAAGGAATTAATAATTGTTCCATATTAAACGATAGTTATAGCAACGATATTTCTTCATTAAGTATAGCTTTGGATTATTTACAACAGCAATCTGGTAATCAAAATACAACTGTAATTTTATCAGATATTTTGCAATCAGGTATGCCAGACGATGCCTTGTACAAACAAGTTTTATACCAGTTGCAACAAAGAAAAATTAATAAGTTAATTGCAATAGGAGAGCAGTTGTATGCACACCAACATTTGTTTACACAATCATTTTCACAAACAGCTTTTTATACTAGTGTGCAAGCATTTTTGGCAAACACCACTACACAGCAATTTAAGGATGAATTTATTTTACTAAAAGGAGCCAGAATTTTTTCTTTTGAAACTATCAGTAAATGGTTGGAGCAAAAAGTGCATCAAACCGTTATGGAAATAAACCTAACGGCAATGGCTCATAACTTAAAAATTTACCAAAACTTTTTACAACCAACTACCAAGTTAATGGCTATGGTTAAAGCCTTTAGCTATGGAAGTGGTAATGCCGAAGTAGCCCGGCTATTGCAATTTAATAACATAGATTATTTGGCAGTTGCTTATGCCGATGAAGGTATAGATTTACGCAAGGCAGGTATAACTTTACCCATTATGGTAATGAATGCAGATGAAGCTTCTTTCGATGCTTTAGTAGAATTCAATTTAGAGCCAGAACTGTATTCGTTTTACATATATCACAACTTTCATAAATATTTATTGCAACAAGCAATATCAAAGTTTTCGGTGCATATAAAATTAAACACAGGCATGAATCGTTTGGGTTTTGATGAAGCTGAAGTAACTACATTGGCATTATTACTAGCCGAAAATAATACCATGGTTGTAAAAACAGTTTTCTCACATTTTACAAGTAGCGAAAACCCCGATCATGATGTTTTTACAACACAGCAAGCGAATTCTTTTAAACGCTCTTGCCAAATACTCGAAACAACATTGGGTTATCATTTTGTTAAACACATTGCCAACACTGCTGGTATATTTCGACATCCAAATTTTCAAATGGATATGGTTCGCCTAGGTATTGGATTGTATGGAGTAGATAGTGTGCAATCCACCAATACTATTTTGCAAACTGTTGCCACTTTAAAAACAACCATTGCACAAATTAGAACTGTACAAGCTGGTGAAACTGTTGGGTACAATAAGAAAGGTATTGTAACAAAGGAAAGTAAAATTGCAACCATTCGTATTGGTTATGCAGATGGGTTTAGCAGAAAATTAAGCAATGGTGTGGGCGGTGTTTTTGTGAAACACCAATTGGCAAAAGTTATAGGTAATGTGTGTATGGATATGACCATGATTGATGTTACACACATAGCCAACGTTACTGAAGGCGATGAAGTCGAAATTTTTGGCAACAATTTACCAGTGCAACAAGTAGCAGATTGGTGTGGTACCATTAGTTACGAAATAATGACTGGTATAAATCAACGTGTTAAACGTATTTATATCGAAGAATAAAATTTATTGCAATTGCATAAAATCTTTCATAAATTTTGTATCATGCAAAAGCTCTTTTGCATAAAACGCTCTTAATAAATTATGTTTCACTTTATTTTTTTCAATATTTTTTTCTGCATTAAAAATTTTTGTAGCCGAAGCAATACTTTCTCCTTTTTCCATGGCAAATAAAATGAAGTCTATCTTCAAAAATTCCGACGGCTTCGGGGCATTTTCTATATCAAGTATTCCATCTTTATTAAAAATTCGGTAAGTAGGATAATTACCGCCACTCATGGCAATTTCGTAGGTGCTTGCAGGGCTGTATAAGTGTAAAGCTTTAGGCATGGGCAGTTCACTTAGTGCTTCTTTCCAATCATCTATACTTTGTTTAAAGCAAATGGTTACAAAAACAATATTGGTATCTATTTGCATGGTTTGCAAACGTTGTTGCAGCAGTTTTGAGTAAGGCATTTCTGTTCTGCAAGGTGGGCAACTTGGAAACCAACAATCTACATAAATTACCTTGCCCTTTAACAAATCTAAGTTGTATTTTTTGCCAGTTGTATCTTCAAAAACAAATTGGTTTAAGGTTAATGGTCTTGGTTGAGCAGTAAGCCTTACTAGGCAGCCAAAAATGATAAGAAAATGCAAAAGTTTTATTTTCATAAACAATAAAGATAAGTCAAGTATCTCTAACCACTATTGCCAGTAGCCATTTCCCCTATCTTTCATTCGCAGGCGAGTGTCGTGTAGGCAAAGAGCGTTGGTTTGTGGCACTCGCCGTAGATGAATAAAATGGACATTCTCATTCGCAGGCGAGTGCCCTATAAGCAAATGAGCGTTGGGTTTTGTAGCACTTGCCGTAAATGAATAAAATGGTCATTCTTTTCGTCGGATTAGTAGCTCTTATTTTGCTGGTGAGTCCACCTTTTACGGCGAGTGCCACAATACCTTGGCACATAGCTACATGACACTCGCCTTTGAAAGAGAAAAAATAATGAAAATATTTAATGCATTTTTTATTTTAATAGTGTTGCAAGCTTGCAACACTCCAAAGCTTTTGGTAGTGTCAAAAAACAAAGAAAATTTGTACAAGCCTACAAAGGAAGACACAATGGTTTTAAAAAGTTTAAGTGTCATAGACCGATTTAGATATGACCGATCTTTTTTTAAAAAGTCTCCCTATTTTTTAGTAAAAGACAAAAAAGCGACCTCTGGTAAATTGGAAGATGCTTTTTATGAAATTACCGATAGTGGCAGATATGAATACTCCTTTCCTTTTGTATTGCAGACAATTAAAAATACATTGGTAACAAAAGAGTTTCCTATTTTATTTGATAAAAATTTTTCTTTTAAAAACGATAGTTTATTCAAACCTTTATTGAACGATAGCCTCTTTAAAATTAGATTCGATACAAATTATACAAAAAAACTAACGTTTAATGTTGATGATGGTATCCATATGACTGTAAATGTTTTGCGTTTCTTTTATCCTGACATTAGTGAAAGTGGGCATATCGTTTGGTTAACTATCTATTTTGAGGTTTTTGAAATAAAAGGTAATGAGGTAAAAAAATATACCTGTATTCTAAGAGATAGAAATGGTAAATACAATCCCCGTTTTATGAATACTTTAAAAAAGCACCATTGGCGAATACTAGATAAAGACACAAGACGAGTATTTGAAAAACTATTTAAACTTGGGATAAGTAAAGAGGGTAAGTAATTTTCTCATTCGCAGGCGAGTGTCGGACAGACAATGAGCGTTGGTTTGTGGCACTCGCCGTATATGAATAAAATGGACATTCTTTTCGTCGGATTAGTAGCTTTAATTTTGCTGGTGAGTCCACCTTTTACGGCGAGTGCCACAATACCTTGGCACATAGCTACATGACACTCGCCTTTGAAAGAGGCAATTGGTATAATACTATCGGAATATTACCAGTTCACTAAATTTATTTTATGAAATTATTATGTAAACTTTTTTTTGTTTTTTCCTCGGGAATTTTTATTTCAAGTTGTAACAAACATTTTACGAAATTTCCTTTCATATATGGTAAAAATAAAATCATCAACTCTACTAATAATTTGCCAT
>JANOZK010000125.1:0-8342 GCA_031429335.1 Chitinophagaceae bacterium | reverse complement strand
AATATTTAATTCATTTGCTTTTGCAACAATCCACTAATTAAACTGGTTTTTGTTTCGTTGTATTTTTTGGCAGCACCAATAAAACCTACAAATAATGGTGCTGGATTTTCTACTGTACTTTTTAATTCGGGGTGATATTGTACACCTATAAAAAATGGGTGGTTGGGCAATTCAATTATTTCTACCAAGCCTGTTTCGATATTTTTTCCACTAGCTATCATACCAGCATTTTCGTAAGCTTCTAAGTAGTCGTTGTTAAATTCGTACCTATGCCTATGGCGTTCGGTAATTTGTGTTTTACCATAAATTTCGTGTGCCAAAGTGCCTTCTTTAATATCGCATGGATAAGCACCTAAACGCATGGTTCCACCCATCATTTTAATTTTTTTCTGCTCCTCCATCATATTAATAACAGGGTTAGTAGTTTTTGCATTCATTTCTACACTATGTGCATCGGTTAAGCCCAATATATTTCTACCAAATTCAATGACAGCCATTTGCATACCCAAACAAATACCAAAAAACGGTAAGCCTTGTTCTCTGGCATATTGTACAGCAATAATTTTTCCATCAATACCACGTGTGCCAAAACCTGGGGCTACCAATAAACCATCTAAACCTTCTAGCTTTTCGGCAACATTTTCTTGGGTAATAAATTCACTATGTACGTTTACCACTTGCACTTTTGCTTCGTTCATTGCACCTGCATGTATAAAGCTTTCTAATATAGATTTATAGGCATCTTGCAACTCAACATATTTTCCGATTAATCCAATAGTAACTTTTGCTTTTGGGTATTTTAATTTATCTAAAAAAAGCTTCCATTTATCTAATTGGGGTTCTGGATACTCTTTTATGTGTAATTTTTTCATTACATACAAATCCAATTTTTCCCTCAACATTAATAAAGGCACTTCGTAAATGGTACTTGCATCCATTGCTTCAATTACAGCTTCTTGTTTTACATTACAAAATAGGGCAATTTTTCTTTTTATATCATTGCCCAAAGGTTCTTCTGTTCTACAAACAATTACATCGGGGTGTACACCAGTTTCACTTAACATTTTTACACTATGTTGTGTAGGCTTGGTTTTTAACTCTTTTGCAGCCTTTAAATAAGGTACTAGCGTTAAGTGAACCACTACCACATCTTCTTCTGGTAACTCCCATTGCAATTGACGTACAGCTTCAATAAAAGGTAAACTTTCAATGTCGCCAACCGTACCACCCAACTCAGTAATCACGATATCGAATTCGCCAGTTTTACCAATTAATTGCATTCTGCGTTTAATTTCATCGGTAATATGTGGTACAACTTGTACCGTTTTACCTAAAAAATCGCCTGCACGTTCTCTATTAATTACAGTTTGGTAAATTCTGCCAGTAGTTACATTGTTTGCTTGCGATGTGTTAATGCTTAAAAAGCGTTCGTAGTGCCCCAAGTCTAAATCGGTTTCTGCACCATCTTCGGTAACAAAACATTCGCCATGTTCGTAAGGGTTAAGTGTACCAGGATCAATGTTTATATAGGGATCAAATTTTTGAATGGTTACTTTAAAACCCCTTGCTTGCAATAGTTTAGCCAAGCTAGCACCAATAATGCCTTTACCCAAACTGCTGGTTACACCACCGGTAACGAAAATGTATTTTGTCATAAAAAAAGTTTGTCCTGCTTGTTTGCACAAACAAGGTTTATATTAAAAATTATAATTCTACAAAAAGTAAATATTAACCTAACAATAAAACTGCTATTTAGCTATAGTGGCATCGTTTAAACTCCTGCACAATAGCAGGGCACTTTTCAACTATGCAACAAAATTCAACAAAATAAATTGCTACAAAGATCGTGTAACTCATTTATTATGGACCCATAGAAAATGGAAAAAAGGAAAGGAATTTTTTAGAGGTCGTACAAACCTACTGCAAAAAAATCATTCACCGAAATTCAAATACATTCAACAACCATTTTTGTAAAAAACTGTTAACTTGCCGTGTACGTTTTTATACATAAACCAAAAAAACATGAAAAAATTTCTATTACTATCCGCTGCTGCCTTTTTTACTGCAATATTATTAGGCTACACATTTAAAAAACCTGAACCCAAATTTTTATCGGCCGAATGTGTAATTAGCTGTTACAATGCCGAAACAAAGGAAATGATACAGGCCGATGCTGCCATGCCAGGCTTTACAGAATTGCACCAAAACCCTAACTATTTTAAATTAGAGGACCAAATTGGCAAAACTGTTACATTTTCATCTGCCGACGGTTTAGATGCACAAGGATATTTTATTAAAAGTAAAAAAAAGAGTAAAAAATGGTTGTTTGTAATTCAAGAGTTTTGGGGTTTAAATGATTACATTAAAAAAGAAGCTGAGACTTTTTACAATGAAGTAGACGACATAAATGTATTGGCTTTAGATATGTACGATGGAAAAGTGAGTACTACTAGAGACAGTGCATCGTCCTATATGAGAAATGCCAAAAAAGAAAGATTAGAAAACATTGTAAAAGCTGCCATTGCTTATGCAGGTGGCGATGCAAAAATATTTACCGTTGGCTGGTGTTTTGGTGGTGGTTGGAGTTTGCAAAGTACCATACTAGCAGGTAACCAAGCTGCTGGTTGTATTATGTATTATGGTAGACCTGAAAAAGATGTAGAACGTTTAAAAACCATCAACTGCGATGTACTTGGTTTTTTTGGCACACTCGACAAAGGAATATCTATGGAAATGGTAGATACTTTTGAAAAAAATATGAAAGATGCAGGTAAAAATATTACCATTAATAAATATGAAGCTGGCCACGGTTTTGCTAACCCTAGTAACCCAGTGTATAACAAAGAAGCTGGTGAAGATGCTCATAAAAAAGCAATTGAATTTATAAAAGCAAGAATGAAATAGAGATTGGTTTAAAAGACAATAACAAAAAAGGGTTGCCATAAATTATGGCAACCCTTTTTTGTATGCATTAGATATTTATAGTAGTTTCTACTCTTTAATCATTTTAACATGGTTAGTTGTTCCATTTACATCAATACATTTTACTACATAAACACCAGCTGCTAATGTACTTGTATTTATATGGTAAAGGTTTAGTCCAATAACAGCATTATTGGTTTTTTGTAGTACAATTGACCCTCTAGAATCAATAATTTGCAGTTCTATTTTACTATTTTTTGTTGCTGTAAATTCTATGTTCAAATTGTTCTTAACAGGGTTGGGGTATACCAATAATAAGGCAGGTATTTTTTCGAAATTAATTGATGCTACATTGCTGTAGGCAAATTTTCCATCGGCATCAACTTGTTTGGCTCTATAATAAGCCCAACCTTTTAATGGTGCATTGTCTGTAATACCATAATTTCTAAGTGTGGTGCTATAACCAATTGCATTAACAGTTCCAATTTTTGAAGTAAAATTTCTACCATCGGCAGATCGTTCAATTTCAAAATGGCTGGCATTGTTTTCTGTTAAAGTACCCCACTCAAGCTGAACATTATTTGCAACTTTTCTGGCTTTTAAACCAGTTAATGAAACAGGTACAATTGCATTAACGGTAACCAAAACACTATTTTTACTAAGGTTGGCACAATACGTATTTGGTTGAGATGCTAAGGCATTTGTAAATGCTGCAAAACCACTGCCCACAAAAGTTTGTATGGCTGTTGCATGGGTGGTTAAATAACTTAAACCATAAACACTATATTCTCCAGCAGGGTAAGTTGCATTGTTACTTAAATTGGCCGAAGAGCTAATTGCTTTAATATTATTTGTTGCATTATCAACTATTGCGTACCCATAAGTAAAGCTTGCACCAGGGTTTGTATATAAACCAGAACCATTAAAAACTGCTCCACCAACAGGTGTTGCAGTAATTGCAAAAGAGTAGTTAAAGGGAATTCCCGTATTAGGGGTGGTTGAGTTAGTTCCAAAAACTCCTTGAACCAAAAAATAAGGTGTGCCAGCTACAAGTGTTACAGTTAAAGCAGCAGCCGTTCCAACACCATCTGTATAATTTGAAGCAATCCAATTGCTACAACCACTAGCTGGGTTAAAGCTATTTGCATAAAAATTATATACTGAGCCAGCACCAGTTCTATTAAATGTATAAGAGCCAGAAACCGAAACTACAAAAGGATAAACATCATAATGGTAAATATTAGAGTATTGGACACAAGTAGCTGATGCACTTGCAATAATTAAATTCGTATTTGCATCAGTAAGTGTTATCGTGCCACTAGCAGCAAATGGTGTAGAGTATTGTGGGCTCAAGCTTAAATTCAAGGCACCATTTCCAACCAATGCTGTAACACTAGCAGCTGGAACTATCGTAGCACCTTCGGCACTACAAGAAGCAGCTGTAACTGTAATTTTTCCTAAATTTAAATTAAAAAAAACATTACCCACTGCTCTTACCATTATTCTTCCATTAATTGTATTGATAGAAGGTATGGTAATACTTTCAGACCCATCGTTAGCAGTAGAAGCATTTAAATTATAAGGGAAGGTTAAGCCACCATCGGCAGAAAAAAGTATAGCAACATTCGCAGTATTAAAAGGTGCTGCTGTTGTACCAGCAACACCCCAAGTTATGGTTGCTGTATTGGTGCCATTGGCTGTCCAACTAGTAGCAGCAGCTTGAGAAGTAACTGTAAAAGGTGTTCCAGCAATAGTATTTAATACCATTTCGTCTGAACATACCCCACCACCTAAATTTTTATTATCTCTTGTAGTTAATCTAAAATTTAATGTTTCTGAACTATTGGGCAAAAACTCCCCAATGGTTTGTGTTGCATTTGCAACATCGCTCAACTGTGGAAAATGTCTTGATGGTGAAACCCTTGGCACAAAAGATCTAAAAAAAGGTTTGCTTCCACTGTTCCAGTTTGCACCAACCGAACCAATATCAATTTGCTCCCAACTATATGTTAAAGCATCGCCATTTGCATCGGTAGCTGATCCAGTTAAAACAAAAGGTGTGCCGGCTGGTATAGAAAAATCTGCACCTGCATTTACAACTGGAGCACTATTACCTGTAGCAGTAGTTGCTGCACAAGTACTGCCATTACCAGTATTTGAAAAATTACCGATTTCTATTTGACTAATTGAATGAAAAAAAGGAATACTATTGCCAGCTAAATCGTTACTAGCACCACAAATACCGGCATAGCCCATTATAGTTATACCACTGCCTGGCTCAACTGCAGTACTTGCGTTTCTGTTGCTACCAGCACAATTACCAGTTGATGCATTAAAAGTATGGTTACCGCCAAATTGGTGTCCAATTTCATGTGCTACAAAATCTATATCATATGCATCACCAGTTGGGCTGCTGCTGCCAGTAATACCTCTAGCTTTAACGTTTGTAACACAAACACCTGCTGAAGCTAAACCTCCACCACCTGTACTAAATGTATGTCCAATATCAAAGTTGGAACTGCCAATGTTGCTCGTAATAACAGATTGACTTTCGCCAATTAATACGGGTGCATTATCATTTCCTGTAAATGGATCAGTTCCAGCATCTAAATATTCTATAATATTATTATTTGCAATCAAAACAAACCGAATAGCCAATTCTTTTTCATAAACACCATTTACCCTATTTACGGTTGTTACAATTGCTGAATGCACTAGAGCAGCATTTGAGCCTCCTACAGCAGCAGCATATTCGCCAGTACAAGCGACAGCCAGTCTGTAAGTTCTTAATTGGGAACCAAAACAAAAACCTGCCAAGGTTCTTGCATTTCCCATTGCATTTTGTGTATTAACATTATCTACCCCAACTTCTATATGTGTGCCACTAGGTTTTAAATCGGTTTTAAAATATGAAATATAATTTTCTACGTTGCCTCTTGCATAAGGATCTATGTAAACAGAACCTGTAATGGGCGATAGTATTTGTGCATGAAAACCAAAACCTGTCCAATCTAATTTAATGGTTGCTGTTTTATCGTCAATACCTTGTCCACTATAAGTTTTCATATCTTGAAATTTATTACTTAATGCTTGTTCTTGTATGGGTGATTCAACAATGCTAAATCTATTAATACTGCCATCGGGCATTGGTATTGATAAGATAGAAGGATTAGTATTCGACATCACTGAAAACTCCATGGGAACTGAAAGTAAAAACTGTTTTAAAGCTGGTACATTTAATGCAACCGCTTTAAATTTTTCTGGTACAATTGGCCTAATTTGAGGAAGACTCGTTTTAAAAGCAGCTTCATTTTTGTTGGTAAAAAAATTATTTTGAGCCATTAATCCTAATGGAAAAATAATAACAACAACAAATACGATTTTGTAAAAAAATTTCATATGCGGTAGTTTTGAAAATAAAAATAGTCAAAAAAATGGTATATTATTAGTTTTAGTCGTTTATTTAATTAGTACAAGTTATAATCAGATTATGAAAAAAAAATTACACACTTTATTACTAAGTTTATTTTTTGTTGGTTTTTCTGTTGTAATGGCACACGAATTTTGGTTGCAACCAAATGCTTATTTTCCTAGAATTGGAGAAATAGTAACTATTAGATTTAATGTGGGAGAAAATTTTACTGGAGAAAACTGGAAAGGCAATAGAGAGAAAGTACAACAGTTATTGCTTTATACACCTTCCAATGCTGTAATTGATGTAAGCAATAAATTATCGCTTGCTAAAGGCGATTCTTTACAAATAGCCTTTGAGGAAGAAGGTACTCAGATGATTGTATTTAATAGTACCAATTCGTTTATCAACCTTGAAGCAAAAAAATTCAATGAGTATTTAGTTGAAGATGGCTTAACAAATGCATTAAACTTTAGAAAATCTAATAATGAAGATACTATTGCTGGTAAAGAATATTACCAACGTAGTGTGAAAACAATTGTACAATGTGGTAGAGGATACAACAACAATTGCACACAGCCTACCAACTTACCATTAGATATTGTGCCAGAATTAAATCCCTATGAAGTTGAGCTAATTAATGGTAAAATAATTTCGTATGCAAAACGTAGGTATAGAATTTTATTTAATAAAACCCCTTTACCCAATGCATTGGTTAAACATTGGTTCACAAAACCAGATGGCTCAAAAGCATGTAAAAATTTATACACAAACAATAGAGGTTGGGTGAAAATTGACCGAACAAAAGGTGCCAATATGATTAGTTGTGTTTATATGGAACGATATACGAAAGACAGTACAGCTAACTGGCAAAGCTATTGGACTAGTGTAACTTTTGAAATAAGAGATGGGAACTTTTTTATTAAAGGGAAATCTACGAACTAATTATAGTTGCAATAAATTAATACCCAACTATTGCACAATTCAAAATGGTTGTTTATTTTTCGCTTTAAACAAACCCCAAAAAATGAAAAAAACAATTATTGCTGCCATTGTTGGTGGCTTGCTAATTTTTATTTGGCAAACTTTAAGTTGGACAGTATTAGACCTTCACAGGCCATCACAAGATTACACACCAAAACAAGACACAATTATGAGTGTATTAAATGCTACACTCGATAAAGAAGGTGGCTACTTATTACCCAATGTACCAAAAGGTACAAGCATGGAAGATGCTGAAAAGTTTGCAAACAGCATGCAAGGAAAACCTTGGGCATCTATACAATATCATAATGGCTACAAGTTTACAAATAGTTTAATGATCATGAATATGGCTAGAGGTTTAGCAGTTGATATTATTATGGTTTTGATGCTGTGTTGGATTTTAATGAAAATAAAAATTCCCTCATTTTCTACAATTCTTATTTCGTGTTTAATGGTAGGATTAATCATATTTATTGACATACCTTATACCGGAAATATTTGGTATAAAAGTTTTGATTTAAATGCCCATTTAATTGATGTACTAGCAAGCTGGGGCTTATGTGGTTTATGGTTGGGCTGGTGGTTAAGAAGATAGTTTTATAAAATTAAATTTGTACAATACAAACGAGCCAGTGAATTTTTCACTGGCTCGTTTGTATTAATAAGGCAGCCAACTTTTATGTTTTATGCCCACAACATAAATTTTTCAGATTTATCCCGAAGTGATATCTGTAATAGACCAAAAAAATGGTCTAAACAGCTATCCAATCGGCATTATACCAGAAAATTTTGGTCTATATTACAATTCACATTAGTATTATTTCAAAAAACAAAAATATAATTTCACCCACTTGTCCCATTTATAGAAAAACTACATTTTATAAGATAGTAAAAATACCATGTGTTATAGTAAAAACCGCTGAAATGCAGCCCCAGCAACACTTTCAGAAAAATAATTTAAAAAAAAGTTGTTCCAAAATTTGGAAATATGAAATTGTTATCTACTTTTACATTCGAAAGCAAA
>JANOZK010000124.1:0-43077 GCA_031429335.1 Chitinophagaceae bacterium | reverse complement strand
TAGATAGTTTTCCTTGTTCAATTTGTTGGATAATCTGAACCTTCAAGGAAATACTGTAATCTCTTTGACTTCGCTTTACATAATTTGTAGTTGTTGACATAACGATTGTGTTTTGTGTATCGCTATTTCAGGACGGGACAGAAAAATAATAAAGAACCCTCATAGAAATGTGAGGGTTTTTTATTCGTATAAGTATTTGGCCATATTCAAGTTTGGAAATAGAAAAACGAATGCTTGTGGTTAATCCAAGTGCACACTTATACAAAGCCCAATGTTGGCTAAAGTGGCTACGGTAAAGATTTTAAGATTTGTTCTATTTTTTCTTTTAATTCAGGTATATCATTTTTAATAATTTCCCAAACTAAACTAGAATCTATCCCAAAATATTCATGTGCAAATACATTTCGCATGCCTACAATTTGTGTCCATTCAATTTCTGTAAATTTGGATTTCAATTCCGAAGAGAGATGATTACTTGCTTCACCAATTATTTCCAGTTGTTTGATGCTAGCAAATCGCATCATTGAGTTTTCGAGAAATAAAGTCAGTTCAACCGAAACTAAATATTTCCGAATTTCTTCAATGGCATCAATAATATGTTGTAATCTAATTTTGTCTCCCAATTCACTTCGCATAGATCAAAAGTTTTTCACCGTCAACAAGTGGTTTAATGTATTTTGACATGCCATTTGAAGAAACCAAATCGACCTTATTATTTAAAAGTTTTTCTAGGTCAAGTTTCATTTGGATAAACTGTAATCCAATCTTTTGACTATAATCCAAATCAACTAGAATATCAATATCACTTCTATTATCGGCCATTCCTCGTACATATGAACCAAAAAGATAAGCTCTCAAAACAGGGCGTGTTTTGAAATAGTTTTTTATTGATTCTATTTTAGAGTTATCCAAAGTCATAAATCAAATATACAAAATCTATATAGAATTGAGATGTTCAATCCCACTTCAGCCAACGACATGATCTTTTCCTACCATGTTGGTCTTCGCTTCCATCTTCGTCGATGTTGTGTGTTCTTCACCAATATCGTAATACATAAAACGTATTTGGTAGGCTTTGCCATACCAACCAACTACGGCTAAAATTATTCATTACAAACCCTCATACACCACAGCAGCCCCCTGCCCTACCCCAACACACATAGTTGCCAATCCATATTTTCCTTTTTGCCTTTTCAATTCGTGTAATAAGGTTGTTGTAATTCGGCTACCACTGCAACCCAAAGGATGTCCCAAAGCAATTGCCCCACCATTTACATTTATTTTGGTGGTACCTAGTTTTAAATCTCTTGCACAGGCAATTGATTGGGATGCAAATGCTTCATTCAATTCAATCAAGTCCAAATCATTAGCAGTAATACCTGCACGTTGTAATGCTTTTTGGCTGGCAGGTACAGGCCCAATGCCCATTATACTTGGGTTTACACCTGCAACACCCATACTTACTACCCTTGCCAATGGTTGTAAATTAAATAGCTTAACAGCTTCCTCACTTGCCAATAAAACTGCTGCAGCACCATCGTTTATACCACTGCTATTACCAGCAGTTACAGTGCCCTCTTTTGCAAAAGCAGGTTTTAAGCCAGACAATTTCTCCAATGATGTTAATCGTGGATGCTCATCTATACCAAAAATTACAGCTTCTTTATTTTCTGTAATTTCTACACCAATTATTTCGTTGTTAAACTTGCCAGCAGCAAAAGCATTGGCATATTTTTCTTGTGATTCATAAGCAAATACATCTTGTTCTTCTCTACCAATATTCCATTGTTTGGCAACATTTTCAGCCGTTTCACCCATACTAAATGGATGGTACATTTCGGCCAATTTTTTATTGGTAAAACGCCAGCCAATGGTGGTATCATGGGTTTCAATTTTTCGGCCCCAAGCCCCATCGCTTTTTGCTGTAACAAAAGGAGCCCTTGTCATGCTTTCAACGCCCCCAGCAACGTACAACATGCCTTCGCCACACATTATTGCACGGCTAGCATCCATAATGCTTTGCAAACCACTTGCACACAAACGGTTTACCGTATTGCCACCTACTGTTATGGGCAAACCTGCTAACAAAGCTGCCATACGAGCAACATCTCTATTGTCTTCTCCAGCTTGGTTGGCTGCACCTGCAATTACATCTTCTATCATGTTCACATCGACACTAGGGTTACGTTGCACCAATGCTTTAATAACATGAGCCAACAAATCATCGGGCCTAATGGTGCTTAATTTACCACCATAACGGCCAATGGGTGTTCTAACTGCATCTATAACATAACAAGCATTCATAGTAATTATTTTTTTTTGTAACTAGCTTCGGTAAGGCTATTCAGCTGTATCGGCGTGGTTATAAATCCTACTTATTGCAGTACACACTTGTACCAAAGAATATCTATCAACAAACCGAAGCAACCAAACCTTAAATTTTAAACCCTAAACTGTAAACCCCAAACCTTAAACCTTAAACTTCTGCCACAAAGGAAACGAAAACCATACAAACCATGAAATTCATCTCTTCGTTTTAGTATGGTTATCTTTGCACCATGCAAAACATTAGGCATTTATCTTTTACCGATCTTGAGACCCAGTTTGTAAACATGGGCGAAAAAAAATTTAGGGCTAAACAAGTTTGGGAATGGCTTTGGCAAAAGCATGCTTCCAACTTCGAGGACATGAGTAATCTAAGCAAGGATCTTAGAGCCAAATTACAGGAAGCTTTTACTTTACCTGCACTTAGGGTAGATGCTGTGCAACACAGCGATGATGGCACAGTAAAAAGCCGTTTTAAAACGTTTGATAATCATTTAATCGAAGGTGTTTTAATACCCACCGAAAAAAGAAAAACAGCTTGTGTATCATCGCAAGTGGGTTGTAGCCTAAGTTGTAAATTTTGTGCAACCGGTTATATGGAAAGAAAAAGAAACCTTACGTTCGATGAAATTTACGATCAAGTAGTTTTATTAAACCAACAAAGCGAAAAAACCTATAACCAAAAACTAAGCAATATTGTTTTTATGGGTATGGGCGAACCTTTGTTGAACTATAAAAATGTTTTACAAGCCATAGAAAGAATAAGTGCCGAAGATGGTTTATTTATGAGCCCTACACGTATTACAGTTTCTACTGCTGGTGTTGCCAAGCAAATAAAACAATTGGGCGATGATAAAGTACGTTTTAAATTGGCATTAAGTTTACATGCACCAACAGATGCCAAAAGAAACCAAATAATGCCTATTAACGAAAGCAATAATATTAAAGTATTAATAGAAGCCCTTAACTATTTTTATAAGCAAACGGGCAACGAAATAACTTTTGAATATATTTTGTTTAAAAATTTGAATGATAGTGAAAAAGATGCGGATGATTTAATTAAAATTTATCGCCAAGTACCAGCCGACTTAATTAATATAATTGAGTACAATCCTATTTCAGAATTTCGATTCACCAAACCCGATGAAGCCACTACCGATAACTTTATGAGCTACTTAGAAAGCAATAGAGTAAATGCTCGTTTAAGAAGAAGCCGTGGTAAAGATATTGATGCTGCTTGTGGTCAGTTGGCCAATAAAGGGTAAACGCATATTTTACCTAGCACTACTTTTACCAAAGAGGTTGGGAGGAAAAGGTTTTCACAGCGTATGTTTTATTCTTTGTGATCCTTTGTGTTCTTTGTGCCTTCGTGGTTAACTTTTACCACAGAGCTTTCGAGTTAAAGGCTGAAAACCACAGAGATATCCAATCTGCATTATACCAGAAAATTTTGGTCTAAATTAAAATTCATATTGGTATTATTGCGTATTCTATCTGCCCATGTTTCTATGTGTGAAAAATTTAAAGTTGTTCATAAAATTAAACAACAACAAAAACGTATCTTCACCCATCTAAACTGTTTGTATGCACATTGAATTACAAAAACCTATTGTTGGATTTACCTGTGGCGATTTAAATGGAATTGGCATGGAGCTAATCATAAAATCTTTACACGATAGTCGTATTTTAGAAATTTGTACCCCCATTGTTTTTGCAAGCAATAAAAGTGTAAATTTTTATAGAAAAAGTTTACCCGATATTAATTTTGTTTTTACCAGTTGTAAAGATTTTAGCCGCCTAAATACCAAGCAAGTTAATGTATACAATTGCTGGGAAGAAGAAGTTTCTATTACGCCAGGCCAACTAAACGAAATTGGTGGTAAGTATGCTTTACTTTCGTTACAACAAGCTACTAAAGCATTAAAAGATAAACATATAGATGCTATGGTTACTGCACCTATACATAAAAAAAATATTTATGGCGAGGACTTTAAATATAGTGGGCATACACCCTATTTAAAAGATTTTTTTGAAGTAAAAGATGTGGCCATGTTTATGGTTGCCGATAATATTAAAGTAAGCTTAGTAACCGAACACATTAGTATTGCCGAAGTGGCCAAACATATTACCAAAGAAAATATTATTAGTAAATTAAAAATCATCAACACCAGTTTACAAAAAGATTTCGGAATAGATAAACCACGTTTAGCCGTGTTGGGGTTAAACCCACATGCTGGCGATGATGGCTTAATTGGTAACGAAGAAGAAACCATTATTAAACCTGCTGTTAAAGAAGCCAAACAACAAATGATGGTTTTTGGACCCTATAGTGCAGATGCATTTTTTGCAAGAGGGCAACATGAAAAATTTGATGCCGTTTTAGCCATGTATCACGATCAAGGTTTAATACCTTTTAAATCATTGGCAGTTGGCGAAGGTGTAAATTATACAGCAGGTTTGCCAGTTGTACGCACCAGTCCAGATCATGGAACTGCATTTGATATTGCAGGTAAAGGCAAAGCCGATGAAGCTTCTTTTTTAGCTGCTACCTACGAAGCCATAGACATTGTAAGACGCCGAAATGGCCATGCAGATGCAAGGCTGAACCCTCTTAAAAAAATGAGTGCAAGAATGTTTGCCAATGCAGTTGATGAAAGGTTAGAGGAGTAGTTTTTTTCTCACAAAGCAACGAGGTGTACAATACTTAGGAAAATGTAGATTTTATATGTAATACATTTTTCAAGAATTTCCATAAACTAAAATTTATAGCTTTAATAAAAAACCCTCTCCGATAAATGCTGGAGAGGGTTTTTATTACATAACGTTTTTTATACTACTATTGCTTTACAAACTTTTTAATAGCTGTTTCACAACCATCGGCACAAACAGCTTTTACTGTATAAGTACCATTGGCCAAATTGGCAACATCTATTGGTAAAAGGTTATCACCAGCAACCACACTAATAATTTTAGAAATAATTACTTTACCCGTAATATCACTCACAATAAAAGTAATTTTCTCAGCTTTAACTGCTGCAATACCCATATTTAGAGTATTAATAACTGGGTTAGGATATACACTTACCAATTCTAACTTACTTGGTTTAATACCTTTAATTAAAACAATATCGCTAAGGGTCGATTTACCATCCTTATCCATTTGTTTTAATCTGTAATAACCCGTACCACCTAATGGTTTTATATCGGAGAAATTGTAAGTTAAAGCTTGGCTACTATTACCATTGTTTGCCTTGCTTTGTACAAAAGTCAATTTACTAAAGTTAATACCATCGGCACTACGTTGTAATTCGAAACCTGCATTGTTTACTTCTGTAGTGGTGGTCCAAGAAAGTAAATTAGTAACCCCATTTCTTTCGCCTTTAAATGATGAAATAGAAACAGGAAGTGCAGTACCAGTTGCAGATATGTTAAAAGTTCCACTAGCAGCTGTGTACCAATCATAAACCCTAATATAATAAGTTTGACCAGCAGTTAATCCAGTTAAATTTAGAGTCTCTGTACCAGCACCCAATGTTGCATCTGCACAACCTATACTTGTTAATGCACCACAAGTACCTGAAAATCCTTGAATTACAGCATCAAATCCAGTTGAGCCAACAACAGTAATCGTTGCATTACCTCCAGTTAGCGTTGTGAAAGTAAACCAAACATCATCATCTGGTGTTCCAACTGCAGATGGTGAACATGTTGGCACTCCTACAGAGGCAGTAGCACCAATTGTAGTACTTGCAGTTGTGCCACTATAGGCTGATATAGCAACTGCGGCAGCACAATCATTATTAGCTGGAGGTGCAGCTGGAGCACCAGTTGTAAAAGATGTTACACTAGATGCACAACTAGCTAGTGTGCCATTTGTACTTTTTGGAACTATATACCAATAATAAAGTGTACTCGAAGCACCACCAGTTAAATTAACTGTGGTTGTTGTAACATTTGTTGTTAAGGAAGTTGGAGGATTGGTGGTACCAATATAAACATCATAACTAGTAGCACCAGCAGAACTATTCCAAGTTAACACTACATTGGGCTGATAAGAAACATTTGTAGCAGCATTTGCTGGAGAAATATTGGTGGTGCACAAAGGTGGACAATTAGTTGTATTAACGCCAACGGTAATAACATTGCTATTTACTGAGCTACTGCTATTTGTACAAGTAATTACACATCTATAATCAAAAGCACCTGTTTGGCTTACTTGTGGATTAGGGCTAGTGGCTCCCGAAATATTTGTAAAAGTGTTTAACCCAACTCCAGATCTTTGCCATTGATAAGTGATACCCGTACCAGCAGTACCTCCAGTTAAAGCTAAAGTAAATGCTTGATTATCGCAGATACTAGGAGAACTACTACTAGCTACACCAGCAGTTGGTGTACCTGTACAACCAGATAATGGTGTAAATGTATATACTTGACCAGTTGCTGGACGAGTTGATATTGAATTTGTTGCAGTTGTAGTACTTGCAACTGGTGTGGTTGACGAATTATTTAATGACATGAAATTTCCACTTCCAGTCCCAGAGGCAGTGATGCCAATTGAAGCTGTTGGAGATGAACCTACACTTCCGGCTTCTTGATTATATACAAATTCAACAACATTTGTAGTTTCATATAGTTTTATTTGACAAGAAATCGAAGCGGCGGCGGCAGTATATCGCCATTTAATATCACTAAACTGTAATGTAAAAACCCGATTTGGAGCACTTCCCGTAGTAATATAACTAATTCCAGAGGCATTTGATAAAGCATGATCATCCCATAGGGGTGCCAACAAGGGTCTTGCAGTTATTAGGGACGTTGGCCCTAAATCTAATGAGTTGGAATAATAGGTCATGGCATCATCCACAGTTAATGGAACACCAAAAGAGGCAAACCCATTTGTACAAGCATGAATCGTAGTATAAGCATTCCCATTATAAGTCAGGCTAAATCCAATTGGAATATTATTTGCAAAACCATCATCAAGTGGATCTCCCCCGCTTGTGAGTGCATCAACAAGAGTTACGGATGTTGCACCAGATAATGGTGTATAAGTGCCACTCGATGCGGCAAAATTGTAGTTTACTTGTGCTTTTACCGAAAAGTTTAGCAATAGCACACAAAATAAAAAGTAAATCTTCTTCATAGCGTTTGTTTTAAGTTTGAGGAAACAAGGTATTGAAATTAAATCTAAAAACAAATTAGTAAATTCCGAAAAAATAAATTGAACTATACCAATATTTCTTCAATTCTTTTAAAACCTTCTTGGGCAGGTAATTGTTCCCATAAAATGTTATAAATTGTAGTAACAATAGGTATTTTGGCTTGTATTGTTTGGTTGGCTTTTACAATACATTTACTTGCATTAAAACCTTCTGCAACCATATTCAATTCTAATTGGGCTGCTTTAACACTGTACCCTTTGCCAATCATATTACCAAATGTTCTATTACGGCTATATAAAGAATAACAAGTAACCAATAAATCACCTAAATAAACAGATGCAGCATAATTAATATGTTGTTGTTCTTCCTGGCTTTCTTTATCCCACACCAATTTCTTTAAAAAAGTAACCATTTCGTCGGCCGCATTGGCTATATAAACACTTTGAAAATTATCGCCATAATCTAAACCATGAGCAATACCTGCCCCCAATGCATAAATATTTTTTAATACAGCAGCATATTGTACGCCTAAAATATCGTGGTTGGTTCTGGTATTTAAATAGTCTGTTGTAAAATGTTGGGCAATTATGGCAGCAAAAGCCTCATCGACGCCAGTAAAAGTTAGGTACGATAATTTTTCTGCTGCTACTTCTTCGGCATGGCAAGGACCTAACACAGTAAAATAATTTTCTATATTTACGCCAAAGTATTTAGCTAAAAAATCGTTTAATAATAAATTTTCGGAGGGTAAAATTCCTTTAATGGCAGAAACAATTTTTTTTCCTACAAAAGCATTTGTTGGCAGTTGTTTTAATACTTCTTCTGCATAAGCAGATGGTACCCCAATAATCAATACATCACTTTTCGAAACAACCTCTTCGATATTATTTGATAAAAATAGTTGGGCTGTATTAAAATATGCACTACTAACATAATGTGGGTTATGCCTACGTTTATGCATATAATTAATGGTATCGGTATTTCTGATCCACCAATTTAATTGGTTGCCATTATCGGTTAAAATTTTAGATAAAGCTGTACTCCAGCTTCCACTTCCTATCATTCCAAATTGCATAGCAGGCATTGTTAGTATATAACAAAGATAGTGTTTGGTAGTATGGTTAAGCTTAAAATTTAGGCGATAAAAAAGTTGAAGAAATATTGCAGATTAGTTCAAAAAACTTGAATCTATTTCATGCTTATCTGTTGAAGCAGCGGTTACTGCAATAATTTCATTTATGTCAACACCTTCGGCAATTAAATCTGCTTCTCTGGTTTCGTTCCATTCTATGATAAAATTATTTTTTCCCTCGCCAACCAACAATCTCATAAACCTTTGTTGCGATAATTCTAACATCGAAAGAAATAAAAATATGGCATGTATTTTATCTTGGCATTGCTCAAATATTTTTTCAAACGATACTGTTTTATCTCTCTCAACAAAACTTAACATGTACTCTCTACTACCTTCCATTGTATAATTATATCTTACAACAGTATGTACAGGTTTGTTTTGTCTTTCGTGAACACGTTGCATTACTTTTTCAAAAGCTTTCATTAGCTTAAACATAGTAATGGTTTGTATTTCGGTTCCTTCACCTGCTTCTTCACCAATATCATTTAACTCTTTTTGCAGGTTGCCACGTTTAACCATTAACATTCTAACAGCCTCCATTTCGGCTAATTGTGTAGACGCTTCTTTAAAGCGTTTATACTCTAAAATTTTATCGACTAACTCTTGTCTTGGATCAATTTCGTTGCCATCTGCATCTATCTCTTTTCTAGGCAACAAGAGTTTAGCTTTAATACGCATTAAAGTAGATACAAATAAAATAAACTCGCTACTTAACTCAATATTTAATTTTTCTTCGCCATGAATAAAAGCTAGAAAATCTTTTATGATTTTAGTTATTGGAATATTATAAATATCCAACTCATCTCTTTCAATAAAGAATAACAATAAATCGAATGGGCCTTCAAAATGATCTAACTTTATTTGGTAAGATGTAGTGTTCACAGTATAAATATATTTATTGCAAAGAAAATTGAATGGCTTAAAATAGCAACTTCTAAATCGTTATAGTTATCCACCAAAATAAAAAAATCCTGCAAACAAGTGTTTACAGGATTTTTTTATTATTTTATTGAAAATTAAAATTTGTAAGATAATCCTAATCCAAATATTGACTTTAATTGGGTACCAGCTGAATTCTTATTGAAACCAAAAATTTTGGTATCATTATCGTACTGTAAATCTAAATTATATACAACTCCCAAACACTTGCTAACCTTAAAATAAACCATGTTTGTAAAGTAAACATCTATATTACCAGGTTTTTTATCAGCAAAATTTGAGAAAGCATCAATTCGGCTCCTAATAGAAACATTTTTTGCTATTTCGCCGGTGTAGCCTACAGATAAATAAGTACCAAACTCATTTTTAACTTCTTGGTTTGGTTTAACACCATAATTAGGGCCAATTTCGTAAGGACGGTTTGGAACTAATACCCAACGGCCAGCAATTGGAGAAAGATGTACATTAAATCCTTTAACCTCAACATAATCAAGACCAGGAGCCAATACTAAAATACCAGGGGCTAAAAAAGAAGATATTCTTCTACGTTGTTCGCCATCATAATCAAACCCATCGGTAAGCTGTGTACGAAAGTTGGTAGTTAAACCTAATCTATACCTGTTAACACCCTTTTTACTAGGTTTACCAACAGGGTAATTCCACTTGTTTAATAACTCTAGCTTGTCGTCATTTTTTACAGCACCCCAACTTTCGGTTGTCATTAAACCATAGTTTACATCTAAACTAGTGTTAAACTGCCATTTTCCCTTTGTATGGTTCGCATATAAATTTAAAAATCCGTTGCTAGCTAAAGAAAAACGCTCCCCGCCTGGTGCCCAATTTCTAGAACCTCCTTGCGATAAAGTTAAACTAAGCATACCACCTTTAGTCCAAGAACCCTTAACACGGGTTTTCGCTTTTTTAAGGGTAGATTTCTTTGACGTTTCAGTTTTGGCTGGTTCTACTTTTTTAGTAGTTTGAGCCATTACGCAAAATGTAGTAGTTAAGAAAATTGCAGACAGTAGTATCTTTCTCATATCAGTTGTTAATGGTTATTAAGAGCCTTACAAATTTAAGGAATAAGCAAATATAATGTTAAAATGCTTACTTTTTCAAGGCATCTCTAATTTCGGCTAATAATTTATCGGTAGAAGATGGTTCTGCTGGTGCAGCTGGTGCTTCTTCTTGTTTCTTTTTCATTTTGTTAATGGCTTTTATTACCATAAACATTACAAATGCTACAATAATAAAATCGATTAGTACAGTAACAAAAGCACCATATTTTATAGTAACAGCAGCCAATTCTGGGGTAACCACTGCTCCGGCAGTATCTTTAACAGCATCTACTTTAGCTTTTAAGGTATATTCTAATTTAGAAAAATCTACTCCGCCAGTTAACATACCAACTAGTGGCATTACCATTCCATCTACAAATGCAGATACAATTTTACCAAAAGCTGCACCCATTACAAATGCAATTGCAGTATCTACCAAGTTGCCTTTAATGGCAAATTCTTTGAATTCTTTTAACATTCCCATGATTAGTTTAGTTTTGATTGTTGAATAAAAGTAGGGTTTTGCAATAAACTAACAAACAAAAACTATTTTTTTATTCCTGGATATTGCATATTTAGCCCTTTTAGTAACTGATGTAAAGCATTAGTAATAATATGTTCTTTGTACCAATTTTGATCAGCTGGTGTAATTATCCAGTTAGGTTTATTACAGTTATTGAAGCATGCTTCATACATTTTCATGTACTCTTTCCACAACTTAGCTTCTTCAAAATCATTATCGTTGTATTTCCATTGCTTTTTAGGATCAGCAATTCTTTCTTTTAATCTTTGTTGCTGTTCTTCGGGAGAAATATGTAAATAAAATTTAAGTATATGGGTATTGTTATGTTTTTGTAAAATACTTTCGAAATTATTTATGGCATTCATTCTTTTTATGGCTAACTCATCGTTACACCACTTATGAACCCTAGTTATTAAAATATCTTCATAATGAGAACGATTAAAAATTTGTATCATCCCTTTTTGAGGTGAATGTTTGTGTATTCGCCATAAAAAATCTTGAGCTAATTCTTCTGATGTAGGTGCTTTAAACGATTGTACAGTTACACCCTGAGGATTTAGTTCTCCAAACACGTTTTTTATGGCTCCGTCTTTTCCGCTTCCATCCATACCTTGTATTACAATTAATATACTATGCTTACTCTCGGCAAATAATACATTTTGCAACTCATCCAATTCAACCAACAATTTTGCAGTTAAGGCCTTTGTTTTTTCTTTATCTACAGTTTTGGGAGCTCTTGTACTTATTTTAGATAAGGTTACTTTGGGCATACAATTTTTTTTTAAAAATATTGATTTTTTGCAGCATCAAAACATTTCCTTTGCTCTAAATAATAATAAGTGAGTAATAAATTTATAAACTGGTTGCTTTTTATAGTGCTTTGTTTAATTTGGGGAAGCTCTTTTATGTTAATGAAACTTGGCATGTTTGATCAAAATAATTTACCGGTTTTAAGTGCTTATCATGTAGCTGCTTTACGAATATTATCCTCAGGTATTATTATGTTGCCATTTTTACGAAAAGCTTTAAAAGAAATACCAAAAAAATTATTAGTTTATGTATTGTTAAGTGGTTGGTTAGGTAGTTTTTTTGCTGCTTTTCTATTTTGTATAGCAGAATCTAAAATTGATGGTTCTTTAGCAGGCAGCTTAAATGCATTAACACCATTATTTGTGGCATTTACT
This sequence comes from Chitinophagaceae bacterium, assembly GCA_031429335.1. Classification (GTDB taxonomy): domain Bacteria; phylum Bacteroidota; class Bacteroidia; order Chitinophagales; family Chitinophagaceae; genus UBA1930. The sequence goes on along the minus strand of JANOZK010000124.1, from coordinate 30,754 downwards.
GGCACTTTATTTTTTAAAGTAAAAACCAGTAGTAAAAAAATAGTAGGAATAATAGTTGGTTTAATTGGTTGTGCCTTATTAACCTACGCCAATTATAGCAAGCCTTTTGCGTATATTGCTTACGGTGGATTTGTAATTTTAGCTACTCTTTTTTATGGAGTAAATGTAAATATGGTACAAAAAAAATTAGGTAGCATTCGTTCTACTTCAATTGCAGCATTGGCTTTTACTGGATTAATTCCACCATCGTTATTTGTATTAATTGTGACGGGATATTTTAATTTACCACTTTCAGAACAAGCCTATTCAATAAGTACATTTTATAGTTGTGTTTTAGGCGTTTTAGGTACTGCTTTAGCTTCTATTCTTTTTTATATGTTGGTTAAAAGAGCAGGTGGGCTTTTTGCATCGTTGGTTACTTATGGTATACCTTTTGTTGCAATAGCTTGGGGTATTTACTTTAATGAGCATATCACTTATGTTCATTGGCTATCGTTGATGATTATATTGTTGGGTGTTTATATTGCGAATAAACCAATTAGCAAATCATAAAAAAAGCCCTCTAACACCATATGTTAGAGGTCTTTTTTTAGGGCTTGAGTGTATTTATACCGAAGTGAAATACAAAATAATCCAATCTGTATTATGTCGGTATAATACCATCTAAGATTTCAATACAGCCCTTTGGCCTATTTATTAAATCAAGATGGTATTAAATACTCATCATATCTTTTTCTTTTGCTGCCAAATGTTTATCAACTAAAGAAATATGTTTATCTGTTAGTTGTTGTACGGCCTCTTCTGCATCTTTTGCAGCATCTTCGCTTAATCCATCTTTTTCTAATTTTTTTATTTGCTCTATTGCATCTCTTCTTAAATTTCGAATTGCAATCTTAGAATTTTCCCCTTCGCCACTTGCTTTTTTAAATAGCTCTTTTCTTCGTTCTTCGGTTAATGGGGGTAAAAATAAACGAATTTGATTGCCATCACTTTGAGGCGTAATTCCAATATTGGCTTGCATAATTGATCTTTCAATTGGTGCAATCATATTTTTTTCCCATGGCTGAATACTAATGGTTTTTGCATCTAACACCGTTACGTTTGCAACCTGGCTTATTAATGTTGGGGTTCCGTAATAATCTACAAAAATACCATCAACAATTGTTGGGCTAGCTTTTCCAGCTCTAATTTTAGTTAGTTCTTGCTCTAAATGATTGATGGCTTTCTTCATCGATTCGCCAGTTTCTTCAATTATAAAATCCACTTCTTCTGTCATAAAGTATTTTTGGTGGGCAAATTTAATAAACAAAAAGGTATAAAAAAAGCCCAACTTAGTGTTGAGCTTTTTTTAAGATGTTAATCTTTATCAGCAATTTTTGCCTCCATTTCTTCAGGAATTGTTACAAAATCTTTTATTCGTTTTCCTAAACTTTTATTGTTTCCAAACTCCCCTTTAATTACCCTCATATTGCTAATTTTTTGTGGTCGAGTTACATTTAAAATGTAGATACCTGTAAAAAATAAAACAATTTGCATGAGTATAACCCAAGTGGTACCAATATACAAAGTAAAATACGTTAAGAAAATAAAGAAAATAGCTGTTGATGCAATAGTTAATGTTACTTTTTTATGGTTAAATCCTCTGTCTAGCAACATATGGTGTAAATGGTTTCTATCTGGAGAAAAAGGCGATCGTCCGTGAATCATTCTTATAGAAAAAACCCTCAAGGTATCTAATAAAGGCATTAATAAAATACCAAAACCCATTGCTGGGGAAGCTAAAATTGGAAAAACAGATCCGTTACTTGCTGTTTCAATAAATCTAATCACCAATATTACATTTACAGCACCACTTAACATAGCCCCAGTATCTCCCATAAATATTTTTGCAGGCGAGTAATTGTAAATTAAAAATGCCATTACACTAGCAGCAAAAGAAAATGCCATTATGCTAAAAAAATAATCATTATTAATGTAAAAAAATAATCCAAAAACAGCACTTGTAATAACGCTAATGGTTCCTGCCAATCCATCAACTCCATCTATTAAGTTGTAAGCATTCATTACTACAATAACTGTAAACAGAGTTAAAAAACAACCCAATGTGTAGTTAATTGAATGAATACCTAAAAAGCCATGCATACTAGTAATAATTAATCCTGCTTTAAAAATGAGTATAGAGGCAACTAATATTTGGCCAATCACTTTTTTTAATGGAGATAAAACAAGTATATCGTCTTTAATACCAAAGAAGAAAATAACCATGAAAGAGGCAATAAAATATTGAAATCCACTTATTGAGGCAACATTGTTAGCAGCTAATAAAAGTCCCATCATAAAGCCAATAAAAATCCCTAAACCCCCTAAAGAAGAAATGGGTGTGGTATGTATTTTTCTTTCGTCGGGTATGTCGTATAGTTTTTTTCTATTGGCTACTGTAATAATTACGGGTATTGCGTAAAAGCAAACAATAAATGACAATACACTTCCTATGATTATTTGTTCCATTGAAATAATTTAATGTTCAATTTTTTTAAAATAATACTACTCATAGGGGGTTACTGTTAGCAAATTAAGTGTATTTTAACAATTTAACCAATTTTAAGAATTTGTCAAAATACAAATTTGATGAATAGTTTTAGTGTAAACGAATTGTTTTCCATTTTATTGATTACAAAACCAACACGAACGCTGCCTTTAGAAACTACCGTAGAATTAAAACTTTAGTTTTAATAAGAAGTGTAAAAATTGAAATATTTTACAAAATTAAAAGTTATTAAACCTTGTTGATAAAGATTTAGCCATTTGGGGCATTGTTTAATCGGAAAGTACTCTTATATTTGACACGGTTTTTCATAGGATATTGGATTTTAAAAACGGGGCTGGATTTTTATCCGGGCCCCTTTTTTTTATACAAATTATACTTTTATTAAAATAAAAAATTTTTACCAATAAAAAATCCCCACAGAAACTGTGAGGATTTTTTATTTGACGACTATCGTAAAAATTATTTAACTTCTACTTCTGCACCTGCTTCTTTTAATTTAGCAGCGATATCTTCAGCTTCAGCTTTACCAACACCTTCTTTAACTGGTTTTGGTGCACCATCTACTAAGTCTTTAGCTTCTTTTAAACCTAAGCCAGTTAATTCTTTTACAATTTTAACTACGCCTAATTTGCTAGGTCCAGCATTAACTAAGATAACATCGAAAGATGTTTTTTCTTCTACAGCAGCAGCACCTTCGCCACCACCAGCAGCAACTACAACAGCGGCTGCAGCAGGCTCAATACCATAATCTGCTTTTAATACATTTGCTAATTCTTGAACTTCTTTTACTGTTAAGCCTACTAATTGTTCGGCTAATGCTTTTACGTCTGCCATTTTTTTACGTTTTAACCGCTTTCATTGTTTGTTGAACTCCAGCGGATGGTTAATTAATATGCCTTATTTAAACCTCACAGGCTTTGGGTATTTTAAATTTCGAGTTACGAGTTAAAAATTACGGGTTATTAGTTTCGCTTTAACCAGTTAATTATCAGTTACTCGGCTGTTGGTGTTTCGTTAGCAGGAGCTTCTGTTGAAGCTTCTACGATTGGTGCAGCTTCTGCAACAACATCTACGACTACGGCTTCAGCAACTGGTGCAGTTTCAACGCCTGCTGCTTTTTGCTCGTGGTGGTTTAACAATGCTGCAATAACACGTTTAGCTGGGCTCTGTAATAATCCAATAACTTCACCAATAAGCTCATTCTTAGTTTTAATTTGGGTAAGAGCTTTTAGTTGATCGTCGCCACTGTAAATATCCCCATTAATAAAGGCAGCTTTTAATGCTGGTTTAGCACCATTATTGTTTGCTTTACGGAATGATGAAATGATTAAAGCTGGCTCTTTTGGATTTTCGCTAAACATTAATGCGGTTACATTATGCAAACTTTCGTAAATGGCTGCATACTTTTCGCCTTCAAAGCTTTCGAGTGCCTTTTTAATTAATGTATTTTTTGCAACTTTCATTTCTACTTGTTTATCGAAACAAGCATTACGTAATTTACCTACCTGAGCTACAGTTAAAGATTCTGTATCGGTAATATAAAAGTTATTGTATTGTGTGAATTTCTCCTTGAGAACTTCAATCACTTCGTTTTTTTGTTGTTTAGTCATAACTAAGTTTTATTAAACCCATTTCACAGTACTGCTGTAAAGCAGCACTCCATAGGATTAGTTAGATAATGCTTTTGTATCTAATGAAATTCCTGGGCTCATAGAGCTGGCCATGCTTACGCCTTTAAGGTAAGTACCTTTAGCAGAAGATGGTTTTAATTTCATGATTGCGTTAATTAATTCGGTACTATTTTCTGCAATTTTAGTAGCATCGAAAGAGATACGACCAATTGAGGCATGAACAATACCAGTTTTATCAACTTTAAAAGCTATTTTACCGCCTTTAACTTCATTAACAGCAGCAGCAACATCGTTGGTTACTGTACCTGTTTTAGGATTAGGCATTAGGTTACGTGGCCCTAATACTTTACCCAATTTACCAATTTTAGGCATTACAGAAGGTGTTGCAATAATTACATCAATATCTGTCCAACCGCTTTCAATTTTGGTGATAAATTCGTCTAAACCAACAAAATCGGCTCCTGCTTCTTTGGCAGCAGCTTCTTTATCTGGTGTACACAAAACCAACACTTTCTTTGTTTTACCAGTACCATGAGGTAAACTTACAGTACCACGAACTTGTTGATCGGCTTTTTTAGGATCTACGCCTAAACGGATGTGTAAATCAACTGAACTATCGAAATTGGTACAGTTAATTTCTTTTACTAAAGTGGCAGCTTCCTTTAGGGAATATGCTTTGTTTTTATCCACCTTAGTATTGGCTACTTTTCTTTTTTTAGTCAATGACATTTTTTAGAATTTTTGAGGTGAATAAATTAGTTTTCCCAAGGGGCTTTTCCATCTACAGTTAAACCCATACTTCTTGCAGTACCAGCAACCATTTTCATGGCACTCTCAACTGTAAAGCAATTCATATCGGGCATTTTGTCTTTTGCAATTGCCTCAATTTGCTCCCAATTAACTTTACCAAGTTTAATACGGTTACTTTCTTTACTACCTTTTTGAATTTTTGCTGCTTCCATTAATTGTATGGCAGCTGGTGCAGTTTTAATGACAAAGTCGAAAGACTTGTCAGTATAAACGGTAATTAAAACAGGAACAACTTTTCCTATTTTATCTTGAGTTCTAGCATTAAATTGCTTACAGAACTCCATAATGTTAACACCCTTAGAACCAAGGGCTGGACCTACTGGAGGTGCAGGGTTGGCTTGACCACCTTTAACCTGCAACTTCACAAAGCCGGAGATTTCTTTTGCCATTTGTTGTGATTTAATTGGTAATAGCGTCGATTAATTGGTAATTTCTAATTTGAAATTGCTAATTATTCAACTCCCAAATACGTTGGTTTTACGCAACGAATTCAATCATTCTTAATTGTAAAGAACTTTTTGGGATTGCAAAAGTAGGGGTTTACACCACAATACAAGCATTTTAGGTTAAATTTTTCTCTGTAATCACCCATTTTTAAAATTTTGGGCCATCAACGTAGCAATAAAACCCAGTTTTTGTTCCCGCATTTCGCAAGTAGTGCCCTACTTTGTAGGTCAGCTACTTTGCTACAATCGGGCAGCCTTTAATCTGTAGAATAGGAATGAACATTGAATAAATGCCAAAGGCAATAGAATAGCTCTTCGAGGCTTGTAGCCTCGAAGAGCTTAAGAGCTTAGAATTTTTGCTTTAAAACACTTTTTTAATATTTGGGGCTGTAAGCAGATCAAAAAAGCCTAGCTTTTGTATATATAATTATTAAAAATACTTTATGGGCAACAATGCAACCTAATATTATTAAAAACAATATTTAGCCAACCCTAGGAAAGTTATAGGCAAAAAAAAGCCCATCTTTTTAGAGATGGGCTTTAAACTTTTAAGCGGCAAGCTTTTCTTTTTTCCTTTTTATTTGATTAGAAATAGAATCTAAAGCATTATCAAAACTTTCTTCAAATGATTTAGAGGAGGCTTTTACAAAAAACTCATGTTTAGGAATGTGCACTTTAATTTCGGCTACCTTGTCTTTAATATTGTGTACCACATTGTCTAATTTTAAAAACACATCAACTTTTACAATTCTGTCGTGATAGGTTTTTAGTTTTTCTACTTTTTTAGTTACATACTCTACTAATTTCTGATCTGCATCGAAGTGCACTGTTTGGATGTTAACGTTCATAACACGATATGTTTAAAACGGGTGAAAAAATAAAATTTAAAAGAACTAAGTAATTTTAAAACATAGGCTTATTTAATTTTTATTTGGGAGGTTCAAGGTAAGTAAAAATTAGAAATAAAAAAGAATTTTATTACAAAAAATTGCTTAACCCAATTATTTTTAACAACGTAAAAAAGTGATAAAAATGTATAACTGAAGGATAAATAATTTTAGAAAGTAAATTTTAGGTTGAAATGAAATACGAAATGGTTAAAGCTGTTGTTTTTAAGTTTTTCTAATGGTTGGTGTCCTCACCAACCATGTTTTAAAGCACATTATTTCGGTTAGTGTGAACATCAACCGATAGGTAACGAAACCTGCGTTAGGGATTGAAATGGAAAGCCCCTGCTGTACAGCAGGACTTGTAATGAAAAGCCCGACCCGTTTACCAACGGGTAACGCCCAAATTTTAAGCTTTAGGATGTGCTTTTTTATATACTTCCTTTAATTGCTCTATGGTATTGTGGGTATATACCTGTGTGGCAGCTAAACTGCTATGACCAAGGAGTTCTTTGACAGCGTTTAAATCGGCTCCATTGTTCATTAAATGTGTGGCAAAACTGTGGCGTAAAATATGTGGGCTTTTCTTTTGTACCGTTGTTACCAAACCTAAATATTGTTTTACAAAACCATACACTGCCCTTGATTGTAGCGGTTTGCCTTTGGCATTGATAAACAATTGTGGCTGTATATTTTCGGTTTTAGGCTTTGTGCTTATATACTGGTTTATTGCTTGTAATAACTGGCTTGAGATAGGGATGATACGTTCTTTATTGCCTTTGCCTAATACTTTAATTTGCTGGTAAGACACATCTATTTGGGTTTCCTTTAAATTAATTAATTCGCTTAAACGCATACCAGTTGCATAAAATAGTTCTATTACTAATTTTTCGGTTTTACCATTCCAATCGTTGCTAAAAGATACATGTTGCAGTAAGGTTTGCATGTTTTTTTCTTCTACATACACTGGTAAGCGTTTACTAATTTTTGGCGATACAACTGTTGTCATTGGTGTTTGAGTAATTACACCAGTTTTAAGTTGATATTTAAAAAATGATTTTAAAGTTGATATTTTTCGATTTAAACTTTTTGCCGAAATATTTTCTTTGCCTTTTAAATCTGCCAACCAAGTTCTTATAAATGAGGCAACTATTTTAGATAATTGGGGTGCGTCGTAATTACCCATTAAAAAAGCAAAAAACTGCTCTAAATCGTTTTGGTAGGCAATAATGGTATGTTGAGAGTATCTTTTTTGAAATTTAAGATAATCTAAAAAAATTGGTATTTGTGGGTATGTTTGATGAATAGACATAAAAAAGTAGCCCAAGTTACAATACAAAGGCTACTTAAATATATTTGGGAATAAAAGGATGTTTATCCTTCTAGTTTTCCACTAGCTAATTGTTGCTTGTAGATTGCTTTTAAAACTTGTCCACGACGTACAACGCTAGGTTTAGTAAACGTTTGACGTTCACGTAACTGCAATAAAGTTTTACTTTTTTCAAACTTTTTTTTGTACTTTTTTAGGGCCTTGTCTATGTTTTCGCAATCTTTTGAATCGATAATAAGCATTTGATATACCTCCTTTAAAGTGATTAAATGGGCGGCGAAGATAGGAATAGAATTGAATAATCCAAATATGAATTGTTTTTATAAAAACTTTCACTTAATTAAATGTGAGCTTTGAATGAAGAAAAAATTAGGGTTGCTCTAAAAATTCATCATAATAATAGACCACTTTTATTTTATTGGTATCTATTAAAGGATTTAGCCAATAAATACCCGTTTTAAAGCCCATTCTATACACTGGTAGCCTATTAAGGGTTAAACGCAATGTATCTATGTAGAGTGTATCGGTTATAGATTGGGAAAAGTGAAGACTTACTTTTTCTTGAACATTTTTAGCATAATTAGAGGCTTCAAAAAAATGACGTGAGGATTGAACCTTTCCAAAGCCCCAATAAATGGTAATTACGAATAAAAAAGCACCAATTTTTATTGGGGTAATGTGCTTTTGCTGTATATAAATTGCCAATGCCATTGCCAAAAAAATAGAGGGCAAATACAAATATCTGCCAGATTCGAACGAACGAATTGTGATGCCCAACGAAACAATAGGCACCAATAAAGTGCCAGTTACTAGTATAAAAAGTAAAAACGGCTTTTGTAGCAGTTTATTCTTATGGTACCATACTATTGGAATTAGGAGTAGAGTAAATAGCCCTGCCACCATTAAAAAGGTTTGCGTGGTTGATATTGGGTTTAAAAATAATCTGTAGAATAAACGAGTTGCATTAGCAAACAATTTTAGCACATGTACTACATTAAAATTTGCCCCTTCGTAAACACCAACTATTTCGGTGGTAACTAATTTTCTGGCAATAATATACAACAAAGCAACAACCATAGTTACCGCAGAAAAATAGTATTGATGTAATTGTATTTTTTTTATTTTTTGATAATTGGCTATCAATAAAAATATGATTGGGAATAATATACTTTGCTCGTAGGTAAGTAAGGTTAACGTAAATAAAAGAAAAGCAAGTATGTAGTTACTGGGTTTATAATTTACTTGTATAAATAACTGTATAAGGGCTAATAAAAATATTGCAGAAAGTGTTGGTGTACGACCCAAAACCCAAGCTAAAGACTCGGCATGTTGTGGATATAATAAAAAAAGAACTACAGCTAATAAGGCCGTTTTTTTGGCTGAACTGGCTTGTACCCTAAAATAGTTAGTTTGAATAGTTTTAGTTAAAAAATACAATTGTAAAGCCACTACAAAGTGTAATATTAAAGCAGTAACATGATAACCTGTAGCATTTTTTTGCCACAACAAAAGATCGAATTTAACCAACAATTCATGTATTGGGCGTATAGATCTTTGTTGAAACAGTACACCGTAATCGGTTAGTGGAATGTGGACAAAATCGTCGTTTAAAAAATATAAACTTGCAGGCCAGTATAGCAGTAAATTTGCTACTGCTAAAAACAAAATGAGTAGTATCAATTTATATTTATTCAACCAATATATTTTAAACAAGATTACAATATTTTTTACATCATTCAACAATAAATTATGTTCACCGGAATTATAGAATCTACAGGTATAATAACAAATATTGAAACAAGAGGAACCAATGTTACTTTTACTGTAAATAGTAATTTGAGCCATGAACTAAAAGTAGATCAAAGTGTTGCCCACAATGGCGTTTGCTTAACAGTTGAAAGCATGCAAAACAACACACATACTATTACTGCCATACATGAAACTTTAGAAAAAACAACGGCTAATAAATGGAAAATAAATGATGTTTTAAATATTGAAAGATGCCTGTTAGCCAATAGCAGAATTGATGGACATTTTGTACAAGGCCATGTAGATGCAAAAGCAGTTTGCGTTGGTAAGAAAGATGAAGGTGGTAGTTGGCTATTTAAGTTTGAGTTTCAAGAAAAATTTGCTTCATTAATAATTGAAAAGGGATCGGTTTGTATAAATGGCATTAGCCTAACTTGCTTTAATGTAACCAAAAACAGTTTTAATGTGGCTATAATACCATACACCTATGACAATACTAATTTACAGTTTGTAGAAGTTGTAAGTACGGTAAACATTGAGTTTGATGTATTTGGTAAATACATGAATCGGTTTTACGAATTAATGCAAAAAACTAGTGGCTTATAGTAAGCCCTGAATTGCTGTAAGTAAACATGGCATGATATTGTGGGTTAAAGAGAAGCCCAAAAGTATCTTTAGGAATAAAATTTTTTTTATAGCTTTTATCTAAAATCAATATTTTATTGATTGGTACAACGGTAGTATCTCTTGAATAATTCACTGCAAAACTTTCATCATGTTGTTGTATTGGTACTTCATCGCTATTGTCTTTGGAAAGGATGATAATAGTTTGTTCTTTATTATTGCCCAACCAATGAATGGCATTTTCTAATCCTGTTCTAAATAATACCGCCCCTTTATTATACTGTGGTAAATTTTTAAAAAAAATAACTTTTTTACTGCTCAATTTATTTATTTGATGAATAGTTGTTGAAGTTATTTTTCCAGCTTTTGAATAGTAGGTTCTAGATTGGTTTAAAAAGTAAAGATTTACAACTAGTAACATTGACACCAAGAATACGAATTGTTTTTGATTGAATATTTGAGCTAATAAATACAATAACCAAATACTAAATACAACCGATGGTAAATACAAATAACGCTCCCCTTCTACCCCATGTGTATCTATACCAATTGACAAGTAAGGCAAATAACTAATTAACCATATTGCGGTTAAATAAATAAAGAATGGGTTTAATTTTTTTTGTTTAAATAACACAAAAACAAAACTACCTATTATTAGAAATATGGCAACAAATGAGTAAATGAAATATTGATTGCTATAAAATGGAGGTACAAATGTTCGGGCAAGCAAACGAATAAAATTTGTACCTAAAAGTGGTATATTAAAGTTGGTAAAACTTGCAGCATCGTAATGGTTCATTAATTCGCCAGTTGCCGACCACCTTACTATTAAATGAATAATAAATTGAACAATAATTAACAATAAATAACCCCAATGTTTTATAAATGTATTGTTTTTTTTTCTACTATCTGCAAATAGTATTAATGAAATTATAAGTGGAAAAATCCAAGAGGATTCGTAGCTAAATAATGCCAATTGAAAAAAAATTAAGGAGAAAATAGTAAACAAAACCGATTGACTTTTTTTGAAAAAACAAATTAATGCTGCCAAAAAAAATAGGCTGCCTAAACTACCTGATCGACCAATAATCCAATAAACAGCTTCGCTATGAAATGGATAGGTAAAAAAGAAAAAAGCAACTGCAATTGGGGAAAAAACAGATGAATTTTTTACATAATTTTTAATAATTATTTTTGCTACAATCCATACCAATAATGTGTTTACTAGATGTAGGATTAAATTGGTAATATGGTAGCCCAGCGGATTTTTCTCAGAAAAAAGATAATCTAGGTGGAGGCTAATATTGCCAATTGGCCTTAAAGAATTTTGTTGTACCCAAAGTGAATTTGCACTTTGAGGAATATGGAGAAAATCATCGGCCAAGAAAAACAATTGGAATGGATTGTAGAGGTATACTGTTGCCATTGCAGCAAATGCAAGTGATATGTACCAATATTTTTTAGGGTATATATACATTATTTGAACATGAAAAATAAAGTTAATTGAATGGGGTTGAAAATTAAACCCACCCCTTTCAAATGTAGTCTTCAATTCAAGTTTGTATTCGCCCCTCCGAGGAGGGGAAGATACAATTTTTAAATCATCTTCCCTTTCATAGCACCACTTACGGCTTCATCCATAACACGTTCGGCATAAGGTCGGCTAATTTCGTTTAGTTCTTCAATTTTAGTTTGGATTAAATTTTTATCCCCCATAGTTAATGCCAATTGCAAGTTTTGCAAGGCTAGTGCAGTTGTAAGTAACTCGTCTTTGGTTAGCACCAATGAATTTTTGCCAATAAATTTTTCGGTTATTTCTAGTATTTGTTCTCCTTCTGTTTTGGCTTCAACCAACGCCCTGGTTGCAATATCATCTTTAGCATGTGTAATGCTTTCTAGTAGCATTTTTTCGACTGCATCATCAGTTAAACCATATTGTGGTTTTACTTCGATGGTTTGTTCAACGCCACTTCTTAATTCTTTAGCAGTAACCACTAATATTCCATCGGCATTAATTAAAAAATTAATATCAACTTTTGGCATACCAGCAGGCATACCAGGAATATTGGTTAAATTAAATTCAGCTAACTTACGATTGTCTTTTACTAAATCTCTTTCGCCCTGAAAAACTGAAATACGCATACTTCCTTGTCCATCTTTGGAGGTAGTATATTGCCTGCCAGCTTTAGACGGAATTTTAGAATTACGAGGAATTAATACATCCATCAACCCACCCATTGTTTCAATACCCAAGCTTAAAGGCGTTATATCCAACAACAAAAAATCTTTGTTATTACCTGCTAAAATATCTGCTTGTATGGCAGCACCTAATGCAACCACTTCATCGGGATTTACTTGGTCGTTTACAGGTTTATTAAAAAATGAACTGACTGCATTTTTTACAGCAGGAATTCTTGTGCTTCCACCAACCATAACAATTTCATCGATATTGCTAGTTGTTAATGCTGCATCTTTTAAAGCATCAATGCAACTTTGTATCGTACTTTTTATGAAAGGCTGAATAAGTGTTTCAAAATTTAGTTTGCTAATTGTTAATACATAACCATTAAAATTAGTTGAATATTCTTCGTTGTTGCTCAAATGTTTTTTGGCTTCTTCTGCTCTTAAACGTAAGCCTTGAGCCAAGGATTTATTGGTAGCTAGAACCTCGCTTGAAATATTGAATTGTTGTATCCAACTATCCACAATTACTTTATCAAAATCATCTCCACCTAAATAAGTATTGCCATTGGTACTTATTACTTCAAAAATTCCATGGTTAATTTTAAGAATCGAAACATCAAAAGTGCCGCCACCCAAATCGTATACTGCAATTATTTTTTCATCGGTAATATTGGCACCAAAACCATACGCTAAACTTGCTGCAGTTGGTTCGTTAATAATTCGTAATACATCTAATCCAGCCAATTTTCCTGCATCTCTAGTGGCTTGTCTTTGAGCATCGTTAAAATAGGCTGGTACAGTAATTACCGCTTTTGTAACGGGTGTTTTTAAAATATGTTCTGCTCTATCTTTTAATTCTTTTAAAATATAGCTAGATAAATCGATGGGTGAATAAAAGGCATTTCCAACCTGTACTTTAACCAAACTTTCGGTGGAATCATCAATTACTTTATACGAAAAAAAACCAGCATTTTGTTTAATATCATTGTAACTTTTTCCCATTAATCTTTTTGCAGAAAAAATGGTATTTTGAGGCTGGGTTTCTAAAAATTCTTTAGCAGCTTCACCAACAGTTATGTTGCCTAAATCATCGAAATGAACAATACTTGGTACAAGACTGCTGGTATTGTGTTCTTTTAAAGCAGTAGGTAATTTACTATCTGGATGAATAATAGCTACCAAACTATTGGTTGTACCTAAATCAATACCAACAATCATTTCGGCTTGTTGTAAACTGCCTGTTGCTATATTAATTGCAATTTTTGCCATAAGTAAAACTAAAATGGATAAGGGTGAATACTAAATGGTTGCAAATGTATAGAAAGGAACTAGTGTAAGCGTTGCGATTAAAGGAAATGATGTGATAAAATCTAGAATGTTGGGTTAAAATAAATCGTTCACCTACTCTTGTACCACTTCAGTTTTACTTAAATAATCGTGTAATGGTTTTTCTAAAAAAGCAATGAAAAAACAATCTATAATTGTTAAACGTACCAAACTTCTTATTAATATTTGAGTAAAACTGGGTTTAAAACCCTTTAAATTAACCACTCTAGTTTGAGAAACCCATTTACCTGGTGTTTTAGAAAAAAAAGCTTCACAAATAGTATAAAAAACAAAAATAGAAGCTGCAAAAAACCATCCAAAGTTTAGGTACATAATGCCATAATAAAAAACATACCAATTATAAGTTCTAGAGGCGGCATATGCCAATATAAAAACAAAAAAAGTATCGATTATGCAATTTAAAACCCTTGTACCAACACCAGTATTTTTAAGTTTCATACTGCAAATTTAACTGTTAAATACTAGTACCTAAAGTTTGTTGAACTGTTGTTTACCACATTTTAACCAATTTAAATAGGTTATATAATTTGGCGTATATGGAATTGGGTAGTTTACCAATTGCTCTTGGTTATTAATTATTACATACAATGGCTGAGAGCTTTTATCAAAATTTTCTGTTTGAAAAGTTGACCATAAGTCCCCGGCAGTATTAATATCTTTTTTAGAACCGTCTTTTGCTGTATAAATAAATCTTTTTTCAACGGGTAGCTTCTCTTTATCATCTACATATAAAGAAAGTAAAATGAAATTTTCTTTAATGTAATTGCTTACTTCTGGTAATGTCCAAACATTTTCTTCCATTTTTCTACAGTTAACACATGCCCAACCTGTAAAGTCAATTAACAAAGGTTTATTTTGTTGTTTTGCCAGGGCTAAAGCTTTATTGTAATCGTTTACAGCATTGGCTTCTATAACATGTAGGTTTACATTTTCTTTGCCATAAACACTATAACTAAATGGAGGCGGAAAGCCACTTAACAACTTTAAATTGGCATAGGTTGTATTGGTAATGCCTGGTAATAAGTAAATAGTTAATACCAATGCAAACACACCCAATATTTTTCGGCCAATAGTAATTTTCATCCCTTTATAATCGTGGGGCAATCGTATAATTCCGAAAGCATAAAGTGTTAATGCTGCACTTACAATAATCCATAAACCAATAAATACCTCCCGTTTTAAAATACCCCAGTGCATTACTAAATCGGCATTGGAGAAAAACTTTATTGCAAATGCAATTTCTGCAAAAGCCAATACTTTTTTAACTGTATCTAACCAACCACCACTTTTGGGTAAGCTTTGTAACCAATTAGGAAACATAGCAAACAGTGCAAATGGCAATGCTAAAGCTAAGCCAAAACCAGCTAAGCCACTGGTTAATTGCCATGCACCACCGCCAGCAGTACCTACTAATAAAGAGCCTAAAATGGGCCCGGTACAAGAAAATGAAACGATGGTTAATGTAAGAGCCATAAAAAATATACCGCCCAAACTTCCTAAGCTTCCTTTGCTATCGGCCTTGTTGGCTATGCCCGACGGAAGTGTTATTTCGAAATAACCAAAAAATGAAATTGCAAAAATTACAAATACAACAAAAAATAAAACATTTAGCCAAGCATTGGTAGCAATATTATTTAAGATTTCGGGTTGCACATTGTCTAACAAATGAAAAGGAATACTTACCGCCATGTAAATTGCAAAAATAAATAAGCCATAAATTAATCCGTTTTTTATTGCAGCCTTACTGTTGTTAGATCGTTTGGTGAAAAAAGAAACTGTTACTGGTATCATTGGAAAAACACAAGGTGTTAGCAAAGCAATTAATCCTCCTAAAAAGCCTAATAAAAATACCTTTAAATAGCCAGTATCTTTTACATTAGTAGCATCGCCACATTTTGCTAGGGGATTTTTTAAATCAACCTTATCTAAAAGTATTTTTTGTGCATTTTCTGTTGTATTAATGCCACCTTCTAAACTTACCTCAAAAGCAAATACTTGTGGAACAAATTCATTTCCTTTGGCAATAAATGATTCAATATTTCCTTTTAATGTGGCTGGAATAGTGCCATTAATCATTACATTTTGTGTTACAGTTACTGCCCCAGTAAATACATTTACTTCTTGGTTATTAAACAAAGCATCTTTAACAATAGTTGCTGGTTTGTTAAATGATGGCATACCAATTACACTATCGTTTTCAAAATCGTTGGTTACAAATTGAATGGTTGCCAAACCTTCGATATTTGAATTATTACCATACAATTGCCAACCAGTTGGAACGTTTGTTGCAGCAGTAATGGTATAAGTTTTATCACCATTTTTTTTGTATGTAATATTCCATTTTAATAAACTTTCGTTTTGGCTAAATGATGCTATAGCAAAAAAAATACAAGAAAAAAAGAGAATAAATTTCTTCATTGGAATAATTTTATTAATACCAGTTTAGGCAAAAAGTAGCGTATACCAAGTATTACAACAAATACTTATAATAAAGTGAACACTATTTTAACTGATTAGTTCAATTGAACTGTAAAAGGAATTTTTTTGGGTGGTAAACACATTTCATCATCACAAACCATATAATCTATAGTACCACTGATGGTGGTTTTTACCCCAGCTTTTACTTTATAAGACTGAATAAAAGTTACTTCATTACTATAAAATAAAACATTAACACCAAAGGTTTTGTCCATCACTTTTTCCTGCTTTCCTTTTTCGATCACTGTACCCGATAATTTAGCTAATGGATTGGCCTTAAAAGTAATTTTAGTAGGTACTGGGCCACCTTTTGGGGTGTTTTGAGAATAGATATGCCATGATTTTTCTATGGTGGCTTTAATTTTTACCTCATAGGTGTCGGCTGTTTTTTTAACTGCTTCGAACTTAAAAGTAACAGGATTTTTGGGTTGAGCAAATGAAACCTGCGATACAAAAAGAGCTAGTGCTAACAATAATTTTTTCATGCTTACATTAATTAAGTGCTAATATTTGAAAAACTGTTTTACCATCAATATTCGAAAGTGCAGCAGATGTTGCCCTTTCTGGATGAGGCATCATTCCAAAAACGTTGCCAAACTTATTACGTATGCCAGCAATATTCCTTACTGCTCCATTTGGGTTAGCACTATCGCTAATATTTCCATTTACATCGCAATAGCGAAAAATTACTTGATTGTTACTTTCTAAATCATCTAAAGTTGCTTCATTGGCATAAAATCTTCCTTCTCCATGAGCAATAGGAATTTGTAAAGCTGCACCATTATTATGCTTAATAAATACATTTTTACAAATAAATTGTTGGTTTGCATTTTGTAATAAAACACCGGGTAATAAACCGCTTTCACATAAAATTTGAAATCCATTACAAACGCCTAAAACCTTTCCTCCTTTATTTGCAAAGTCGATTACACTCTTCATCATTGGGCTAAAACGAGCAATTGCTCCACAACGTAAATAATCGCCATAAGAAAACCCACCAGGCAAAACAATACAATCATCGGTGGTAAAATGGCTTAAATCTTGGTCTTTGTGCCACAACATTTGTACTTCTTTTCCTAAATCATTTTGTAATGCATCTTGCATATCTCTATCGCAATTTGAACCTGGAAAAACAACAACACCAAATTTCATGGATAATTTTTTAACGTTTTAACAATGTAAGTATAGGTAAATCTAAACCACAAATTTAGCTTTATAGGTGCAGGAATTAGTTATTTTTTTACCAACAACCAATTATTATACGCAATAAAAGTTGCACTTAACCAAAACAAAATATTAGGCAATGCTAATTTTTTAGGATAACTATACATATTAGCAGCAAATGCCGATAATGGAATTAAACTTAAGGCTGCAGAATCTAAAGTAGCATTTTTAAAAATAAAGGGTAGAGGCAGCATTAATAGTAACAATACAAACATAACCGCCCAACTTTTTCTAATTTGTATAACCATTCGGTTGCTATTTACCTGGTTATAATACACACCAATAACTACCGAAATAATTAGTACCAAAACTCCAATCCACAAAACAAAATTTGCATTTTGCAATGGCAAGTGAAGTTGCAAGTTGGGTAAATAAGTTTTTAAAAATTGAATATTATTGGTTAAATAAAGGTAGGATCCTAAAAAATAAAACGGTATAACTAAACCCATTAACAAAACAATCCATTCTGCAATTCTAAATGGCCTTACAATGGCAAGAGCAAAAAAAGTAATACCAACCAAGCTAATCGTAGGGTGATAACACAAAATGGTAATACCAGCTATTAACCCAATATTAAATAACAATGTTTTTGGATTGGCATTGTTATTTAAGTTGGCTAGTTTAATAAAGATCCAAATAATTAATGAATTGGCTATTAATGCAGGTGTAATTGAACTCCATTGAGTAAAAAAGCCAGAAAAAAGAATATAACACATAGCAACTGTATAATGTTGCTGCTGAAACATTTTATAGTTGTTTAGGGCAACATTTAAACGTATAGCTTGTACCAAAATAAGTACTAAATAAATTACAAATATTATAGATGCAGGAAGAGGCTGAATAAACTTTGTTAAAAACAAGCCAATTAAACCTTCATTTGGTTGTGCAACTACCAAAGCTGGTGTTAAAAAAAAATGTACATGTGTAGCTAAAGCCAATAATAGCAGGTAAATAATACTTGTAATTGCTTTGTCTCTAAATAAAAATACCACAAATAAGTTTTAATTGAATTCAACTTTAGCAAAGCAAATGTAGTTTCTATACATACAAGGCACAATTATTTGTCGGGCCGATACTTGTTTGGCATATTTGGGCATAAAGTCGTAACCTTTATCTAAATTTTTTAACGTTGGGTTTCTTGTAACTTGACCATCGGCTGATACAGCATGATCGGTAATAATTTGATTTCTTTTTTCTTGAACATTGAATAAAAAGTGAATATTTTCACCAGTATTTGCCATTCCAAAACCTAGCAAATCGTCTGAGTTATCATCGAATTGAGATTTTGCAATAATGTTGGTCCAATCGGCTTTTGCAGTTGAATCAAAACTAATAATGGCAATATTGTCAGCATAATATCTTGTAACATTATTAAACCCTGTACCGCCCCATCTGTTCCAAGGATTGTTCCAACTATTACCCCAACCATTTCCATAAGAATAAAATCCATTACCTCCTCCATAAAATGATGAACCACCCATATAATCCCATCGATTAAGATTATTACCCCCTCTAGAAGAAGTATATGCAGCTTCTGCTACTACAATAAAACCACCATCTTTTTTATAAATAATATTCTTTAAAAAATAATCGTTAAAGGCCATTTTAGTATTGTTTTCTCCTCTTGCCTCATCTCTTAATTCGTTCGAAAAAGTGGCATTAGTAGCCATTACTTCGGCATTTCTTTTTTTATCCCAAACATAACAAAATAGGCCATCTACATTGCCTCGTCTTTGTTTGCTAAAAAAAGAGGTAACCAAAAAACGCTTGTTGTAATTATCTACTTTAACGGAAACATCGTCTAAGTAAGTACTAGTTAGTTTTATTTCGTTAAATACCAAGTTTTCGCTAATGGCCGATTTATAAAACATGGTTAACTTATTTATATTATCGTTTTGGTTAGTTCCCGAACCCCTCAAAAAAAATAAATCACCATCATTGTCTATTTCAAAATTGCTTAAAACCCCATTTCGTTCTGGCATGGCAATTTGAACTGTTGATTTTTTAATGAGTGTTAAACTTTTATCAAACAACAAAGAGGTTACAATGTGGGCTCTATCGCTTTTGTTGTTTACTTTATACACCAATATTTTTTGTTTATCGTCGCTGTTAATTAGTGCATAAATTCTGTTACTAGCCAAAAAATTAATATCGGTGGTATCTAGTTGAATCGGCTCACCAATTTTTTTTCCTCTGGCATCTAACTTAACTGCCATATTGTATAAAATACTTCTTTTTTGGTACTGATAAAATAAGTACGAGAAGTCGCTATAAGCCAAAAATTCGGTATTTAAAATCTTGTCTGGCAAAAAATCCAATTTGTTTTTTTCTATCATTTTCATGCTGGCATCATAAACTGCAACAGAATAATTATCTCTATTGTTTTTAAAAACTAAAAAGTTGCCTGCATATTTTCCAATTACTTCAAAAGTTGTTCCTTTACTGTCATCTCTATCGGGCTCAGAATAAATTACTTTTTGAGCAGATCCATTAAAACATATGGATAGTATTATATTGAAAATAAAAAAGCAAATCAATTTCTGTTTCATTTGTAGAGTTTATTTTTTATTAGAATAATATTTAAAAGTACGATTACAAAAATTGAATGGCTTATAATTTATGTCATCTTTGTACCAATTAACAAATGTACGAATTACAATTTTGTGAAAAGATCTAAGCAATATTTTAGAAGTACAATAACTGCACCAAAATTTTACCAAAATAATAAAATAACTATCGTT
The DNA here is from genome assembly GCA_031429335.1 of Chitinophagaceae bacterium. Taxonomy (GTDB): domain Bacteria; phylum Bacteroidota; class Bacteroidia; order Chitinophagales; family Chitinophagaceae; genus UBA1930. Next base: position 10,755 of record JANOZK010000124.1, on the reverse strand, counting down.
CATTAGCTATTATTGCTAAATTTATTTTCATAAAAATTTTTAATTAAGCATAATAATTAACTCTACATTTGTTATTTATACTAATATTTTTTTGTGAATAAGAATTTAAACAAAGCAACTGCTGCAGGTTTATTAATTGCGTTAGGAATAATTTATGGAGACATTGGCACTTCGCCCTTGTACGTTTTAAAAGCAGTTGTAGATGATAAACCCATAACTGATTTGTTGATTTTAGGAAGTTTGTCTTGCATTATCTGGACTTTAACCCTCCAAACAACCATAAAATACGTAATACTTACCTTAAAAGCCGACAACAGAGGAGAAGGTGGTATTTTTAGTTTATATGCCCTTGTAAGACGAAGAAAAAAATGGTTGGTAATACCAGCAATGATTGGTGGTGCTGCATTATTAGCAGATGGTATTATTACACCTCCGATTTCTGTATCATCTGCAATTGAAGGCTTACGACAGTTACCTGCATTGAGAACGATTACTCAAGATAGTGTTGTACTTATTGTTATTCTTATTATTTCTTTATTGTTTTTTATGCAGCAGTTTGGCACAACTGCAATTGGTAAATTATTTGGGCCAATAATGGCCATTTGGTTTTTAATGTTGGCAATTTTGGGTTTGGCTCATATTACAGACGAGCTCAATATTTTTAAATCATTAAGTCCGCATTACGCTATTAAATTATTGGTACAATACCCAAAAGGATTTTGGATTTTAGGGGCGGTTTTTTTATGTACCACGGGTGCCGAAGCTTTATATAGCGATTTAGGGCATTGTGGTAAAGGCAATATTAGAGTATCTTGGATATTTGTAAAAATAAGCTTAATCTTAAATTATTTAGGCCAAGGAGCTTGGTTATTGGCAAATGTAAAAGGCAAAGTATTTGATACCACTACCGATCTGGTATTTAATCCTTTTTTCAATATTATGCCTCAATGGTTTAAATTAATAGGCATTATAATAGCAACTGTTGCTGCTATTATTGCCAGCCAAGCTTTGATAAGTGGTTCGTTTACATTGATATCTGAGGCAATGCGATTAAATCTTTGGCCAAAAATGAAAATAAACTATCCAACAGAAGAAAAAGGCCAATCGTATATTCCTGGTATATCTGCTCTATTATGGGTGGGTTGCTTGGGCATTACTTTATATTTTAGAGAATCATCAAAAATGGAAGCAGCCTATGGTTTAGCTATAACTATGTGTATGATAAGTACCAGTATTTTGTTTGCCAATTATTTGGTAAGCCATAGGGTTATACCACTTTGGATATATTTATACTTAGGTGTGTATTTTGCAATAGAAATTTCTTTCTTAATTGCCAATTTAGAAAAATTTCCTCATGGTGGTTATGTTACTTTGATAGTTGGAGGAGCCCTTTTTATTGTAATGTATGTGTGGTATAGAAGTAGAAAAATTAAAAATAGGTATGTTGAGTTTGTAAGGCTAGAAGATTATATACCACAAATACAAGAATTAAGTAACGATAAAACAGTACCCAAGTTTGCAACACATATGGTGTACATGACTAGTGCTAATAACCATAAGGAAATTGAGCATAAAATTATTTACTCTATCTTAAACCGTAAACCAAAACGTGCCGATATTTATTGGTTTGTGCATGTGGATGTTTTAGATGATCCATATACAAGTGAATATACTGTTGAACATATTATTCCTAATGATATTATTAGAGTTGAGTTTAGATTAGGATTTAGGGTAGAACAACGTTTAAATCTAATGTTTAAAAAGGTAGTGTTAGACCTTGTTGCCAATAAAGAAGTAAATATTACTAGCCGTTACGAAAGCTTGGGTAAAAACAATGTGGTAGGCGATTTTCAGTTTATTGTTTTAGAAAAATACTTGAGCCAAGACAATGAATTGCCATTTTTTGAAAGGTTAATCATGAAATTATATTTCTGGTTAAAAGAAGCCTCTTTAAGCGAAGAACGAGGCTTTGGGCTAGATCCGAGTTTTGTAACGGTAGAAAAGTTTCCACTAATTGTTGCCCCAATAACCGCTTTAAATTTAAAAAGAACTTACTTTGATTATCCAAAAGACGACAACGATGGATATTAATATATTTGAGCGTTCTTATTGAACGCTTTTTTAATTATGCAACATATTACCGCAACCGAATTACAAGAACTAATACACAAAAAAGTAGCAATTTTTTTAGTAGATGTTAGAGAAGATTTTGAACACGAATACCAAAACATTGGTGGCTCTTTATTTCCTTTGGGAGAAGTAGTAAATCATGCAAATTCAATACCCACTAACGTACCTGTAATTGTATATTGCAAAAAAGGTGTTAGAAGCCAAATAGCTATACAACGCTTAGAAAGCAAATTTGGATTTACCAATCTCGTTAATTTAGACGGAGGAATAGAGGCTTGGAATAGGTTAGTTATGTAGTTTTTGAGTTAACAGTTATTTAGTTAATCGGTTTTTTACATTCAACCGTAATATAAAAATTTACCTACATCCTACGAAACCTTTATCTTACATGATTAATAAAATTTATTAACCCCTAACCCATCAACTCCCTAATACTTTATATTATCCTTGGCCTATTGGTGATTTCTGCAATTGCTTACTTTTTTCAAGAAAAATTTATTTTTAAACCAGAAAAGCTACATCAAGACTTTAAGTTTAGCTATGATGTGCCTTTTACTGAATTATTTTTTGATATAGAACCCGGTGTTCGAATTAATGGATTACATTTTTATAGAGAACAACCTGCAGGATTAATTCTTTACTTTCATGGAAACTCACGTAGCATAAAGGGTTGGGCAAAATATGCCAAAGATTTTTATCGTTTTAATTACGATGTTATTTTGGTAGATTATCGAGGTTTTGGTAAAAGCACAGGTAAACGCAGCGAAAAAGAAATGCTGAATGATATGCAGTTTGTGTATGACACCCTAAAACAAAAATATCCCGAACAGCATTTATTGGTGTATGGAAGAAGCATGGGTAGTGGATTTGCCACAAAAATTGCTTGCGATAACAAGCCTAGGTATTTAATTTTAGATGCCCCATACTATAGCTTTAAAAAAGTGGTAGAACGTTTTTTACCTATATTACCTGTAAAATATATTTTACGTTTTCATTTGCGTACCGATAAATGGATACGCAAAGTAAATTGCCATACATATATTATACATGGAACCAGCGATAGGCTAATTCCCATATCGCAAAGTGAAAAATTGCAACAACTAAGCCCAGGAAAAATTACCTTAATTCGTATACATGGTGGTGGGCATAATAACTTACCCACCTTTGACGAATATCATAATTTTATAAGAGATATTTTGAAGGAGTAATAGGTAAAAAATTTTGGGGCTATTAACAGTAGTACAATACCAAACTTTAGTTCGGGCTTTCGTTGCAATTTTTTATGGCTTAATGGTTTAAACTTTAAAATTGTATTAGGTAAAGCCATAAAAAGATTTCCACTCTATCCCGCAGCCATTAAGCTGTAGAGTAAAATTGAAGATTTTTGTAAAATTCATATTCTACATTAAATTTATCTGTCCTAAACCCCCGTTAAGGCCTTTAAGTCGTTGACGGGGTCTACTAACCTTACACAAAACTTAAACTCTACAACCCCAAACTCTAAAACTCCAAACTAAATAACTATATAAACCCTAAACTATTAAACTAATAAACTTTTAAACCCAACAATTTTTCCCCAAGCTTTCACCTTAAATCTTAAACCTTACACCCCTTCACTATATTTGTTAACTATGGTAAAAGCAGGTTCAGAATCGCCGATGATGCAACAACACAAGGCTATTAAACAAAAATATCCTGATGCAATTTTATTGTTTCGTGTTGGCGATTTTTATGAAACTTTTGGTAAAGATGCCATTACCACTTCGGCAGTATTGGGCATTACATTGACCAAAAGAAATAGTGGAGATGTTAGTAGCATGGAGTTGGCTGGCTTTCCACATCATGCCCTAGATACTTACTTACACAAATTGGTAAAAGCTGGGCATAGAGTAGCCATTTGCGATCAATTAGAAAACCCTAAAGATGCAAAAGGTATTGTAAAACGTGGGGTAACAGAATTGGTAACCCCTGGGGTTGCCACCAACGATAAATTATTAGAAAACAACAGCAATAATTTTTTAGCAGCAGTTCATTTCACCGATCATGGTGTAGGTGTTGCTTTTTTAGATATTAGCACCGGCGAATTTTTTGTAGCCGAAGGCAATGAAGAATACATTGATAAATTATTGCAAAGTTTAAAACCAGCCGAAGTAATTTTTCAACGCAGTTACCAAAAACACTTTAAAGAATTATTTGGCGTAAAATTTTATACCTACACTTTAGAAAGCTGGATTTTTGAAACAGCATTTTCTACCGAAAGTTTATTAAAACATTTTCAAACACATTCGTTAAAAGGATATGGTATCGAAAACATGCAATATGGCATTGTAGCTGCTGGTGCTATCTTGTATTATTTAAAAGAAACCGAACACCCCAACCTACAACATATAACTGCCATACAAAGAATTGAAAAAGATGACTTTTTATGGATGGATCGTTTTACCATTCGTAATTTAGAAATATTAGGTAATGCAAGTAGCGATGGAAATAGCTTATTAAAAGTATTAGACAATACTGTTAGTCCAATGGGTGCAAGATTGCTGAAACGCTGGACAGTAATGCCTTTGAAAGATTTAACCAAAATAAATGAACGCTTAGATACTGTAGAACATTTTATAAAAGAAGTAGATAATAGAGCCAAATTACTTCATGCCATTAAGCAAAGTGGAGATGTAGAAAGATTGGTTAGTAAAATTCCGTTAAAGAAAATTAATCCTCGTGAGGTAGCACAATTGGCAAAAGGTTTACAACAAGCAGTTATTATAAAAGAAATATGTGCTGCAAGTAAAAATGAATATTTACAACGTTTATCCGATGGTTTAAACACCTGCCATTTTATATTACAAAAAATACTAACTGAAATTAACGACGTACCTCCTATTGCAGCTAGTAAAGGTGGCGTTATTAAAGAAGGCGTAAATACAGAGCTAGATGAGTTAAGAAAAATTGCCAGTGGTGGTAAAGAATTTTTAATAAATATACAACAAAGAGAAGCAGAAGCAACCGGAATTAGTTCGTTAAAAATTAGCTTCAACAACGTATTTGGCTACTATTTAGAAGTAACCAATGTTCATAAAAATAAAGTTCCAGAAACCTGGATAAGAAAACAAACCCTAACTACTGCCGAAAGATATATTACGCCAGAGCTAAAAGAATATGAAGAAAAAATAACTGGAGCCGAAGATAAAATATTGGCTATTGAAATTGATTTGTACGATAAATTATTATTGGCTTTGCAAGATTATATTGCACCGATACAAGTAAATGGCAATATTTTAGCCACACTAGATTGTATGCTTTGCTTTGCAGAAAATGCACTGCATTACAATTATAAAAAACCTCAACTACATGAAGGCTTAGAAATGGAGTTGACGGAAAGCCGACACCCAGTGATAGAAAGAAATTTGGCCGTTGGCGAAAACTATATTGCCAACGATATTGTGTTGAATAATGAGCAACAGCAAATTATTATTTTAACTGGCCCAAACATGAGTGGTAAAAGTGCCCTATTAAGGCAAACTGCTTTAATAACTTTAATGGCTCACATGGGCAGTTTTGTACCAGCAAACGCTGCTAAAATTCCGTTAACCGATAAAATTTTTACACGTGTTGGTGCAAGCGATAATTTAAGTGGTGGCGAAAGTACTTTTATGGTAGAAATGAATGAAACGGCTTCTATCATTAACAATCTGTCGGCACGTAGCCTTATTTTATTAGATGAAATTGGACGAGGAACTTCTACTTACGATGGTATAAGTATTGCTTGGAGTATAGTGGAGTATTTACACCAAAGTACTTTTGCACCCAAAACATTGTTTGCTACACATTACCACGAGTTGAATGAATTGGAACAAAAATTACCTAGGGTAAAAAACTTTCATGTAACCAATAAAGAGGTTGGCAATAAAATTATTTTTTTACGCAAATTGGCTGCCGGTGGCAGTACACATAGCTTTGGTATTCATGTTGCAAAAATGGCTGGTATGCCACCCGAACTTATTGATAGAGCCAACGAAATATTGAAGGTGTTGGAGAGAAAGTCTGAAAGTTTGGAAGAAGGAAAGAAGGAAAGTAAAGAAGACGGAAAGTCTGAAAGACAGAAAGACGGAGGCCCAGCTGTAGAAGATTTAAATACTAAAATAAAAACTTTGGCAGCACCCAAAATACAACTCTCTATTTTCGATGCTCATTCTCAAACCTTTGATGATATTAGAAAAGCACTAGAAGGTATGGATATTAACCGTCTTACACCAGTTGAAGCTTTGATGAAGTTGAATGAGATAAAGGGAATGTTGAAATAATTGACAATTGATAATTCACAATTGTCAATTATCAATTATTGTTCCCTCCTGCCCCTTTAAACTGATGATGTGTTTCTTTAAACAATACATTGAAAGTAGTTAACGAACCATAAATGGCCGTTATGTATTGTTGTAAATCAACTTTCTCTTCATAGGTTAAAACTTTGTTCGAATTAATTTTTTGCTCTATTAAACGCAGCCTATCACGCAGCATAACAATTTTATGAAAGAAGGTTTCAATAGGCACTTCTTTGGCTTGTAAACTACTGTCTTTGGGCTGTAAAATCAAAGTTCCATCGTTCCATTTGTTAGCCATGGGCACCAATTGAAACTCATGTAACCGTTGTTCTAAAATATTGTTTAATGCCAATTCAATATCGGCCAAGCTAATTGCATTGCTTTCGGTGGTTGCAGCTTGTGCTTCAATAATTTTTAGCTCAAAATCTTTCCCAATGCTTTTGGTATTATTTTGGCTTTTAAACCAAATGGTATAAAATTCGCTGCCCAAATCTACGATTACCCCTTTACCAAAATGTGGGTGTTCTACCCTTGATCCTATGCCTAAGTTTTCCATACAATTTTTTACGCAAAGTAACGAAGGATGTTAAGAACACAAAGTATTATACAAAAAAGAGCAACAAATTTGTTGCTCTTTTTACATAAAATTATTTTACAATTTCAACTATGGCATAACAACTGAATCAATTACATGTATTACACCATTGCTCTGGTTTACATCGGCAATTGTTACATAACTTTTACCCCCTTTTGCATCGGTTAATACTAATTTTTTACCATCCATACTAGCTGTTAAAATACCACCTTGTACAGTTTTAATTTCAGCTTTGCCTTTGCCTGCTTTAATAAGCTTGGCAATGTCTTTAGCAGAAAATTTACCTGCTACTACATGGTAGGTTAAAATTGTAGTAAGAGTGCCTTTATTTTCTGGCTTTACCAATGTTTCAACAGTACCTTTTGGTAATTTATCAAAAGCTGCATTGGTTGGGGCAAACACTGTAAAAGGACCGGAACCTTGTAAGGTTTCTACCAAACCTGCTGCTTTAACTGCTGCTACTAAAGTGGTATGCTCTTTAGAGTTTACTGCATTAGCAATAATGTTTTTACTTGGGTACATGGCTGCACCACCTACTTCAACTGTTTTTTCACTTTGGGCAAATGTTGTACAAGTTAAAAACCCTGCAACTGCCATTAATAGTACTTTTTTCATAACGAATGTTTTTTTAAATTTTTATTTGTATTCAGTTACGATAAGCCATTAAAGCTGCTTTTAAAAAAGATGAAGAAAAATAATTTGCGTTTTTTTTAACGAAATCAATTAAACTATTTTGAACTACTGATTAACGAAAATCAACTATTTTTTACTCTTCTTTCAATTCCATTAGCATATAGATTATTCTTTCATCTATTGAAGCAAATGCCATTACTGCACCTTGTACATTTTTAATTTGTATAGCAGGATTTATGCTAGATGGCAATTTGGTACAAATCCACATAATTGCTTTTACAGAATTATCTCTGCTTGCTTTTACTTCCTCACACTCATACCCCGAAAATAGTTTTTTGTTGCCCGTAAACTTTATTTCATAGGGTTGCCCAACTAAGGTTATTAGCTCGTTTGTTAAGTCGTTCTTTTTCACCCATTTACCATTTTTTAAAAAAGGAAAATTTTCTTCATAATCATCAAAATGAAGATGTACAGTATTTTCTTTAGATGCTTCAGCGGTTATTGTATTATTATATGAATCTGTTGCTGTAACAGTGATATTGAATTTTATGTATTCACCAATTATACTATTAAACATATCGGTAAATGTGGCACTATCTTTCATGGCCTCTCTTATCTGTTCGTGATTATCGCTTGAACTATCCACATGAATAGTTTTTGCCCAATTTAACTTAATGCCATGCTCGTAGACAGCTATAAATTTTTTTTGAGCATGCATTTGAAAAGTGAAAAACAGTGTGGCTAATAATGAAATTTGCTTCATATATTTCTATTAAAGAATAAATATAGCCATCATTTTCATAAAAAAGCCCCTAACAAAAGTCAAGGGCTAACTATTTCGAATATTTGTAATCTAATATCTAGTATCCAAAATCTAAAATCCAGTATCCAGCTAAGCTTCTACAGCACCTTCTACTAAAACGGTGGCTCTATTATTGATTACTTCAACAAAACCACCAGCAATGGTATAACTTTCGAAAGACGATTTGCTTTTCAAAATTTTAACTGTGCCTTTACCCAATGCACTAACCAATGGAGCATGCTTGTCTAATACTTCAAACAAACCATCTACACCTGGTAATTGTACACCAAATACATCGCCACTGTACAATTTTTTTTCTGGTGTTAATATTTCTAATGTCATACAACCAATTTGATAATTCGATAATTTGGTAATTCGATAATTAACTAATTAATAAGTTTGATAATGGTAATTTACATTATCCCATTGTTCAATTATCCAATTATCCTTGTGCTTGAGCCATCATTTTTTTACCCTTCTCCATGGCCTCTTCTAAAGTACCCACTAAATTAAATGCTGCTTCTGGGTATTCATCTACATCTCCATCCATAATTGAGTTGAAACCTTTAATGGTATCTTCAATGCTCACAAATACGCCTTTTAAACCTGTAAATTGTTCAGCAACATGGAATGGCTGCGATAAGAAACGTTGTACTTTTCTTGCACGTTGTACGGTCATTTTATCTTCATCGCTCAATTCATCCATACCCAAAATGGCAATAATATCTTGTAACTCTTTATAACGTTGTAAAATTAATTTTACTCTGTTAGCACACTCATAATGAGCTTCACCAACAATAGCCGGCGTTAAAATTCTTGATGTTGAATCTAGAGGATCTACGGCTGGATAAATACCTAAATCGGCAATCTTACGACTCAATACTGTGGTAGCATCTAAGTGAGCAAAAGTGGTTGCAGGAGCTGGGTCTGTTAAATCATCAGCTGGTACATAAACGGCTTGTACCGATGTAATAGAACCATTCTTTGTAGAAGTAATACGCTCTTGCATTAAACCCATTTCGGTAGCCAGGGTTGGTTGATAACCTACCGCACTTGGCATACGACCTAACAAGGCAGAAACCTCGGAACCGGCTTGAGTGAAACGAAATATATTATCTACAAAGAACAAGATATCTCTACCTTTTCCAGTACCATCTCCATCTCTAAAATATTCAGCAATCGTTAAACCAGATAAAGCCACACGAGCTCTTGCTCCTGGAGGTTCGTTCATTTGACCAAATACAAAAGTAGCTTTAGATTCTTTTAAACCTTCCATATCTACTTTGCTCAAATCCCATCCACCCTCTTCCATGCTATGAATAAAATTGTCGCCATATTTCATAATACCAGCTTCAATCATTTCACGTAATAAATCATTTCCTTCACGTGTTCTTTCACCTACACCTGCAAAAACAGATAAACCACCATGACCTTTAGCAATATTATTGATCAATTCTTGAATTAATACTGTTTTACCCACACCAGCACCACCGAACAAACCAATCTTACCACCCTTAGCATAAGGCTCAATCAAGTCGATTACTTTAATGCCCGTAAATAAAATTTCGGATGCGGTACTTAGGTTTTCGAATAGTGGTGGTTTGTTGTGTATTGGACGAGCACCAACTTTACTTAGTTGAGGTAAACCATCAATAGCATCGCCAGTTACATTAAATAAACGACCATTAATACCTTCGCCAATAGGCATAGCAATTGGAATACCAGTATCAACCACATCCATACCACGTACCAAGCCTTCTGTTCCATCCATTGCAATAGTACGTACACTATCTTCACCCAAGTGTTGTTGAACTTCTAAAACTAATTTATCGCCATTTTCTCTTGTAATTTCAAGAGCATTGTAAATATCTGGTAATACATTATCGTTTGCAAAGTGCACATCTACAACGGCACCAATTACCTGCTTAATTTTACCTTTTGAAGCCATATAATGAAGGTTTTTTATTTGGCGGCAAAGGTAAGGGTATCCAAGTTTCAAAAAAGCCCTTGGCCAAACTTTTATTCATATTTTTTTGGTATCCAACAACAGATACTTTGGGCAATAGTAGTTGCAAGTTTATAATGAGCAGTAACGAAGTACACGCTTGCACATTTAGTAGATTGATGAACAAAGGTTGACTAGTCCTAGAAAAACGATACAGGATTAATAATAAATAAAAGTACAATTTTAAACAGAAGTAAGCTCAAATTTACTTCTGTTTTTTATTTTATAAGTTCTCATTTGTATTTCATTTTGTGCATGCATTTGTTCAGGT
>JANOZK010000123.1:0-6207 GCA_031429335.1 Chitinophagaceae bacterium | reverse complement strand
CCTGAACAAATGCATGCACAAAATGAAATACAAATGAGAACTTATAAAATAAAAAACAGAAGTAAATTTGAGCTTACTTCTGTTTAAAATTGTACTTTTATTTATTATTAATCCTGTATCGTTTTTCTAGGACTAGTCATAGTTAATTTTGTGATTTAAAATAATTATTTTTTAAAATAGGAATTATGATTCAGGCAGTACCAACTTTACTGCTTCGTCTTTCAAGGGAAATATTATCTCTCCAAATGTTGCCCATTTTTCCAATTCTTTCCCGATAGCCAATAATTCTGAAACCATTTTTTTCGTGCATTGAAATGCTGGCTTTGTTTTCGGGAAAAATGCCTGATTGCAATGTCCAAATGTCGTTTTGTTCGCTTTGGTTTATTAACTCTTGTAGCAACAACGAACCAATATTTTTGCCTCTTGCATTTGCGGCTACATACACACTTACTTCTGCAACACCTGCATACACACACCTGCTTGATACTGGTGTGAGTGCAGCCCATCCCAACACTTCGTTATTTGCTGTTGCAATAAGTCTGCAGGTTTTAACATGGGCATTGTCCCACTGTTGCCAACTTGGGGCAGCAGTTTGAAAAGTAGCATTGCCTGTGGCAATGCCTTCTTCATAAATTGTTTTTACTGCTTCCCAATGTTGGGGAAGCATTGTTGCAATTGTTATCATTTTAAATTCCGTTTCGTAACATATCTGCAAATTCATTTGGCAAAGGACTTTCTTCAACTGCTTTGGCGGCTGTTTCAATGTCGTAATTAAAGCGGATAAATTCAACTTGAATACTGTCTTTGTCAAGAATAGAACTGTTGTCGTTAATTGTAAGCATTACATAACCGCCTTGTGGGTTGCTGTCTTTTGGTTTGCCAACTGAACCAATATTAATAGCATGGCGAAAATGATTTTGTCCGTCAACGCCCGAATTTAAAATGCGATGATACGGTTTGTGTGTGTGTCCAAAACACATAATGTCTGCATCTGCCTGTTCCATGATACGAAGCATACTTTTTTCTTCACGGTCTTCAAAAAGATACTCGTTTATTTTTCGTGGGCTGCCATGCACCAAAAGCAAATTCAGTTTGTCTTCATTTAATTGAAACTCAACTTTGATGTGTGCTGGAAGTGTACGCAAATATTTTCTTTCTTCGTCCTTCATTATTGAGTTGGTGAAAGCGATAGAAATTTTTCCGTTATCTTTTTCATGGTCTGATTTGTAAGCACAACCACATTCGTTGCTCATACGACCAATGCCAAAATCATAGTTTCCTGCAATGGTTGGAATTTTACGGTTTCTAATTTCATTTACTACTTCGTTTGCCCAAATGTTGTAACCCACTAAATCGCCTAAGCAATAAATAGCATCAGGGTTTCGGCTGTCTACATCTTTAAAGAATGCTTGTAATGCTGGAAGATTTGCATGAATGTCGCTGAATAAAGCAATGTTCATTTTGAGATTTTTTAATTGAAAGTTTTTTTTAAAATACTAGCAACAACCGCCACCTGGTGTGCAACTGTTTTGTGTTGCTGTTTCTAATTGGTTCATTTGTACTTTTTGTTTTGCCGGTTGAATGCCGCAAGCATCGCTAGCCAAACAAGCTGTTTGTTTTGGAACAAGTACAAAATCTTTTCCGTTGAAATGCAACCCGTATTTGCCGATTGTATCTGATTGATATTCTACTTCAATTTCTAAATCGCCGATGCCTAATTTGGTTTCAGATAGTGAAATGATGTTAGCTAATTTTTGTGGTTTTAAACGATGTTCAAAATCGTTTGCATCCCACAATTGAAAGTTTACTACTTTTTCTAAACGCTCAACACCGCCACAATCAATGAAGTGTTTTGTAACTAATCCAACTTCGGTAACGTGAAAATTTTCTGGTACAAAAGCACCTGTTGGCAGTTTAAAGTTTACAGCTTGGGCTGTGGCAAGATGTTTTTTGATTTCTGATAATTTCATTTTGATTTATTTTAGATACTTAACAACAATTAATTTTTTTCTTTTCTAATTTGGTTTTGATATTTCCGAAATAGGCTTGTATTTTATTAAGTGCTTTTTCGTCAATGCAGTAACAAATTGAATTGCCTTCAATGTCTCCCTTTATAAGCCCTGCGTTTTTCAATTCCTTTAGATGTTGAGAAACAGTAGGCTGTGCCAATGGCAATTCGTTTACGATGTCGCCACAAATACAAGTGTCCACCTTTAATAAATATTCCATTATTGCAATACGGGCAGGATGCCCCAACGCTTTTGCAAGTGTTGCAATTTCGTTTTGCTTGTCGGTGAAATGTTCTGTCTTAGTTGCTCCCATGATTGTAGTTTAATATTGCAATATTACGATAAAGAGTTGAAATAACAAGAAGCTGTCAAAAAATAATTGCCGTAGTAGAGGATAGTTGACGTGTGTTGGCCATTGCAGTTCTTTTGTAAGGTTGGCTGTTATGAGGTGGGTGGTATGCCCTGTAAATGTGCTGCAATGTGCGGTGGGCAGTTAGGTTTTTCGCCTTGAATGTTTTGTAGCCTGTAAATGATGGGAACTTCGTTTTAGGGTTGCGTACAACGATGTGATATCTTTAACAGCTCAAATATATTGGTCTAAAAAGCTATCCAATTGGCATTATCCCAGAAAATTTTGGTGTATATTAAAACTCAGATTGGTATTAAAGAATTAGTTAACTTAATAAAAAATTCATTAGAATTTGTAATCTTAATGAATACACCTGATTGAAGTGGAAAACCCACAGTGGTGCTGGCTAGCACCACGAGGATTTGGAACGAAAAACAGGACTACCGCCCATTGGGTATTTTTAAACATTTTGTACCAAAAAAATATTTAGATTGTTTATTTATATGTTAGAACAATTAACTTAGTGCCCTATGGTACCTATTAGGCATATTGAACAAGCAACAGACGATCAGGCATTAATGATTAGCTACCAACAAACACTTAACCAAAACCATTTAGCGACTCTGTTTTTACGTTACAATGATTTGGTTTTTGGTACCTGTATGAAATACCTTAAAAATGAAGAATTAAGCCAAGATGCTGTAATGGATATTTATCAGGAATTGGTAAAAAAATTGCCCAAGCATACCGTAGACAATTTTAAGAGCTGGTTGTATGTGGTTACTAAAAACCACTGTTTGATGCAACTTAGAAAAGATAAAAAAAATATTACTGTTGAATTTGATGGACAAGTTATGCAATCGGAAGATTTTTCGCATCTTGACCATGTGCTTGAAAAAGAAAAGAACCTACAAAGTTTGGAAAACTGTATAGAAAATCTAAATACCGAGCAAAAGCAAAGCATTAAACTGTTTTATTTAGAAGATAAATGTTATAATGAAATTGCTGAAGTTACTGGTATTGAGTGGAGTAAAGTTCGCAGCCTAATTCAAAACGGACGTAGAAACCTTAAAATTTGCATGGATACCAATGTTTAATAATAACCAACAAATTAATTATTCGAAAGCCGATATTGAAAAATATTTGCAGGGCAAGATGACGAATGCCGAGATGAATGCGTTGGAAAAAGCAGCATTGATAGATCCTTTTTTGGCAGATGCCATAGAAGGTTACGAATTGGCAAATAGTGAAACCGCAAACAAAGTGCTTGAAGATACTAGGCAATTAATAACCAATGCCAATACCATACAACCAACTTACAATTTAGCCAATATTGAAGCATACATTAATGGTAGCATGACAGGCTTACAAAGAAATACGTTTGAAAAAGCTTGTCTAAAAGATGCATTTTTAGCAGATGCCCTAGAAGGTTTTACAATTGCCAAACTGGATGTTGCAAAAACTTCTTTAAACAATATCACCAATGAAATAATTGGAGAAAAAAAAGTAGAAACTAGGGTAATAACTATGAAAACCAACAATAAGCAATGTTTGAAAATAGCCGCTGCAATATTGTTAATGGTGGGTGTTGGTAGTACCATTTGGTGGGTAAATAAAAAACAACCCGCTGTAGAAAACCCAATTGCTCAATTAAGAGAGGAGGTTAAAACAGCCCCCGAAGTACCTACTCTAAATAACCCTAGTAACACAAAGCCTACCACAGTTTTAGGAGATAAAACAAACAATGAACTAAAAAAACCATTGCTTGAAAATGCAAATGCCGAAATTAATTCAGATACTACCTACCAAGAAAAGGCTGCTATTGTTAGTGCTGATGCAATAAAAGAGCAAGTAGAAACAACAGCAAAAGCCCCTTCTGAAAAACTACTACAAAAAAAATCAATTGCAGCAAAAGTAGAAGATGAAAAGAATAAACAAGAAACGACAGAAAGAGAGCTGAGTGCAAAATCGAATGCTGCAAATAATAGTAATAACCAAAGAGATGATCGAAAATATAACAATCCATCCTTAAACAACGACAACAATAGAGGCAACAATAATTTATTGATCGAGGTAAAAGGTAAGGTTGAAAATAATAATGGTGAGCCCATTGTTGGTGCAACCATAAATATTAAGGATAGAGGTAACAAAAACATTAATGCTACCATTACCGACCAGGCTGGTAACTTTAGTATTAAAGTAGCCGATACAACTGCTATTGCAGCTATACAATCGGTTGGGTACGATCAACAAAAAATAAATTTAAGTACCAATAGAAGCAACAATATTATTTTACAAACGAATGATAAAAATTTAGATGATGTTGTGGTGGTTGGTTCTAATACCCAAAAGAAGAAATCGCTTACAGGCTCATCTACAACTGTTTCAAAAAAAGAATTGGGCAATAGCAGTCCACAGCCAGTTGGTGGTTGGGCATCTTTTAACGATTACATGCACAAACAAGTTATAGAAATACTAACCCTTATAAGACTGAATACTGAAAATAACAATGATGTGGTGATAGAATTTAAGGTAGATAAATTGGGTAAGCCATATAACATTAATGCTAAAGGAAGTAACAACAGCAGTTTGAATGAAAAAGCTATTGAATTAATAAAAAATGGACCAAAATGGACAACCGATAACAATTCAAAAAAGGTTAAAGTTGTAATACCTTTTAATACCCCCTAAACCCCTACTCGTTAAAGTATTTATTGTAAATTATGCTATAGCAATCGTATAATTTCTTTCTTCGTAAATAAATAATCTCCAAATTATAACTTGTTGATGTAGGTTTGCAGCCTAAAAACAAAACACGTATGAAAAAGTTATTATTGTTTGCTGCAATTGCTGGTTCGTTTGCAACACAGGCTCAAATTAAAATGCCTGCTCCAAGCCCAACGCAAAGCATTGGCCAAGACTTTGGTTTAGGCAAAGTAGAATTAAGCTATTCACGCCCATCTATTAAAGGCAGAACTATGTTTAAGGTAGGAAGTGAATTGGCCCCATTAAATGAAGTTTGGCGTACGGGTGCAAATAGTGCTACTACCATTAAATTTACTGATGATGTAAACATTGGTGGTGTAAATGTACCTGCCAGAAAGTATGGTTTATTGGCTATTCCTGGTAAAGAAGAATGGATTTTGATTATTACAAAAGACACAACGGTTAATCAACCATCGGCTTACAAGGTAGAAAACGATGTGGTTAGGGTAAAAGTAAGCCCAAGCAAAATGAAACAAAGTGTTGAATTATTTACCATGCAGTTTGCTAATATTTCTGCTGAAACCTGCGAACTACATTTGATGTGGGGTAAAGTTGCTCTAAGTTTACCCATTGCTACAAATGTTAAAGATAGAATTAGAACCCAAACCGAACAAGCTTTAGCTGGAGATAAAGTTTCTGCTAACACCTATAGTGCTGCTGCTAATTTTTATTACGAAATGGATAAAGATTATAATAAAGCATTGAATGCAATTAATAAATCGCTTGAAGTTAATCCAAAGGCATTTTGGAACTTTTTATTAAAAGCAAAAATCGAAAAAGAATTGGGCGATAAAGTAAGTGCAAAAGCTAGTGCCGAAAAATGTATTGCTTTAGCAACCGAGCAAAAAAATACCGATTATGTTAGAATGGCAAATTCTTTAATCAGTAAATTGTAATTGGCTTCTTCTAAATTAAAAATAAGTTTAGTTAAACCATAAATTCTTGACTAGTCCTAGAAAAACGATACAGGATTAATAATAAATAAAAGTACAATTTTAAACAGAAGTAAGCTCAAATTTACTTCTGTTTTTTATTTTATAAGTTCTCATTTGTATTTCATTTTGTGCATGCATTTGTTCAGGT
>JANOZK010000122.1:0-7409 GCA_031429335.1 Chitinophagaceae bacterium | reverse complement strand
CAATGGATTTAACACAAAATCAACTGGTGTTCCATCTTCCATAAATGGCATATCCTCGGCACGTACAATCTTAGCAACAATACCTTTGTTACCATGACGACCAGCCATTTTATCGCCCACTTTCAACTTACGTTTTACAGCTAAGTAAACCTTAGCTAATTTCAATACACCAGCTGGTAATTCATCAACAATAGAAATATTAAATTTTTCACGTTTGTATCTGCCTAACTCTTCATTAAACTTAATGCTATAGTTGTGTAGTAAAGTATTAATGGCATCATCCATTTTGGCATCACCTGTCCAACCTAATGGATTAACAGTTGCATATTCAATGGCAGCTAAATTCTTTTGATTAAACTTTGCTCCTTTGCCTATTAATATTTCTCCAAAACTGTTGGTTACCCCTTGCGAAGATTTTTCTTTTAAAATAGCCTGTAATTTACTAATTAATTGCTCTTTTAAATCTTCTTCATTTTCCTGATGTACTTTTTCTACCTTATCTAACTGTGCTTTTTCTCTAACTTTTCCGTTCTTATCTTTTTTAGCACGTTGAAATAATTTTTTATCAATCACCACACCTTCGGTACCATTTGGAGCTTTCAATGAAGCATCTTTTGCATCACCTGCTTTATCACCAAAAATGGCTCTTAATAATTTCTCTTCTGGTGTAGGATCACTTTCGCCTTTAGGTGTAATTTTTCCAATTAAAATATCGCCTTCTTTAATGGTAGCACCAATGCGTATAATACCATGTTCATCTAAATCTTTAGTAGCTTCTTCCGATACGTTTGGAATGTCTGGTGTTAATTCCTCTTCACCTAATTTAGTATCTCGAACTTCTAATTCATATTCATCAATATGCACAGAAGTAAACCAATCTTCACGAACAACTTTTTCATTTATTACAATGGCATCTTCAAAGTTATAACCCTTCCAAGGCATAAATGCAACTTGTAAATTTCTACCCAAAGCTAATTCACCATTTTTAGTGGCATAACCTTCGGTTAAAAAATCTCCTTTACTAACTTTTTGTCCTTTTTTAACAGCCGGATTTAAGTTAATACAAGTAGCTTGGTTGGTTTTAATGAACTTTGTTAATTTGTACATTTTCAAATCGTCATCAAAACTAATTACACGTTCTTCTTCGTTTCTTTCGTAACGAACATGAATTTCGTTTGCATCTACAAACTCAACAATACCATTTCCTTCGGCATGTAATTGAATCCTTGCATCTCTTGCGGCTCTACCTTCTAAACCTGTACCAACAACTGGTACCTCAGGACGAAGTAACGGCACAGCTTGACGTTGCATGTTAGATCCCATCAATGCACGGTTGGCATCATCATGTTCTAAGAATGGAATTAATGAAGCACTTAATCCAACAATTTGGTTTGGAGCAACATCCATAAACTGAACGTCTGCTTTATCTAGAATTGGAAAGTCGCCAGTATCTCTACTTATAATTTTTTCTTCTAAGAAATTACCTTTTTCATCCATAGGAGAATTACTTTGGGCAATTTTTTTATCTTCCTCTTCCTCGGCACTCAAGTATTGTAAATCAATTAAGTTTACTTTACCATTGGTTACTTTACGGTATGGTGTTTCTATAAAACCCATATCGTTAATAGAAGCATGCACACAAAGGGTAGAAATTAGACCAATGTTTGGTCCTTCTGGTGTTTCAATAGTACACAAACGGCCGTAATGGGAATAGTGAACGTCACGTACCTCAAAACCTGCTCTCTCTCTACTTAAACCTCCTGGCCCTAAAGCAGAAATACGACGTTTGTGTGTAATTTCTGACAAAGGATTGGTTTGATCTAAGAACTGAGATAATTGAGATGTACCAAAAAATGAATTAATTACCGAACTTAAAGTTCTTGCATTAATCAAATCTACTGGAGTAAATACCTCATTGTCTCTTACATTCATTCTTTCTCGAATGGTACGAGCCATACGAGCTAAACCAACACCAAATTGGGCATACAATTGTTCGCCAACTGTACGTACACGACGATTTGATAAATGATCAATATCATCGATATCGGCCTTAGCATTGGTTAAACGAACTAAGTATTTTACAATTTCGATAATATCTTGCTTTGTTAATACTTTTTTGGTTAACGGGTATTCTAAACCAAGTTTACGATTTATTTTGTAACGACCTACTTCACCTAAATCATAACGCTTATCAGAGAAGAATAATTTATCGATAATACCTCTTGCAGTTTCGTTATCAGGAGCATCGGCACCACGTAACTGACGATAAATATGCTGAACCGCCTCTAACTCACTGTTTGAGGTATCTTTATTTAATGTATTGTATATGATTGCGTAATCGCCACCCACATCTTCTCTTTGTAAGAAAACGCTTTTAATTTCCATTTCAACAATGGTATCAATGCCTTCCTCATCTAATACCACATCACGTTCCATAACAATTTCGTTACGCTCTATGCTAACCACTTCACCTGTATCTTCATCTACAAAATCCTCTACCCAGGTACGTAATACACGGGCAGCAAGCCTTTTACCAATATGTTTGGCTAATTCTTTTTTATCGGCAACAACCTCATCGGCCATTCCAAATAAGGTAAGAATGTCTTTATCTGTTTCAAATCCTATAGAACGTAAAAGTGTAGTAACTGGGAATTTTTTCTTACGATCAATGTATGCATACATTACATTATTAATGTCTGTAGCAAACTCCATCCATGCACCTTTAAAAGGAATTACTCTTGCAGAGTAAATCTTTGTACCGTTAGGATGGGTTGATTGACCAAAGAATACACCAGGAGAACGATGTAATTGAGATACAACTACACGCTCGGCACCATTTACAACAAATGTACCACGTGGTGTCATGTAAGGAATGTTTCCTAAGAATACATCCTGTACAATGGTTTGAAAATCTACGTGTTCTTCATCGTTACAGCTTAAACGTAGTTTAGCTTTTAACGGAACAGCATAGGTTAATCCACGTTCCATACACTCGTCTATAGAGTAACGGGGCGGATCAATGAAATAATCCAAGAATTCCAATACGAATATGTTACGAGTATCCGTGATAGGAAAGTTATCCTTAAACACACGGAAAAGACCCTCAACATTACGCTTATCTGGCGTAGTTTCTAACTGGAAAAATTCTTTGAACGATTCTAACTGGATGTCTAATAAGTCAGGAGTTGCAGCAAGGTTTTTTGTTTTACCAAAGTTGATCCTGTTGTTCAATTGTGTTGTTGACATAATTATTTTGTAAAACCGGTTTATTGCAATATTGTTTCGGTAGAGAAAATAACTTCTCTTTATAACTGATTTACAGAGAGTTATGCAATCATGGCCATGAACATAACTCCCAAAGCTAGCTTACCGAATTTCTAAAGGATGGCAAAAGTAAGGAATGATAGCGAAAGCCAAAAACAAATTTTAAGCCAAAGCAGAAATTGTGGAAAATTATTGGAGCAATATTTCACACAAAGGGCAAAGAATACAAAGAATTGAAGTATTTGTATGATGAGTTATGGATTATGAATTATGAGTTATAAGTTTTGGGCTTTGAGTGGATAATTTTTACAAAAATCCCGTTACATAGTATGTAACAAAATTCTGATAAAAAACTTTGTGTTCTTTGTAACCTTCGTTGCTTTGTGTGAAATAATCTGTGTGAAACAAACTACTTCTTCAACAATTCCATACACTCAGCACAAATTTTGGTTACTTCTTCAAAAGTGCCAGCATCTAACCACTCTTTTTTAAACAATTGGCTGCCCATACCTACAGCAGTTACACCAGCACCAAACCAACTAGCAAAACTTTCTTTGGTTGGCTCTACCCCACCAGTTACCATTAATTTTTGATTTGGAAAAACCGCTTTTACACCCTTTACAAATTTGGCACCTACTACATCGCCAGGAAAAATTTTAATTACCTCACAACCAGCAGTAGCAGCATCATAAATTTCTTTAACCGTCATACAACCGGGCATGTAAGGTATTTTATGTTGATAACACACATCAAATACTTCTGCACTGTAACATGGAGATACAATAAAACTTGCCCCTGCTTCTATAAATGCTTGTGCATCTTTTGATTTTAAAACAGTTCCTGCCCCTATTGAATAACCAGGATATTGTGGCAATAAACCTACCAACTCTTTAAAAGTATCTAAAGCGTTTGCTCCACGATTGGTAAATTCGAATACACGAATACCTCCTTTGTAACATGCATCGAAAATACTTTTACATAAAGAAGGATTGGAATTATAGAATACTGGCACTACCGGAAAATTTACTAATTGGTTTATAGTTTGATCTTGAGACATAGTAGATTATTTTTTATGTTTAGGGCATAAAAGTACAATCAAATTTTACAAAAAATCTTGATGACGACATTTATATAAAAAAAACTACGCAAACGTAATCGTACACAAATTTTTCATATGGTTTTTGATGGGTATAGAAATAATTGATTAATGGCTGCCTTGCTTAGACGGAAAGCTTTTGTGCAAAGCACAAAACTTGAAGAAGGGCAAGGAACAAAAGTTGAAAAATGTACATATTGCTGAAAGCCCCCAATGTAATGCAATCGTTTTCGTTATTGATTATATTAATTTGGTTTTTGAATTTGTATATCTTGTAATTTTACAATCTTGCTGGCTTAACTATTACCTACCATTTTATTTTTTTAATTTAAAAAGCATTTAAAACAATGTCAAAAAAAGTTGTGACCCTAGGTGAGATAATGTTACGTTTATCTACACCCGATTTTAAGCGTTTTGTACAAGCCGATTCTTTAGATGTTACGTATGGTGGTGGCGAGGCAAATGTTTCTGCTGCATTGTGTAACTATGGCCTTAATGGCACTTTTGTATCTAAAGTACCTAACAACCCTATTGGCCAAAGTGCCATTAATCACTTGCGTAGATATGGTGTTGACACACAATTTGTAGCAAGGGGTGGAGACCGTTTAGGTATTTATTTCTTAGAAACTGGTGCTTCTATGAGAGCATCTCAAGTAGTGTATGACAGAGCAGGTGCGTCGATAGCTGATGTTGATGCTAGCGAATTTGATTGGGATAAAATTTTTGATGGTGACGTTTGGTTTCATACAACCGGTATTACACCTGCATTAAGCGATAAAGCTGCTGCCCTTACTTTAGCTGCATTAAAAGCTGCAAAAGCAAAAGGCATAACTACAAGTATTGATTTGAATTTTAGAAAAAAATTATGGACCAAAGAAAAAGCCAGAGAAGTGATGACGGAACTGTGTTATTTTGTTGATGTGTGTATTGGCAATGAAGAGGATGCTGATTTATGTTTGGGCTTTAAAGCCGCCGACACAGATGTTACCAAAGGAGAATTGAATTTGGATGGTTTTAAAGATATTTTTGGACAGATGAAGGCTAAATTCAATTTTAAATTTATTGCATCCTCATTACGTGAAAGCCACAGTGCTAGCGATAATGGTTGGAGTGCATTGGTTTATAATGGAACCGATTTTTACCACACCAAAGAATACAACGTTCGTATTGTTGATAGAGTAGGTAGTGGTGATAGTTTTGCTAGTGGATTAATTTATGGTTTAGTTACAGAAATGAGCATGAGCGATGCTGCTGAATTTGGTGTAGCTGCAAGTGCTTTAAAACATACTATTCCAGGCGATTTAAACCATGCAACTTTAAATGAAGTGAAAGAACTAGTTAAAGGTGACGGAAGTGGAAGGGTACAGAGATAATTTTTGATTTGAGATTTCTGATTTCTGATTATAAAATCCGTCTGCTGAAAAGTATGACGGGTTTTTTGTACCAAGCTGTAGAATCATTATTCAACTTTCTCGGTGTCGTTTTCAATCCTGCTTTTTGCAGGGCACCATTCAAGGTTCATATCATGATTCAATTTTTTTAAATAAAAATTTGTTGTAAAAACCGCTGTCAAGGTAAAAAACCGTTGACGGGGTTTATAAAAACATTAAACCTTAAACTCTTCAAAATATGATACTCGATCATTTAAACAACATTGAAAAATATGCAAGCTTACATCCATTATTTGCACAAGCTATTGCTTACATTAAAAGCACAGATTTAAACGTAATTGAAATTGGCAAATATGATATTGCCGAAGGTTTAAAAGCAATATTTTCCGATAAAAATGGAGTTACAGCAGCCGAAAGCGATGCAAAATTTGAGTGCCATAATCAAAACATAGACATACAGGTTTGCATTAGGGGTAAAGAAACTATTGGGTGGAAATCTCGTGGTACATGTACCCAACCAAAAGGTGAATACAACCCTGAAAAAGATGTTGCATTTTATGCTGATGCACCCGATATGTATTTTGGTTTAACCAACAACCAATTTGTAATTTTTTTCCCTGAAGATGTGCATAGCCCAATGATTAATGTAAACAATGAACCTATCAGAAAATTAGTAATTAAGGTTAAAATTTAAAATAAAAATGGTGGGATATATAACAAAAAGCCCAAGCAAATTTGCTTGGGGTTTTTGTTGATTAATCTTTTCGGTTTCGTCGATGATCTCTAAACTTAAGAATGGGCACTTTACCTTCGGTACCTTTTAAAATTCGTCCAATATTTTTTTGATGTGTAAGCACAATCATTAGTGCAACTAGTACT
Organism: Chitinophagaceae bacterium; assembly: GCA_031429335.1. Taxonomy (GTDB): domain Bacteria; phylum Bacteroidota; class Bacteroidia; order Chitinophagales; family Chitinophagaceae; genus UBA1930. The sequence continues at coordinate 779 of JANOZK010000122.1, read as the reverse complement.
GCAAAAATGCGGTATAAGGTTTCTTTTTCGTTAAAAATAAATAGTATAAAAACCATAAATGCAACACCCGCCAGTATAGAACTTAACGACACAAAACGAGTTAAATAGAGTACCAACAAAAACACTGCAATGCAACAAACAGCCACTAATGGTTGTATTGCAATGGCCATTCCAAATAAAGTTGCAACACCTTTGCCACCTTTAAAATTTGCCCATATAGGAAAAATATGACCCAAAACAGCAGCCATTCCTAAACCAATCATTAAATTGGTTCTATACAATTCATTATCGCTGCCTAAGTAACTTGGTAAAAAAAAGTAGTATAAAGAAGTAGCTAAAACACCTTTTAGCATATCTACCAACATTACAAAAGTGCCCCATTTAGGACCCAAAACTCTATATGTATTGGTTGCTCCAGCATTGCCACTACCATATTCTCTGATATCAATATCGAAAAATTTTCGGCTAACCCAAACAGACGTAGGAATAGAGCCTAACAAGTACGCTAATAGTATTAATATTAATTCGTTCACTAGTTAATTGGGGTTGAAGTTTACTTGCACAAATATAAGGTGTTATGTAATTGTTTTGTTCACAATTTCTTAATATTGACCAAGCAGCTATACTACAAAACACATGGCAATCCAGTTGCCTTTTGTAATGGTTTTTTGATGCTGCCAATTGTATTGTAGCACGGCTGCATGAATATCAGCCTCATCTTCAATTAACAAACCACTTAAAACAATAGTGCCATTGGTTTTAATAGAATGATGCAAAGC
>JANOZK010000121.1:0-5788 GCA_031429335.1 Chitinophagaceae bacterium | reverse complement strand
GTTTTGTGTATCGCTATTTCAGGACGGGACACATACAAAATAAAAAAGACCCATTTTTCAATGGATCTTTTTTGGATGCGGTGAGAGAGGGATTCGAACCCTCGGTACAGTTTAACCCGTACGGCAGTTTAGCAAACTGCTGATTTCAGCCACTCATCCATCTCACCAACCTTAATACTCTTGCTTAACTAAGAGGGCTGCAAATATAGCAGCAAAAACTAAATAGCAAAAAACAAATTAGCTTTTTAGATAAGTTTTTTTAATGGCTATACATTTTACCACTACCAACTAAATGGTATGATAAAATATAAGTATAAACTACTTTTTAAAACATCGGATAATTTTGTTAGTTGAGTACACTTAAAGATTTGGCAATTATACCTACACTTTCTTCAATTTGAGCTTTTGTAATAATTAATGGTGGGGCAAAACGTATTTTATCGCCATGTGTTGGTTTTGCTAGTAGTCCATTTTCTTTTAAGGATAAACAAAAGTCCCAAGAAGCATCTGGATTGCTATGTTCTATAACAATTGCATTTAACAGCCCTTTGCCTCTAATTGTTTTTATAAAAGGGGAATTAAGCTTGGCCAACTCGTTTCTTAAAATTGTACCCATTGCAGCTGCATTTTCGGCTAAATTTTCGTCTTTTAATACTTGTAATGCAGCAATTGCAACTGCACAAGCTAATGGATTACCTCCATAGGTACTACCATGTTCGCCTGGACGAATATTCATCATAATGTCATCGTCGCATAAAACAGCACTTACAGGTAATGTTCCACCACTTAAGGCTTTGCCTAATATTAAAATATCTGGACGAACTTCTTCATGATCGCATGCCAACATTTTGCCTGTTCTTGCTAAGCCTGTTTGTATTTCATCGGCAATCAACAAAACGTTGTATTTATGGCATAATATACTTACCGCTTTTAAATAACCATCGTCTGGCACCAAAACACCAGCTTCGCCTTGTATAGGTTCTATCATGAATGCAGCCACATTTTCGTTTTTAAATGCTTCTTCTAAAGCTTCAACATTGTTATAAGGCACAATATCGAAACCAGGCATAAACGGACCAAAACGTTGATAACTTGAAGGATCTGTAGACGATGAAATTGCAGCCAATGTTCGGCCCCAAAAATTTCCTTCGGCAAATAAAATAGTTGCTTTATTATCGGCCACTCCTTTTTTATCATAAGCCCAACGCCTTGCCAATTTAATAGCTGTTTCGCCAGCTTCAACACCTGTATTCATGGGCAAAACTTTATCGTACCCAAAATAATTGGTAATATACTTTTCGTATTCGCCCAACCAATTGTTGTGAAATGCCCTTGAAGTTAGTGTTAATTTAGCTGCTTGCGTTGTTAATGCATCGATAATTAATGGGTGGCAATGACCTTGATTTACTGCGGAGTAACCACTTAAAAAATCGAAATATCTTTTACCATCTACATCATACAAAAAAACACCCTCGCCTCTTTCTAAAACAACTGGTATTGGATGATAATTGTGGGCTCCGTATTTATCTTCTAATTCTAAATAATGAGCTGTTTTTGCGGATAATTGTTGGGTTAACATATGTTGTATAATTACAGATTAGAGATTATTGATTTAATGTAATCATACATGTTTATTTGTATTGGTTACAAAAAAGCAAATTTTACAAGTTGAAGAATTTAAGCAATTGAATAAGCTTAAAAAGGAGAACTATTAATATAGAAATTTTATAACCCTTTGGGATGATCTAAAAAATCGAGGTTGTGTAATAAAAATTTCATTGTTCTTAAATTGAATGCAATATTAGCACTTTTTTGGAGAACTGAACTTGTGGTGAATGGTTTGGGGTGAATGGTTGATTTTTTTGGCTTTAAATTGAATGTTTATCGTTTTATACAGTTTACAAAAATTTATTAAAAAAAAATCTCAGCAAATATTTTACTGAGATTTTTTAGGTATTAATGCTGATTTGATTATTCCACTTTTGTAATTTTAATCATATTGGTTGGCAAGTGTAAATGAACAGGGGTACTGCCCGTATTAATTACAATATCATCTGCTTTTAAGAATCCTCTTTCTTTTAAAATATTTATTTGATCTGTAATTATATCATCTACGCTTTCTTCTTCATCGTAGTAAAAAGCCCTAACTCCCCAACTTAAACTAAGCTGATTTATTAGGCTTCTTTCTTTGGAGAAAATATATAGGGGAGATTTTGGTCGGAAACTACTTAACATAAAGGCAGTGTATCCACTAAGAGTCATACCAATTAGTGCTTCAGCATTTACATCTCTTGCAATTTTACAAGCATTGTAACACATTGCATCGCTTAAAAAAGATGGAGAATGTGGTTGTGGTATTAAATCTTGCTCTCTATTGTAACGATATTCTGTTTGTTCTACTTGGCGTATTATTTTACGCATTGTTTCAACCACTAAGGCAGGATGATTACCAGCGGCAGTTTCGCCACTTAACATTACTGCATCGGCACCTTCTAAAACTGCATTGGCAACGTCGGTAATTTCACTTCTATTGGGTTTAACCCTATCAATCATACTCTCCATCATTTGTGTTGCCACAATTACTGGCTTAGCTCTGTGAATACATTTTCGTATTAATTCTCTTTGTATCAATGGTACTTGCTCAACAGGTAATTCAACACCCAAATCTCCACGAGCAATCATGATAGCATCACTCTCTACTATAATATCTCTAATGTTTACTAAAGCCTCGGGTTTCTCGATTTTTGCAATAATTTTAGTTTTACTTTTCTTTTCTTGCAATTTGCTTCTTAAAATAACAATATCCTTTACACTTCTTACAAAACTAAGTGCAACCCAATCGCATTTTTGTTCAATAATAAATTCTAAATCAATTAAATCTTTTTCAGTTAATGCTGGTAAAGAGATTTTAGTATCTGGTAAATTGATACCTTTTTTAGAGGACAATACACCACCCAACGTAACCAATACTTTTACATCTTTTTCTTTTGTAATATCTACTACTTTTACTTCAATTTTACCATCGTCTATTAAAATAATATTACCTACTTTAACATCATCGGCTAAGTTTGGATAGCTTACGTAAATTTTTTCCAAAGTACCTACACATTTTTCGTTGGTAAAGGTTAAAATATCGCCAGCACTAACTTGCAAATAGTTATTTTCAATTTCTCCAACCCTTAATTTGGGTCCTTGCAAATCGGCTAAAATTGAAATATTAAAAGGTTGTGTTGTATTAATTTTTCTAATATGCTCTATAATAAGGGCTTTATCTTCATGGTTACCATGCGAAAAATTTAAACGAAACACATTTACACCCACTTTAACTAAAGCCAATAATTGATCGTATGAATCGCAAGCTGGGCCAACAGTTGCAACGATTTTAGTTCTATGGTAAGTGTGGTCTATACCAGCTTCTTTATCCATTTGAGTGTGTAAATATTTACCAAGGTTCTTACTCATATATTTTTATATTAATTTTATTTTGTGTGTGTGTTAAGATGCCAATATTTTTACAATTTTCATCCACTCCTGCCCTATTTTTTGTTTTTCTTTTACAGCTTTATCCAACGGTGTGTAATGTATTTTATTGTTTATTACCCCCACCATAACATTTCTTCTGCCCAATATTAAGCTTTCTACAGCATAATAGCCCATATGACTTGCTACCAATCTATCTTCACAAGTGGGCGAACCGCCTCTTTGTATATGTCCGAGCACACAAACCCTAACGTCAGCTGTTGGTATTCGTTCTCTTATAACCTTAGCTACAGCTTCTGCACCACCAAATTCATCTCCCTCAGCAACTACAATCAGATTTACCAATTTTTTTCGTTTCTCCTTTTCAGTTAGTGAAGAAATCATGGCTTCGATATCAGTTTTAGTTTCTGGTATTAAAATATTTTCTGCACCTGTTGCTATTCCACTATGTAAAGCAATATATCCAGCATCTCGGCCCATTACTTCTACAACAAAAAGTCTATCGTGTGCATCCATGGTATCACGAATTTTATCAATAGCCTGAACAGCAGTGTTAACAGCAGTATCAAATCCAATGGTCGTGTCACTTCCGGCAATGTCTTTATCAATAGTTCCCGGCAAACCGATGCAGGGAATATCGAACTCGCTACCAAAACGTTGGGCACCTTTAAAACTTCCATCTCCACCAATTACCACTAAACCATCTATACCTCTTTTTTTCAGGTTGTAGTAGGCTTTTTCTCTACCGGCATATTCCATAAACTCTTTACTTCTTGCCGTTTTTAAAATTGTACCTCCCCGTTGTATAATATTGGCCACACTTCTGCCAGTCATTGGAATAATATCATCATCTATCATACCTGCATAACCCCTTATAACACCAAAAACACCTAAACCATGGTATAAGCCTGTTCGTACGACAGCTCTTACAGCTGCGTTCATACCTGGACTATCGCCACCAGATGTTAAAACCCCTATATTTTTTACTTTCTTTTCCATTTAAAAATTACAATTTTTAGACTTTTGAAAAAATGCTTACTATCTGATAATCAACCAAATACAAACAAACGTTAGTTTGCTTTAGCCTTCTTTCAACCGCCAATATTAAGCAAATCATTTTTACTAGCAAAACAAGAAATTGATAAGCCTAAAAAATACACAGGACACCCCCATTTATGAAGTTTACCTTCTATCTTATGAATCAATTCACTTTTAATAAGTTGGAAACATGAGGAGACGCATTGCAATGAAATACAATTGAATTATGTTTATGGTTCAAAAAAAGTAATCTTTTATGAAAGTATTAATTACTGGAGCAAATGGCTTTTTAGGTCAACATTTAACCATATTTTTAGATAACCACGGTTTCTCAGTTATTGCAACTGGAAGAGGTGATTGTAGAATACCCAACACCCTTACTATTACTTATCATAGTGTAAACTTAAAAAATAAAGCAGCCGTTTTGCAAATGGTTGAACTTTACCAACCCGAAATTATTATACATACTGCAGCTTTAAGCAAACCAGACGAATGCGAAAAAGATAAACCGGCATGTATATTAAACAACGTTACTGCAACAGCTTATTTAGTTGAGGCTGCAAATAAAATTGGAGCAAAATTTATTTATGTTTCTACCGATTTTATTTTTGGGGAAGATGGACCTCATGTAGAAGATGCAACTCCAAACCCACTTAACTTTTATGGTGAATCAAAATTGATAGCCGAGCAAATGGTAACTGCTGAAGCAAAAAATTTCGCAATAATTCGACCAGTTTTTATTTATGGACAGGTTTGGGATGGTTTAAGACCTAGTTTTTTACATTGGGTAAAAAATAACCTAGATCAAGAGAAAACAATTGGGGTTGTAACCGACCAACAAAGAACACCAACCTATGTAATTGATATTTGTAATGCACTGAAATACATTTCATTAAATAATGTTAATGATGTTTTTAATATAGCTGGAAACGAAATAATATCCCCCTATTTAATGGCACTAAAGGTTGCAGAAGTGTTACAGTTGAACCAAAGCTTAATTGTACCTGTAACAGCAGATACATTTATTGAGCCAGTGATACGAGCAAAAAGAAGTGGACTTATCATTAATAAAGCTGTAGAACTTATTGATTATAAGCCAACTAGCTTTAATGATGGCATTAAACTAACATTTGGTTTATGACAAAATGTCTACTTCTAAATTAAAATTTTGGGTAATTAGGTATTTGTAATTAAAAAATTATATAGACTCTATAATTAATTCATCATCAATAGATTAACACTTCTTTTTAAAATATTAAATTCTATTTCT
>JANOZK010000120.1:0-4479 GCA_031429335.1 Chitinophagaceae bacterium | reverse complement strand
CTATCATTGTTAGTAGCAGCAGGCGTAGGTTATGGTGCTAAAAAGTTGAGAGAGAAGCGTAAGCAAAAAAGTATATAAGGTATTTAAAGCATCTAGCTCTTTAACCGGTACTACCATTAAAATAAAAGAAGAGGCTGTCTTAAAACAAAATTTTAAGGCAGCCTCTTCTTTTATGTAGCGTAATGGTGTAGGCTATTTCTGATACCAGTGTGAATTTTAATCGAGACCAAAATTTTCTGGTATAATGCCGATTGGATAGCTGTTTAGACCATTTTTTTGGTCTATTACAGATATCACTTCGGTATAACTTGCTACTACTATACACATTATTCATATAACCATATACTGCCACCTTTAATAACATTAATAGATGATAACTGCTACAACCTCCAACTAAATGAGGTTTTTTTTACTTAAGCATAGAAAAGTGCGACTTTATTTCTAAAGAAATTAATCTGCCAATAGAAGGAGATCCTACAAATTCTCTTTGTGTTGTATTAAATAAATTGCTAACTCCTAAACCAATACTATAATTTTTATTGATTTTATATCCTGTATTGAAATCAAATGTGAAGAATCCTCCTAAATTACCCCAATCAAAATTCTTTGCATAATATCGTGGTTGATTATTTAAAGAATTAATTCCTCCATAAACAATTCCTCTTTTGCCAATGCCAGCTTCTGTTGCAATTTGGTTGCCACTATACATATCAAATTTTTCAACAAATCTCATAGATACATTAATATACATTTTACCTTTCATTAAATTTTGAAAACTAAAAGTTGAAACCAATTTATTTTTAGGTGCATTTAAACTTCTTTCTTCCAAAGAAACATAACCATCTTTATTGGCATCGTTTTTAATATCATTATTAGAAATATCAGAATCGAAATAATTATACTTTAATAAAAAATTTATATTACTGGAAAACAAATAATTTAATCCAATATCAATACCATAAGATTTTACTTTCCCATAATTAAAAAATGTACTAAAAGAAGCTCCATTTAAAATATTGTTGGTTACGGTTCCTGGCATTAACAAAGGAGTTGAAATAGGAATATCTCCAACACTTAATGCTCTTCCTCCAACAGTTATTAATGGGCTTAAAAAATTAATACTATTACTATAATAACTATTAAAATCGAGAAACAGTTTTTTGCTGATAGATCCTTTATACCCTAATTCAAAAGTGCTTATTTGTTCAGGATTTAATGCTGTTGTTGTTTGTATTAAACTTGAGTTTGTAATATTGGCCCCATTGGGGATGTAGGAAACACCATTTCCGTTTCCAAAAATAAAACCAAATGTAGAACCACTTTGAAACTGTATGATGGGTGTTGCAAATGCCTTGCCCCAAGTTAATCTGAAAACACCACTTTTACATTCTTTTTGTAATCCCAATTTTGGGGAGAACATATTATTGAATAAACTATGATTGTCTAATCTTGCAGCCGCTACTAATTTAAATAAATTGGGTAGTGTTTTTTCAATTTGAATTGCTGCACCTATCTGAGTTATTTCAATTTTTTTATTGGCATCAATTAAAATGGTTCCAAAAGTTTGAGGAAGATCTTTTTGATAGGTAACACTTGTAATTAAGTTAAGTCCAACTTTTTGAAATGGATAATTGTATTGTATTTCTACATTATATCTTTTTGATTCTTCTTTATATGTGTTACCTAAACGATTTGCAAAAATTTCAGCAGAATCTGATGGGAGACGTCCTACAGTATTGTATAAAGGATGACTAGGATTTATAATTATACTATTTGTTCTATTCCAATAGTCTCGAGTGTAATTAGTAAGTGAAAATGAATTGCCTAAATTAGTCCATGTTTCATTTGCTTGGATAAAAAATCGTGGACTATTATATTTGATTTGTAAAAAAGAAAAAGTATAATCCTTTAATTGATTTCTTCCAATACCGTTTACGCCTAATAAATTATTAATACTACCGCCAGTAGAAATAATTAAGTCTGATGTAGAATTAAAATTGTAATACAAATGAGCTTCACCCCTTTTATGCAAAAATTGAAAATTGGGGTTTCTTTCTGGTATTGCAACTGATGGGCCATAAATATTACCCCCAGCATAAACACTATCATAAAATTCAAAATCTCTTCCTGTTGTATACTCTCCTGTTATTTTAAATGCCCACTTATTATTAATTTTAGATGCATGTCTAAATCTAGCAGAAAATACAGATTGATTTCCAGCACCCATTACAATATCAGTTCCCTGCCATTTTCTTGCATCTTTTGTTATGGTATGTACAATTCCATTATGTGCATTGGGTCCATACAATGCAGAGTTAGGGCCTAACACAATTTCAATTCTATCTACATCTTCTTTAATAACAGTATTCATAATGCCCGATGGTAATCCACTGCTTCCTGCAAACATTGAATTTCTTCCATCCGTTATCGATAAAATCTTTGCATTAAAAGCAGTATTAAAACCTCTTGCATTTAAACTCATCCCATTTACACCACTTCGTGTAAATTCTATTCCTTGAAGTTTAGAAATTTGTTCAACAATATTAAAGGATGCAGATTGTTCTAAATCTTTTTGCTGAACTACTAAAATTAATGCAGGGGCTTTTGTGATTTTTTCAGGGCGTTTAGATGCAGAAACAACCAATTCATTTCCAATTTCATTTGATACAGATAATTCAAAAGTTAATTTAGTAATCACTTTATCTACAACAGTAACTTCTTTAAACAAATCAGCATAACCAACATAAGAAATTACTAAAGTTAATTTTCCATTTTTTAAATTTTTGAATTCGAATGCTCCTTTACTATTAGATAAAGCTATTTCACCAGTTTCCTTTATTAATATTGTTGCTCCTTCCAAAGGAAGTTTTGATTGCTTATCTATAACATTACATAGAAGATTTACTTTTTCTTGAGAAAAAATAGTTGATTGAAAAAAAACAAGTATGCTAATTAGCATTAATTTTTTCATAAGAATTGAATTAATTTAAAAGCTAAAGTATTGATTATGATTTATATTTCTAGATTGTAAATTTATTAAAAAAGTATTGGTTTAATTACATGCTACCCATTATCATAAATTAGGTTGCCGTATTTGTTCAAGCATTAATTTTTGTAGTAGATTTATTTATACGATTTTAATAGCCTATAGTTTTAAGAATTATCCTACTTTTTATAGCTGTAGGTTTTGCTTGGAGAGGAGTTGGTTTGATTTATATGCATCATTTTTGGTATAATATATGGGCTGTAGATATGCCAATCGGCATTTTGTGAGGATTTTTTGTGCTATGAGTAAAAATTAGCTAAATAATACCTATATGAAATTTAGGGCATACCAATTTATTTGGGCTACTACAGCTATCATATGGCTTTTTTTCTAAAATGTTCTCTATAAATAGTAAGTATAAAACATATTCGACAAATTGATTTAATTTTCAGTTTCATTGGTCTGCTTCTAAGTTCATACATTTGTTTAAAAGCAAATGTAAATATGCCAGCAATTTTAATCGCCTTTCTAGCATTTGGGTTATTTATACAGGCTACGATTTTGTTTGCTGAGGTGGTTATTAATTTTAAAAAACCTATTCTTCTAAAGATTATTATACTGGTAATTAGCTTTGCCTTTGCTTGGCGTGGAGTTGGCTTTTTATACAGTTATTATTATGGATACAATCGCTGGGCACTAGAAATACCCCAAGCACTATTGCCAGCAGGTGCAATTTGCTTATTTGCATATATATATGAAAATAAGTTAAAATGGCATATAATTTTTTTTGGTCTATCGCTTTTCGTCACACAATTATTAATTCTACTGTATTTCCGTTTCATTGATCCAGTAAATGCTGATATCCCATTGTCGAGTTTATCTGGAGTTAGAGGAAAGATTGCTAAATTTTTGAAGGTTTTTTTTGTTATCATCACTTTTTCTATCAACCTCAGGATAATTTTAAAAATTCTGACCAAGTATACACCCCAAAATATTTATTTCAAGCAATTGCGTATTTGGACACTTTGGATATTATTATTACAGTTTTTATCGGGTATTTCCTTTGTAACTTCTCATTATTTTAAGTTTGATAAGTATAATAATACTGCTTATTTTATTTTACTACTGTTTAACTATATAGTAGTTTTACTTTTATTGTATAGACCCAAATTTTTAAATAGAAGTAACTTGAAAATTAAATTGGGTGATTTTTTTGATAAAAAAGTTGATAGTGAGTTATCTACTAATTTATTTGTTGAAGTATTTTTCACAAACTTGTATTATCTAAATAAAGACGCTTCGGTCGAAGATCTAAAAAACAAATTAAGTGTTTCATCCGAAATGCTCAGTAACTTTTTATATAACAATTATGGTACTGGATTAATTGATTTAATCAATAAAAATCGAATTAATTATTTTATCGATTTAGTAAATACAGGTAAATATGGCAATTACACCATCGATGCTTTAGCTCAAGAAGCTGGCTTTAATTC
>JANOZK010000119.1:0-37768 GCA_031429335.1 Chitinophagaceae bacterium | reverse complement strand
GTTTTTTACAGTTACTTCAAAAGCATGTGCAGTGTAAGCCATTGCATGATTATAAAAGCAACATGCAATGCCAACAGCTGTGCCTGTTGGGCGTTTTTTGTTCCAATTTATTAGTTCTGCTGCTTCCTTTAAAACAGTTGCCAAACGTTGTGGTGTATATTTTGCACCACTAATATTGGTTACTTCTTTTTTTTCTAGTAATGCTAAACGATAAGCTAAAGGATCTTTCTTTTGTGCAAATGCTATTTCATCAATAAAACTTTCGATTACAAAATTATTGTAAGTAAAATTTACAGCCCTCCACCAGCCTTCTGCCAATGGTGCATCTATTCTGTTACCTGCAGCTCTAAGTGTTGGTATATTATAATACATGTCATTATCACTTCCACCACCTAAATCTCCTTGTAGGTTTGCTATGGCACCCTTCTTCCCTTGAAAGTCCATTACAGGTGCAATGGCAATTTTATGTAACCAGTTTGTGGGCATTCCCATGTTATCAAATTCGGTTTGTAAACGATGTGCTGACGCAGGTCTAAATACACCAAACTTCATATCATCGGCTCTGGTAAAAAGCAATTGCACAGGTTTGCCATCTGCAAAGGTTGCTAACTGCATTGCTTCTCCACCATAATCGGCAGACAATTTTCTACCAAAACCACCGCCCATTGGTTGTAGATTGATAAAAACATCTGTATTTTTTAAGCCAAAAAATTTACTACACCCATTACTTACACTTCCAGGGCTTTGAAAACCTCCCCAAATTTCGAACTTACCATCTTTAAATTGAGCAATACAGTTTACTGGTTCCATGGGTGCATGTGCCAAAAAGGGCAATTCATAGTCGGCCGTTATTACTTTACTATTACTATTTATTGGAAGTAGTTCTGCCGATTTTCCTTTTTCATCAATCACTAAATCTGGTTTAGTATCTAATAATTTCTTTAATGCTAATGAATAATTTTTCGAAGTTGCGTTTTCATGTTTGCCTAAATCCCAATTTACTTTTAATTGATTCGCAGCCTTAATAGCACTCCAACGATTCGTAGCAATAATACCAACGCCATTTCTATTATTAATGCCCATTTCTTTCATCTCAACTAACTTAATTATGCCATCAATATCTTTAATAGATGTAGCATCCCAATTGTTAACTTTCCCCTCTAATACTGGGCAACGAACTACTGCACCATACAACATGCCTGGCAATTTTATGTCTATGCCAAAGTTGTACTTTCCAGTTACAATATTTTTTATATTTGTTTTCTTTTGCCCTTGTTTGCCTATTAATTTAAAGTCTTTGTAATTTTTAAGGGTGGGATTTTTGGGTACTTCTAATGTAGAGGCTTTTGCATATAGTTTGGCATACGTAAATTCTTTTCCAGTTACGGTATCAACTACTTTACTTTTTTCTGCACGGCATTGGCTTGTTGCAACCCTCCATTCGTTAGCTGCAGCTGTGATAAGCATTTCTCTGGCAGTTGCACCAGCTTTTCGTAAAGGCATGTATTGCGTCATTACGCTTGTGCTACCACCTGTGCCATATTGCCCTCCTTTTGATGCATTAAATGGTAATGCTTCTATAATTATATCTTTTGTATCAGCCTCTAATTCTTCGGCTAAAATAAGTGGTAAACTTGTTTGTACGCCTTGCCCACTTTCTTGTTTTACAACATAAATATAAATTTTACCATCATCGCACAGCTTAATTAATGGCGATGGTTGAAAGCAGGTTGCTTCTGAGGTATTGGCTAAACTCTTGAAAGGCATTATTTGAGCCAACAACCAACCACCGGAACTTAGAGAAGCTATTTTAATAAAATTTCTACGTTGCATATATAAGATTTTTGCCAATTAGGCAATGAAATAATTTATTTTGAATTACTAGATACTAAACTTTTAAATACTAGTTACTTCATGGTTAGGGCAGCTTTTTTTATTGCATTTTTTATTCTATAATAAGTACCACATCTGCAAACTACTTGGCTCATGGCATCATCTATTTCTGCATCGGTAGGGTTGGGGGTTTGGTTTAGTAAATCAACTGCCGTCATTATTTGCCCACATTGGCAATACCCACATTGGGGAACATTCACATCAATCCAAGCTTGTTGAACTGGGTGAGAGCCGTCTTCACTTAATCCTTCAATTGTTGTAATTTTTTTACCTACACAGGCGGTTATAGGAAGCATGCAACTTTTTTGAGCAGTATTATTTATGTGAACAGTACAAGAGCCACATGTACCAACCCCACATCCATATTTTGTTCCAGTTAAGTTCAACTCGTCTCTTAAAACCCATAACAACGGTATATCTGAAGGTACATTTACAGTTAAAGATTTGTTATTCACTTCTAATTGATAAGTTGGCATAAGTAGGTATTTTTTTTAGAATAATTAAATGGGTTATGAAGCTATATTTAATTTTTAACTAGAATTTTTGCTGGAACGCCAACCAAAACCGAATGATCAATTTCGCAATCTTTTACTACACAGGTCAAGGAACCAATAGTAATGAAGTTGCCTAATTTAATAGGGCCAATAATTGTTGCATTGGCACCAATTGTACAGCCATCCCCAATTACAATTCCTCCTGGTTGGCATGCTGGTTTTGCACCAATAATATTTCCTCCAACTAATGTTAACCTTTTACCAATAATCGAATGTTTAGAAACTACAATTCCAATAGAAGGATGTAATATTAATAAACCACCAGCAATATCTGCTTTATAGCTAATGTCTAAATTTGAATATGCTTGCCAAATATTAAATATAGGTAGTAATAAAATTCTACAATACTTATAGGGTTTTCCAATTAGTAAAAATAACCCTCTGTCTAGCCTATACGAAAAAATACCCCAAAATACTCGGCTAAGCCAAATGTACAAAACTCGATAGTTTTGTTTGCCAAGCATTCGCTTAAAATCTTCGATAAAATAAGTTATTTGTAGTTTCATTTTGAAAATATATTAGAGGATTCGAAATTTATTTTTCTAATGCAGTACTCACTTCTCTTTTATAAAAAACAAATCCATTTTTTTCGTACAATTTTTTTAGGGTACTGACTGTATCTAGATAAATTTTATCCTGCACTTTAATAGAAATATAAGCTGGTTTATCAATATTTCCTCTGATCATCCATTCATTTGTTTTAGTGCTATCATTTTTAAATGGTGGTTTTTTCGTATAAAAATAATGAGCATAACTTTTGTAGCCCCAAGTTTCTACATAACAATCTTCTCCTTGCCTTGCTTTAAAAAACTCCACATTTGCATTTTGAGAAATGGCTTCAATTTTTGGTGTTATGAGTACAGCAGTTAATAGGCAGCAAATGGTAACACCGGCATAAAGAAAACTTATTTTTTTTATTTTATCTTTTCCAAATAAATAAAACAGTACAGCTACTAAAAGTATCATTCCACCAATGCCATCTGTCCAAACCCAATGTACGTTTGCTTGTAAATTACCTCTTGCAAAAACATCGTCAACCAAATGCACCCATTTATTTTTTTGCATTAATACAAACGGAATTGCAGTTATTAAAATACCCAATAACAAACCAACTATGCCAATTAAGCTATTTAATACAATATGTAATTTAGCAATACGTTTTTCCCAAATTTCGTACACACATAAAGCTGCTAAAAAAGTAAGTGGAAACCAGCAAAGCGAAGAGTAGTGAACTATTTTTGTTTTTACAATTGAAAATAAAAATAAGGTTACCCAAAATAGAATAAGCATCCAAAGCTTAAATTTTTTTTGCTCATTATTACCCGAGTCCACAAACATGCCTTTCATAAAAAACAGGGATGCCGGAAAACAACCAATTAGCAAAACCCACCAATGATAAAAAAAGGGTTCTCCATGGTCGGCATCATTGGTACTAAAAATGGCAATTTGTCGTTGGGTAAATTCAATTAAAAAGGTGAGGCCATTTTTAACGAAATCTACACCAAACCAAGCAAAGCAAACTATAAAGGCAGCTGCAACAATCGTTAAAAATTCTTTCAAAGAAACATAAAATTTAAACCGTTGTGTTAGTACAAATGCAATATAAGTAAGTATAGAAATTAATATTGCTACCGGACCTTTGGTTAAAACTGCAAGACCTAAAAAAATACCCACATAAGCTGCATAAGCAATGCGTTTAATATTTTGTTGTGTAGTAAGAAAGTAAAAATGATAAATGGCTAAAAATATAAACAAATTAAACCATGGATCAATAATACCACTTTTAAAATATAAAAAAGTAACCAAGGTTCCTAAGTAAATCATCACCCAAATTCGGGCTAAGGTTTCGTTGTAAACTTTTTTGCCAATTCTAAACAATAATACCAATGTAACAATACCACAAATTGCATTTGGAAAACGTGCAGCAAATTCATTTATGCCAAATGCCTTCATACTTAAAACTTGCATCCAAAAAAACAGAGGTGGTTTTTCGGTAAATCGGGCATAATTAATTTGTACATTCAAATAGTTGCTAGTTGCAATCATTTCTCTTGCACTTTCTGCAAAATTAATTTCGTCCCAATCAAATAAATGTACATTTCCTAGGAATGGAATAAATAACAATGCTGCAAGTATTGCAATTGAAAATTCGTTTTTTAATAAATGCTTTAGCATGTTTCAAAAGTACATAAACTAACTAATAGGATTAAGTATTAAAATTTTAAGTTTTAATTTTTCTATAATTTTTGCATTAAATAATTGCTTTAGTCATCAAGTTTAAAACCTTTCCCTTGCTTTCCTTACTTTTGTTTCAAAGCAAATACACAATGCATTCTTTTAAAGACTTAGTCACCAAATTTGCCATTAAATTTGATGTTGCACATTTTCCCGAATTTCCTGCTAGTTTGTATAATCCTGGTAATTATTTTTTAACCCTTGGAGGCAAAAGAATAAGGCCTGTAATGTGTTTAATGGGGAATGAACTTTTTGATGAAATTAGTGATGATAGCTATAATGCTGCAATCGCTATTGAATTGTTTCACAATTTTACCTTAATTCACGACGATATTATGGATGCTGCTCCATTGCGTAGGGGAATGGAAACTGTACATATGAAATATGGTAATAGCACAGCCATTTTAAGTGGGGATGTAATGATGATAAAGTGTTACGATTATATAAATAAAGTAAACAGCCTGTACATACATAAAGTATTATATCTTTTTAATAAAACAGCAAGAGAAGTTTGCGAAGGACAACAATTAGACATTGATTTTGAAAAAAGAACCGATGTTTCTTTAGAAGATTACATACATATGGTGGCTCTAAAAACGTCTGTTTTAATTGCTGCAACTTTGCAAATTGGGGCAGTTTTAGGTGGAGCAAGCGAAGGCAATTGTAACCATATATATGAGTTTGGTAAAAATTTAGGAATTGCTTTTCAAATTCAAGACGATTATTTAGATGCTTTTGGCAACCCAGAAAAAGTTGGAAAAGATGTTGGAGGAGATATTAAGCAAAACAAAAAAACCTTTTTACTCTTGTATGCCATGCAAGTAGCAACAAACCAGCAAAAGGCTGAAATGAATCGATTGATGCAAGAAAACCCCATAGATAAAGTTGAAAAAATGCTCACCATTTTTAAAGCTTGTAATGTTGACGCTTGGGCAAAACAGCTAAAAGAAAAATATATTTTTACTGCTTATAAACATCTTGATGATATTGCTGTAACCAGTATTAGAAAAAAACCTTTACAAGAATTAGCAGCATTTTTGGTTGAAAGGGATTACTAATTATTTAAATATCCCAATTAGAAAACGAGATTTCTGCCTAATTACTTCTTATATTAGCAAATCTCTTTTTGAGGTAATGATCACTTAACCAAAACGAATTGTACAATGTCTAATTCTTTATTTAGAACAAAAAATATTGATAAAATATTAGCCGACGCTGCTACAAACGATGAAAGCCATTCTTCTGGATTAAAACGTGTTTTAACCGTTAAAGATTTAACTTTTTTTGGCATAGCTGCAATTTTAGGTGCAGGCAGTTTTAGCAGTTTGGGTGGGGCTGTTTTTAGCGGAGGTCCAGGAGTTGTGATACTCTTCATGATTACAGCTGTAGCTTGTGCATTTACTGCTTTTTGTTATAGCGAATTTGCAAGTAGAATACCTGTTGCAGGAAGTGCTTACACTTATGCTTATGCAAGTTTTGGAGAATTGTTTGCCTGGATTATTGGATGGGCACTTATTATGGAATATTCAATTGGCAATATTTATGTAGCCTTTAGTTGGAGCGATTATTTTACTTCTTTTTTATCTAAAATGGGCGAAATTGCTCATGTAAATCTTACTATTCCAGCATGGTTAAGTACAAGTTATTCCGAAGCAAAAAATGCTGTTGGTGGTGGTGCCATTACAGGCGAATTATTTGATGCTTGGAAAACTGCACCCATGCTCGGCGATCTAAGAGTTATTTTCGATTTGCCTGCCATAGTCATCAATTTATTAATTACTTACTTAGTTTTTAGAGGTATAAAAGAGAGTAGAAACTTTAGTAATGTAATGGTTATTTTAAAAATGGTGGTGGTAATCTTAGTTATTTTAGTTGGGGGTTATTTGGTATTTGCAAATGGTTTAACTCTTAATTGGACCCCAACAAACGATTTAGGTGTTAAATCTTTTATGCCTAATGGTTTTAGTGGTGTTATGGCGGCAGTTGCAGGTGTATTTTTTGCCTACATTGGTTTTGATGCAGTTAGTGTTTTGGCGGAAGAAAGTAAAAACCCTCAACGTGATTTACCTCGGGGTATGATTTACTCATTGGTAATTTGTACAGTAGTTTATATTTTGCTAACCTTGGTTTTAACAGGTGCAGTGAATTATAGAAATTTCCAAGGTGTTGGCGATCCGTTAGCATTTATTTTTGAAAAACAAAATTTAAATGTTGGTTGGATGCAATTATTGGTTGCAGTTTGTGCCGTTGTAGCTATGACAAGTGTTTTACTCGTTTTTCAAATGGGCCAACCCCGTATTTGGATGAGCATGAGCAGAGATGGGTTATTGCCACCTGTATTTCAAAAAATACATCCAAAGTATAATACACCATCGTTTGCAACCATTATTACTGGTTTAGTTGTTGGGGTACCTATTTTATTTACAGACAAATCTTTTGTTTTAGACTTTACAAGCATTGCAACTTTATTTGCATTTGTATTAGTGTGTGGTGGTGTTTTACTCATTCCACGTAAAGAGAAACAAGCAGGAAAATTTAATTTACCTTATATCAATGCTAAGCTTATTTTCCCAGTTTTGGTTGTTGCTGCTATTGGTATCATTGTATACTTTACACCAAATTATTTTTCGAACAAAATAAGTTTTAGTGACGAACAAAAAATAGATGCTTTTGCCTCCATTATTCCAGCAAAAAGTTTTGATACTGCAACCATCATTAAAGCGTTAGAACAAAATTTAAGTACCACTAATCGTAAAGATGCAGTTTTTGGTGGTGTTTTAGATTCTATGAATACCAAAACAATTGCAGAACATAAATTAGCTATTGCCAATAAATTTATTACCAATTCAAATACAGAACAAAGTAGAACACAAAAAGTATCTACACTTATTTTTTGGTTTTTAATGATTGGTATTGCCTTATTAACCTTTCTAAAAAATTATTCATTAATTCCATTAATGGGAGTAACTACTTGTTTATATTTATTAACTGGCATGACAAAAGCCAATTGGTATTGGTTTGGTGGCTGGTTGGTAATTGGACTAATTGTTTATTTTTTATATGGGTATAAAAAAAGTAAGTTGGCAACTACCTAATTTGTATTAATTTCAAATAACCTTAAACTTTAAACCTTCAAACTTAAACCTTCAAAGATTACTATGAACATAAATAGAAACATTTTAACCTTAGACGAATTTACCATCCAACAAATGAGGGCTTTTCCTGCTGCAACAGGTGAGTTAAGTTCATTACTTAGAGATATTGGCTTAGCTGCCAAAAGGGTTAATGTAGAAGTTAACAAAGCAGGTTTGGTGGATATTTTAGGCGATTACGGAACCACTAATATTCAAGGCGAAGAAGTAAAAAAATTAGACATATTTGCCAACAATCAATTTATGGGTGTTCTAAAGCATGGTATTAGTTGTGCTGGTATTGCTAGCGAAGAATTAGACGACATTGTTATTTTTGATGATGAAGTAAGCAACAACAGTAAATACATCTGTATGTTCGATCCATTGGATGGTAGTGGAAACATAGATGTGAATATTTCTATTGGAACAATTTTTAGCATTTATAGACGTGTAAGCGAATTGGGTAAACCTTGTACTTCAGCTGATTTTCTGCAACCTGGCAATAAACAAGTTGCAGCTGGTTATGTAATTTATGGTAGCAGTACCATGTTGGTATATGCTACTAAACGTGGGGTAAATGGTTTTACATTAGATCAACAAATAGGTGAATTTAGTTTAAGTCATCCAGATATTCAATGCCCACCCGATGGTAAAATTTATTCTGTAAACCATGGTAATTTTTTTACCTATGAGGAAGGTGTTAAACAATATATTACTGCTTGTCAGAAAAAAACAAAAGAAACAGGTGGGCCATATACGCAACGTTACATCGGAAGCATGGTAGCCGATGTTCACAGAAATTTGTTGAAAGGTGGCATATTTACTTATCCTGGTACCATTGATAAACCAAAAGGCAAATTGAGGTTATTATACGAGTGCAATCCGTTTGCATTTATAGTTGAAAAAGCTGGTGGCAGAGCAACCGATGGCAAACAAAGAATTATGGATATTCAACCAACTGAATTACACGAAAGAACTCCTTTTTTTGTAGGCAGTAAAAACATGATGGATGAATTAGATACTTTTTTACAAGCTACAATAGCTACTCCATCCACCAATTAAAGGGTTCAATTTTATTTATAAAAGTATTCATCTGTTAATGAAAGCCATTTTAGTAATAGCATCATTTTTTGTATGTGGCATTATAAATGCTCAAAATAAAGCTTTTGAAAAATTATATTATCATAGCCCCAAAGGCTTAAGTTTTATACCACCCTTGTCTCGACCAGGTTTGGTATACAATGGTAAACTGTACATTGGAAAAAAGCAGTTAGGGGTATTATTTAACCAATTAAATAACCCCGATTTAAACTATTATTTCGACAAATACAAAGCCAATAAAACCAGTGCCGATGTATTAACTTTTCTTGGAAGTTTTGCCCTACCATTAGCCAACATATTTATATCAACCAACCAAGGAAGGGTAAATTGGTGGTTACTGGGTAGTAGTGTGTTATTAAATGGAACAGGAAGCTTCTTAAACATACATGCTCAAAAGCATTTGTTATTAGCTGCTACTTATTACGACAAAAAAAATGGGTCGGTAAATAATTTTGTTCCACAACAACAAAGTATTGGTTTTGCCGTTTTATTACGATAATCTAATTTCTATAGTATGCGTAAGAACAAATTAGCAACTATCTTAGTCACATGTATATCTCTTCAAAGTTGCGATGTATTTAATGGCCAATCTCAAAATCCAATTGAAAAAACTACAGCAACTGCAAAAAGCTTAGGTAACCAATTGGTTTCTACAGTAAGTAGTAAAGTAAGCAGTTCAATGAAATGTGAGGTTATTTTAGGCAAAAATCTTCAAAAAGCAGGTTTACATTCTGGAAAGGTAACGTTCTCTTCTACTAAAGAAGCAACCGACAATATTTTGAATGTATACTTAATTTTCGATAAAAAATTTGAAGGAAAATTGCTTATAAAAGCCTACGATGATAATGGTTTAGAGTATGGTAGAATCAGCAGCCCCGTTAGTGGTAATCAAAATAAAGCAGGTTATTATGAGTTTGTTTTTGATAAAAAGGTTAATTTAGAGTACAATAGCAAATTTATTGTTGATAAAGCATATGATTAAACAAATTATTGAAGTTAAAGATTTGCATAAAAAATATGGCGAATTTCATGCAGTTAAAGGAATTAGCTTCGATGTTTTTGAAGGAGAAATTTTTGGTTTATTAGGTCCAAATGGTGCAGGCAAATCTACCACCTTAGAAATTATAGAAACCCTACGCCCCAAAACCAGTGGCAGTGTTTTTGTTGATGGATTAAACTTAGATACACAACCCAACGAAATAAAAAAAATAATTGGTGTACAATTACAAGCAAGTGGTTATTACCCAGGCTTAAATTTAGTAGAACTGATACAATTGTTCGAGGGCTTATATAACCAAAGTGTTGATGCATTAGGTTTACTAGATAAAGTTAATTTAAGAGATAAAGCCAAAGCAAAATTTAAAGAATTAAGCGGTGGACAAAAACAGCGTTTCTCCATTGCTACTACCCTTATCAATAAACCTAAAATTATTTTCTTAGACGAGCCTACCACTGGTTTAGATCCTCAAGCAAGAAGAAATTTATGGGAGTTGATTAAAGATATTAGAAACAACGGAACAACTGTAATTATTACTACGCATTACATGGATGAAGCAGAAATTTTATGCGATAGAGTAGCCATCATTGATCATGGCAAAATCATAGCCATCGAATCTCCCGACAAACTAATTGATAATTTGGTAGCCACAGGTTTTGAGAAACCAAAAGAAGTAAAGCAAGCCAATTTAGAAGATGTTTTTATTAGTTTAACTGGGTATTCAATTAGAGATGAAGAATAGAAATTAAATTTGTATTCTTGCTTTAGCAATACAAGTATTTTTTCATTGTCAAAAATCATGCTCCATGTCTATTAATGCTAGTTTCCCTATTGGGCAATACGAGCCACAACCTTTCTCAGAAGAACAAAAGGAAAAATGGTTATTAGATATTAAATATCTACCACAAGATGTTGAACATGTTTTATTGAACTTAGATGCAACTCATTTAGACATGCCTTACAGAGAAGGTGGTTGGACGGTGAAGCAACTAGTTCATCACATTGCCGATAGTCATTTAAATGCTTATATACGATTTAAACTAGGTTTAACCGAGGATAACCCAACAATAAAACCTTATGATCAAGATCAATGGGTTTTATTGGCAGATATTGATACCGTTCCAACAAATGTTTCTACTACTATTTTACATGGAGTACACCAACGCTTGTACAAAACATTACAAAATATTACCAATGAACAATGGCAAAGAACAGTTGTTCATCCAGAACACGGCAAAACAATGACTTTATTTTATTTATTAGGCATGTATGCTTGGCATGGTAAACATCATGTAGCACATATTCAAAAAATGAGAGATAGGAAAGGAGTTTAGTTTGTAATTTCTAGTTAGTTAGTTTTAGTTATTTAATTTGTAGTTATTTAGTTTTTTAATTGTTGTTGAATGAGAAATTTAAATTGGAAAGTTCTAGCATCAAAATATATATTTAGAGATCGTTGGTTTATTGCTCGTGCAGATACTTGTGAAATGCCCAATGGTAAAATTGTAGCACCTTATTATGTGTTGGAGTTTCCAAATTGGTGCAATGTGGTAGTGGTTACAGAAGACGATAAAATTGTAATGGTTAGGCAATACCGTCATGCCATTAATAAAGTTACTATTGAATTGCCAGGAGGTGTAATTGATAACAACGAAACACCTGAAGTTGCAGCAGTAAGAGAAGTACAAGAAGAAACAGGCTTTGTTGTTAACGACTTACAATTTTTATACAAAACATCGCCTAACCCAGCTACCAATAACAATGATGCTTTTTTCTTTTTAGCTAAGGCTACTCAACATATAACCACCCAAAACTTTGACCCTTATGAAGATATGGATGTACAATTATTTACAAAAGATGAAGTACTAACGATGATTGACAATAGCGAAATAATTCATGGCGTACAAATAGGGGCAATTTATGCAGCCTTTAAAGCATTGGGATGGTTGGTGGTGAAGTAGTATTTGTATTGATAACAATGTTATATTAAATAAAATAGGGTTCAATATTTGAACCCTATTTTATTTAATATAAAAAACTATTCTCTTCCATGACAAGCTTTAAACTTTTTACCACTACCACAAGGACAAGGTTCATTTCGTCCAATTGCTTTTTCAACTCTTATTGGTTCTTGCTTAATAGGTGTTGGGTCTATATAATCGTTTTCATTGGCAGCATAATCTTGCCCTGCTGCATCAACTGCTTCTTTATTGGCTTTTAATTTGCTTAAATCAGTTTTTTGTTGGCGACCTTCTTTTAATACTTCTCCTTCGCTAACAGGTATTGCAGCATGGCATAAAAACTCTACAATATTTTTATTCACCTCGGCACTCATATTGCTAAATAAGTTATATGCCTCCACTTTGTAAATCACCAATGGATCTTTTTGTTCGTAAGTAGCTGTTTGTACACTTTGTTTTAAATCGTCCATTGCCCTTAAATGTTCTTTCCAGGCATCGTCAATAATACCCAAGGTAACATTACGTTCAACAGCATTTAACAACTCCATTCCGTTGGTTTCTAAAGTTTTTGCTAATGGAGCTAAAATATTCATTACTCTTTTTCCATCGGTAAATGGTACAACCACATTTTCTATATGATTGCCTTGCAATAATTTAATATTTTTGAAAACTGGAATAGAATTCGTAGCTAAATCTTGTTTCTTTCGTTGATAATTATTAATGGCTTCTTGATATAACTTTTCGGT
The DNA here is from genome assembly GCA_031429335.1 of Chitinophagaceae bacterium. Taxonomy (GTDB): domain Bacteria; phylum Bacteroidota; class Bacteroidia; order Chitinophagales; family Chitinophagaceae; genus UBA1930. The sequence goes on along the minus strand of JANOZK010000119.1, from coordinate 25,150 downwards.
TAATAGTTGCTCTGGTTGCTTATTCAATTCTTCAGCAGAAATGGTTGTATCAATACCAAAGTTTACAATTACAGCCAACCTTAAACCTTCATAGTCGTTTTGTTCTTTAAACGAGTTGATTAAACCTTCTGCAACGTTATAAAAAGCATTGTCTAAATCTAATGCCAATCTTTCTCCAAATAAAGCATGGTGGCGTTTGGTATAAATTACAGTTCGTTGTTTATTCATTACATCATCGTACTCTAACAAACGTTTTCTAATACCAAAGTTGTTTTCTTCTACTTTTCGTTGAGCTCTTTCAATAGATTTGGTAATCATGCTATGTTGTATCACTTCGCCTTCTTTATAGCCGGCAAAGTCCATTACTTTAGCAATACGTTCGCTACCAAACATTCTCATTAAATCGTCTTCTAAAGCCACAAAAAATTGAGACGATCCAGGATCTCCTTGTCTTCCTGCACGGCCACGTAACTGCCTATCAACTCGTCTGCTTTCATGTCTTTCGGTACCAACAATAGCTAAACCACCAGCTTCTTTAACACCTGGCCCCAATTTAATATCTGTACCTCTACCTGCCATGTTTGTAGCAATGGTAACGGCACTTGGCAAACCTGCTTCTGCAACAACTTGTGCTTCTCTACTATGTTGTTTGGCATTTAATACATTATGGGCAATTTGTCGTTGGCGTAACATTCTGCTCAGCAACTCACTCACTTCAACCGATGTGGTACCCACTAAGACTGGCCTACCAGTTGTGTTTTCAATATTTCCAGTAGCAGGGTTTGGTGCTGGTATTAAATTACCTTTATTATCAAATTCGGGTACTGCATTGCCCAATGCATCTTTAGCTTCCTTACCATCTTTATCTAATTTAATTTTATAATTCGTATAAGGAAAAATTAATTTTTGTACTTCTTCAATAACAGCACCATATTTTTCTCGTTTGGTTTTATAAACCAAATCTTGCTCATCTTTTCTAATGGCTGGTATATTGGTAGGTATGGTTACAACATCTAATTTATAAATATCCCAAAGCTCTGCAGCTTCTGTTTCTGCAGTACCGGTCATACCACACAACTTGTGGTACATTCTAAAATAATTTTGTAAGGTAACAGTGGCATAGGTTTGGGTAGTCGCTTCAATTTTTACATTTTCTTTTGCCTCAATTGCTTGGTGTAAACCATCGCTATATCTGCGGCCTTCCATTATACGACCAGTTTGTTCATCAACAATTTTAACCTGACCATCAATTACCACATACTCTACATCTTTATCAAATAATGTATATGATTTTAGTAATTGTTGTACCGTATGTATTCTATCTGCTTTAACAGAGTATTCGTTTATAATGGCTTCTTTTTGGTGCAATTTAACATCGGCAGTTAGGCTGTTATCTTTTTCTGTATTGGCTAAAGCAACACTAATATCGGGCAGAATAAAGAAGTTTTGGTCTTCGCCAGCTCTTGTAATTAGCTGAATACCTTTATCGGTTAATTCAACACTGTTATTTTTTTCATCGATATAAAAATACAGTTCAGTATCGGCTTTTGGCATTTCTCTTTGCTGATCGGCCAAATAATGATTTTCGGCTTTTTGTAGTTTAACACGTATGCCAGGCTCACTTAAATACTTAATTAAAGCAGTATTTTTAGGCAAACCTCTGTGTGCTCTAAATAATGCTAAACCGCCATCTTTGGGGTCGTCATTTCCTTCTGCTATTTTCTTTTTAGCTTCTTGTAAAAATTGGTTGGTAACTTTTCTTTGGGCGTCAACAATTTTTTCAATTCTAGGTTTTAGTTCAAAAAATTGTTCAATATTATCTTGTCTGCCAATAGGGCCAGCAATAATTAAAGGTGTTCTAGCATCGTCAATTAATACACTATCTACTTCATCTACCATAGCAAAATGGTGTTTGCGTTGCACCATTTCATCTGGGTTTTGCACCATATTATCACGTAGGTAATCAAAGCCAAATTCGTTGTTGGTGCCATAGGTAATATCTGCCAAATAAGCTTTACGTCTGCTTTCGCTGTTGGGTTCATGTTTATCTATACAATCTACAGTTAAACCCAACCATTCGAACAAAGTACCATTCCATTCGCCATCTCTTTTTGCCAAATAGTCGTTAACTGTTACAATATGTACACCTTCGCCAGCCAAGGCATTTAGGTATGCAGGTAAAGTACTTACCAAAGTTTTACCTTCACCAGTACTCATTTCTGCAATTTTGCCATTGTGTAAAACGCTACCACCAATTAGCTGAACATCGTAATGAACCATGTTCCAAGTAATTTGTCCACCACCGGCGGTCCAATTATTTTTATAAATGGCATTTTCTCCAACAATAGATACATAGTCTTTTTTTACACTTAAATCTCTATCTAATTGTGTTGCAGTTACTACTAATTCTGTGTTATGGGTAAACCTTCTTGCGGTTTCTTTCATTACTGCAAAAGCTTGAGGTTGTATTTGTTTCAATACCTCTTCAATAAGCTTGTTCCGTTCTTTTTCTAGTTTATCAACCTCCTGATAAATGGCATCTTTTGTATGTATTTCTTCAACAGCTAAAGCATCTGCACTAGCTTTTTTAGCCCCAATTTGTGCATCAATTTCTGTTAAAAAGTCTTTAATGATTTGTTTAAACTCAGGGGTTTTATTTCTTAGTTCGTCGTTGGTTAAGGTTTGGTATTGCTGAAAAAATTGATTCGTTTTTTCTACAATTGGCCTAATAGCAGCAACATCTTTTTCACTTTTGTTACCACCTAACATTTTCGATAAAAATTTCAACATAGTTTTTTATTTATGTACCCAGCTATTTATTTAGAATGAAACTTCTCCCGATAGTTATCGGGAGGCGTCGTTTTAAATCCTGCTGACTAGCAGGGTACTCTTCAACATTTGTAATTTAATTGAACAATTTAATTTCAAAAACCCTGCATTAATTGAATATTCGCCAAATTGACACATTTTTTTTGAAGGTGGCCAAAGGTAATGTTTTTGCATAACCTCCATATTGAGTTTTATTTACTACCAATTTCTTTCAGTTTACTTAATATGTTTAAATTGTGTGAGTAGCCAACTTAATTTTTTAAATAATGGTATCTTTTTTTGTTTGTTCTTTCAATTTTTACCCCTTTTCAGTTACTTTTGCCGCCAATTGAGGGTTGAAGATAAATAATGGTTATTTAGAAAATCTAAAACAGTATTTGTATTTCAAACTTTAAACTAAAAACTTTCTAATAAAATGGCAGGTCAACTTAAAGAAGTAAGAAACAGAATTAAGAGTGTACAAAGTACTCAACAGATTACAAAAGCCATGAAAATGGTAAGTGCAGCAAAATTGCGTAGGGCCCAAGATGCAATTATACAAATGCGTCCTTATGCTCAAAAATTGCAAGAAATGTTGAGTAATATTGTTAGTAATGCCGAAGGTGATGCCAACATTAAATTAGCCGAAGAAAGAACCATAGAAAAAGTATTGTTAATCGTAATAACCAGTGACAGAGGTTTGGCAGGTGCCTACAATGCCAACGTAGTTAAATTGGCCAAAGAAACCATTGCAACTAAATACCCAACACAATATGCAAAAGGCAATGTGGCCATTTGGAACATTGGCAAAAAAGGGTGGGAGTCTTTAACAAAATCTGGTTACAAAACCGATGCTACGCATAAAGATGTTTTTTTAAACTTAAAATTCGAAACTGTTCAAGCTGCTGCACAAGCTGCCATGAAAGCTTTTGAAAACAACGAGTTTGATGCCATTGAAATAATTTATAGCCAATTTAAAAATGCTGCAACACAAGCATTTGTAGCGGAACCATTTTTGCCAATTCCTAAAATTGTGGCAAAAGAAGGAGCAAAAAAATCTGATTTTATTTTTGAACCCAATAAAGAGCAATTAATTATTGAGTTAATGCCTAAAATTTTAAATACCCAATTGTTTAAAGCAGTGCTTGATGGTAATGCTAGTGAACATGGGGCTAGAATGACGGCAATGGATAAAGCTAGTGAAAATGCCAATGAATTATTGAAAGCATTGAAACTATCTTACAACCGTGCAAGACAAGCTGCTATTACAACTGAGTTAACTGAAATTGTAAGTGGTGCTGCTGCTTTGCAAGGATAGGGATGAACTGGATACTAGATGCTGGATACTACATGCTGGATACTACATGCTGGATACTGGATGCTAGATACTGGTTACTAGATATTAGAAACTAAATTTCAAAAACAATAACTGAAAATTGGAACTAGAAACTAAATAACTAGAAACTAAAAACTTAATAACTAAATAACTAAAAACTATTGGAACTTTCTTCTATCATACCGCATATTGAAGTACTAATTTTCGCCAGCGAAAAGCCTTTAACTGCTTTAGATATCGTGGAATTAATCAACAATGCTTTTGGTTTCTTAGAAGAACGTGTTTCATTAGACCAAATTGAAAGTTGTTTAGAAGGTATTAAAGAAAAATACAATTCCGAGTTTTATCCATTTGAAGTTAAAGAAAGTGGTGGTGGGTTACAGTTTTTAACCAAGAAAGATTACCATAAAACTTTAGCTCAATTAAACGGCGATAAATTTTTAAAACGTTTGTCAACTGCAGCCTTAGAAAGCTTGGCCATTATAGCTTACAAGCAACCCATTACTAAAGGTGAAATTGAAAAAATAAGAGGTGTTAATAGCGATTATAGTGTTCAAAAATTGTTAGAGAAAGAATTAATTGTAATTGCAGGTAGAGATGAAAAAGCTCCAGGACATCCTTTGATTTACACCACTTCTAGAACTTTTATGGATTATTTTGGTATTAATACTACCGCTGATTTGCCTAAAATAAGGGAAGTGTTGGCAGAGCAGATGATTGAAGGCACTATGATTAATCCTGAAGATTTTGCTATTAAACAACCTTTACCAGATAACGATGAAATATTGGCAACAAACTCCAACGATGTTGAAGTAAGTAATGTTGACTCAACTACCCATGAAATGGCTACAGAAGCTATTACAGAGGAAATGTTGGCACAACTAACCGAAGAAGACAGTAGTGATATTGTTGATGAAGAAATTAACACAGAAAATCTCTTTGACGATAAAGACAATGATAAAAAAGAAGAAGCCTAATTTTTACATTAGGCTTTTTTCTTGTATAAATAATTTTCAGTCTATTTAGTTTAAATGAATGTTGGCTGTTGTTTCTAACGTATCAGTTAATTCAATAGCGTTATAATCATTAATCACATTGTATAAAGTATCTCTCTCAATGGGGTGCCTTTTAGCTTGCTTAATTAGGTTGACCAATTGAGTGGTGGTCATCGATGGGTTTTGTTCTTCGCTACCAGCCATCGAATAAATTTTTGTAGTGTCGTCTATGGTTCCATCAATATCGTTTACACCAAAGCTCAGCGTTAATTGAGCATTTTCTCGACCCAACATTGGCCAATAGGCTTTTAGGTGATTAAAGTTATCTAAGTACAATCTGGCAATAGCATACATACGCATATCTTCAATAGTAACCGATTCTGCAATATGGCTCATTTCGTTATCGCTGTTTCTAAACTTTAATGGAATAAAAGTATTAAAGCCGCCAGTTTCATCTTGTAATTGTCTTAGTCGTTCCATATGATCAACCCTTTGCCAAAATTGTTCAATATGGCCATAAAGCATGGTGGCATTGCTGTGCATGCCAATTTTATGGGCTGCCTTATGTATGGCTAGCCAACCATTTGCATCTACTTTATCATCACAAATTTGGGTACGTATTTCTTCATGAAAAATCTCTGCACCACCTCCAGGTAATGATTGTAATCCAGCATCTTTTAACAACTGCAAACCTTCGGTAATACTTAGTTTTCCTTTTCTAAACATATAATCTAACTCTACTGGCGTAAATCCTTTTATATGTAAATCGGGTCGGTGCTGTTTAATCGCTTTTATTGTTTCTACAAAAAAATGTACATCCATTTTTGGGTGCACACCACCCACAATATGAACTTCGGTAACTGGCTTGCCATCGTATTTTTTTACAATATTTAGCATGTCGTTTACGCTTAGTTCCCAACCTTCTTCTTTGTGTGCATATAGTTTTGAGTACGAGCAAAATTTGCAACTAAAAACGCAAACGTTCGTTGGCTCAATATGAAAATTTTTATTGAAATATGTTTTATTGCCATGTTTCTGCTCACGTACCCAATTGGCCAAAGCACCTACAAAGGGTAACGAAGCTTGTTCAAATAAAACAATACCATCATCATAAGATATTCTCTGTTGTGCTAGTATTTTATTACCTATTTCTTGCAGTAATTTATTTGATTCACTTTTTACAATTTGTTCAATTCCAATTATAGTTGGTATCATAATCTTAATTTAAGTATTTACAAAGCTAGTATTAGTTAACATAACAACTCATTTATAATAAAGTTTCTGAAATTTTGGTAAGTATAAGCAAAAAAAAGTCCTGCAAAATGCAGGACTTTTTTTGTATTCGAATCAATTGAATTACAATTTAATAATTCTTTGAGTTACTGTTTTATTGGTGTACTCAACCTTTACAGAGTAAATACCAGCAGCAAAACGGCTAATATTAAATGGAAGGAAAGAATCGGCATTACCATTAAACGACTGGTACATTAATCGCTGACCAGCAGCATTGTAAAAGCCAACACCTCTTAAATTGGTTGGAGCCAAATAGTGTTGTAGAACCACAACATCTTTTACTGGGTTTGGAGCTATTACAAATCCATTGGTTTTTAATGTTGCAGAAAGATTTTTCGAATACAAATTCACATTGTCTATATACACATTGTTTCCATTATTACTTGTATTTAAAAATCTTAATCTAATGTTTCCACCAGCAGCAATTAAAGAAGTAAGATTTACGCTATCTGTTCTCCATTGGTTGGCGTTATTAGGTACAAATGAAACGGTATAAGTTGCATTTGGATCATTGATGGTTTGTAAATTTTCGCCCCATTTCTTGTAAACCGATACCCAATTATTTCCACAATCAATGGTTGCTTGTACATCTAAAGTATCTAAAGCAGTTGATGTAGAACCTGGATATTGACGAGAAGCTGCAGAAACATCGAACTTAAAGAATACAGAATCGGCTTTGGCTACTGATAAATGTGGTGTATGTAAATAGTCTAAACTATTTGCAGCAACTGCAGTTGCATTAAAGTTTTGCATAAATGCAGATGCAATGCCATTAGTAGAAGCAGTAGTTGTACGTACCCACTTCGTTACATTTACAGGTGCTTCGGTAAATGCCCAGTTTGTAGGAGGGAAGGTTGTACCATCAAAGCCTTCTGTTAATGGTGCAGGAATAGGTTGAATAACGGTAAACGCTTTTGTTAAAGTATCGTTTAACAAATTTTCGTCTGGAACACCGTTTGGACCAAAAGTAAATGCTCTTATAACTCTAGCACCCAAGGCAAGTGTTGGCCTCGTAGTAAAGCTGATGGTTCTTGAACCACCAACAGGAATAGGAGGTGTTAAAGTAAATACTTGAGTGGTGTTTGCACCACCATCTATATTATACCCTGCACTAACTGAATTTAAAACTAATTTACCACCATTTCTAACTGTTACACTAACGGTTGGGCTAGTTTCACAAACTTCTGCACCTGGCACAACTATACTTGCCAATTGAGCATCGTTGTTAGGAAGCGTTTTGCCAACAATATTAATGTTATCAATGAACAAACGTTGTCCAAAATCATTTCTATTTCTTAAAGCAATGTAAACTCCACCAGCCGTTACATAAGGCATTAAGTCAACATTTGCATTCACCCATTGAGTGGCAGTTGGTGTAAATGCTGCACCAGCAGTACCAGGAGCTGTAGCTAATTCTTGACCACCTTTTTTCCAAAGAGATGTCCATGAAGTGCCACAATTAGTAGAAATAACCAACTCTAAGGTATCTGTATCGGCAGCAGCATATAATTTATAGGCATAGTCGAAGGTTACATACGCGGAGTCTCTGCCCACAAAATTTACTAAAGGTGCAACGATGTAATCTAATTGGCCTGGATTATTTCCATTATAATTGTCTATCATACCAGATGCAATTCCTGTTCTTGCAGCTAAAGTACTTCTACCCCAAGTGAAATTGTTATTAGGGTTAAGAACCGTCCAACCGGCACCAGGTATTGGTGCTGTAGCAGTACCTGTCCATGCTGTTTCAAATGTTTGTACAACAGGGAAAGTAGTGGTTGCAACATTTGCGGTAAATGGTTTTGCTAAAGTATCATTACTTGCAACAGCGTCGGCCAAACCATTTGGTAAATTGGTGTATGATTTAAAGTTGAAGTTACCATTAACTAAACCAGTAACAGGGTTTAAAGTTAAAGTAGTTGTTCCCCCGCTAGGAACGCTTAAACCCGTAAAGGCTTGGTTAATATAAGTTGCAGGGTTAGCAGTACCAACACCTACACCAGAGAAAACAACCACACTTGTTAAGGTTGCTGAACCATTGTTTCTCACAACAACTTGTGGTGTAAAACCACTACCACAAAATGCACTTAAAGGTGTATTGATGGCACTAATTGAAGCATCGTTTGGCGGTAAATTGCTACCAGAAATATTGATATCGTCTAAATACAAATTATTACCAAAATCACTTTTTGCAACGAATCTTATTTGAATAGTTTGATTTAAGTAAGGAGTTAAGTTAACATTAATGGGGTTTGCAGTCCATTGACTTACAGGATTACCAGAAAATGCAGTTCCAGCACTTCTTGGGGTTGCAGTAATTAATTGACCAGCCACTCTTCTCCATAAAGATGTCCAAGTTACACCACAATTTGTAGAAACTTGTACATCTAACTCATCCTGTAATGATTCTGCAGGCGTACCTGCATCAACATAAGATTGGTAAGCGTAATGAAAAGTAACCGATGCAGCATTAAAAGTATTAGCAAAGGTTAAAGAAGGAGAGGTTAAGCTAGATGTTGTACCAGCTGCATAGTTATAATTATCAAACTTAGCACTTGTTAAATCTGTTCTGCCAGTTGTTGTGACACGAGCCCAATTTCCTGTTCCACTTATTTGGTTTAAGCTCCATCCAGCAGGTGGGAAGGTAGCAGTTGCAAAACCTTGTACAACTGGAGAAGCGACAGGGGCACCAACGGTAACACTTGTACTAGCTGTATTATTCGTTGAAACTAAATCTGTACCACCATTTGGTGCAGATAAAGTATAAACAATTGCATTTGCACCTGTAACCAAATTTTGTGCAGCTGTAAAGGTTACTACTCTATTTTTATAGGTAGCTATGTTTAATGCAGTGAAGGTTTGCGTAGCCACAACAACAGCATTAATAGATAATGCTACTGTTATTGAATTTATAGTTGAACTACCTCTATTTTCTATACGAACTTTTGGCAAAAATGTACCTGGACAAGCAGGGGCTGGATACGAAAATGGAGTACAGCCAATTAATTCACTACCGCCTGGGCTAACAACAGCCATTGCAGCAGCATCGAGTGTAGGGAAACCAGCTGGAGGTAAATGCCCTTGTGTGGTTAAATATCCACCACCTCTACAAAATTCTAATACATAATGCATTCTTTCAACCTGTGCTTTTGTAAACATAGAATAACAAGCATCATCTGTATAATCCATATAATTTTGATACATTTTTCCTGGAGGGTTTGCAACACCTGCACAATTGCTTGCTACAGAACCACTAGGGCAACCAGAGGTTGGAGTACCTTGAGTAGGAGTATCATCAGAACCAGCTAATAAGTTGGCGGGTAATGTACAACCTGCTGAGGTTAATTGTCCAAAATCTGCACCTGCTGAACAACCAGAGAAGGTATGAAACAAGCCAAAATTATGACCAATTTCATGTACTGCTGTACGGCCTAAATTAAATGCTGGTATAGTATATCCACAATTGCTATTTGAAAATGCTTCATAACCTACACAAACACCATCGCTAGCGGCAGTTCCAACACCAATTGCAGGGGCAATTCCTAAAAGTCCTCCACCTGCACCAACCCATAAATTGTAATACTGTTGAAAAGGCCATGGGTTTAAGCCACCAGTAGCAGCATTTTTGATGGCTTGTGGCTCACCTCCACCTATTGCTACTGCCCCAATTTTTCTTTCAATTCCTGTTGTATAAACACCAGATGGGTCTCTTCTAGCTAACTGAAAACGCATTAATGAACGCCCTCTTACACCATAAAAAGCTACAGCATTGGTACTATCAGGGTTGTTACCAGAGAAATCTAAGTTTAGACGGTTGATAAAGTAATCAACATCTGCATCTGTAATTATTTCTGGGTTAGGAAGTACAATATGAACAACTACTGGTATGGTAACAGGACCAGTAAGTACTGAAGTTCTAGCTAAAGCAGCAAAATTATTACTACCATTTGCCTTTACATAATTTTGATAATCTTGTTCCCTCTTTTGCATCATAGCCCTAAATTCAGGGTCTGTTTGCATTTGACGTTCTATGGCTTCGTCGGTACCACAACGCTTGTATGTTTGATGTTTGTGGTCACCAGTTGGTGTAGTTGGTTTTTGAGCAATGCTATTATTAGCAAAGAAGAAAAGAAAACCTACCAGAATTAATGTAAATTTTTTCAAAGCAGTTAAGTTTAAGTTAAATGATTGTTTTTTTGGAACGATAAAAATAGGAAAAATTTGGTACGAAAAAATTTTTCGTTCAATGATTTCAGCAAGTGGGTGTTTTTTTTTGAATAAATAGGCTTAAAACTAACAAAACCTACTTTCTAAAGCCAGATTTTGTGTATAAGATTTAAAACAAAATTTAGTGATTCAAGTTAGTTACTTCATTTGGGTGGTGTTTATGTTTAAATAAAACAACAAATAACACACCCACCACTAAGGCATAAATGGCAAAAATCATCCATATACTTTGCCAATCTTTTACATTATTGGTGGTATAGCCATCAATAATATAACCACTTACTTTACTGCCCATAAATGCACCCACTCCATTGGTCATCATCATAAATAAACCTTGAGAGCTAGAACGTATAGATGTATCGGTGGTTGTTTCTACAAAAAGCGATCCTGAAATATTAAAAAAGTCGAAAGCCATACCATATACAATACAAGAAAGAACAATCATCCATAAACCTTCTGCTGGGTTACCATAAGAAAATAAGCCAAAACGTAAAACCCAGGCGATCATTGAAAACAACATTACTTTTTTAATACCAAATTTTTTAAGAAAGAAAGGAATGGTTACAATAAAAAGTGTTTCAGAAATTTGTGAAATAGACATAATGATGGTTGAATATTTTACCACCAAAGAGTCGGCATATTGTGGCATGCTTTTAAAATCGTCTAAATAAGAGTCGCCATACATATTGGTTAGCTGTAAGGCTGCTCCTAAAAACAACGAAAAAATAAAGAACAATGCCATTTTATAATTACCCAATAACTTAAATGCTTTTAACCCCAATTGCTCGTATAAAGGAGCATCTTTGGCAATGGTATTTTGTGGTGGGCATTTAGGCATGGTAAAAGAATACATACCTAAAAAAATGGCAGCAATACCAGCAATGATAAACTGATTGGCATTGGCCTTACTACCTGTTAAATTGGTTACCCACATAGCAACAATAAAACCAATGGTACCCCAAACCCTTATTGGAGGAAAGGTTTTTACCACATCGAAACCCTTGTTGTTTAAAATGGTATAAGAAATTGAATTGGATAATGAAATAGTTGGCATGTAACAAATCATGGCAGCAAAAATTACATAATACAAGGTATCTGGATTGTTTACTTGTGGCACATAAAAAAGTATTGCTCCGTATAATATGTGCAAAATGCCATAGAGTTTTTCGGCGTTCATCCATCTATCTGCAATAATTCCTGTAATGGCTGGCATAAATAAAGACGATAATGCCAAGGTTGAAAATATGGCACCAAATTGTGCACCCGACCAACCTTTGGCGTTAAAACAATACGTACCAATAGTTATTAACCAAGCACCCCAAACAAAAAATTGTAAGAAGCTAAGTATTGTTAAACGAAATTTAATATTCATGGCAATTATTTTGGTGAGTAAGAGGGGTGGAAGATAAATAAAAATGAAGTGATAAAAATAGGTTTAAACTTTTATCCAACCTTCGGGATATAAATCTTTTGTATTGTATGGGGCTTTATTGAACCATTTTTTAGGAGCAACTATTATTTTATTGGGGTTTGGATTTAGATAGGCAGCCCACCAACTAAAACTACTATTGGCAATGATGTTGTGTTTGCAGTGTTGCATTAAGTGAAAATCTGTGTATTGATTTGACGTAATATGATTAGAAATAATTTCACCAGGGATTATGGGTATTAACGCTGATTCTACCCAACTGGTATCGTCTGTAAAATATAATACCTTTTCTATATTGGTTTTATTTAAAATTTCTTTGAATGCGTTTATATAGTATTCTTTTTCTAAAACCCCATGCCAATCTAAAATTATTTTTTTTCTCAAATAATCTCCTCTTCTAATGTGTATTGCAAGCGTATTTTTTGGTTCATTCTCTTTTACTACATTTTCTATCGGGCTAATGATATGTTGTTTTAATTTTAACTCTTTCATTAAAATGGGTTGGATACTGCTAAAATATTTATAGCTCTGCCAACCTCCTTTTAATAAAACATTTTGTTTACTTGTAAAAAATTTTTCATCGTAGTGGAAAAACCTTTCTTTAAAAATGCTTCTTTTATATTTTGGTATTAATTTATAATATATTGGTTGCTTCAAAAATTGATAATTGGGATCATCTAATACTTTTTCTACATGAATAATATCTTCGTAAATGTTTTCAAAGCTTTGTAATTCAAAACTTCTTTCAACTTCTAAATCTGGAAGTTCGCTTCTGTAAAAAGATGATACTTCTAAAATAAGCTGCGTATGGTTATAATTGGCCAAGGCTTTAGCCGAGCAATATTGAAACAATTGGTTTCCTAATCCTCCAGTTAGTTGCACTATTATCATGTTCTACCTTTTAAAAAATAAAAACATTTCACTTCCATTCTTTTCAGCCTTTCTGTTTTGCCATTCATTAGCCGATTTAGCATCTAATTTGGTGTATAGAATTTTGGAAATCATTGCAGGAAAGAAATATATGCCAAGCTTTACAAAATCAAAAAAGTTTTTTCTCCATTTACTTTTTATTGCCCAATATTTAGAATATGGGAATTGGAAATAGGTTAGGGGTATTAGTTTTTTTCTGAGTGCAATTAATTTTATTCTTGAATCATTGTTTAAAACATTATCGGGATTTGTCAACTTTTTTACAAACCTAGGTGAGCTTTTGGTAATCCAATTTATAGCACCAAAATATTGATTGGAATAAAAATCTTTTTCTAAGGTAAAGCCAATGCTTTTTTCAATTTCAACAAACTGTTCTGTATTTAGTCTTCTTAAATGACCAGGTTCTTCAAAGAAAAATCTGTTCTGCATATTGGCGTTAATGCCATCTTTTACCAAAGTACAAATGTCATATTCAAAACTACCTACATTACCACAAGGTAAAATATGTAGCTGATAAGCTGCTGGTTTTAAATAATTATTTATACTACTAAATGTTTCCTCTAAATTTTGAATATGTTCAATAACATGGTGACTGAATAATAAATCAAAAGATCCAGTATGTGTATCTGCCTCACTTATTTCAAAAAAATTGCAGTTAGGAAATTTATTTTTAGCATTTTTAATGGCCGTAGGACTTATTTCAACACCATAAACTTTCCAATTGGGTAAAGCAGTTTTAATAATATTTGTAAAAACGCCATTTCCACAACCAAAATCTAGTGCTTTTCCTTTTTGGGGTAAATTAAACAACCCAAGAACTTCTTTAATATTATTTTTTTTTATCTCGTCCCACTCCTCCATATAGCCATCTTCATAACGTTTGTCATAAAAATCAATTGCAGTTTTTTTGTCATGCAAATCTTGTACATTCATCTCAATGATATTGTTTTCGGTTGCAAAATAACTACTTTAAAAAAGAATGCCTTAAATAATTGAGGCATGTATAAAAATGGATGAGAAACTTCTAAAAACTGATTTGTTACTTTAACTTCAATATTATCTTTTTTTAGCTAAAACAAAAATATTGAAACATAATAATTCTTCTGATTTTGTACTTTTCTTAGCCAATTTTTGTAAAGAGAATAATTGTAAATGCGTAATTATTTTATCGAAAATATTGTAGCCTTTGCTGTATTGTTTTGCTACACGTTTTACCCGGCGTACTTCTTGGGCAACAAACTCAAAATAATTGCCATTGTGTTGTAAGTCTATAATATCGTAACCCATTGCACCTAAATGGTGTTCGAAAAAAAATTTGCTTAATCCACTCGCAAAATGGTAGGGTGCAAAATGGGTTAAACTTGCAAAAGGTACAGTAATCATTAAATAGCCCCCATTTCTTAATACTCGATTCATTTCTTTTAAAGCTGCAACAGGGTCGGGTACATGTTCTAACACTTCTGTACACATAACAGCATCAAAGCTGCCATCGGCAACTGGTATTGCAGTAATATCTGATACAATATCTAATTTAGAATTATCCCAACTGCCCATTTGTAAACCCACATTACCCTCTCCTTCGTATTGGGCAAAATCTTGTGCTGTGTATTGTAAGTGGGTACAGTGTTTTTTAAACTGGCATTCACCAGCACCGGCGTCTAAAATTTTGTAACCAGCAGGTATTTTTTGTAAGGTTTCTTCTGTCCATTTGTATCTATTGGCTTCGTTGGTGGTACCCACTGTAAACATGATGACTATTTTTTTATTGGATGTTAAAATGACTTGAAGTAAATATCTCCAAAAAGGCTTGAAATAAAGGTATCGGATTTTGAAACTATAAGAAATTCATCGAAACTAACCCACTCGTTTAATGCCAATTTCATGGTCTCTTCTATACTATAGTTGAATGTTCCAGCAGGCGAAATTCTATGTAATTGAAGCAAACATTGGTGCATGTTTTCTTGCATTTCTGGTACGCAATATTCAAAAGATAATGTTGGAATTGGATGGTTCAATCCTTTTAAAACATTTAACTCAAATCCTTCAACATCTATTTTACAAAACTTCGGTATGCCATATTTTTCAATTAAAGAATCAAGGGTAACAACTGGTACTTTTATTTTTTGCTCCCATGAATAATTGCTAAAACGACCTGTACTTGTTTTATCAATAAATTCTGAACTAAATGACGAAATTGTTGAATCATTCGCAATAAACATGTCTAATTCGCCTGTTTCGTTGCTTAACCCTACTTGTTCAAGGATAATTTTATTTTCAAATTTTTGTTGGAGTATGTTAATACAATTTGGTTGTGGTTCAACAGCAACAACTTTTGCATTGAGTTCTAAAAAAATTTGAACCCTGTTGCCATCATTTGCTCCAACATCAAAAACTAAGTCATTCGTATTGATAAACTGCTGATAGAATTGTTTTCTTTCAGGTATCAAAGATTGTTCTATTAATTCTTGATTTTTTTTAAATTTAGCTAGTTGCTTTTTTTGCCAACTTTTATAAATTTTAGAATCTCCAAATACTTTTTTTAGTAATCCCATTTTATATTTTTTTAAACCAAAAACAGCCACAGCCATAATTTTGATTTTTTACCAATTCGGGTGCTGCGTTTTCTATATATGTTCCTTCATCTGTTATTAAAGAAAAATCAACTAGCTCACAATTTTCGAATAACTGAATAATTAATTCGAAACTATAAATTCTGTGTGCATTGTATTCAATTCTTTGTTTGCCAACAGGTGTTACAAATAAAATGTTGCCATTTGGTTTTGTAATTCGTTTAAGTTCGTTAATTGCTTTGATGTCGCCAATTGGGTCGAGTGCATCACCATAACGCCCAAGCCCAATATGTTCAACCGTATGCATACAAGATACAGATTCGTAGGTATTGTCTTGTATGGTTAGTTTACATAAATCAGCAAAATTTCCTTCCCAGCCGTTCAAATTTAAGTGTGCTGGCCTAAAATCGAAAAATTTTATTGGCACAAATGCACTAACGATAGAACTAAATGACAGAATCGAAGAAAAATCTGCATGAAGAGCTGGCTTTGTTGTTGCCAAAATTCTGGCTGCCCATGCAGGATGATAAATGTAATGATGATCGAATGGGGTAGTGGTTACCCTATCCTTTAAACATGGGTAAATATCTTTTGCAGCAACCGAAAATCGGTGATCATTTAATTTTTTAAAACGATTGTATTCGCCAATAAATTTAAAGAATAAGACTACTTTTTTAGGAAATCTAATTAAAATATCTTTTGATGTTTGAATGATAAAGCTTTTTATGTACATATAAACTTAAAGTGTTTTATACCGAAGTGATATCTGTAATAGACCCAAAAAAATGGTCTAAACAGCTATCCAATCGGCAGTATACTGGAAAATTTTGGTCTAAATTAAAATTCATATTGGTATTATTTGAAAATTGATATGCCTAATTTGTCAAGTTGTTTATTTACCATATCACTTATGTCTGGTGAGGTTTTAAATTGTAGAATTAAAAAACCATACACCAAAATAAATAATGCCGATCTTAAAACAGCATCCATTAAATAATGCTGAAAGGTAGGCAGGTAATAGCATATAACAAAAGCAATGCCTCCAAAAAATAAGGTCAATAAATTTTTATTGGTATAAGGTTGTAGTTTAAATAGCTTCCAAATAAAAAATAATCGCACCAAATTATAGATGAGTGTTGCAATTAAGTTTGCATAAGCCGAGCCAATTAACCCCATTTTATTTATTAGAAAATAATTTAATGGAATTGAAAGAAATACAAAAAACATATTGGTTCCAAAATCAACTTTCCAGTATTTAGAAGATAATAATATTTGAGAATTTAGTCCTGTGCCTAAATCAACCAATTTGGCAATACCTAAAATAAGTAGTAGGGTTGGTAGCGTATGGTATCTAGTGCCAAAATAGCTTACCAGATTATTAGCATTTAAAAAAATAATTGAGCCAATGGCTAAGCCCAAAATGGTTAAATTAAGAGCAGTTTTTTTGTACATTTCATCAATTTTTGCCAAATTTCTATCCTTCCAAGCATATGAAATGATGGATGTTGCAATACCCATCATTGCCCTCATGGGTACTTCCATTAAAGCAATTAAAAATGTAGCCACTGTAAATACTGCTGTATCTGCAAGTCCATTGGTTGATTGACTAGAAATAATAATGGTATCCGATGTTCTTGCAATAAGCCCAAGTACTTGGCCTGAAAATATGAACAAACTAAAGGTAAGTAAGTGTTTGTACAATCGTTTGGTAACCTTACTAAAAGTGAGTGTAAAATGAAAATAATTTTGTTTGTATAAATGAATAATTAAAATACAAACTGGTAAAATGTACAACCCCGAAAAAAGCCAAATAAATTGAGAGAAGTTTACTATTTTAAAAGCATATAATAGAATAAAAATAGTAGTAAGCAATCTAAAGCCTACTTCTTTTAAAAAGTTGGTAAGTACGGTGTTTTGTAAACTCCATTCAATAGATTCTAGTAAATACCAAAAAGCAAAAAAAATGGTTAAGGGATAAATGAAATAAAAATATTGTACAAACAATTGAGACCGTTGCCCAAATTTTCTTACAATTAAGTCTTTATATAATGGAGTCAGTGTAGCAAAAATTATACACCCCAATAAACAAACTAAAATAGTTAAAACTGGTAAATCATTTTTTTTTGCTGGTAGGTAGGTTTTATAAAAGGGAAAAAACTTAATGGTGGCTGGGCAGCTACCTAATGTACAAAGCATAGCCAATAGGGTAGAAACATCTATGAGCAAACGAGTTAAACCAAACTCTTCGGGTGTAAAATATTGCTTAAAAAGAAAGAGAATATTTATTGCACCTATGATAAAGCCAATATAAATATATGCCGATGATACAACTGACTGTTTTCGTACAATACCCATTTATTTTTTAATTTATGCTACTTCAACGTTTACTAGTCCATCACAGCAAACCAGTAATCTTCGTGTAATACTTTTTCTTTAATGGTTATTTCAATGCCTTTGTTAAATAATGGACAGTTGGTAACCAAGGTATGAAATTCTCCATTTTCGCCACATGCATCAACACCTAAGCTTACAAGGGTTTCAATTAAAGCAGGAGTGAGGGTTTTACCCAAAAATGCTTCTCCCATAATGGTGTTGCAACTTACAATGATGGTTTCAATACCAGCGGCAAGCATTTGCAAAACCAAGTCTTTTCTGTTGAGTTGCCACAATGGTAAAATTGCTTCTATTTGTGTATTGTTGCAAACTTTTTCTTCCCAATCTCTGTGAGCTTGCAAATCGATATCACCAAAAACAGCAAACGCTATATGATACGTTTCTTTTAATTGTATTAATGCTTCAATAAAATTTTGTTCATAATCTTTCCAACTGCTACTTATTAAATGAATGGGTAAACCCATTGAAATTGCTTGTTCCTGTAATATACTTGACGGTATGCCGTGACTTCTAGAAATTTTACCTTCCTCGTTCAAAACATTCAATAATACAGTTGGTGTATAGCCCGTTTTTATTGCTTGCATGGTTGCAAAACAACTATCTTTTCCACCACTCCAACTGCATAAAAAATTAGTATTGGTCATTATAATTATTAGGGTTGATGAATTTCATTTTCATAAACTTCATCAATTAGTAAATTAGTTTTATTGTCGGCTGCAGCAGTTGCCAATTCATCGCAACGATTATTGTATGGGTTATCTGCATGGCCCTTCACCCACTGAAATTTTACCCTAAAGTTTCTGGCTGTTTTGTAATATTCTAGCCATAGATCTTTATTTTTTTTTCCGCCTTTAAAATCGGATCTTATCCAACCATCTAGCCATTTTTTTTCAACACTGTCCACAACATATTTACTATCGGTAAAAACTGTAAGTGGAATATTGGTTTTGTTTAACGATTGTAATGCAACAATTACTGCCATTAATTCCATTCTATTATTGGTGGTTAATCTATATCCTGCAGAAAGTTCTTTGGTTTTATTTCCCCAAATTAACACTACACCATAACCACCATTACCAGGGTTGCCACGGCTGGCTCCATCTGTATAAATATGTAGTGGGTGTATTTGTTTTTCTGTCATTATTATAAGTGTTTCTACAACTTACTTAACCGTTTTTGGAAAAAAATAGTTTCTTGTGATTCATGTTTGGTAACTAACTACAATATTAAAGCTTTATGAAAATAAATAGTAAAAGAAAAAAAATTGAAAAGTAATGGTAAAATAGTTCTTGTATAAAAGTTATTGTGATATAAATTACCCCCAACAAATTAGTAAGAGGGTGCTGTTAAGTTTTTAACAACATCAATATTGTGGAGCAAATGTGTTGTATTTAAATTTAAATATCGAATCACAAAATGGGTTAAGATATAGGTTATCTAATGCTATGTATTCGAATTTTTTATTTTTTACTGGTAAATATTTTGATATATCTGATTTATAATTTTCTCTAATAGTTGTTGGCAATACAACACGGTTGTTGGTACTTTTAATTAAACATTTATAGATGGCTTCTGAGCAATACTGTTTTTCATCGTCTTTTAAATCAAAGTTTTTATCAAACTTTACATGATTTTTATATAAAAGTTTAAAACTACTATCAAATTTTCGCATCTCTTCTTGGGTAATTTTATACCTATATATTCCAAAACACGACTTTCTTAAGGGATTAACAAAAGTATCAAAGGGCTCTCTTAAAAAATTTTCGTTTGGATTTTCGTCATTGCCGGCTATTGAGTGATAAACAAAGACTTCACCCGACTCTATAAAAGCAATTCCACTATGAGAATAAGATTTATCTTGGGTATTAAAATTTTGCAGTGATAAACTAATATTGTCGTACCCTGTTCTACAAATTAAGTCACCATTTTTAATTAAAGCTTTTCCTGTTTCAATATTTTTAAGGGCTTCTTTAATTGCAATAGCTTGTTTATCGGCTACTCTTTCTGAAATGCTTTTTTCTTTATGAGTAGCTTTATTTTTACAGGTAACTGTAATAAGGCTAATCAATAAAATCAAGAATAAGGTTGTTTTATGCATCATACAAATAAAAAAGCCGATTTACGATTTTATAGTCGTTAAATCGGCTGTATTTTTTAAGTGAGATTATTATTTACTAGTAAATTGAACTCTGTCGATGCCTATTGCATAAGAGTTTGCTCCATCTTCACCACCATTTTCAACAAAGTATCTAAAGCCAAATCTTCTGTAAACTGGTGCTGCAAGGCCACTCACTACACAAGTATATTTTGTCCAAGCTTTTGGATAAGCATTAGCTCCAGTTTTTTGATAGGTTTCATTAATATCTAACAACTTGGTGGTAAACGAACCAACGCTTGTAGCTGTATTTCCAACGTTAGCTGTATTGTTTAAGGTATTTAACATTACCTGAAGTCTGTCTGCTTTGTTTGATGTATTCCAATCGGTACCAGCCGAACGAGTAAAAAACTCTAAAACATCACCATTTTTCATTAAAGTTGGTTTAGAAATTAACCAACAACTAATTGTAGCGTTTTTGTCTCCAGAATTAAACGAAGCCAACAAAAAGTCTTTTCCAGAATAAGTTGCAGACGAAGCGTAAAAAGGATAACCTGTAACAAGTGATGGTGGTACTACTGTTTTTCCACCAGTACCTGGGTCAATTCTTGTTAAAACACCTGGGTTCCATGAACTAGAGCCAATTGGTTGAGAGTTATTAGAAATTGCCCAACCTTTTTCTAACATATTTGCAATGGTATCAAATTCTTCGATAAATGATGGATTTTCTGGCATAGCCATTGGTCCTTCTTCTTTTTTACATGCAGTAATAAATAAACTAATTGTAAACAGAAAAACCAATGATTGTACTATTATTTTTTTCATTTTATTATTTTTATAGTGCTAAATTATTTACTAGTATAAACCAATTCGTCAACGCCAATTGATGTTGCGTTGCCATTAGAACCTGCAGCATCAACATAATACCTAAGGCCAAATCTACCCCAAGTTGGTTTACTTAAACCAGTAACTGTTGCAGTAAATTTCGTCCAACGGTGCGGATAAGCACCTTTTCTTTGTGCAGCACCTGTATTAAATTCTGACAATAAAAAAGGAGCCAAGAATGGGTTAATATCTAAAATAACATTATTAAAATCACCATAGCTATCAAAGGTGCCTACTGTTAAACTAGTATTGGTACTATTAATTGCTACTTGTAATCTATTGGCATAGTCGGTTGAATCACCAGCTCCGTTAAATAATAGCTCTGCTCTTGAATAAAAGGAGATTTGATCACCATTTTTTAAATATACTACTGGCGACACCAACCAATTACTAATTGTTTGGGCTTGTGCAGATGTAGATAAATAATCTACCCAAGCATAACCAACTTTGGTTGATTTGGAACTAAAAGCACTAAAAGGTACTGCTAAGATAGAGGGGTTACTCCAATCTGTTTGTCCAATGGAATCAGAGTTATTAATCGTTCTCCAACCTCTTTTATATGCTGCAGACATGGTGTCGAAAGTTTCCATAAAACTTTGATTGGCAACAACGGGAGGGTCAGCTAAATAAGAGTCTTTAACACAAGAGGTAAAAACTGTTGCTGTAAATAAAATAAGCAACAAGGTGTTCGATTGTAGTCGTTTTCTCATATTATTTTTTTCGAGTTAGTCGGGTGGTTTATATCAAAAATCGGTGTGAAAATAAGGTTTTTTCTGTAATCACAAGAAAATGTTAAGGATAAATTTAAAATTATACCTGAAAAACGCCTGTTTTAAATTCTGTTGGTTCATTTTGTTGGTTTGCAGCTTCTATAGCTTGGGCTATATAGAGTCTGGTTAAAATGGGGTCAATAATTTCGTCCACCCAAAGACGAGCAGCTGCGAAATAGGGGGATGTTTGTTTATTGTACTTATCAATGAGTTGTTGTAAAAGCAACTTTTCATCTTCAGGGGTTACTTCTTTTCCTTTAGCTTTCATGGTAGCTACTTGAATTTGTAACATCGTTTTAGCCGCTTGTTCGCCACCCATAACAGCAATTTTTGCAGTTGGCCATGCATAAATAAAACGAGGATCATACGCCTTTCCACACATGGCATAATTCCCAGCACCATAACTGTTGCCAATTATAATGGTAATTTTTGGTACCACACTATTAGCAACGGCATTTACCAGTTTTGCACCATCTTTAATGATTCCACTATGTTCGCTACGGCTGCCAACCATAAAACCGGTAACATCTTGTAAAAAAATAAGTGGAATTTTTTTTTGGTTACAATTCATGATAAAACGAGCTGCTTTATCGGCACTATCGTTATAAATAACTCCACCCATTTGCATTTCACCTTTTTTGCTTTTTACAATAAGGCGTTGGTTGGCTACAATGCCTACTGCCCATCCTTCAACTCTGGCATAACCACATACTATTGTTTTACCATAATCTTTTTTAAACTCATCAAAACTTGAAGTTGCAGTTTCTTCATTGGTAAAATTCTCTTCACTTTTATCTACAATTCTTTCTATGATTTGTCTTATGTCGTATGGTTTGGCATTGCCTTGTGGCATAATGCTATAAATTTCGTTTGGATCTTTTGCAGGCGGTAAAGATTTTATTTTATTAAAACCAGCATTGGGTTTATCGCCTAATTTGCTAAATATTTTTTTAATATGATTTAAGCATTCTTGTTCTGTGGCAAATTTGTAATCGGCAATACCACTTATTTCTGTGTGTGTAATTGCACCTCCTAAAGTTTCATTGTCGATATCTTCTCCAACAGCTGCTTTAACCAAGTAGCTGCCTGCCAAAAAAATGCTGCCATTGTTTTCAACCATTAAGGTTTCATCGCTCATAATTGGTAAATAAGCACCACCTGCAACACAGGCACCCATCACTGCTGCAATTTGAGTAATACCCATGGCACTCATCTTAGCGTTGTTTCTAAAAATTCTACCAAAATGCTCTTTGTCAGGAAAAATTTCGTCTTGCATGGGTAAAAAAACACCAGCACTATCTACTAAATAAATAACAGGTAAATTATTTTCCATGGCAATTTCTTGCATGCGTAAATTTTTTTTACCCGTTATAGGAAACCAAGCACCAGCTTTTACCGTTTGATCGTTGGCTAAAATTACACACTGCCTACCACTAACATAACCAATTCCTGCAACTGTTCCTCCTGCTGGGCATCCACCTTGTTCTTCATACATTTCGAAACCAGCAAAGCTACCAATTTCAATAAAAGGTTTATTGGTATCTATCAAAAATTCAATACGTTCTCTTGCGGTAAGTTTATTTTTTACGTGTTGTTTATCAGCTGCTTTTTTGCCGCCTCCCAATTTAATTTTAGTAAGGTGTTGTTTTGTTTCACTCAATTTTAACTTCATCCAATCTTCATTGGCATTGGCTTCTATGTTCATAACTTACACTTGTTAGTATTGCGAAGATAAGGCAGCACAAACTACAAAAAACGAAAATGAAGTTTGCTGTTTTTTTGACTAAAAATACTTTTGTTAAAAGCTTCTTTTGTTTAATGTTGTTTAAGTAAAAAATTATTCTAATAGCATCGTATCATCATCGTCTGTAATATTTAAATTAACAGCATCGGCACCAGCTATACCTTCTATCGAACCTCTAATATGAGCTGCATTGAGCAATACCTTTTCTAATTGTTTTTCTCTCGATTTCCAAAGTTTTTCCATGGTATCTCTTTCTTTTTGTATTGACATTTTCATGCTCATAAAACCTTCTCGTATTGCCTTCCATTGTTCTCTAAATTCGTTACCAATTAGGTAATCGTACAACATTACTATTTTGTCGCCTTTATTTTCCTGGCTTTTTTTTGCATCAAAAATTTTTAGTAAAGCATTACGTAGTAATAGCACCACACTTCTTACTTCGGCAAATGTGCAAATGTAAACACCATCTTTTTCGCCAAAACGTTCCATGTCTTTTGGTAAAGCTTGAGTAACTATTACCGCTATATCGGTTCCTAAATTACGCATATCAGTTTTCAGCTTTTCAATCCAATCATTGGTAAAATCTTTTGTTCGTTTACTTTCAAATATTATTTTACCTATTTCAATACCAAATTGGTTTCTTACAATTTGTATACAATCTGCACCACGTACCCCTTTACCTACTGGTTCTATTTTATCGAATGGAAATGTGGCTTGTAACAATTCTTCTAATAACAATTCTTGTACCTCGCCTTGTAATTGCATAGAACCTTGTTCAGCCTTACGTTTCATTTCATCAACCAGTTTTTTTTGGTCTTCAATCTGTTTCTCTAACTCTCGGGTTTTTAATTTAAATTCTTCTTCTTTAATGTTCAGTTTTTCTGCTTCTTCTTTTTGTAATTGTTCTTTTAATTTTTCTCTTTCTTGCACTAATTGACGCTGAAGTGTAATTTGCATTTCTTCTTCCTTAACTATTAATGCTTGCTCCTTTTGCAAAAAATCCAATTCTTTTTTCCTAGCTAGTTTAAGCTTTTCTTCTTTTTCTGCATCTGCATTTTGCAACATTTTTATTTTATTCTCAAAATCTTGGCTAATGCTTTTC
The DNA here is from genome assembly GCA_031429335.1 of Chitinophagaceae bacterium. Classification (GTDB taxonomy): domain Bacteria; phylum Bacteroidota; class Bacteroidia; order Chitinophagales; family Chitinophagaceae; genus UBA1930. The sequence goes on along the minus strand of JANOZK010000119.1, from coordinate 572 downwards.
GTAAGAGATGTTTGTAGCTCTTGTTGCAACTTTTGTTTTTCGGCAATTAATTTAATTTCGGTTTCTTTATCCTTTGCTTGCAATTGTTGATTTAAAAGTTCTTCAGCTTTTTTAAATTCAACTTCTTTTTTGTTAATATGAATGGTCATTTGTTGCCTCAGTTCTGCTTTTTCTTTTTCAATATTTTCTTTTAATTCGTCGTTTAAAGCATCTTCTAACGGAAATTCGAAACCACAACTTGAACATTTAATATTGGTAGCCATTTATTTTATTTTTCACAAAGTAATAGTAAACCTTCAATTTTTAGAATCTGTTTAGGGTAAATTTTAAAAATTAAATGGAGGATTTGTTTTACAGAATTTTAATTGATTGACCTTTAGTTGAACGATAAAAAGATAAACAGGCCTAAACTGTTTATTTTTGCACCTTATTACCAATTTTAAGGCATAATAGATAAGCAACGCAATATGATGAAACTTTACCCAGAAACGGCATCGAAACAACTTGAATTTGATAAAATAAAGTTACTGTTAGGGGAGCACTGTAAAACTATTTATGCAAAGCAAAAAGCT
>JANOZK010000118.1:0-8012 GCA_031429335.1 Chitinophagaceae bacterium | reverse complement strand
ACTAGAACTACCACCCAAACCTACATGACAAGTAGTAACCTTTGTATTAGTAAAAGTACCATAAACAATGTCAACTGAATTTGTAGCTTGATTTAAGCGGATCTGAAAATTAAGATTTTCTCCAGAGACGAGGTAATTTCGATAATTTTTCCATTGAATCACACAAACCTGATTAGGAGCAGACCCTATCGTTTGTACTCTTAGTTCACTACCAGTTTGTGCTTGCAAATCAACCCCTAAAGCAGCAATTCTGCTTCTGAGTAGAGCTGGAGTATTAGTAATACTAGAACTTAACGGTAAATAAGAATCAGTAGAATTTATGTCAACAGAAGGAGTAAGAGTGGACTGCCCTAAACTGATCCATCCATTATTATTTATAGCCAGTCTATCATAAGCAACGCCATTATATGTAAATGTAAATCCAATCGGAATCCCCACACCAGTTGAAGGAGAAGTCGCACCTAATGGTGAAGCTGGATCTACGAATCTTTGGTCATCACTTGTAGTATTACCAAAAATAGTACCTCCTGTAATTTCAGTGTAAGTAGAAGATGATTGTGTAAATGAATATAGAGAAACTTGAGCCTCTAACTTTTGAAATATTAATACAAAAAACAGAACGGATAGTAAATAAATCTTCCTCATAGCAGTTAAATTTAGTTTAAGCACACAAAATAATCAGACTTATCCACAAAGCAAAAAAAAAATCTAATAAAACAGAAAGTAATTCACATTTCAGCGTAGGGCATTTTAATTTTTGCTCTTTAAGTAATACCACTTACCTTTGCCGACCCTAAAAAAATAGAACATGAGCCACCAAAGGGAATACGATATAGCATTTGTAGGGCTTAAACCAGGCATACATGTTTTCGAATATAGGGTAGATGATAAGTTCTTTGCACCTTTTGGCGAACAAGACTTTACCAATTGTACAGCAAACATAAAACTAACTTTAGAGAAAAATACTGGTTTTATGCAGCTACAGTTTGATGTAGATGGCAATACAAATGTTTTGTGTGATAGATGTGGCAATACGTTAAACAAACAATTGTGGGACGAATTTACCATTATTGTTAAAGTAACAGAAGATCCAGATAAAATGAACGAAGAGGAAGAAGACCCCGATGTTTATTATATTGGAAGAGGAGAAAGTCATTTACATGTAGCAGATTGGTTGTTTGAATTTGTAAATTTGGCGGTGCCGTTTCAAAAAATGTGTAGCGAACAAGAAATGGGTGGCCCTAATTGCAATGTAGAAGTTTTACAAAAGCTACAACAAATGGAAGAAGAAGTATTGAAGGCAAGTAGCAAAAGTCCATTAATGAAGGGGTTAGAACAATTTAAAAATTTAGACAATTAAATAAGTTAATACAAACAAATATTTTTCATAGGATTATAAAATTTGAATCATGCCAAATCCAAAACGCAGGCACTCGCAACAAAGAAGTGCAAAAAGAAGAACTCACTATGTAGCTCAAGAAGTTACTTTAACTAAAGATGCAACAACTGGCGAAATTCATCCACGTCACCGTGCACATGTTAGTGAAGGTAAATTATACTATAAAGGAAAATTAGTAGCCGAAAAAGCTCCTTTAAAAGCATAACTATTTTGCTTAATAATTTAATTTATATATAGCTCTTTCGGTTGAAAGGGCTTTTATAGTTTAATGGTAAATTTAGCATTTCAACTACTTTAATATGAACATTGGATTAGATATGATGGGTGGAGATTTTGCACCTTTAGAAGCTATAAAAGGCTTGCAACTTTTTTTTAGCGAAAATCCCTCTAGTTCAACTACAATTTTTTGTATTGGAAAAAATGAAATAGTAAGTACACTTTTGCAAGAATATTCGCTAACCAATAATGTACATTTAATTGATGCCCAAGAAGTAATTGGTTACAACGAACACCCAACCAAAGCTTTAAAAGAAAAACCCAACAGCTCTATTGCCATTGGTTTTGGCTTATTAGCAACAGGCAAAATAGATGCTTTTATAAGTGCAGGTAATACTGGAGCAATGTTGGTTGGTGCAATGTTTAGCATAAAAACAATCGAAAGCGTTTTAAGGCCCACCATTGCAACTATAATTCCTAAACTAAATGGCACAACTGGTTTACTCTTAGATGTAGGTTTAAATGCCGATTGTAAGCCCGAACATTTAAACCAGTTTGCAACTTTAGGCAGTTTATATGCCAAAAATATTTTGGGTATTCATACACCAACAATTGGTTTAATAAATGTGGGTGAAGAAGAAGGAAAAGGCAATATTGTGGCACAAGCTACTTACCCATTGTTAAAAAACAACAAAGACATTAACTTTATTGGCAATGTTGAAGGAAGAGATATTTTTGGCGACAAAGCCGATGTAATAGTTTGCGACGGATTTACAGGTAATATTATTTTAAAAATGGCTGAAAGTTTTTACGACATTGCCCACCAACGCAACTTACATAATGATGACTATTTAAAAAGATTTCATTATGAAAATTATGGAGGTACACCCGTTTTGGGTGTTTCAAAACCTGTAATAATTGGGCATGGTATCAGCAATGCTAAGGCATTTAAAAACATGATTGTTTTGGCCGAAAAAATGATTGAGAGCAACTTATGTAACCAAATGAAAAACAGCTTTCAAACAATAGCTTAAATTTTTACTTTTAATGGTTACCAAACCTTAGTTTTGAACAATAATATTTATACCTATAATTATGACAATAGAAAACTTTAAAACACTAGTTCACGAAAAAAAATTATTAGAGCTAAAACATTCTGGTGAGTTATTGGGCTCGTACGAAAGAAATGCAGAAGACGATGGTGAAAAAACGCCTGGTGATATTTTTGCCTTATATGATTTCTGGGTATTTTTAAGTGAAGATGAGAAAATGGTGATACCAACAAGAAGAAATCCAATTGTAAAAGAGGAAGAATAGTATTCCCTATATTCAAGTTGTTTAGTTTAGAATTCTTTTCATAAGATACTACACTAAACAACTTTTTTATTTATTTTAAACTTACTCTGGGGTCTACAATACCATATAAAACATCTGCTAATATATTGATGATAATAAAAAAAGTAGCTGTAATTAAAACGCTACCCATAACAATTGGGAAATCTAATTTTTCTAAAGCATCTACTGTAATTTTTCCAATACCGTTCCAACCAAAAATATATTCAACAAAAAAAGCACCAGCCAACAATTCTGCAAACCAGCCTGTAATAGCTGTTATAACTGAGTTTAAAGCATTACGAAGTGCATGTTTTAGTACCACTACTCTCCTACTTAATCCTTTTGCATAAGCTGTTCTAATATAGTCTTGATCTAACACATCTAACATGGCACTTCGAGTTAGTTGTGTAATTATTGCCAATGGTCTAATGCCTAAAGTTATTGCTGGTAATATTAAATTTTTTAATTGTAATTGTTTACCCCAAAAAGTATCAATGTCGTACAAACTTCCTGTTAATTGTAAGCCAGTATATTCGTTTAATACAAAACCAAATAAATAAGCCAGTACAATACCCATGAAAAAAGATGGGGCAGAAATGCCTAAAACACTTGCAAAAATACTACCTGTATCTAACCAAGTATTTTGCTTAACCGCTGCAATTACACCCAATGAAATGCCAATAATAATTGCAATAAACATGGCCGTAAATGCTAATAACATGGTTCTTGGTAAGGCATCTAATAAAACTTCACTTACATTTTTTTTTGTTTGATAACTTCGTCTTAGGTATGGAATTTTACAACCAAAATTTCCAATAAAAAATCCCGATAATTTTTTTTGTTCTCTGTCGCTTTTTGAGTGAATTGCAATAGGGCTTACGTCATTAACATACAACAAAAATTGTTTCCATTTGGGTTGGTCCAATGCCAACTCTTTTCTAATATTTTGTATGGTAGCACTATCACCAGTTTGTCCTAAAACTAATCTGGCGGGGTCGCCAAAACCTTGAAATAAAAAAAACACAACCACAACAACCCCTACCAATACTAGCAAGCCATACGTAAGTTTTTTAGTTATGAATTGTAGCAATTATATAGATTTAATTTATGGATTGAATTTATTAAAGGTACTCAATAATTTTTTTTCGCTTGCATAACTCAACTTTTCTACAATCACTGCACCTTTCATAAACATATATGTTGGGTTAACCCTTGCTGCTGTTTTAATAACAGTTGCATCGCACTGTAAAATGGGCAAGCTAGTAATTTGTTCAGCAATTTCAGTTGCAGTAGAAGTAACAATGAATAGGGATATTTTTTTTGCTTTAGCAATTGTATTCAATAATTCAAAGTTGTCATTTTTCCATTTACCAATATTTGATGCATCTTTTACCAATAACAATACATAGTAGCTATTAGAATTTAGTAAAGCTTGCGTAGTATCGTTTCCACTAAGTGTAGTAAGTTTAAAATCTGAAATCAATGCTAGGCCGTTACCCTTTCTTATTAACTTGTCGTATCTATCTACATATTCGAAAGTACTATCAAATTTTTCGGGGAAATTATTTTGATCAAACTCAACTATTTTCCCATCTTTTTTATATTTAAATATTATCTCAACACTATCTGCCACGGCATTGGGTGGTAATTTCAATCCTTCGGCAATATTTTTTCCTTTTGCAAAAGGCAAACAATCTAATACAGGTAAATATTTTTGTACATACCATTGCAAGCCTACTAAAAGAATAAAAGAGGTAGCAATTATAAGAATAGATGAAACATTTGAAAACAATTGTTTAGTGATATTTGATTTAATTAATAAAGCAACTATCAATAAAAGCAAAACAATATCTTTAATAAAAGTTTGAATTGGTGAAAGTGGTACACAATCTCCAAAACACCCACAGGCATGTATCTTACCAGAAAACAAAACATAGCTTGTTAAAAAAGTGAAGAAACCAATTAGCAACAACAACAACCAACTTACTCTCTTTATTTGCCAACCTATAATTAAGGCTACTCCAGCAACTACTTCTAAAATATTCATAACAACCGAGGCAACCAATGTATAGTTATGTAAGCCTTCGAGGTGCCAGGCTTCAAAAAATTCTTGCATTTTAAAGCTAAGCCCTAATGGGTCGTTTGCTTTTATTAAACCCGAGAAAATAAATAATAAGCCTACAATCCATTGTATAATTAAAATAGATTTTTTCATAACAAAAGATAAAAAAAGAAGAAAATATTAAAGAGATAAATCTACCACTAATGCACTCCCTCACCTATTAAAATTAAACCAAATACACTGTAATTTAATATATCAACATAGTTGGCATCTATACCCTCACTAATGAGCGTTTTACCATCGTTGGCTAAAATTTGTTTAATGCGTTGTAATTTCATAATAATTAAATCGGCAAAACTTTGTTGGCTCATGTCTCTCCAGGCTTCGCCATAATCGTGGTTTTTATTAAGCATGGTATCTTTTGCAAACTTTATATAATTGCCATACCATTCTTTTACTTGTTCAACAGGTAGTTCCTCAATTTTTGCCTCGTTTAATTGTAACTGAATCATTCCAATCACCGCATAATTAATAATTCCTTTAAACTCATCGGCAATATTATCGCCTACTAATTGTAATTTTTTATCTTGTATAGTACGTATACGAAGGGCTTTAATAAAAATTTGATCTACAACACTAATAGGGCGTAACACACGCCATGCTGTGCCATAATCTGAAGTTTTATTTAAAAAAATTTCTTCACAACTTCTGATCACTTCATCGTATTGAACATTTGTATTACTCATTGTTGTATTTTATTGTGCCAATTTTTTGGAATTTTTGAACTCCTATTTCAGTTTCCTTTAACCGTTTGAATACAAATATAAACTACCCCACTTAGATAAACTTATAGCAAGTTCAATTTAAAAGATTAAAACACAAAAAAGTATTTAACTACACAAATTACTTACAACTTTGCACATACAAAATAGTATAAAAATTTATGTTTACCCTCAATTGTAAAGGCAAACTAATTACCATACATCAGCCAATTGTTATGGGCATAATTAATGCCACACCAGATTCGTTTTATGCCAATAGCCAGCAAAGCACCGTTGAAGAAGCCTTGCAAAAAGCAACCCAAATGTTGGCAGAAGGTGCAACTATATTAGACATTGGTGGGCAAACAACCAAACCCGGAAGTGTTGAAGTTGGTATTGATGAAGAGTTGCAGAGAGTACTACCAATTATTAAAAAAATTAAAGAGCAATTTTCGGATGTAATCCTATCAATTGATACCTATCATGCAGCAGTTGCAGAAGCTGCTATTGAAGCAGGAGCAAGCATGGTTAACGATGTAAGTGGTGGTTTTTTAGATACCACAATGCTTAAAACAGTTGCTAAACTTAACGTACCCTATGTTTGTATGCACATGAAGGGAACACCTCAAAACATGCAAGAAAATCCAACTTATGATCATGTAACCAAAGAAATTTTGGAATATTTTATAGAAAGAATTGAAGCTTGTAAAATCGCAGGTATAAAAGATGTTATTGTTGACCTAGGTTTTGGTTTTGGAAAAACAATTAAACACAATTTTCAATTATTAAAAGACTTATCGGTTTTAAAAATGCTTGAAAGGCCAATATTATTGGGTATTTCAAGAAAATCTACTATTTATAAAACTTTAGATATAACAGCCAATGAGGCTTTAAATGGAACAACTGTATTAAACACAATTGGCTTGCAACATGGTGCAAATATTTTAAGGGTACACGACGTAAAAGAAGCAATAGAGTGTATAAAACTTACCGTTGCAATGAATGATGCCAATGTTTATTAACCCTAAAAAAGTATTTGTGAGCAACTTTAACTAATTATAAACTTGGTGTTCGGCAAATTTGCACAATTATGCTAAAACACATTTCGATTATTACACTGTTTTGTACCATTATTTTATCGGGTTATACACAAAACATCAATGGCAGTTGGTATGGAGTTGGTACTGCCGAAACAGACAAAGTAGGAAATAATTATTTAACCGAATTAAACTTATTACAAAATGGTAATAAAATTACTGGGGTATTAAATTTTTATTTTAGAGATAGCCTATTTTCAAACAAAATAACTGGCACAATCAATCAATCCACTAGAATAATTGACTTATCGGTAGGAAACATAATTTTCTTCAAATCAACCAATACATCAATAGGGGTAGATTGCCCAATGAATGGCAAATTTCAATTACGAGTTGCAAAAACTGAATCTGTTTTAACGGGTTCGTTATACTCGAAAAATAGCTACAGATTTACGTGTCCAAGTATTATTTTAAAACTAAAAAAGGAAAAAGCAAATAATAGTGTTGACGAAAATATTTCAATAACAAAAAATGAGGAAAAACCAACCGATTCTTCTATCATACACCCAATATCAGCAATCACTGAAACAAAAATTGTTACTCCCGAAGAAAAAATTACCCAGGAGGGTTTTATAAAAAGAGAAAAAACATATTCGAGAGAAATTGAAATTACCGGAAACGATTTGAAATTAGAATTTTATGATAATGGAAGTATCGATGGAGACTCGATAGCCGTATTTTTTAATAACCAATTGGTATTACCAAAATCATTGTTAAATCACAGAGCTATTAGATTTAGTGTTAAATACAACGACCAACTTCCATTTAACGAATTAAGCATGTTTGCTGAAAGTTTAGGTGCAATACCACCCAATACAGCTGCTTTAATAATATACGATGGCAATATCCGCCATGAGGTATTAATGACAAGCGACTTTAACAAATCAAGCACTATTAAACTCATGAAAAAGAAACTCGTAACAGTTCAATAAATATTCTTTAAATAATCAACCATTGTTTCAAAAAAATAGCTGGGTAAAAACCCAGCTATTTTTTTAATATAATACCAATTTGAAATTCATAGCAGACCAATTTTGTAGTTTGCTTTTTTTTGTTTACTTTTGGTCTGTTATATAATTCAATATGTCAAATTCATTATTTATACCTGTTAAAGAAAGTATTCAAGTATTGAATACGATTTT
>JANOZK010000117.1:0-50485 GCA_031429335.1 Chitinophagaceae bacterium | reverse complement strand
TCTAAACTTTTAAATTAAACAACTAAATACTATTTTGTTGGCTCTTGCAAAATATCTATAAACTCTGCACTGGCAGCCTCCATTTTATATACTGTTTTATCAATTTGGGTACTCAAAAAACTATGAGCTACATAGGCAATTAAGCCTACTATTAAACCAGATCCACTAGTAATCATTTTTACATAAATACCGCCTGCAATGGTATTTAATTCAAACCCACTGTTATTGATATTGTAAAACAATTGTATCATTCCTATTATGGTTCCTAAAAAACCAAACATCGGTGCAATACCAGCAATTAATGATAAAATAGAAACATTTCTTTCCATTTTGTAAATTTCTAGCTTACCAACATTTTCCATACTTTTCTCTATTGCCTCAATAGGTTTGCCTATTCTTTGTAACCCTTTATCTATCATTTTTGCAACAGGATTATTGGTATTTTTTGCCAGGCTTCTTGCAGCTGTTACATTACTAGTAATAATATTATCTCTAATAATACTCATAAAATTATCTTCAATTCTTCCAGCCTTTCTGATAGCAATAAATCTTTCCACAAAAACAAAAATTGTTGCAGCAAAAAGTACATATAATGGATACATAATCCATCCTCCTTTACTCAACAAATCTATCATCGAAATTTTTTCTGCTATAACTTGTGCACCTGCCTGGGTTTTGTTTAAAGTATCTACCACATTACCTGCAACTTGCAATAAATGAAACATAATTTTTAGTTTGAAGTGTAGCTAAAGTAATTACTTCCACAAAAGAACGGTATGGCTGTTAATAAAAACATACCTCAATTGAATTTTGTGAAAGCTTTTGCACAAATTGTTTCTAAAAAAGAAAAGGGTTGAAGCGAACCTCAACCCTTTACTTTTTGGATTTAATTAAACTATTTATTGTCTTTCATTTTCATCATTGACATAATTTGTTTCATGGTTTTATCCATACCATCGGTGCTACCATCTAAGAAAATCACATTGCCTTTTCCATATTCAGCAAAGTTTTTAATGGCTTCGGTCCACATACTAAATAAAATCACATTGGTATCGAGGTTTGCTTGTTTCATTTGCTCTGCAGCTTGGCTCATACCCTTAGCAACTTCCTCTCTAAATAATGCCACACCTTGCCCACGTAAACGGGCAGCTTCCTTTTCGGCTTCGGCAGAAATTTTTATAAAATTACCTTCTGCTTCTGCAGCTTTTGTTTTAGTAATTAATAAGGCCTGTCCTTCATTTTCGGCAGCAGCTTTAAGGTTATTACTTGCAACAACCCTACTCATACTTTCCATAATTTGTTGGTCGAAGGTGATGTCGTTAATTTGTAAATCTTGCAAATGATAACCCCACTCTTCTAAACTATGGTCAATTTGATCTTTTACAAAATCAACAATTTCTTTACGAGCTGTTAATATTTCTGCTTGCTTTTTGGTGGCTACAAAAGCTCTAATACTTCCTTCTACAGTTCTAATTAAGGCTTGCATTAAATCTTTATCGCTAATAAATTTAAAGGCTACTTTTTTAATGGTTTCCTCTTCAGAATTTTGAACGCTATATAAAAGCATACTTTTAAAATAAACGTTGGCTTGGTCAATTGTAACTGCCTGAAACTCTAGTTCAACACTTCTATTTTGAATACTTACACGTTTATAAATTTGCTCTATAACTGGTATTTTAAATCTTAAACCAGGTATTAAAATGCGTTGGTATTTGCCAAACAAAGTAATTACTGCAATAGTACCTTGGTTTACAGTTACGAGGCCACTAAATACAATAAAAATTAGAATAAACAGCCACCAAAAACTAATTAATGTGCTCATGTTTTATAAATTTTGTACAAGATAGGTATTATTTAATTTACCTAAACAATATATAACCAAGTAATTTTTTAAATAGTAAAAACTAATAACAAAAACATATAGTTTATACCGATGTGCTATCTGTAAAAGCCCACATAAATTACACTAAACAGCTATCCAATGGGCATTATCCCAGAAAATTTTGATCTAAATTAAAATTCAAATTGGTATTATTTAAATTAGAAAAGAAAAAGTTGCATATTGCAAGCCTTACAAAAATATCATGAAAAACATCTCTATTTATACTTTTCTCACCTACTTTTTGTTCCCTTTTGTTGCTATTATTGGTTTTAGCTGCCTATTTATGTTTTTAATAGCATTAGCAAACCCAGCAGCTTTATTACCCTTATTTATGATGGCATGTATCGTAATTTACACAGTGAGTAGTTTTATTTTTTTGCAAAAAGGTATTAAAAATGCAAAACCTTGTAAGCAAAGTTTAAAAGATTGGATAAAAGTTAATGCTTACGTTGCAATGCTATTAGCCGGCTTAATGTTAATTGAATCTATTGGATTATTTGCCAACCCCAATTTATTAAGAACTGGTTTAGAAGAAGCAATGAGGTTACAACAACAAAGTTTGCCACCTCAAATTACTTTTGGCATCATGTTAAAAGCTATGAAAATAATATTGATATGTATGAGCATTTTTTCGGCGGTACTCATTATTCATATTCTACTAACTTTTAAGCTTTTAAAAACATTTAATTACATTTTTGATAAAGCATAAATTGGTTTTACCTTTCCAAAATGAACCAACTATCTCCCTTAGCCGAAAGATTAAGACCCACCACCTTAAATCAATTAATTGGGCAACAACACTTAACGGGCAAGGGAAGTATTTTACGCAACGCCATTGAACAAGGCTAAATTCCTTCCATGATTTTATGGGGACCCCCAGGAGTTGGCAAAACCACCATTGCCAATATTATTGCCAATACATTATCTGTTCCTTATTTTCAATTAAGTGCCATAAGTAGTGGCGTAAAAGATGTAAGAGAAGTTATAGAACAAGCCAAAGAAACTGAGAATGCTATTTTGTTTATAGATGAAATTCACAGGTTTAACAAAGGCCAACAAGATGCTTTATTAGGAGCAGTAGAAAAAGGCATTATCACGTTAATTGGTGCCACCACCGAAAACCCATCATTTGAAGTAAACAGTGCATTACTCAGCCGTTCGCAGGTGTATGTTTTAAAATCTTTAAGTGAAAATGATTTAATCGAGTTATTAAACTATGCCATAACAACAGATGAGATATTGGTTGATAAAAAAATTATACTTCAAGAAACATCGGCCATTATAAATATTAGTGGTGGCGATGCCAGAAAGTTATTAAATCTATTAGAATTAGTGGTTGGCTCAAGTAATAAAAACGAAATTATTATAACAGATTATTTAGTAATGCAAGTTGCCCAACAAAAAATTGCCTTGTACGATAAACAAGGTGAACAGCATTATGATATTGTTTCTGCTTTTATTAAAAGCATGAGAGGCAGCGACCCCAATGGTGCTGTATATTGGTTGGCAAGGATGATTGAAGGCGGAGAAGATGTAAAATTTATTGCTCGGCGTATGCTCATTTTTGCAAGTGAAGATATTGGCAACGCCAATGCCAATGCCCTTTTGTTGGCAAACACTACTTTTGATGCTGTAAGTAAAATTGGCTACCCCGAAAGTAGAATTATTTTAAGCCAATGTGCTACTTACTTAGCGTCATCTCCTAAAAGCAATGCCTCTTACGAAGCAATTCGAAAAGCACAACAAGCCGTACAACAAATGGGAGATTTACCAGTGCCTTTGCATTTACGAAATGCCCCAACAACACTCATGAAGAATATGGACTATGGTAAAAATTACCAATATAGCCACTTAGGCGAAAATAATTTTATTGAACAGGAGTATTTGCCTACAAAATTGGAAGGCACAAAATTTTATGAGCCTAGCAATAATGCCAGAGAAAACGAACTCAGAAAATTTTTAAAAGAACGTTGGAATAAAAAGTACGACTATTAGCACTTGATTACCCAATTTTATTGAAGACACTTCTTTTATTTATCTAGATTTTAAATGAAAAGTAAACTTTAAATAGCAGCGAAAACGAAATAGTGGGGCATAAAATAATTCAATCAACATTTTAATCAAATTACTTACTTTTACAACATCATTGCAAACTCTCCTCTGTACAATTTATAATGCCTGTTAAGGTATTATCATTTTTCAAGCAAAACCTTATATAGAATTTCACTAAACATTAGCAGCAAGCTATTTTTAATTAGCTCTACTAATTTTAATGAAACTGAACACACAAAACGATGCAGTACAGTAAGGCATATATATGCATATTTTTTGCACTGGTAAGCAATTATTCAGTACATGCTTTTATGCCCATCAATCAAGAAGAAATTCTGCACACTCTTAAACAAAAAATAATTGAGAAAGCCAATTGGGCTTTAATGCAACCACCCATTACCATTACATCTTCTTTCTGTAACAGATCGGCAGGTAATAAACATGATTTTTTTTCGGAAGGTGATTATTGGTGGCCAAATCCAGATAACCCCAATGGAGCATACATTCAAAAAGATGGATTAACTAACCCCAATAATTTTGTAGACCATAGAAAAGCCATGATTCGCTTTAGCCAAATTATTGGTTACTTATCATCGGCTTATTGCATTACAAAGGAAGAAAAATATGCTGTACATGCAGCAAAACATTTAGATGCTTGGTTCATAGACAGTTCAACTTTAATGAATCCTTCTCTATTATATGCACAAGCCATTAAAGGCAAAGTAACTGGCCGAAGTATTGGCATTATTGATATGATACAAATGATGGAAGTGGCTCAGGGCGTTGTTGTATTTGAGCATAGTTCTAAAATAGGTAAACAAAAAATTGAAAAAATTAAGCAATGGTTTACAAAATATTTAACTTGGGTTACTACACATAAATATGGTATTGAAGAAAGAGATACTAAAAATAATCATGCAACTTGTTGGGTAATGCAAGTTGCTGTTTTTGCAAAACTAGTTGGCAACGATTCTTTACTAACAGATTGTAAAAATCGTTTTAAAACAATACTACTTCCAATTCAAATGGATTCAATTGGCAGTTTTCCATTAGAATTAAAACGAACAAAACCTTATGGCTATTCATTGTTTAACTTGGATGCGATGAGTACCATTTGTCATGTATTATATACAAAAAAAGATAATTTATGGGGCTATACTTTAACAAATGGAACATCCTTGAAAACAGCCATAGAATTTATGTATCCATTTGTTGAGCAAAAAAATAAATGGCCGTATCAGCAAGATGTAATGTATTGGAATGAGTGGCCAATTGCTCATCCCTTTTTACTATTTGCATTCAATAACTTTAACACCAAAAACTGGTTGAACACTTGGAAAAAGTTAGAGCATTTTCCAACTAACGACGAAGTAATTAGAAATTTACCTATAAGAAACCCATTAATATGGTTAACACTATAATTAACAAAAACAGAAATATGAAAATAAAAAACAACCTACTTATTTGCATTTTATTAGTACTTGCAATACAGGTTTTTGCCCAAAAGCAACAAAAACCAAATGTTTTATTTATAGCCGTAGATGATTTAAAACCTATTCTAGGTTGTTATGGTAATACACAAATTAAGACCCCAAATATTGATAGGTTGGCAAAAATGAGTACTGTATTTATGCGTAACTATTGTCAACAAGCTGTTTGTGGGCCAACACGTGCAAGCCTCATGACTGGTATGCGGCCAGACATTACCAAAGTATGGGATTTGAAAACCCAAATGAGAGATATGAATCCGGATATATTAACATTGCCACAATATTTTGGCTCACAAGGGTATAGTACAAGTGGTATTGGTAAAATTTATCACCCGAGTAGTGCAATTAAAAAAATAGACCCAGTATCATGGAATGCTGGGTATTTAGAAGCAGAGGCAGAAGACTATGCCAATGGATTAGGAAAACCTGCCAACACCCAATATCAAAAACCCGAAACAAAAGCAATTTTCGCCAATATGGTTAAACCTAAAAAAGACGATAAACCCAAAACTGAAATAAGTGAGGATGAAAATCCTACTAGCATAAAAGGGCCATCTACCGAGTGTTTAGATTTGCCAGACAATGCTTACGAGGATGGCGTTATTGCCCTAAAAGCCAAGCAACAAATTATAAAACTTACTCAAGCAAAAACTCCGTTTTTTATGGCAGTTGGTTTTCATAAACCACATTTGCCTTTTGTATCGCCTAAAAAGTATTGGGATTTATACAAAAGAGAAGAAATGCCTATTGCCCCTTTTCAAGAACATGCAAAGAATAGTCCTTTAATTGCTTACCACCGCTCTGGAGAATTACGTAATTATACAGATATACCAGAATTTGTAACCTTACCGGGCGAAGATTTGAGAATTGGTTTAAAAGTAGAAAAACAAAAAGAATTAATTCATGGCTATTATGTAGCCATTTCTTATTTGGATGCACAAGTTGGTATTTTATTAAAAACATTAGATTCTTTAGGCACTTTAAACAATACCATTATTGTACTTTGGGGCGATCATGGCTGGCATTTAGGCGATCATGATTTATGGAATAAACATACCACTTTTGAGCAGGCAACACGGGCACCACTAATTATTGCTGCACCTGGTATAAAACCTGGTAAAACAAATGCACAAACAGAACATGTAGATATTTTTCCGACACTATGTAATTTAGCTGGATTGTCTATACCTACTCAATTACAAGGTAAAAGCTTAAAATCAGTAATGGTAAATAAATTAACAACCGTTAAAGAATTTTCTGTTAGCCAATATCCAAGAAAATTAAAAAAAGAAGAACAAAAGAAATTAGGTCTTGCCAATGGAAATTTAATGGGTTATGCCATACGTACAGCCAATTATCGTTACGTAATTTGGATGAATAATTTTACTTCTACAGAATCTTTTGATGAGAAAAAAATCTATGCAAAAGAATTGTACGATTATACCAAGGATCCATTAGAAAAAATAAATGTTGCAGACGAAGCAAACTATTTAGCAATTGCAAAGTCTATGCACAGTAAAATGTTGGCTTACTTTAAAACACAAGAAAAAAAATAAACATGAAAAAATGGATTTGTTTGTTCAGTTCGGTAGTTGTTTGTTCAACCAACATTTTGTTGGCACAAAAAGATGTTAAGCCAAATATATTATTTATTGCGGTAGATGATTTAAAACCTATACTTGGTTGCTATGGTGATAAATTAGTTAAAACGCCCAATATTGACCGACTAGCAAAAATGGGTACGGTATTTTTAAACAACTATTGCCAACAAGCAGTTTGTGGACCCACACGTGCCAGTATAATGACAGGGTTACGCCCAGATGCTACAAAAGTGTGGGATTTGAAAACACAGATGAGAGAGGTGAATCCTGATATTTTAACATTACCTCAATTTTTAATTTCACAAGGTTACACCACTTCGGGTGTGGGCAAAATATTTCATCCAAGTAGTGCATTAAAAAAGGTAGATCCCGTTTCTTGGAGTATTCCATTTTTATTTGCAAAAGCAAGCGATTATCCAAGTAGTATAGGAGAACCGGCCTATAAACATTATCAATCACCCACATTAAAAAAAGCTGCCGAAGAAGCGGGTGTTACCAAAGGCAATGGAAAAAAAGAAAAAGATGAAGATGGCGAAAGTAGTAAACCAGGAACAGCTACTGAAATGTTGGATTTACCAGACAATGCTTATGAAGATGGTGTTAATGCACTAATTGCTAAAAAACAA
Source organism: Chitinophagaceae bacterium (assembly GCA_031429335.1). Lineage (GTDB taxonomy): Bacteria > Bacteroidota > Bacteroidia > Chitinophagales > Chitinophagaceae > UBA1930. The sequence goes on along the minus strand of JANOZK010000117.1, from coordinate 42,834 downwards.
TTAATTGCTTTAACAAAAGCTAACCAACCTTATTTTATGGCTGTTGGCTTTCATAAACCACATTTGCCTTTTGTATCGCCAAAAAAATATTGGGATTTATACAATAGAGAAAATATGCCTTTAGCACCATTTCAAGAGCATGCAAAGAACGAAATATTTGTTGCTTATGAATCGTCTGGAGAGTTACGCAATTACTCAGATATACAAGAATTTACAACCTTTACAAAAGCCGAACTCAGGGCTGGTTTACAACCAGAAAAACAAAAAGAGTTATTGCATGGATATTATGCAGCCGTTTCTTATGTTGATGCTCAGATTGGTTTATTGTTAAATACATTAGATTCATTAGGCACATTAAACAAGACGATTATTGTTCTTTGGGGAGATCATGGTTGGCATTTGGGCGATCATGACATGTGGGGTAAACACACCAATTTTGAACAAGCCACCAGGTCGCCCTTAATTGTTGCAGCTCCAGGTTTTAAAGCAGGCAAAACATCTTCGTTAACCGAGCATTTAGATGTGTTTCCAACCATTTGTAATTTAGCAGGGTTAAGTATTCCAGCAGTTCTACAAGGCAAAAGTTTAGCCCCAATTATGAAAGATAATAAGATTAAGGTTAAGGACTTTTCTATTAGCCAGTATCCAAGAAATTTAGAAGCAGCAGAATCTAAAAAATTAGGTTATGCAAACCGTAAATTAATGGGCTATAGTATTCGTACAGATAAATATCGTTATACTATATGGTTTAATAATAAATTTATTAGCGAAGAGCCAGCAACAGATGCAAGAATTTATGCTACAGAAATGTACGACTATGTAAAAGATCCTTTAGAAAAAGTAAATGTTGCTAGCGATAAAAATTATAGCTCGGCAGCGACTGATTTAAAGAAACAATTGATGGACTTTCTTAAAACTCAAGAAAAAAAATAAGATGCAAAAAATAAGTTATTTTTTTATTGTTTTATTTTGTAATGTGTTGTTGTTGACTGCACAAGAAAAAACGAAACCCAATGTGCTATTTATTGCCATTGACGATTTAAAACCTATTTTAGGTTGTTACGGAAACAAACAAATTAAAACACCCAATATTGATAGGTTGGCGAAAATGGGTACTGTGTTTATGCGTAACTACGTGCAACAAGCAGTTTGTGGCCCAACACGTGCAAGTTTAATGACTGGCAAACGACCCGATTATACTAAAGTTTGGGATTTGAAAACCAAAATGAGAGATGTAAACCCAGACATATTAAGTTTACCTCAATATTTTGCAAGCAAAGGTTATACTACACAAGGCATTGGAAAAGTATATGACCCACGTTGTGTTGACAAAAATTTAGATAAACCAAGTTGGAGTGTTCCTTATTATAAAACAGAAGACAAATACTATGCTAGCGGATTTACCGAACCTGCTTTAGGCCGTTACCAAAATAAAGAAACCAGAGCACTCATTGAACAATATGTAAAAGAAGCATTGGCCCTCGGCAAAACAAAATCAGAGGCCAATGATTATGCTGGAACAAAAATAAAACCAACCACCGAGTGCATAGATGTACCAGACAATGCGTATAACGATGGTGCCAATATTTTACAAGCAAATACTATTTTAGGAAAACTGAGTAAAGAAAATACATCTTTCTTTTTTGCTGTTGGCATTGCTAAGCCTCATTTACCTTTTGTAGCACCTAAAAAATATTGGGATTTATACAAGAGAGCCGACATGCCCCTTGCACCGTTTCAAGAAAAAAATAAAAATGCAGTAGATATTGCTTACCATAGTGTAGGTGAAATAAGAGGATACACCGATATACCTCCACTACTTTCATTTACAGATCAAAAAGCTTATGGAATAACATTGCCAGTTGATAAGCAAAAAGAGTTAATTCATGGTTACTATGCTGCTATTTCATATGCAGATGCATTGGTGGGTCAATTATTAAATACATTAGATTCGTTAGGTTTAACCAAAAATACAATTGTTGTTTTGTGGGGCGATCATGGTTGGCATTTAGGCGATCATAATTTATGGTGTAAGCACACCAATTTTGAGGATGCCACCCATGCACCGTTAATTATTTCATCGCCCAACATTAAAGCTTCAAAAACAAATTCGGCTTCAGAACATATAGATATTTTTCCAACATTGTGCGATTTAGCAGGCTTGCAAATTCCCATTGAATTAGATGGAAAAAGTTTAGTCCCCTTAATGAAAAATCCTACTGCTTCTGTAAAAGAGTATTCAGTTAGTCAATACCCTAGAAGTAATGCCTCTGCCGAAAATGAAAGATTAGGCTACGCCGATGCCAATGCGATGGGTTACTCAATTAGAACAGCACAATATCGTTTTACAATTTGGATGAAAAATGGATATAGAAGTAATCAACCTTTCAAAAATGACTTAGTAATAGGAACAGAATTATACGATTATAAAAAAGATCCATTAGAAACAGTAAACGTGGCAAATGATAAAGATTATGCAACAACATCAAAAGAAATGATGGAAAAAATGCTTGATTTTTTTAAATCACAAGCTAAGTAATTATTAGAATATAAATATAATACATGTCCGAAAAAATAATTTCCCTTTCTCTTTTAGGCTTAATAATCTTCTGTTCTGAGTCAAAAATAAAAGCAGCTACTATTAATGTTAACTCGATACCAACATTACAAACAGCCATTAATAATGCTAGCAATGGAGATATAATTATTTTAGCCAATGGCACTTATTTAAACAATACAATTAATGTTTCTACTAGTAATATTACAGTACAAGCTGCTACTAATGGAGGGGTTTTCTTAAACGGAACAAATGATATAAATATTACAGGTAATTTTATTACGTTTACAGGCTTCCAATTTACATCCGGTAATATTGGTACGGCCAATTTATTAGAAATTTTTGGAAGCAATAACACTGTAAGTCAATTAAACTTTAATGGTTATTCAGCTAAGAAATATATAGAAGTAAAGGCGGGTACCCAATACAACGAAATTAGTTTTTGTAATATTGAAGCAAAACCTGCAACAGCCGAAATTGGATGCACTATTCAAGTTTCAACATCATTCGCTGTGCCTGGTTATCATAAAATTAGGTATTGTTCATTTCAAAATTTTTTAGGATTAGGAGGCGACAATGGGAACGAACCTATAAGAATTGGATTAAGTACAGAAACATTGAATAACTCTAGAACAGTAGTTGAGTTTTGTTTTTTTAATAATACTGGGGCTGGTGATAGTGAAAGTGTATCGGTAAAAAGTAGAGAAAACACCATTCGTTTTTGCACTTTTACCAATCAACAGAATGCAATGTTGGTATTTAGAAACGGCGATAATAATGTTGCTTATAGTAACTTTTTTATAAATGCAGGTGGTATAAGAATTAAAGAAGCAAATAATATTTTTTGTTATAACAATTACTTTCAAAATGCTGGAGTTGGTAGCAGTGCCGAAGCAGTTAAACTAGATTTTGTTAGCCCTAACCTTAATAACATAAACTTTATTCACAACACCTTTGTTAATTGTGGATTTATAGATTTAGGAAATTCAGGACCAACAAATAACACTTGGGCAAATAATATTTTTCAAAAGGCTTCGGGTAATATTTTTAAAAATGCAAATACTGGAACCGCATGGGCAGGCAATATTTATCAAGGAAGCTTAGGCATTACAATCGCTTCTGGTATGAGTAATGTTAATCCATTGCTTACCACCAACTCAGATGGTTATCAAGGTTTATCTTCTACTAGCCCAGCAATTAACGCTGCAAGTGCTAGTTATCCAACTGTATTGGATGTTCCAGTAGTAGATGATGATGCAACTATAGCTTTTGATATTAGTGGACAAGCTAGACCAACTACCATCACTTTAAAGGATGTTGGCTGCGATGAGTTTACAACTGGCCCAACACCAATACGGCCATTAGTAGTTTCTGAAGTTGGTCCAGCATATTTAGGTGGCCCAGCATTACCAATTAAATTGCAAAGTTTTGAAGTAATTAAACAAAATAATAAGGCAGTTATTATTTGGGTAACATCTACCGAACAAAATAGTAATTATTTTGAAATTCAAAAATCAACAGATGGTATTAATTTTAGCAGTGTAGGTAATGTTCATGCAGCAGGAAATTCTTCTACACTAATTAATTACTCATTTTCAGATCCAACCATTTTAAAAGGTGTTTTTTACTATCGATTAAAACAAGTTGATAAAGATGGTAAATATGAATACTCTGTCATTAAAAAAATTAGTTTCAACGAATTGGCAAGTATTAATATTTACCCTAACCCTGCAAAAAACTTTGTCGTAATTACTTTTCCTGAAACCAACACTGAAAAATCAATTATTGGTTTATATAATGTAGAAGGCAAACTAATAAAAACATTTATAAAGAAAGAATTATTATCTGCAATAAATACACAGGTATTAAATATAGCTGATGTTGCAAATGGCACATACATTTTAACGGTTAAACTTAAAAATGTAATAAAACAAACTACATTAATTATTCAAAAATAAACACGGATAGCATTTTACAATGAAATATTATATCAGTTATTTTATTCATACTATTACCTTTACAACATTACTTTTATTAACGAGTAATGTTACCTTATTTGCCCTAGTACTAAAACAACCTCCCAAAACACCAACAATAGAACAAAAGGATACAACCAATAAATCGTGTTGTACTTCAAAAAAACCAGATAGATTTGGAAATACACTAAAAAAAAACACCTCTAACAATACCACTACACTTACCCAAACAAACACTAAAAAATATTCAGGAATGGTGTGGATTGAAGGTGGCACTTTTTTAATGGGGGGAGATAATGACCAAGCAAGACAAGATGAATACCCAAAACATGCTGTAAAAATTAATGGATTTTACATGGATGAAACCGAAGTTACCAATAAACAATTTGCTGCATTTGTAAAAGCAACTGGTTATAAAACAACAGCTGAAAAAAATGTAAACTGGGAAGAGTTAAAAAAACAATTACCACCCAATACACCCAAACCATCTGCTGAGCAATTAAAGGCAGCATCATTGGTGTTTGTACCAACAGAAGGTGCAGTAAATTTGCAGGATTATAGCCAATGGTGGCAATGGACACATGGAGCTAATTGGAAACACCCTAAGGGTTCAAACAGTAATATAGTTGACAAAGAAAACTATCCAGTTGTTCATATAAGCTGGGATGATGCAAAAGCTTACTGTAAGTGGGCTAGCAAACGTTTACCAACTGAAGCCGAATGGGAGTATGCAGCAAGAGGCGGTGTGAGCAACCAAATATATCCTTGGGGAAATACCAATGTAGACTCAACAACTTCATGTAATTACTGGCAAGGAACCTTCCCCTATAAAAATGAAACAACCGATAAATTTTATGGTGCTGCACCAGTAAAATCTTTTGCACCTAATAACTATGGCTTATACGATATGGCTGGCAATGTTTGGGAATGGTGTAATGATTTGTATAACAATTATTATTATAACGAATTTGAAAAAGTAAAGCTTGCTATTAATCCAAAGGGACCTACTAAAAGTTACGACCCCGATGAACCTCTAGTAGCAAAAAGAGTAATGAGGGGAGGATCGTTTTTATGTAACGAATCGTATTGTAGTGGTTATAGAGTTGCTGCAAGAATGAAAAGCTCTGCCGACTCTGGCATGGAACATTTGGGTTTTAGATGCGTAGCAGATAAAGTAAACATTAAAAAATAATTTGAACTTAATAATAAACATTTTATGATGTATATAAAACCGATAATTCATTATGCAATTGCATGTATCACATTAATTGTTGTAACAACAAAAACTGTTCATGCACAAAAAAAATCTGATTTTAAAAAACCAGATATTCTCTTTTTTATTGCAGATGATATGACAGCAACCGATTGTGAACCATTTGGTAATAAAGACGTTCGTACACCCAATTTAGTAAAACTTGCTAAAGAAGGCATGTGCTTCGATAACATGAATAATGCAACAGCCATGTGTGGCCCAACAAGGCAAAGCTTATATACAGGAATTTTTCCAGTTAAAAACGGTAGTTACCCAAACCATGCACAAACCTATGATAACATTATAAGCATTGTACAACACTTTAAAGGTTTAGGTTACAGAGTGGCTTTAATAGGTAAACAACACTATGCACCTTTACAATCGTTTCCTTTTGAATATTTAGGTGGCAGAAATAGCGATAATGGAGAAGGCATAGACATTGAATTGGCTAATGCCGAAAAATGGATTAATAAAGACAAATCAAAACCATATGTTTTAATTGTTGCAACCAACCAGCCTCATGGCCCTTGGACAAGAGGTAATCCTAAACAGTATGAAGCAAAAAAATTAACCATACCGCCTTATATGGTTGATACCAAACAAACAAGAGAAAGTTTAGTAAATTATTATGCAGAAATTTCGTACGCCGATAGTTTAGTTGGACATTGCATGAACATAGTTGATAAAACAAACAATAAGGATAATACCATTTTCTTGTTTGCAAGCGAACATGGCACATCGTTACCATTTGCAAAATGGACTTGTTACAATATGGGCTTAAAAGCAGCATTTATTGTACGTTGGCCTAATGTAATAAAACCAGCAACTCGGTCAAAAATACTTGCACAGTATATAGATGTTGTACCAACGCTATATGAAGCTGCAGGTGGCAACCCTACATTGTTAAGAGGTAATACTGAACAAACCATGCGTTTAGACGGAAGAAGTTTTTTAGCAACCCTTAAAGGAAAAGAAACAGAAGTAAGGCCATTTGTTTATGGTGTACAAACCACACGTGGTATTAAAAATGGATCAGATAATTACCCAGTTCGTTCTATTCAAAATCAAGATTATAAATTAATCTGGAACATCAATTTTAATGACCCATTCTTATGCTCTGTTTCAAGAATTGGTAATAAGCTATATGAAGGTTGGTTGAAAGAATCTCAAAAAGATCCTGTTGCATATGAACATGCAAAATTATACAGAACAAGGCCTGAATTTGAATTGTACAACATTAAAAATGATGTGTACGAATTGAAAAATTTGATTAACCAACCAAGCTTAGCAACAGTTAAAGAAAAATTATTGATTGAGTTAAAAAAATGGATGAAAGATCAAGGCGACTTAGGTGTTGAAACCGAAATGAAAGCACTAACAAGATTTAAAGGTGATACTACAAACTGGAAAACATCTGCAGATTAAAAAAAATAATTATAATGAAAACAACATCCAAATTATTTACAGTTATTCTTTCTCTTTTTATTTGTTCTGTAGCTACTGCACAAAATAAAAAATTGAACTCAGTTACAGCAAAACCAAACATCATTTTTATTTTAGCAGATGATTTAGGTATTGGAGATGTAAGTTGCTATGGGTCAGATAGCAATAGAACGCCTATAATAGATCAGTTTGCTAAAACAGGCATTCAATTTAAGAATGCTTATACTGCTCCATTATGTGGCCCTTCAAGAGCAATGATTTTAACAGGCAGATATGCATTTAGAACGGGTGGTGTTAATCAAGACATGGTTGCTCGTATTAAACCAGAAGATGAAGTATTGATTCCTTCAGTTTTAAAAACTGCTGGGTATACAAGTGCTATGGTGGGCAAGTGGAGCCAATTTTCGTTAACGCCCAAAAACTTTGGTTTTGATGATTATTTAACTTTTAGTGGTAGTGGTATTTATTGGGCCAAAGAAAAAAAGAAAGCAGAACAATATTTGGAGAATGATGTAGAAAAACAATTAGGCAATAGTTATATGCCCGATATCATGCACAATCATTTAATGAATTTTATTTCAGCCAATAAAAACAACCCATTCTTTTTATATTATTCAATGGTGCATGTTCATGCATTAATTCAACCCACTCCAGATAGCAAAGAAGGCAGTGATATTTATGCAGACAATACTGCATATATGGATAAGTTAGTAGGTAAACTATTACATGCCTTAGATAGTATGAAACTACGAGACAATACACTGATTGTATTTATGGGAGATAATGGCACAGCCAATAAATATGCAAATAGATCTACAATTAATGGTAAAAAACTATCTGGCCAAAAAGGAACTATGTTAGAGTGTGGTAGTTTGGTGCCTACTATTGCTAGTTGGCCAAGTAAAATTGCTGCTAATAAAGTTTCAACTTCTTTGATAGACGCAAGTGACTTGTTGCCAACATTTGCAGATGTAGCAGGTGCAAAACTGCCATCAAAAAATATAATCGATGGGAAAAGTTTTTTACCATTACTGCTTGGGAAAAAAGCTGATACAAAAGATTGGATTTTTATAGAATTAGGGAACAAATGGTATGTAAGAAATAATAAATGGAAACTAACAAGAGAAAATGAATTGTATGATATGAGCAATGCCCCCTTTGAAGAGAAATTGGTTACCAATTATGCAAACAATAAAGAAGCAACCCAGGCCTACCAGAGTTTAAAAACTGCTCTAGATAAACTAAACCCAGCTGGTGGAATATTAGATGATGCTGATGGAAGTGGTAGACATGGTAGTAATGTTGAAAAACAAAAAAAGAATAAAAAAGAAAATAAAGAAGAAGATAAATAATACATTATGAACAAAAGAAAATTTCTTTTACTATCCTTACAATTCGTTGTTGTTTCAATAATTGTTGCACAACCTAAATTATCGAATACAGATTTAATTAAACTTGATTTTAAAGAACTTACTCAAAAGAGAATACAGCTTCAAGCAAAGGATGCTGGTTTAATTGAAGCCTATCATCAGCTAATTAAAAATGCCGATGTATTATTGAAGTATCAACCAGTGAGTGTTATGGACAAAGCAGATACACCACCTAGTGGCGATAAACATGATTATATGAGTATTGCACCATATTGGTGGCCTAACCCTAATACAGCCAGTGGCCTGCCATATATACGAAAAGATGGTGAAGTAAACCCCGAGGTTAAAAATTACTCAGACAAAGAAAATATGCCAAAACTTTGCGAAAATATTTACACTTTAGCGATAGCTTATTTTTATTCTAACAACGAAAAATATGCAGATCATGCTAGTAAATTAGTGCAAGTTTGGTTTTTAGACAGTGCCACAAAAATGAATCCTAATTTAAAGTACGGCCAAGCTGTAAAAGGAATTAATGAGGGTAGAGCTGAGGGTATAATAGATACCCGACAATTTATTTTTGCCATTGATGGTATAGAGTTATTGAAAAACTCAAAATCGTGGAGTAAAAGCAATCATACCAATATTAAAAAATGGTTTGCTCAATTTTTAAACTGGCTAAATACTAGTGAAATAGGCATTGATGAAATGAATGCAAAAAACAATCATGGGGTTTGGTTCGATGCTCAGGCATTAAGCATAGCAATGTTTGTTGACAGTACAAAATTGGCTGAAAAAATTATTAGCCGTGCAGCAAACAGATTGGATATTCAAATGAACGATGAAGGCTTATTCTCTTATGAATTAGAAAGAACAACATCGCTACATTATTCAGTATTTATTTTAAATGCTTTCAATATTATTGGTCAATTATCTGAACAAACAAATACTAATTTTTACAATGTAGAAACCAGTTCTGGAAAATCATATAAGAAAGGGTTTAATGCTTTAGTGCCCTATCTAGCAAAAGAAAAAAAATGGATCTATCAGCAAATAAGAACTTTTAAAATGGGAGATGCATTTCCGTTGTTATTAAGGGGTAAGTCTAAAGTAAATTGCATCAATTGTATGGATATTATTAAGCAAGATTCAGGAACAGCATACAACAATTTATTACTACACCTTCTCTAGTTCAGCCTTTCTTTTTTAAAAAAATTGAAGTATAAAATTAATTTTTTTTGCGTATAAGTTTTATTGCATCCAAGTAGGGCCAACTTGATTACTGGCAACAATGCTGTATTTTTTTCTGTTGATTGCTTTAACAATTACTGGATCAACCCAATTGGCACCAGCATTCAAATTATTTTTTAGTATTATCCTTTGTTCTATTGAGGCTAATACATTGTTCTTATTATCTTTTATAGAAATAAACCCATCTCTTTTTACTTGTATTTCGTTCAATTTTTTAAACCCAGGGTTAGTAGAATTCATTTTTTTGCCAATAATTGTGTTATTGATAATTGTTATATTTTTAGGTTTAGTTCGTTCTTCATAAACATCTTTAAATGCACCGTTCTCATCCAACATAAAATTATTTTCAATTAATAGAGTATCTGGCTCAACTGTCATGCCCTCTCTGTTCGAGAACGAACCAACACGTATGTTGGGTAAATTATTATTCACAAAAATATTTTGTGCAATTACTGCTCTACGTACTTGAAAATATCCATTTAAAGGGGTGTTCACCAAACCATTTACAATGGTAACTGGGCTTCTGAATGCGTTACGTGGCGACCCTAATAATTGATAAAAATAATTATTAATAGCCACATGACCTTCGCCTATAAACCTTACTCCATAAGAATCTTCTTTACCGGCTCCATCAAAAAAATTACCATCTACCAAACAGTTATTCCCATGACGTAAGGTTAAGCCCCCATCGTTGTTTACAAAAGTGTTGTGTAAATAAGAATTATGACAAGATTTGTTAGAGATGATTTCTATTTCACCGTCGCATTGCTCGAACCTATTGAATGCTACAACGCAATGGGCGTTTGTGAAAGATGTTTTACTATCGCCAATACGCATACTCTCTAAACCATTATCAACATTGGGGCCATTTTGCCTGTTTAAAAAATAATTGTAACAAATGGTATGGTGTGCTTCTGTTACTCCATCTAACCAAACTGTAAGTGTTGCACCTCTATTAAATTTGTCTTTCAACAAGCAATTGCTCACCCTATTAAAAGTTCCATAAACAGAAACCCATTTATTATCGGTATTTAAATCTTTGGTATTATAGCCAATTATAGCACAATTTTTCAGCATACAATTATTGGCTATATCTGTATCGTTTCTAAACTCAATAACCGATTTAGTGTCTAAATCTTTTCCACCTTTTTGCCAAATAAAACCGTCAACAATATTTTTTTCGCCACCAAAACTTAGGGTTGAATTTTCTTCAAAAAAAACTTTACCAGGGTGTTCAGCAGCAAATAAAATTGAGGTATTGGTGAATTTTATAACTGCATTTTTATAAGTTCCGTCTTTTAAAAGAACTGTATCCATTGGCTTTGCAGTGTTTAGTAATTTATTTGCTTCATTAATTGAGCCTACAAGATGTGTTTTGGCGTTTGCAAAAAAAGTTGCACAAATTGCTATTAAAAGGCATATTTTTTTCATAAATAATTTTTTACCAGCAGTTGATATTTTGTTCAACAGTTGGATACAAACCCCCACCATGCCCTAAAGGGCACCCCTCCAAGGAGGGGAATATTTTTCTAAGAGAACCAAGTACCGCCATTAATATCAATATTGGTACCAGTAATAAAACTGCTTTCATCGCTAGCTAGATAAGCCACTAAATCGGCCACTTCTTTTGCTTCGCCTTGGCGTCGTAATGGTGTGCCATTCGCAACAGCAGTTCTTACTTCTGGTTTTGTGAATGTATCATGAAAAGTAGTGGCAATCATTCCTGGGTCAACGGCATTTACACGAATACCTTGTGGGCCTAATTCTTTGGCCATTGCTCTGGTAAACGTTGCTACAGCCCCTTTTCCAGTTGCATAAGCACTTGCACCAAAACCACCACCATCTCTACCTGCTTGCGATGAGAAGTTTACAATTGCACTACCTGATGGCATGTGTGGTGCAACAAATTTAGTGGTTAAGAAAGCAGTTTTTGCATTAACGCTTATTACAAAATCCCAAAACTCTTCATCCATATCAGCCAATAGTTTTCTGGCAACCAAGCCCCCAGCAACGTTTACCAAAATATGAATTTCGTTACCAAATGCTTTTTGACTTTCTGCTACAAGGTTGGCAACATCGGCAGATCTAGTTGCATTTACTTTTACTGCAATAGCTTCGCCACCATTGGCTTTTATCAATTCAACCGTTTCATCTGCTTGGGTAGCATCGCCTAAAAAACCTACTACAACTTTTGCACCTTCGGCTGCAAGTTTTAATGAAACAGCTCTTCCAATGTCTCTAGCCCCACCAGAAACGATGGCAACTTTATTTTTAAATTTCATACTTTTTTATTTTAATGATGGTTTATTTTTTGATGCAATAAATGTGATACAAACCCATGATAATGGCACCATGATGGCTGCCAAAACAAAGAAGCTAGTATAACTTGTTTTGGTTAATACGGGAACTGCCAGAGTAGTAATTAATGTTCCAAATACAGCCGACGTACCTCCCATACCTGCAACAGTGCCTACATTTTTTCCACTGAAATAATCGCTAGGTAATGTTTGAATATTGCCAATAATAAATTGAAAGCCAAATAAGGTTGCACTAATTAAAGCAATAGCCACATTGACATGCTCTTTTAAATTTTGTAAATAAAAAGCGATAGCAGCCAATGCTGCTAACATGATTACACTACCAATTGTAATGGCCGATTTACGTGCATTTACTGCAACTTCACCTTTCTTAATTTTTTGAGATGCATAATAGCCACCAATTAAACTACCTAGTGCTGCAAACAAATAGGGCACCCAAGCAAATGCACCCACTTGTTTAATATCAAAAGCAAATTGCTCTTTTAAAAATGTAGGTAACCAAGTAACAAACAACCACCAAACTGGATCTATGAAAAAACGAGCCACAATAATGCCCCAAGTGTTTCTAAATTGAAGCAACTCTTTCCAAGTAAATACCTTGGTTTCGGTAGTTGTGGTAATTTTATCGTTAGAACAGTCTAATATATGATCTTGTTCTTCTTTGGTAATCCAAGGATGTTTATCGGGTGTATTTTTATTGATAATCAACCAAGGTATAATCCAAACTAAACCCAATAATGCAATACCAGCAAAGGTACCTTTCCAACCAAATGCTAAGTATAATGTTGCAATAAAAGGGGCAGCAACTACACCTCCTAAGCTAGCACCAGCACCAAAAATGCCCTGTGCTATACCACGTTCTTTTGCAGGAAACCATTCTGCATTGCTTTTGGTGGCACCAGGCCAATTACCTGCTTCAAAAAAACCCAATAAAAATCGAAACATACTAAACGACGCAAGTGTTTTAGCTACTGCATGTAAAGCAATTGAGACACTCCAACCTGCAATAGAAATTACAAAACCTAATCGTGTACCAATGGCATCCATTAGTTTGCCTGTAAATGTTTGCCCCAAAGCATAAGCTATCATAAAAAAGGAAGTAATATAAGCAAGTGCTTGTTTATTATCTGCATCTAGTATACCAAAGTCTTTATAAATGTATGGCCACATGATATTAATAGCACTTCGATCAATATAATTAATGATAGTGGCTATACCAATTAAAGTAATAATCCACCAACGAAGGCCTTTTACTTTCATAATAGTTTTGTTTAATTGCTTAACTCGATATTTGAAACTCCTTTAGCAGCATTTTCAACTTTGTTATTGCTAAAAACTTTATTCCCAATGGCCTTGCCTTTACTACTTTCTAAGGTGATATTAAAACCAAACCCATCTGCATTAATTGTGCTACTATTATTTTTAAATTGATTATTACAACCCCAACCATTTACAGCACAATGCACTTGATACCCATCTTTTAAAATAGAACCAGTTGGGTTGAAGCCAATATTATTTTCAATTATATAGTTATTGCCTTTTACATCCATCCAACTATCGCCACTATTAGCACCTGTAATGCCAGTTGAGTTAAATTTATTGCCTTTAATTAAACCACCTATGGTACCTTCTTTTACATCAACACATTCTGCAGTACAGTTTGGGCCAATACTATTATTAATGATTTGATTAGAGTCGCATCGATCTTCTACCCCATTGCTAGTTTTAGCCCAGTTGCTAACCGCTGTACCTATATATACGCCTTCGCCATAATCGGGGGTTTTTGAACCTACGTTATTTACTTCAGCATTTTGTAAAATATTGTGGGAGGAAAATCTTCTGAAATGAATACCTTCTTCTCCAATATTTGTAACACTTATACCATCAATTAAATTATGATTGGCCTCATCCGTCATTAAGCCTTTTAACCCATTTCTAATACTAAAGCCTTTAATAATCCAATAATTTGCTTTTAAATGCAATACATAACCTGTATTGGTTGAAGCCCCATCTAAAATTGCATTTCTTGTTCCTCTTAAAATAATTGGTTTTGTAATTGTTCCACTTGCTGTAGATGGTATTACAAAATTGCCTATATAAATTCCATCGGCTAAAATAATTTCGTCGCCTGGTTTTGCAATTGCAAGAGCATTGGTTAATTGACTACTAGTACTAACCTGAATAGTTTTTTCTACAACAATATTGTTATCAGTTTTTGTGCCAACTATCTTACTGCTACAAGCAATTGTTATGAGCGTAAGAAAAAATAAATGACTTAATTTTTTCATTTGTTGGTTACAATTAATTTTTGATTATTGATAACGATACTGTTCTGTATTACGCTAATTGTATAAATACCATTGGCTAATTCGCTAATATTTATTGCAGTTGAATTATTGTTAAGTAACTGCTGTTTAACTATTTTGCCTACTGCATCCATTATTGATACTGTTGCATTTTGATTATTGGTATTGTACTGAATATTCACCATGTTTTTTGCTGGATTTGGGTAAATAAACACATCCGCCTTTTTAATCCTACTAATTAACCTCATGGGTGAGTATTGAAAACTACCATTTTCATCGACTAGTTTTAGCCGATAAAAATTGTTTGCTTCTATTGGGTTAATATGTTCATAGCTATATGATGTTGTATTTGCACCTGTACCTCTAGCCAACATTGTTGCCAATTGAAGGAAGTTGATTCCATCTTTACTCCATTCAATTATGTATTGCTTAAAATTTAATTCAGTACTCACTTGCCAAAAAAGTTGCACTTTTTTATTTACAGATTGGGCATTGAATGCTATTAAATTAACGGGTAATGCTTGTAAGGTTCTTGCACTAACAACTGATGAATAGTTAGAAACACCAGCTGGATTTTCGGCACGAACCCTATAAAAATATAAGGTATTTGGAAGTAAGCCAATATTTGAAAAAGAAGTAATATTTCTGGTACTAGAAAAAATATTCGTCCATCCGTTACTGCCATCTAAAGAACTTTCAACAACAAACGAAGTTTCATTGGTAGAATTATCGACCCACGTCAAGTTGATTTGATTGGTAGAAAAAGGAACTGCAGTGGTATTGCTTGGTGCAACAGGTGGCAAGCCTTCAAAAATAGAAATATTGGCAATTCGTATTGAATCATCTCTCAAAAAAGAAGGGCTTAATAAACTTCTATAAATACCCCATTTAGGGCGTATAAAACTATTATCTGATCGTATGGTTAGCATGTTGCTATTGGAATAATTTAGTAAGGTAGCACCATCGCTTACCCTTTTAATTGAAATTGAAAAAGTACCACTAGCACCAACTCTAATTTGTTCTGTTACCTCAACCCATTGCCCTAAGAATAAATTTAAGTTTACTGATTGTAATGTTGTAGCCGAATTAACAGATGCATCAACATAAAGTAATTGCATGCTATTACTTGAGCTACCTGCCCTTGGGGTTAAAGTAAATAATGGATCATCGTCATCACCTCCAACTGCTTTAATTTGATGAATATGTGTGAAGTTGGGCGATGGTTGAAAACCAGTTGGCAACCTGAACATCCATTTATAAGTTACGGTTTCGCCAAAAGTACCTTTTAAACTATCTGGAGACGGTTCATACGTTTTTATTTCTATTCGTTGCCTGTCGAAAGAAGTACACCTATCGTTATCTGCTGTTGAAGCTATAACTGGAAAAGTTGTTGGCACATGCATATAAAACTCAAAAACAAATTGGTTTAATATTGCATCAAATACTTCTGCTACATGCCTACCAAAACTAGGGTGACTAGCACACTGATCTGGTGCTTCTATAGAAGTATTTCCAGGAGCTAAAATACTATTAATTAACTCATAGGTATTGCCTGGCCCATTAGCATTAAGAACAGCTTGTGATTTACCTTTTACTGCAACAAATAGTAAAATGAAAAAACTAAATGTGGCTATACTTTTTTGAAAACGCATAAATAGAATTTTCACTGCTTTAAGTTCAAGAATTTTACTAATTGATAAACAAAATGTATTAATTCAAATTCCTTTTCTCTCTCAATTTTTTAGCACCATAACCAACGCCTGCTGCTACTAAAAGCGATAGACCTCCGTCAACTGGTACATCTTCTATGACTTCTCCAAAACCATCTTGGGCAATGCTTAAAGTAGGAAGGAAGAATAGTATATAAAGTAGTATAAAGTAGCTAAGTACTTTGGTGTTGTGTTGTTTCATATAAAAAAGTTTAATAGTTTAAAAAGTTTAATAGTTTAGAAGTTCAAATGTTCAACGCTTAAACTTGTTGAACATTCAAACTTTTAAACTTGTTTTATTGCTTCACTAATTTTTCTACTGCTCTGTAACCTTTGGTATCTGTAATTTCTACTACATAATTACCTTGGGCTAGTTTGCTAATGTTTATTGCTTGTACACCCCCTGCTATTTGGTTTTGATACACTTGCTTGCCTATTACATCGGTAATTCTTAGGGTGTATTTACCTTCTGTTAACGGTAACTCTACTGTTAAGTTTTTATTAGCTGGGTTAGGGTACATTTTTATACCTGCTATTACTGCTTGTGGTACAATAGCTTTTGCAAATACCAATGCAAAACGTTGACCCTGTGTGGCTGCTATTGTTCTATCTACAGTAAAACTATATACTGGATTGTCTTTTATGGCTGTTGTACTATTGGTATATTTATCTAACAAATAAATATTGGCTGCTGCAAAATTTTCGTAATCGCTAAAGCTTAATTTATACGTACCATTTTGGCTGCTTATTACATTTAAGGCTACTGTATCGGTTTGTAAGGTTTTTAAGCTTCTGGTTTGTACTGCCATAGCCTTTGTGCTTTTTAAACTAGTTAAGTATTGGCTACCTGCATTCATAGATTCAATATCCATTTGACCAATGGTGGTATTGTTTATTCTTGCATCGTTGCTATAACGTACAATTATTTCATCGGCTTTATTGGTGTCGTTTAGCATATAAGCTATTCGTACCATTTCGTTAAAATTGGTGGTACGGAAATAGCCATTTTGTGTTGTACTGGTTTTTTGTGTTTCATTAAAATTTAAGGTTAAACCGCCTGCTGAAATTGCTTTTACAAATATGGCTTGCCCACTGGCAATAATATTTCCTGTAGCATTAACTAACCCTGTGTTACCGCCTGTGTAAGTGCCTCCTATTGGATCCCAATATGCATAATTACCTGCAGTATTACCTGGTGCATAAATTGCATAATTATTGTCTATTGTTGGGTTATCGGTCTGTAATGCACTAAAACTTATTTGGCTTGGGTAAGGGTTACCCATTAAAATATAATTACTAGGTGTTGCTCCATTTGTGTAATCAATTGTAAAGCTGCCTAAATTTTTTGCTGCATTACTGATTGTACCAGTTGCACTTAATGTGGCTGCCGCTGGCACTAAACTTGTACCATCTAACAAAGCACAACCTAAGCTTCTTGGGCCACGAATGCTCATTCTAAAACCTGTACCTGCTGCTGTGCTGGTGGCATTGGTGTTGGCTACTGCTGTCCAACGTGAGTTGGCTGCTAAACTTGCATCGTAGCTAAACATGCTTGAGGCATTAGTAGTAGTTGCATCAAAACCATTGGTGTGTGCTGGTACAGAAATATCTGGGCAAACTGTACCACCTGTTCCTGCACCAGTTATATGTACTTGTTGCTGCCAACCTGCATTTAACAGCTGGCCTACCGGGCTGGTTACTAAACTCCATGCTCTTGAGGCTTTGGAGGGGATAAAACGTTCTATGACAAACCTACCTGCCCCACTGTAAGTAAATGGTGTTGCCACAGTAGTACTAGCAATCCTAGCAGTATTGGTACTGGTAGAGATTAGTGTAATATTATTTGCTACTAAATCTATTGACCCACCAGTTGCAACAGTTAATGTACCAGAAACATTTACATTATTGTTTAGGGTTATGGGTGCATTGATAGTTAGGTTTTTAGGTGCTATTGTAGTAGTTCCACTAGCTATTGGAAATGGAGTAGTTGTAGTTGTATTAAAAATAATATTTCCACCAACTGTTACCGTAGTAAAAGGAAAAGGCGATGTAACTTGTAACCCAGTTGATTTGCTTGTGGAAACATTGGCATCGCCATTTGAAAAACTAATACTTGAACCGCTAGCTAGACTACCTATTGAATATTTTGAAGTAGTAAATGTGCCAGACGCTGTATTAATAACATAAGTATTAGGGGGGAAAGCAGGAGAGACTACCAACATTCCATTACTTACACCACTAGAGGATGGAGTAACAATTGTTACTGAGTTTGCAGACAATCCACTACTGAGTGTAGTTGTAGTTGAATTTGCATTGTTTATCCTAAGTTCATAACCCGCATTTTGAGGAATAATGGAGAAATTATCCAAATCCAATGTTCCGAAAATATGACCTGTTGCTCCAGTAGTTACTTTTATATCACTTGCTAATTTAACATTGGCATCGGTACCCACTAAAAAGGCTCTAAACCAAGGTGTACTAGCACCAAGGTTTATGGTTTGTAAATTACCAGAGCCGCATAAAAGTAGATCTCCATAGTTAATTCCAGAGTTAACAATAGTTCCTGTTCCAAGAACTGTAATATTACCCGTTACACTTATTCTATTTGTACTTCCAATTGTTAGTGTAACCCCACTATTCACTGTGAGATTTTCTACCCTACCAATACCACCACCTGTAGTAAAACTTGCAGCTACAGTAAAGTTTGCAAAATATCTTCCGCTTGTTGAAGGTGCTGAAGTAGAGTTATGAAAATATGTACTACCGGGCTGAAACTCGACAACTGATGCTGGAGAAGTAGCGGCAAACGGATTTGAACCACCACCAAAAGAAAAAGTTGCTCCAGATTCAAAAGAGATATTATCGTTAGTCGTATTGGCTGCAGAAGCGAATGGATTGCCGCCAAATGAAGTTCCAGTTGTACAAAAGCTTCCACTTTTAAAAACAAGGCCTCTTGAATCTGCTGCAATAATTCGTTGAGCAGCCGCATTTAGTGTTACTGTTCCATTTATTGTACCTTTTGCTCCTGCTACTAAGCTGATAACAAAAGCGTTTGCGGATGATGGTGCAAGAGATAAAGTACAACCAGCAGCTACAGAAAGTGCCGAAGTTGAGTTTGTTAATCTAAGCATGTTTGCTCTTGAGTATGCAGTACTAGCACTAATTGTTCCTGTTTCTACTGTAGTTAGTGAGGTGTTATTGGTAATTGCTGATATTTGAGACATATTACCAGTTGAGCCTGTATGAATGAAATCCCCAACAGAAAAAAAAGAAGTAAATGCGGTTGAAGTTCCAGTAACAGTACCACTACTTCTAGCAATAGTTCCTGCACCAAGGGTATTAGTAGTAGTGGCAAATGAAACATTTACATTATTACCCAATACAGATAAACTTGAAATAGTTTGGTTTATTGCACCCGTAACACTAATTGTAGCCGAGCTTGCTCCAGCTCCCACATTAGATCCATCAAAAATTAATGCATCACCAACGTTTGGAGTTGTTCTAGGTGTTCCACCACCACCTAAGGTTGTATTCCAATTAGTGGGTACATTCCAATCGGCAGAAGCTCCACCGACCCAAAAGTAAGTAGATTGTGAAAATGCCATTGTTGTTGTTACAACTAGCATTATTAATAGTAACATCTTTTTCATACGGTAACTTTTTGTTTTTGTTAAATAATTATTGATTAAAATCAATTGTTTGTTATTTTTTGGTTTATTAAAAAGGTTTCTATTTGTTTAAATAATTCATCGTTTTGTTCTTTGGTAAATTTTCCATGTAAACCACCAGGTATGGTTATAAATTCGGCTCTAGCACCTACGTCGTCAAACTTTTTTTTCAAATCAACACTTTGTTGGTAAGGCACTGTTGGGTCGGCATCGCCATGAACAATAAATGTTGGTGGACTTGTTTTTTTTACATAATAAATAGGGGAAACTGTTTTTGCAAACTCAAGGTCTTTGGCTTTATCGCCTAACCAATCTGTAGCAGAACGGCTGGTTTTTAATTTGCCATAGCCCCAATCCCAAACATCGGCAATACCATACTTATCAATAATTGCAGCAATGGTATAATTTTTTACATTTTTATAAGCACCATCAAATTGATTATCGTTTTGTAAAAGACCAGCCATTAATGCTAAATGACCACCAGCACTACCACCCATTACCACAATTTTATTTGGATCTATATTTAGTTCTTTGGCATGTTGAACAACATATAAAATGGCTGCTCTTACATCTTCAATAGCAGCAGGTGCAGTTGCCTGGCCAGTTAAACGATATTCGATATTTGCCACTGCATAACCCATTTTAAAGAAGGTATTAAAACCACCTTGGGTTTCTTTTACACCATTTTTCCAGCCACCACCATGTATATTAAAAATAATGGGCGTTGGCTTTGTTGCTGTTGGGTTGTAATAAATATCTTCTCTGCCTTTCCAGCCATTTATTTCGCTGTAAATGGCATCAATTTTTGCTACATATCCAGTTGGATATTTAACAGGTTTTATAACTACAGCATCTGTTGTTTGTGCAAATAAATTTGTACAAAATATAATTGATAGTAATGTATAAATATTTTTCATTTTTATTTTTTTAACCACAAAGGCACAAAAAACACAAAGTTAGCACAAAGAAATATGGTATAAATATATCATGTTTCATTTAGCCACAAAGGCACAAAGAACACAAAGTAACAATTAGAATAAATAATTCTCTGTGTAACTCCTCAGCTCCTTTCCTCTGTGGTAAAACTTTTTTTAAACAAAATCTTCTCTCATTGGGCTAAACACGTCTATTAACACTCCAGGTTCAATACAAATAATACCATGAACAAGAGGTGGTAAAACATAGTATCCATCACCTTTTTTTATACGTTTTGTTTCTTCTCCTATAGTCATATCAAATACACCAGATTCTACGTAGGTTACCTGGCTATGAGGATGGCTGTGCAATGCACCAACAGCACCTGCCTCAAATTTTACTTTTACCAACATTACCTTATCGTCGTATCCAAACATTTGGCGTTGTATGCCATTACCTAAATCTTGCCAAGGAATTTCGCTATCAAATTGAAATGCTGCTGTGTTCATATTTATTATTTATTACGAATTATTTATTATTAATTACGGATTATTAATTATTGATTATTAATTATTAACTATTCACGATTGACCATTCACTATTGACTATTGACCATTCACCATTGACTACTCACCATTCACTATTAAGAATTGTTGTTTGTTATTGTACTGTAATTGAATTGTATATTTTTTGTTATTGTATTCAAATGAAAAGGTTGTGCCATTATCATCATCATTTATCAATTGAATATTTTTTGTTACTGGCTTAAACCCAACTGTAAATTCGGCAATTGGATTGTTTTTTCCGTGTGGTTCTGTAATATTCACAAAAGTGTGATTGGTTGCCATTGGCTTTGAAAGAATATAGGCCTTCTCGTTACGTAAATTAAATTCTGGATCATTGGCACCCAACGTTACAAACTGAACTTTAGTAGTGGTATCTGCTAAAAAAGTAGTGGTATAAAATTTTCTATTGTTTAAAAAAGTAATTGCTCCATTGGGTTTGCCAACTCTTGCATCGGAATTTAACCAAATATGTTGGTATCCATCACTCGTACCAAGCGTATTTAATTGTGAGCCATTATTTTTGTATTTGAAATTAACATTGGTTAAATGCCCATTGTACCAAAAGGGTAAATCATACTGGTGAGGTGTTGTACTGTTAACTTTAAAAACATCTAGTAACAAAGGAGTTTCGGCACCTTCTGGTTGAAATAATATAGCTGTACGCAATAATTTAATATCAGTATAAGCTTTTGTTTCTTCGGCACAAACAACCTGATAATTTTTATTGACCTCGAAGTAAATTAATGAGGGTGCCGTTTTTTCTCCATCTTCCCAATTGCCCTTAAAATGATTGGTTTTATCTGCAGTTACAGTATTGTGGGCAATGGTTGCTTTTGCCCAAGTATCGTTTTCTTTACAATAACCCCCGCCTGTTTTTGTTTCAACATTTAAGAACCTAACAGAACCATAATCGGTTAACACTTCTACATTGTTATCGAACATAATTAAATTCAATCTATCAAAATGTCCATGACCCATGCCTTGTGTACCTGCTTTCATTAAAGCTACAGTTTGGTTATCGTTTTTACCAGATCTTAAAATACCAATTCCACCACTTTTGCCATTGGTGCCATCTGCAATAAACTGTGGCTTATAAACAAAAGGTTTTGTTTTACCTTCAGCAATAGCTTTGGCAACTTTTAAACCTACATCGCTTACTATTACACGTTTTTGTTGTTGGGCAATATCTAACAAATCGTCGGATGCATTCATATCGCCATAAGCAATATCAACAGCATAAACCAACTCTTCTGTTTCATAAGTTTTATCTTTTAATGCATCGTTAATAGGAAAAAAAACTTTGTTGGTATAGGTACATTGCAAATTACCATCAACCGCCTTTTTTAGCAAGTTATCACGACGATTGTAAATTTTTAATGCTGGTTTATATTCATTGATGGCTCTTGCAAAAATGATAAAAGGTTGAATTGCATAACGTAAATAATAGGGACCTTCAGCATAATATCCATCTGGAGAAAATAATTCGTCCATTTGTTTTAAGAAACCTGTTTTGCCATCTTTATCGCTTCCAGTTAAAGCCATATCGGCCCACTCTTTTTTTCCACAAACAAAGCCAGCCATACCAACACCTGCAGTACTCCAGGTTGCATGATTGTGTATTAAATTAAAAATGGTTTTGTTTACCACAGTTTGTTCGTTAACTACTGGGGTCCATAAACTATCTAACAAATATTTTTTTTCTTTTTCATTAACAAAGTCATAAATCATATCGTATCCCTGAATCATGTACACTAACCAAACACAATCGTTTAAATTTTGCCAAAATATTTTTCCACCAGGTTGTTGTTTACGTTTTGGATGCCTGCCCCAAGTATTGTACACCTTGGCATATTGCATTAAAAGTTGCTTAACATAATTGGCATAACGTACATCTTTAGTTAGTTGATAAGTAATGCCACAGGACATTGCAGCCTTATAATTATTTTTATGTTGCTCGTGTGTTATACCTCCACCGCCATCGGCAGGAGTGGGTACATTAATAACAGATATAATTGCTTTGTCTGCATCTTTCTTCACCTCTTCGAAAGAAGATTTTAGGAGGGGATATTTTGAAATACCTATTCGAACTGCTTCTATATTTTTTTTAGTAAGCATTATGGATGGATGCTGTTGAGCATTTGAAATAAGTGCAGCTACAAAAAATACATTCAACAATATATGCTTCATGCTTATAATTTATTATTTGAAATGCCAATATCTTTTTTATCGGATCCTTTATTTTTTAACAAAGAGTTACTTTTAAGCATAAAATTTTGTTGCAAAACATTTACAAAATTGGGTGCTATCATAAAATTATTTTTTCCAAATAGTTTATGATGAAAAGTTTGCACCCTGCCCGAATTGTAAAAACTACAATAGTCTACTTTAATATTGTCCCAATCGTATTCTTCGAACCAAATACTTCGTCCACCCAAGCCACTGTTATTAAAAATAGAGTTGGTAACTCTTGCATACTGTGCACCTAATAAACGTACAACATAACTCTGTTGCCGATTATCCACATTATTAAAAACACAATGATTAATGGTAACACTTGGGCCTGTTGTGCTTTCATCGTTACCACCACGATACACATTAATGGCAGGGCCAAGATTATTGCTAAACACACAATTTTCAATCAGTAAATTTTCTACATTATAAATTCCTTTATCATCTTTTTCTGAAGCATAATCTACACAAACTCCAGCGTTACCACTAAAGGTTGAATTAAAAATTTTAATATTATCGGCTAATGAATTTTTTGTACCTCTCACAGGACTATAACCACTCTCATTAAAATCTTTAAAAACACAATTATTAATGTTTAGGTTGTAGTGATGCAATAATCCATCTTTTGGAGTTACTATGGCACCTTGTACATCGCCAGCATCTTTAAAATTGGCATTAAATACTATTCCACTTACATTAAGGCTACCTCCTTCGTTAATAATAATAAAAGAAGGCAATGTTTTATCGGTACCATTCACAAACTCTACTAAACCATCGGTTACAATGGTAGTTTTATTTTTAATTTGTAATTCTTTGTTTAAGATATACCTACCAGCCTTCAATTTAATATTGGTAGTAGTGTTTGTTTGTAAAAGAAAATTATACAACTGTGGTAATTCATTGGATGAAAATGTTCTTTCGATTACAGGTTCAACAGTAGCCAATAAAAACTCTTTCGGAAAACTTAACCAATGAAGTTCATTTACTGCAACTACATTAGAAAAAGAGTTTACTAAGAGTAACTTCAACTGGTTTAAATCATCTTCAAAATCGAAATAAGTAGCTGTATTGGCATAAGAATTTTTTTTGAAACCCGGCTTTTGAAGAGAAAGAATATTGGTGGTATTTTTTGTTTGCTTTATTCCATTATCATTATTATTATCGATCAATAAAAAATTTTCTTTCCCAATAATTGTATTATTAATAAAAGAAACGTTTGTTGGAGCTAAAGTTCGTTCTACATCTTTTCCTGAACCAAAAATTATTGTAGAACAATCTAAAAAAAGATTGTTTTTTACGGTTGCATCTTTAACATGCAAATATCTGCTGGGTAAGGAGTTGGGTACTGCATTCATTACAGCCAATGCACTTCTAAAACGATTACCAGCAAGCCCCACAAACACGTTATTTTGAACAATGTGTCCCGAGTCTATTATTCTTACACCACCTGTATTAGGTTTTTGATTACCCACAAAAATATTATTGGCAATTGTAGTACTTTGCCCATGACGTAATACCACACTCCCTTCACACTCGAAAAAAGTATTGTTTAAAATTTTATTGTTACAACTTTTAATAGAGATAATTTCTACTTCTCCGCTATTTCTGCTGAACAAGTTATCTTTAATAATAGTATTGGATGAAGTCATTGAATATCTGGAAACACCAACACGAATGGTTTCGCCACCATTACTAGCCAAGGGGCTACGACCAGCAAAAAAATTACTATCAATTAAATGGTTATTGTTTTGGCTACGAGTATCGTTCAATTCTACAATTAAAGTACAACCCCCATTTAATTTATCGTCGATAAAATTATGATCGAATCGATTATTTTTACCCCAAAATACAATCCAGCTATCCGTATCAAAACGCACCGGTTTACTAAAATTTTTAATGGTACAATTGGTAACTCGGCAATTATTGGCCAATGTATTTCTTGTCCTAAATTCAATGGTTGCTCTATCTTTTGCAAAGCCATCAACAAACTGAAAATTTTGAATTACTAAATAATTACCTCCAATTGCAATGGAAGAATTACCCGTCAATTTAACAGCATTGGGATAACCCATTAAAAGTATAGGATTTTCTTTGGTGCCGTTGGCTTCAAAAATGATGTTTGTATTTTGCCAGTTTACTGCAGATGATAGTAAGATGCTATCGCCAGGTTTTGCATTTTTTATAGCTAAGTTTAACTCAGTTTGGTTATTAACCAAATTTGCCATAGCTTTTGTTATAAAAATAACAAGAACAAATAACAAGAATGATTTTTTATATATAACCTTCATCATGCTTACTGAGCTATAAACTTATTTTAGATAAGAGAATTTAATATCTAAATTTTGTTGATTAAATAGTATTGTTTAAATTGATTTAGGTAATACAAATTAAATTGGTTGTAAACCAGTGTTGCCATTGCTTCCGTTATAGAAATAACCCGATTGAACAACAACACTGGTTCTTTTTTATACAACCTTATCATGCTTGCTTACCTATGTACAGCGTTTATGTTTTATTCAACCCAATTGGTGATTGAATAAAGACAAAATATTTTTATTAATAACCAGGATTTTGCAATATGGTTATTTGTGTATTATTATCAATTTCTCTTTGTGGTATTGGTAACAACATTCTTTGCGGTGTTACAAATGCCTGCATTTCGGCCAATGTTAATTTTGGATTTGGATAACTTGTATAATGCAAAGGATACATGGTAGTAAAATGATCTTTCATGGTTTGTTCCACAGTTATTGTTGTAAAAGTGGTGTTATACCTTTGCAAATCGAACCAACGTTGGTTTTCAAAAGCAAACTCAAACCTTCTTTCATCTGCCAAAGCCTTTTCGAACAAAGCAGGCGTATTTATTGCAGTAGCAACTAAAAGTGGCAGTCTTGCCCTAACTCTTGTTTGATTGATTAAATCGATGGAGGCAACAGAATTCCCCTGTGCTTCTGCCAACATCAATAATACATCAGCATATCTTATAACCATCCAATCATTTTCTGCATCGTTCACAAAAGTTGGATTAGATATTAATTTAATAGGATACCTTACTGTATAATTACTAAAGTACCCAATACTATTGCCTCTTCTAAGATCATTTGCAACATTAATGGTAGCAGTTGTAGAATTTCCAACTGCTGGTGCAGACAAGAAAAGAATATTACCAGAAATTGAAGCAACCGTAGTATTCTGAGCTAATTGAGTACCCGTTAAAGACATACCAACCTGAATATTTGCATTAGCAGGAACACTGGTTAAAACAACTCGTAAAGAATCTCTTTTTACATTTGCCCCAGTTAAATTGAAAGCTGCATAAGTATTATTTAATTCATGCGAAGGCCACATATAACCTCTACCATCGCCATTTACAATTAAGCTTCCACTATTAGATGGTGCAAATGAATTAGGCAATAACGAACCCAAACCAAGCCCACCAGCTTTAAAACGAATGGCGAAAAGAATTTCCGAATTCATTTCATTATTTATAGAAAATATGTTAGCGTAAGAGGGCTGTAAAGAATAACCGCTATTGGCTATAACATCTTGCAATAAAACAGCAGCATCTGCTTTTCTATTGAGGGTTAAATACACTTTTGCCAATAATGCTTTTGCACTCCAACTATTGGCTCTTCCTAAATCAGCTTGTGGTATTAAATTAAACCTTGTTGTACTAGCGTTTGCGGCTGCATTTTGTAAATCAGCAATAATTAATTTATAAATTTCTGCTACTGTAGTTCTATTAACCAATTTTGCTTGGTCTGGTGAAATTGGCTCATGCACTAAAAATACGCCACCATATAAACGCACTAAATTAAAATAATGATAGGCTCTTATAAAAGAAGCTTCTGCTGCTATTCTTTTTTTAACTACATCTTCGATTGGAATAGTTATTGCATCGTAAGACAATGTGCCAGCAGTTTCAGAATAATTAGCTCCTAGTGCATTTAACAACAAATTGGTGTTTCTAATATTGTAATAGGTGTTTAACCAATAAGTATATAAACCTTGATGTGATACATTTGGAAAAAACATATCCAAATCGCTTAAATCTCTATTTACTGTAGAAGTACTAGCAGCCCCACCTTGTATTACATTATCACTTCTTAATTCTGTCAAAGTCCACTCATCAGTTAATGGTCTTTGCAAGCCAGTGTAACAACCAGTTAATCCAGCATTAAGCTCGGTAACATTCGAATAAAATGTAGCAGCATCGCTATTGGATACTGGTTCTAAGTCGATAATTTTATTACAGGCTGTAAATGAAATTGCTGCTAATAAAATAATGTATTTTGTAAGTTTCATATTGCAAATTTTATTGTATTAAAAGTTTATATCTATACCAAAAACATACGTTTTTTGAACTGGGAAACTTCCCCTTTGGTAGCCATCAATTAATGCAGACGAATAAGGTCCATTGTTTGCTCTACCCTCAGGATTTAATGCTTTGAAATTACTAGCAGATTTGAAGAATAAATTTTGACCAGCAAAATAAACTCTTAGTGAACTCAACTTAATAAATTTGGCAACTGCATCGGGCAATTTATAACCAACATTTACTTCTCTTAATGCAAAATAAGAAGCGTCAGAAACAACATAATCTGTCAACATCCAGTTGAAACCAATAGTTGAATAAGGAGTTTTACCATCGCCAGGAAATGCTGGGCTAATCCAACGGTTTTCAGCATAAGCCCTGATTTTTCTTTTTGATTCGTTATAATTAGGATCTCCATTAATTACTTGGCCACCTTGAACACCTTGCATTGTAAAACTAAAATCAAATGCCTTATAAGTAAATGTATTGGTGATACCCCAAGTAAAATCTGGATAAGGCGACCCAATGAATGTTCTATCATTATTATCAATAATATTATCGCCATTTACATCAACTATTTTTAAACCACCAGGAATAAATATATTACTTAAATTACTGCTTAAACCTTTTGCTCTGGCATCGTTAATTTGATCTTGAGATAACCAAACTCCATCGGTTTTAAAACCAATGAAATTAATTAGCGGATCTCCAATTTTATTTTGATATACTTCACCTCTTTCACCTTGGTTTAATAAAAAGGCTTCTGCACCTAACTCAATAATTTCGTTTCTAGTTTTAGAAATATTCGCAGCAGTTGTCCATTTAAAATTTTTATTTACAACATTCACTGTACTTAATTCAATTTCAACCCCCACATTTTTTAAGCTACCAACATTATTAAAATACTGTGGCACACCTGCAATAGTTTGAACAGATTGTTGTAATAATAATTTTTCAGTTTTAGATTGATAAGCATCTACCGAAAGTGATACTCTATTTTTTAGTACCGTAACATCAACACCAAAGTTGGTAGAGAAAGTGCGTTCCCAGGTGATATCTGGTCGACCAATGTTTATAGCAGATGCTGCTTGTCCAGAATTTAATGTGCCTGTACCACCTCCAAAAGAATAATTGGCACCAAACAATAAATCTAAATAAGAAAAAGGTGTTATCGTATTGTTTCCTGTGGCACCATAACTTCCTCTAAACTTTAATCGATTTAACCATTTAACATCTTGTAAAAATTTTTCTTGGCTGGCAACCCAACCGATAGAAACGGAAGGAAAAGTACCCCATTTTTGACCAGGAGCAAAGTAAGAACTTCCATCAGATCTAAAACTAACAGACATTAAGTATCTATTTTTATAATCGTAGTTAATTCTTCCCAAATAAGAAACTAAACCAACTGGTATTTCTGTACCAAATGTTCCATTTTTATCAATTTGAGAGGCTTGGTTTAAAGTTCTAATTTCATCGTTTGGAAAATCTAAACCAGTAGTTTGATTACGAATGGTATTTGTTTTTTGGGCAGTAAAACCAACCAACGCATTAATTGAATGGTTTTTAATAGTTTTTTTATACGTAAATGTATTTTCTGTTAATAAATCTACATTAGAGCCTGTTAAAAAAACACCTCTACTTACTGTGCCATCGGCTTGTGCATTTCTCTTGGAATAATTCAATGCACTTGTAGAATTAATGTACAAACTAGCCAACGATTTAAAATCTAATCCCGGTAAAATATTAATATTTAAGTCAGCAGAAGTTTGCAAACGATAATCTTGTGCATTTTGGTCTTGATTTAACACCGAGGATCTTGGATTATTTTGTGCAGAACCAAAAGGGTCAGAGGTTGTGCCTGGAGCCCAAACTGTTCCATCAGGCATAGTTCCTGAGTAAATAACACCTGTAAAATGTCTTGGTTGTGCAAAATCACCTGGACGGATATTTGCCCATTGTGCTACCGTATTAACTGCAGCAGCAGTTAAGTCGTTGTGATAAACAGGCAAAAAGCTAGGATACCTGTAAAAGTTAGTAAAGTTTTCAGCAGGGGTTTCTCTTCTGGTATAAGATGGATTAATATTAACAGTTAATTTAACTCGTTTACTAAACTGCATATCTATTTTAGCCCTTACAGTAAATCTTTCAAAATCACTTTTATTCATCATGCCTTCATCTCTTTGGTAGCCAGCAGATATAAAATATTTTGAAGTTTTAGTGCCACCAGATGCACTTAGCTGTGCATTTTGAAACAAGCCTGGTCGTAAAGATTCACTTTGCCAATCGGTACCTTGCCCATTTCTAAAATTTTGTTCAATGGCATATTCAGCTCTTTCTCCATTGGTAACTAAGTTGCCTTTATTAAGTCCAAATGTGGTTCTTTGAGCTGCTGAAAAACCTACAGTATAAGCAGCAGAATCGGTATATCGTAATTTGGCCTCATCATACAACATATTCACATAATCAGTACTGCTCATAATATCATATCTGCTGTAAGCTGTTTTTCTTCCGATAGAATACTTGAAATTATATTTTGGCTTTTCTGATTTTCCACTTTTAGTGGTTATTAAAATTACACCACTAGCACCACGAGAACCATATATGGCCGCAGATGCAGCATCTTTTAATACCTCTACACTTTCAACATCGGCCATATTAACAAATGCCAAGCCATCGGGTATTGGCTGCCCATCAACAATTACCAACGGGCTACCTCCTGCATTTATAGAGGTTACACCACGTATATTTATTTTAGGTGCAGCACCCGCTTCTGAAGAAGTATTCTGTACCACAACACCTGCAATTTTACCTTGTAATGCTTGGTCTAAACGTGATACAGGGGTTTCATCTAACCGCTCATTTTTGTACTTTGAAACAGCACCTGTTAAACTAGATTTCTTTTGTGTACCATAACCAATTACAACCACTTCATCAGCACTTGCAGTAGAGGACTTTAACTGTACCAATATGGATTGGTTTTTTGTGAAGGTAAATTCCTGCTCTTCGTAACCAATGTAACTTACAATAAGGGTTTTGCCCTTTTCAATTTTAATCGAAAAGCTTCCAGTAGTATCGGTAGTTATACCTTTAGGCTCTCCCTTAATTTTAATGGTTGCTCCTTCTAAGGGCATTCCAGTTTCAAATGCTGTAACAACACCTTTTGCAGTAACTTTTCCTGTAGATTGTGCAAATAGTTGTGCAGAGGAGGTTGCAAAAAACAAACATAAAATAAGCAGTTCTTTTTTCATAATAGCGGTTATTAAATTATCAATCGTTTGTATATTAACTAAGGCATTTTAAAGGTTTTACCAATTTGCATAATTTCATTTAAATGGCTATGCATGGCAGCTTCGGCTGCAGAAATATCTTGTAAAACCAAGGCATCTAAAATATTTTTATGATCGTCAACAGCTCTTGTGCTTCTTTGTGTGCCACAAATATTGTTTTCGACAATTGTTCTAATTAAATCGGGTACTACAATTAACATCATACTTTCGATTACTTGATTTTTTGTAGCAGCAGCAATTTTAATATGAAAAACCATGTCTTCTTCAAAAGCTGGCAAACCCCTTTCAACTTTTTTTTCATGTTCAATTAATGCAGCTTCTATTTCGGCTAAATCGTTATCTGTTCTTCTTTGTGCAGCCAATTTTATAGAGTTCATCTCCATATAATATCTTGCTTCTATTAAAGCTCCAAAATCGTCTTTATTTAAATTGATAACATCACCTAATAAACTTTCTAAAATTTTAATACTTAAGCCAGCCACATAAGTTCCACTTTGAGGAGATGTTTTGAGCAAACCATAAAATTCTAGTTTAAGAATAGCTTCTCTAACGTAAGAACGACCAACACCAAAACGTTCTGCTAAAATTCTTTCGGGAGGTAGTTTATCGCCTGGTTTAAGTTGACCAGAGGAAATTAGTTGACGTAACTGTTTGATAATCTTGTCTGTAGGACTTTCTAATTTAATACTTGTAAAAGTATCTATGAGGTTTAAATTATCCATAGCAATCGTTTTTTGGCATACCAAAAATTGGTTAACCAATTTTTGGTATGCCAAATGTAGGTATCAAATTTTAATAAACAAGAAAAAAATAAAAAAAATTTACCTTATAAGATTAGCATAAAAAACCCTACGAAAAGTAGGGTTACTATTTATAAAAAGGATACAAGTTTATTTACACTCCACCAAATATGCTAAAACCACCATCTACACAAATCATAGAACCGGTAACAAATTTGCTTGCATCACTTAATAACCAAACCAATGCACCTTGCAATTCATCGGGATTGCCAAAACGCTTAAAAGGTGTTTGTTTAATTACAGCTTCGCCTCTTGGAGTAAAACCACCTTCTTTTTTTGTTAATAAATATCGGTTTTGCTCTGTAAGAAAAAAACCAGGAGCTAGTGCATTCATACGTATTGTATCGCCATATCTATTGGCTAACTCAACAGCAAACCATTGGTTGTAACAATCAACAGCCGCTTTACCCATATTGTAACCCAATACTTTTGTAATAGCTCTTTTGCTGTTCATAGAAGAAATATTTACAATGCTTCCGTTTCCAGTTTTAGCAATAGCTTCCCCAAAAATTTGGGTAGGTATTAATGTGCCCCATAAATTAAGGTCTAGGGTACGTTTCATACCATCCATATTCATTTTAAAAATACTTTCCTCGGGTTGTAAAACACCTTCTGGCATGTTGCCGCCAGCAGCATTAACTAAGCCGTCAATTTTGCCAAAAGCATCCAACATTTGTTGTTTGCAAACCAATAGCTGATCTTCTTGCAAAACATCAGCAACCAAGGCCAAAGCCTTTCCACCATTGGCATTAATAGCAGCAGCACGTTCTTCAGCTACCTCTTTTTTTCTGCCTAAAATACCAACAGTGCCACCAGCACTAACAATGGCTTCTATAAATGCATTTCCTAAAATTCCGGTACCCCCGGTAACTACAATAACTTTGCCTGCTAAACTATATGTATTTAAAATTGACATGATGATTATTGATTACTGGTTAATTATTATTTATTAAGAGTTACGGATTATGAGTTATAAATTATGGATTATTGATTATAGATTATTAATTAGAGTGCACCCCAAACCCTAAACCTTCAACCTCTACAACAAAGCAGTTGCAGGCAAAGGTTCAACATCGGCATAATCTTTATTTTCGCCAGCCATACCCCATATAAAGCTATAGTTTGCTGTGCCACAACCAGAGTGAATACTCCAAGAAGGAGATAATACAGCTTGGTGATTTGCTATAACAATATTTTTAGTTTCTTTTGATCCACCCATAAAATGCATTACACGTTGATCTTCAGCAAGGTCAAAATAAAAATACACTTCACTTCTTCTATCGTGCAAGTGCGATGGCATAGTATTCCAAACACTGCCAGTAGCAAGTACCGTTAAACCCATCACCAATTGGCAACTTTGAATACCTTCTAAGTGGATGTATTTATAAATAACTCTTTCATTACAAGTTGCACTACTACCTAAAGCAACAGGCGATGCTTCGTTGCCTTTCATTAATGTTGTTGGATGAACAGCATGTGCAGGGGCAGACAATAAATAAAATAAAGCAGGGTTAGCTACATCGTTACTTTTAAAGCTAACTTCTTTACAACCCATGCCAGCATATAAACAGTCTAATTTTTCTACCGTATAATCAACACCATCAACCATTACAGTACCAATACCACCCACATTTATAATGCCCAGTTCTCTTCTGTCTAAAAAGAAATTACTTTTTAAATTGTAGTAAGTAGGCAAATTAACAGAGCCACTTACAGGAATTACCGTGCCAGCAATTAAACGATCGTAATGGGTATAAGTTAAATTAAATGTATCGGCTTTTTTTAAGTCGGGCAACAAAAAAAGGCTTCTTAAATCCTCTGTTGTAAAGGTTGGATACTGAGATGGGTGAACAGCATGCACTATTGGCAATGTTTGTAAAGATGACATGAAAAAAATTTTAATAAATGAATAAATACCGAAATGGTACAAAGGTGAGTAAGCTTTGCAAATGTATAGGTAGTAAAATAGTTGCCAAAATTTTTTTATTACTTTTAAAAAAAAGACATAAATTTTTTTTGCTACTTTCTGAAATAAACTTCTAATTTCGTAATTCTATCATGCTTTCTCTCCGCTTGTACTAATACCAATTGGGTATCTATCTATTTTATTTATTTAAAAAAATTGTTGTATGAAAAAAGTAATTTTTACTTTATTAATGTTATGTGCTACAAAGATGGTTTTTTCTCAAGGCACTTATTATTGGGTGGGTGGAGCAGCTGGTTCATTTACAGCTAGTGCAAGTTGGAACACAGCTTTAAATGGAAGCGGTACTGCAAGGTCTTCTTTTACAAACACAGATGTATTAATTTTTGATGGCACCAACATTGGTGGAGTAACCCCAGCAACTGGAACAGTAACGCCCGACGTTATTGGAAGCACTTCTAATATTGGGCAATTAAAATTGATGAATACTGCTATAGTTGTATTGAGAAGAAATGCAAGTGGTTCTAGCACTTATACCATTATGGGAGATGCTACTACATCAGATGATTTTACAATTGATGCCACCAGTAGTTTAACCATTACCTCGGCAGTTTCTACGCAAGGATTTTCTCTACAAATGGGTACAACAGTAAACAATAGCTTAACTGGAAGAATTTTAGGAACCGTTCGTTTAGATGATGGTGGTTTTGCAGGTGCTACAAATGCAAGATTAATAGACTCATGTGGAGTTGGGTCATTGGTTTTTGCAAGCGGTTCTAACTTGTTTTTTAACAATAGATCATCCGCAACATCTTATGGGTTTGCAGGATCTGTTACGAGAAGTATTAAATTTGAATTGGGTGCAAACTTTATTTATCAGGGAGGTGTATCTCGTATTTATGAATCAACCCATTTTCCATTACAATTTGATAAAGGCAGTACTTTTATCATAGAAGCGTATCCAGCATCACCTTCTTCAAATACCATTGTTGGTAGTAGAGTATTCTCGAATGTGATTGTAAGAAATAATGCAACAGTGACTCTTAATGACAACCCTTTTAACATTGATGACTTAACAATTACTACAGGTAGTACTTTACTAATGAGAACAACTAACTCTTTTCCGGTTGCTGGCAATATAACCAACAATGGAACTTTTGGTGCAGCACCTTCACCTACTTCTTCAGTATTATTAATGGTTGGAACCACGCCACAAACTATTGGTGGCACTGGCACATTTAATGCAATAGGGTCATTGCATGTGGCAACAGGAGCAGATGTAACACTTAACACAAGTCTAACTATGATTGGTGCATCTAACGCAAGTACTACTGGCAAATTAAATACACAAACATTTACCATAAGTGGCACTGCCCCATTTCAGTTAAGAACTGCAACAACCGCCAATTCAATGGCAACTGTTGTAGCTGAAAGCCATACAGTTACTTTAGCAGATGCAACTGCATATGGTGCAGCAAACGTTGCAAGTGGAGCCCTTGTAACTGGACCAGGTATACAACCAAATACTTTTGTAATTGCAACAAATAGTACTTCGTTTAGTTTTACAATTTCAAAACCCGGAACAATATCAAGCACGCCGCTAGGTGCAGCTATTACAATTACCAATAATGCAGCTACACTTACTACATCTCACCCTAATGGGGTAGATGGCACAATAACAACCTCAGGAACAAAAACTTTTGGAACTGGTTCTAATTATGTGTTTAATGCTGCAACTACGGCACCATTTAGTATTAGCACCAATAATGCTACAGGTAACGTAACTTTTAATGCAGCTTGCACTACCAATAAAAATCAAAGTATTGGTGGTGTGCTTACACTTGGTACTGGTAAACTAACCATAAGATCTTCCGATACTTTACGTTTAACCACTCCTACAGATATTGCTGGTGCACCATTTAGCTCCACTAAATATATAGTAACTGAAAGATCAGGTGCTGCTATTGGTGCTATACGCATGGATGGACTTACAAGTGCTGAACTTTTTCCAATTGGAAGCACCAATAATTATTTACCTGTAACATTAACTCCTACGAGCTTAGATACATTTACAGTAAATGTTTATGAGGGTGCTACTGTTGATGGTACACCAAATGGTACTGCTTTAAACGCCGCTCAAAAAGCAGGAATTGTAGATGCAGTTTGGAACATAAATAGAAATTCATCTAATACTAATGTTTGCAGCATAACCACTGGTTTTGTGCCAAGTTTAGAAGGATCTTCTTTTGCAACTTTAGCCAACAATCAAATTGGCATTAGTAGATACGACGGAACTGCATGGACAGTTGCAACTGGTAGTGGAGATAACACTGCAAATACAGCCACAAATACCACATACAGTAGCTTTGGTGCTTTTGGTGTAGGCCAAGCTGGATTTACATTACCCGTAAAAATTACTGCATTTACAGCTAAAGAAAACCTAGGAAAAATAAACTTACAATGGACTATTGCAGCAGAATTAAATGTACAATTGTACATTATTGAAAAAAGCACAGATGGTAGAACATTTACCGAACTAGGAACTGTTTTGGCAAGTAATAAGTTAGTATATGCTTTCATGGATTTGAATATTACAGATGTTAACTTTTACAGATTAAAAATTATTGACAAAAGCAATAGCATTGAATACTCTAACATCATTAAAATTAAATTAAATGCTGGTAAAGCTGAATTATCGGTTTATCCTAACCCGGTAAAAAACAAAACCCTAAATGTACAACTGAATAGTTTACACAAAGGAAAAACATCAATAACAATATATAACTCAATTGGCCAAACCGTAGTAAACCAATCTTTTAATTTCGATGGTGGTAGTTTAATAAAAACTGTTGCATTACCTGCAAATTGTATGAAAGGAATTTATACCATCGTTGTAAATAATAAGAATGAAAAATTGCAACAAATTATCGTTGTAGAATAATTGAAGTTCTATTAATAAAAGCCGCTTTAATTGTTAGATTGAAGCGGCTTTTTATTTATAAATATCCCCATTAGATAATGGCGAATGGATAGTTGTTTAAAACAATTTATTGGGGCTATAGTGATATCACTTCGGTATAAATAAAGCTCGTATTTTTTGTACAAATAAAAATAGCCGTTACAAATTGCAACGGCTACTAGCTTATTAGACTGAATTAATATTATTCACTTTCTCCATTTAAATTCAGAGGGTATGTATAAGTTCCTTCATACCCAGGGTAAATACCATCTAACCTTACTTTGCCGTCTTTTATACTGTTTAAGGCAGTTTTTAATTCGTCAATATTTTTAACTTCAACTCCATTCACTGTTGTAATTACAAAACCTTCTTGCATTCTGGTTTTAGACAAAACACCAGAGCCTAATTTTTTAACCAAAACACCACCAGCAATGTCGTTTGCAGTTGCAACTTTTTTATCAAGATTTTCTAGTGTTCCACCCACTTTATCTAAAATGGTACTTGTACTATTTTTTACAATATCGGTATTGCCGGCTTTATTTTTTAAAACAACATTTACGGTCGTTTCTTTTCCATTACGCAAGTAGGATACAGAAACCTTATCACCAGGTTTGTATAGAGAAATTTGCTCTTGCATTTGAGGACCACTTGTAATTTGGGTACCATTAATTTTAGTAATGATATCTTTTTCTTTTATGCCAGCACTAGCAGCAGCACTTCCGTCTAGAACACCTAATACAAAAACGCCATCATTTGTTTTCCAAGCATTACCATATTCTTTGTCTAAATTAATTTGCTCTTTTTCTGGTAGCCCTTCTGCAGGATAACTTATTCCAATAAAAGCACGTTGAACCGATCCAAATTTTACCATATCGGCAATTACCTTCTTTACAATATTTACTGGGATTGCATAAGAATATCCAGTATAATAACCAGTAGGTGACGCTATGGCAGAATTAATACCTACCAACTCTCCATTGGTATTAATTAATGCACCACCACTATTACCAGGATTAACAGCAGCATCGGTTTGAATAAAACTTTCGATGGGTGTTTTACTTTGGCGTTGATTAATATTTATACTTCTTGCTTTTGCACTTACAATACCTGCACTAACAGTTACGTCGAGATTTAAAGGATAACCAATAGCCAAAACCCATTGTCCTAATTTAACATCATCACTATTGCCATATACTAAATATGGGAAGTTAGCACCCTCTATTTTAATAACTGCCAAATCTGTACTTGGGTCGGTACCAATAACAGTAGCCTTGTAACTTTTTTTGTTGGTTAAAGTAACATTAATTTCGTCTGCACCATCCACTACATGGTTATTGGTAACAATGTAGCCATCTTGGCTAACAAATACGCCACTACCACTTGCTTGTTGTTCTGGTATAACCTGCATACGTGGACCACCGAAAAATTCTTCAAACATATCACCACCAAACATATCTCCAAAAGGGTTTCGTTGTTTAGGTGTACTATTGGTTACTTGCCTAGCTTTTGTTTTTGTTTTAATATGCACAACTGCTGGCGTAGAGCTAGAAGAAGCTGCTGTAAAATCAGCAGCACCGCCTGGTGCATTATTGTTGCCAAAAAAACCTGCATAGTTTACAGGTAATTTACCCGGCTCTTGTGTACCTGCATATTTACTTTCCATAAATTTAGCGTAACCCACCACACTCAAAATGGCGGTAGAAGCACTAATGGCAACTACGGCTAAAATGTTTTTGAGATTCATGTTCATATGTATTTTATTTTTTTGTTTGATAAAAGATAATCAAATATTATGCCTTTCTAATTGCAAATTAACAAACCTGTTTAAAAGTTAGCAATACCGTACAACACCTTTAACAATCTTTTACGATGCTTGTCGTATGTTCAGCGAATTTCTGCAATTTTTTCAGGAAATAAATTTAAAATTTATCATTTTAAAGCTCCATAAGAAACTTCATCGTATCAACTCCATCTGCAAAATCTGTAATGGTTGGTTGCTGAGCATTACCAAATGGTGTTAGGTTATTACCAACAATACATTGTATGTTTTTGTTTGAATTGAGTTCAATTAAAAGTAATTCACTATTGCTGTAAAATTGATAATGTACTTGGCTAATGGGCGAAAACAAACTTTCGTTTTCGGTTAAAATAACACTTTCGTTACTCATATAAAATTTATTACCCATAATTAACATAGCCAAGTAGTAATCAAAATTATTTTTATACTTGTTTAAATCTGCATACACTTCATATTTTTTTAAAGCCTGAAGCAAGGGAATAAAATCATATTCGCTTGGCACAAATAATTGGGTAACATTTCTGCAACCTAAGCCAAAATACATTTGTATATCATCGGCCAATAATTCTAATTCTTCTTTAGTTTCATTGCCATCTATTACGGCTACAGAAGTTCTGTTCTTTCTTATAATATTTGGCCATTTGCTAAAATAATGTTCAAAATATTTACTGCTATTATTGCTACCAGTGGCTATGTATGCATCACAGTCTAATAATCGTTCAGCAAAATTTACAAAATTTTGAACTTCTGGATTCCAAGTAATTAATTTTTCAACCAAATGCTTTATTAAAACTTCATCTTTACTTGAAGGCTTAATGGTAATTTTATTACCAGAAATAAATACACATAAAAAATCGTGAAAGCCAACCAATGGTATATTGCCTGCCATAATCACACCAATATTCTTAGGAGCAACATTATCTGCAGGGATATTGTATAAACTAGCAAAATTGTATAAAATATGTTCTTGTAAAAATTGATGAGCTATATTTTGTGTACTCGTCTCAATAAAATTGGGCGTAAACCAAGGATTTTCTATACTAGCTCTTTCTTTTGTAGCCTCCCAATCATTATTGCTTGATAAAATATAAACTGAAAGTTGTTTTAATAAACTAATTCTTTCTTGTAAAATCATTACGAAACTTTATTTTTGTAGGAACAAAGGTAAGGCTTGTTAAAAAGTACTTATTTTTCATTTCTAATAATCAAACAAAAAAAATTATATGGCTATTAAAATTACCGACGAATGTATTAACTGTGGAGCCTGCGAACCTGAATGCCCTAACAACGCAATTTATGAGGGTGGTGTTGAGTGGTCGATATCTGATGGAACCACTATTAAAGGCTCATTTACTTTAACAGATGGTACTGTTGTTGATGCAGATCAACGCTTTGCACCTGTAAGTACCGATACTTATTACATTACCCACGATAAATGTACAGAGTGCCAAGGTTTTCATGAAGAACCACAGTGTGCAGCAGTTTGCCCTGTTGATTGTTGTGTACCAGACGAGATGTACGTAGAAACGGTTGAAGAATTATTGGGTAAGAAGGCGAAAATGCACATTTAAAGCACATTACTATGTGCTAAACTTTTTTTTAAAAAAGGTTGCATTTTAAAAAATAACGAAATACCTTGTGCTAAATAAATGAAGTTGCTCGGATGTAACTTCATCGTGTAACGGCAGGTGATATTTCCTGTTATCAGAATGGCAAGAGAACCTAGTAAGTCTTTTGCCATTCTTGCTTCATAACTTCTTCATCGCTTGATTGTTATCTATTCTAAACAATTACTCCAAAATTTCAAACATCCATAATTGGTTAAGCAAATTATAAAACCAATTAGAACACCCAAATTGTTTGTATTCTTGCTAAATATATTTATCAAATGAAAAAACGTATTGCCTTAGTTACAGGTGGTTTTAGCGGAGAAGCCGAAATAAGCTATAAAAGTGCTATCACAGTTGCTAATAATATTGATACTTCAAAATTCGATGTATTTAAAATAGACATCAACCCTAGTGGTTGGTGGTATATTAATGTTGCCAACGAAAAGCAAAAAGTAAATCGAGATAATTTTACGATCAGTATAAATAATGAAACCATTTCATTTGATGCAGTGTTAATGTGTATACATGGCACGCCCGGAGAAGATGGAAAGCTACAAGGCTATTTTGATATGTTGAGTATACCATATACCAGCTGCGATGCTACTACATCGGCCATAACATTTAATAAAAGATTTACAATTGCTGTTGCAGCTTTAGGTGATGTACCTGTAGCAAAGTCAATCATGTTGGTTAAAAGTAGCTTTACCAATACAGATGAAATTATTAACCATCTTCAATTTCCTGTTTTTGTAAAACCAAATAATGGTGGTAGCAGTATAGGCATGAGCAAAGTAAATAAACCAGCTGAAGAGCTGGACACTGCAATTGAAAAAGCGTTTAAAGAAGATGACCAAATTTTAGTTGAAGAATTTATACAAGGCAGAGAATTTACCATTGGAGTTTTTAAAACAAAAGGTAATATTATTACTTTACCAATAACAGAAGTAATTACTAAGAATGATTTTTTTGATTTTGAAGCCAAATATTTAGGTAAAAGCGAAGAAATAACCCCGGCGGTTATCCATGATTCTATCGCATTACAAATACAAGAAACTGCAAAAAAAGCCTATCAATTATTAAACTGTAGAGGTATTGTACGAATCGATTTCATTTATAATGAATCGAAACAATTACCCTATATGTTAGAAATAAATACTGTACCTGGCCAAAGTGAAGCCAGCATTGTACCACAGCAAGTAAAAGCAATGGGATGGTCACTAAAAGAATTTTATACCGCAGTTATAGAAGAATGTTTTTAATATTGTAGATCATTTCTCTTACAATACCTTAATTATCTCAGTATTTAAGTATGGAATCAAAATCTTTTTTTATAAATATTTTAGCTGCACTAGCATTTTTAGTTGCAATAATATTGTTATTTTTCTTCTCATTGGATTGGATAACGGGGCATGGAAAAGAGGAAAAAGTACCAAATGTTACCGGACAAAATATTGTTGCTGCAATAAAAATATTGGAAGCAAAAGGCTTTGAAGTAAAAGTTTTAGACTCCGTTTTTGTTGATAGTATTCCTAGATTGTCTATCGTAAAACAAACCCCAATAGCTGATGAAAGCGTAAAAGCAGGACGAACAGTTTATTTAACAATTAACAGAGCTATTGCCCCCGAAATAGAAATGCCCAACCTAATTGGTTTTTCCATAAAAAGTGCCCAATTAATGTTGCAAAGTTTAAATTTAAAAATGGGTGATACCACGTTTAGGCCAGATATTGCAAAAAATGCTGTTTTAGAACAATTGTATAATGGTGCAATTATAAAAGGTGGAACCAAAATACCAATGAGCAGTACAATTAGCTTTGTATTGGGTAGTGGCTTAGGTAACGAATTGGCTGTACCAGATTTAGAAGGTTTAACAGTTGCCGAGGCATTAAATACCATTAAAAGTTTAGGACTTAGTACTGGATCGATAGTTGCAAGAACTCCCATTACCGATACATTAACTTCTTTTGTAGTAGACCAAGATCCAAAAATATTTAGTGAGCCAAACCCTGGTCAAAAAGTACAAAATAAATTGAAAGTTGGTCAAATTATGTATTTATATATTGGCAATACCCCGCCAGTAAAGGCAGCAGATAGTGCAACAATCATTAATCAATAACTATAAACTATGCAAAACATAACTGTAGAAGAATTAAAAGCTAAAATTGAGGGCAATGAGCCCATTAACTTAATTGATGTTAGAGAAGATACTGAACATGCCGATTTTAATGTAGGTGGTATTAACCTGCCCTTAAGAAGTGTTCAAGACATGGCAATAGAGCCAATAGAACATTTAAAAAATGAACCAGTTATTTGTTACTGCCGCAGTGGAAAAAGAAGCGTAATGGCTGGTTTAATGTTAGAACATATGGGATTTACCAATGTTACCAATTTATTAGGTGGTATGGTAGATTGGCAAGAGAAATTTGTACAATAATATACTTATGACTAGTCCTAGAAAAACGATACAGGATTAATAATAAATAAAAGTACAATTTTAAACAGAAGTAAGCTCAAATTTACTTCTGTTTTTTATTTTATAAGTTCTCATTTGTATTTCATTTTGTGCATGCATTTGTTCAGG
>JANOZK010000116.1:0-7701 GCA_031429335.1 Chitinophagaceae bacterium | reverse complement strand
CCTGAACAAATGCATGCACAAAATGAAATACAAATGAGAACTTATAAAATAAAAAACAGAAGTAAATTTGAGCTTACTTCTGTTTAAAATTGTACTTTTATTTATTATTAATCCTGTATCGTTTTTCTAGGACTAGTCAATGCTTACAGTTCCTCACAGTAAATTAATTTTACTCTTCTAACAAATCAAGCTTTAATACTGGTTTATTCTATTAACTTTATTTATTACAATTTAGTAGTAACAAAACTTCCGTTAATTGATTTTAATTATATCTAGTCATGAAAATTAGCTTCACTATTTGCTGTTTCTTTTTTGCACAGCTATTAATGGCACAATCGTTTACTAAAGTGCATAAAAAAGCCATTTTAGTAGATACACACAACGATATATTAATGAAAGCTACAGATAGCTTATTATCGAAGCAACCTGAGACCGAAATAGTGTTTGATAAAAATTTAACTAGTAAATCTCACAGTGATTTAGCTAGATGGAAACAAGGCGGATTAGATGTTCAAATATTTTCTGTTTTTTGTACCGGAGATATGAAAAACCCTTTTCAATTTGCTAACAGACAAATGGATACTTTAGATGCTGTTGCAGCAAGAAATCCTGATAAAATTGTAAAAGTTGCCAACATTCAACAATTACTGAAAGTAGTAAAGCAACAAAAAATTGCAGCCATGTTTGGCGTTGAAGGAGGCCACATGATAGAAAATAGTTTAAGCAACCTAGACTCATTGTTCAAACGTGGTGCTAGATACATGACACTTACTTGGAACAACTCCACACCATGGGCAACCAGTGCATACGATGAAACTTTTAATAAAAATTTGGTAAGTAAAGGCCTCACTGATTTTGGAAAAAAAGTTGTGAATAGAATGAATGAATTAGGCATGTTGGTTGATATTAGCCATGTTGGCGAACAAACATTTTGGGATGTAATTACCACTACAACAAAACCTATTTTTGCATCTCATAGCTCTGTTTATAGTTTATGTAAACATCAAAGAAATTTAAAAGACGATCAAATTAAAGGGATTGCAAAAAATGGGGGTGTGATACAAATTAATTTTAATCCAGGGTTTATCGATAGTACTTTTGATGCAAAAGAGAAAGCATTTTTTGTAAAGCACAAACAAGAAGCAGATTCACTCGCTAAAGCTGGTATGGATGAATGGAATGTAGAAAATTATTTAGAAAGTAGATATGTAACAGAAATGAATGCCATTCGACCTCCTCTAGCTTTTGTTATTGATCATATAGAATACATTATACAATTAGTTGGAGAAGATTATGTTGGTTTGGGTTCCGATTTTGATGGAATAACCGTTACTCCATTGCAATTAAATGATGTTACCAGTTATCCTTTAATTACAAAATCTTTGATGGAAAGAGGGTATAAAAAATCTACCATCTATAAAATTTTAGGAGGTAACTTTTTAAGGGTTCTAAAAGCCAATGAAAGTAAATAATTTGTCATTTTAAAAACACTCAATGAAATTTTTATTATTACTGCTACTTCCAAGCTGCACTTTTGCTCAGTTAAAATGGATAAATGTTGATTCTTTATTTCAACCATTACCACCAACTGTACATGTTTTTTTTACCAATGATACCTTAGATGGAAAACCCAATATTGCCTATTATGTAACTGCCAATTTAAAAGATAAAGAGCTAAACTTTACTGTAGATACCACAGAAGCAAGGCGATTAACCCCAACGCAATTTTTTGAAAAAAATAGTTTT
Source organism: Chitinophagaceae bacterium (assembly GCA_031429335.1). Classification (GTDB taxonomy): domain Bacteria; phylum Bacteroidota; class Bacteroidia; order Chitinophagales; family Chitinophagaceae; genus UBA1930. Next base: position 5,955 of record JANOZK010000116.1, on the reverse strand, counting down.
CCGTTTGTAACAGTTAACAGTACTTTTTTTGAATTTAAATACAGTAAAAACTTAAATACAATAATTAAAAACGGTAAACTTTTAAGCTATAATGTTCATACAATGCCCAATAGAGGAAGAGATACTTTTACCTACAACCATCCATTGGCTAGTGCAATTGGTATTAATAAAAAACGGCAAGCCGATGTTGCTTGGCTTTTTACCGATTCTACCTTACGTAAGGCCTATGCAGTTCAAAAACCAGTGAATAAAGTACTCAAAGATTCCATCAATAGATTTAGTTTAACAACAGCTAAAAATAATGCTACTGCTACTTTTAAAAAATGGAAAATGGAAACAGCAGTGGGTGGTGGACCAATACTTTTACAGAATGGACAAATAAATATTACCAATAACCAAGAATTAAAATTTAGTGGCAAAGGCGGCTTAACCGATAAACATCCAAGAACTTGTATGGGCTATACAAAAGATGGACAATTGATAATTTTGGCAATTCAGGGTAGGTTTAAAGACATGGCAGAAGGTGCTTCGCTACCACAAGCAGCAAAAATATTACAAGATATTGGTTGTTGGGAAGCTCTAAATTTAGATGGTGGTGGCAGCAGTTGTATGCTGGTAAACGGAAAAGAAACCATAAAGCCTAGCGACAAAGAAGGACAAAGACCTGTGCCTTGTGTGTTTATGATTAAATAGGTAACTATACACTCAGTTGTTTATCAATCTTAGCTGCTAACCAACTATCTTTTGCAGGAACAATCCATTTGGTTAACAAATCGGCTTTGGTAGCCACTAGGTTATTAAAATACAAAGTTTCGGGAGTGATAAATCCATTTTCTAATGCATAGTTGATTTGTGCTAGTGGCAATAGTTGAACTTTATCTTTAATTACAAAAGCAAGACTTTGTCTATCAAACATATTTACTTTAAAAGTATCCTCAATTTGCTTAATTAATCTTACAGAGCTGTCGGTACTACAACCTCCTACAGTAGTAGCAGTTTCATCGGCTACAATAACTATAAACTGACCAAAAAATAAATTGGCATAGCCATTTACTGCTGCCCCATGACTTTTCCAATTAACAATAAACGTCTCCATTAATTCCTCAATTTGTAAGGCTTCATTAATACCGAAAATTCGGCTACTTTGGTAAATCCAAACTCTAGAATTTTCATGTAATTCCGTAGGAATAAGGTGTTGATATGCTATGTCCATTGTAAAATTGTTTGTTCAATTAGTTTGCGTTCTGTTCTTCGTTCTCGTTTTTATAAGTGGCATAAAAATATGCACCAACTAATGCAGCGAGTACTTTAAAAAATAAGTTTTTTAAAGCAAATGTTTCTTTTAAGTCAAAGGTTTTAAAAAGGGTATCGTATAAAACATCAACTACTAAAAGTACAGGTAGTAAAACTATAGTAGCTAATAAAAATTTTTTAACATTAAAATTCTTCATATTAAAATTCTTTGTTTAAATCATACATCTAAAATCCAGTATCCAGTATCCAGCATCCAGCATCCAGAACCCAGCATCCTACACCATGCTTGTAGCAATCATTTCTGCAACATCTAAAACTTGAACTTCGTTTTCTTTCTCTTTATTTTTTACACCATCTGTCATCATCGTATTACAAAAAGGGCAGGCTGCAGCTATAAAACTAGCACCAGTTTCTAGGGCTTCATCGATACGTTCAATATTAATTCTTTTATCTCCAGGTTCATCTTCTTTAAACATTTGTGCACCACCTGCACCACAGCATAAACCATTGCTACGGCAGCGTTTCATTTCTATTAACTCTGCATCTAATGCTTCAAGTACTTTTCGTGGAGCTTCATAAATGTTATTCGATCTTCCCAAATAACAGCTATCGTGGTAAGTTATTTTTTTGCCTTTAAAATCGCCACCTTCTTTCATGGTTATTTTACCTTCATTAATCAATTCTTGTAAAAGTGTGGTATGATGTATTACTTCGTAATTACCCCCTAGTTCTGGGTATTCATTTTTTAAAGTATTAAAACAATGTGGGCAGGTAGTAACAATTTTTTTTATACCATAACCATTCAATATTTGAATATTTTGGTAGGCCATCATTTGAAATAAAAATTCGTTACCAGCCCTACGTGCAGGATCGCCAGTACAAGCTTCTTCTTTACCAAGTATTGCATACTTTATACCTACTTTATGAAGTATGGTAGCAAAGGCTTTCGTAATTTTTTGTGCTCTTTGATCAAAACTGCCTGCACAACCCACCCAAAATAAAATTTCGGGGGTTTCTCCATTTGCCATCAACTCTGCCATCGAAGGTACTTTCATACATATTTATTTGTAACACGAAATTAGGGTAAAAGTGAGTAGGTATTTTTTTTGTGTAACCAGCTGTAGAATATCTATTAAGCTTTGGTGGTGTCGTTGAAAATGCTGCTGAATAGCAGGGCACAGCCTATAGCTATCGGCTTGTACAGTTGATATTCTATTAAACAATTAAAATAATTCCTCGATTAGCTGTTCTTTTGATTTCTTTAAATGTGCAGCTATATCAGATAAAATAGAAGATAAAGTTCCCAGTTTAAGTGGATTGTGATTAGGGATTGTTATATGATGTTCTCCTTCAAGATTTGTAGATAAACGAATATGGCTACCTGTTTGCCTAGTCTTTTCATAGCCATACTTTTTTGAAAGTAGTTTACACAATTCAAATCCCGTAATATCTCTTGGAATCTTTTTCATACAGCAAACACTTCTTCTTTTACTTGGTGCAAACGAATTATGCGTTGCTGGTTATCATCAAAATGGCATTTTACTGCATCTTTAATTTCATTTCTTAATAATTCAATAGTTTCTGCTTGTGTAAAAATTGAAACGCCCAAAGCTTTTGCTGTAAATCCTCTTTCTTCACTTTCTTCAACTATAAATATTATTTCGTTCATAGTATTTCGTTTGTTCAAATATACTTAATCTATTTTACTATAAAAGTAGTTTAAACAAAAACGCTGTATACAGTTCTGTTTGCAGCGTTCAATATCGAATTAGAAATATGAAATCAGTAATAAATTATTTCAAACCCATACTTTCAATAATGCCAGAAATTTTCTTTTCTAGTTCGGCATATTTTTTATCAAAGTCTTCTTTGTTTTTTAAGTTGGTTTTAACGCTAAAGTAAAATTTAATTTTTGGTTCTGTACCACTTGGTCTAGCAGAAATTATACTGCCATCTTCGGTTATAAATTGCAATACATTGCTTTTAGGTAAACCAGTTTCCCAACTATCGCCACTTTCAAAATCTTTACCAATTTGTTTTTCGTAATCTATTAATTCTCTTACCTCGCTACCATTAATTTCTTTAGGGGGATTAAGTCTAAAGGCTTCCATCATTTCGGCAATTTCTTTTTGCCCATTCATGCCTTTTTTAGTAATGCTAATAAGGGTTTCATAATAAAAGCCATATTGAATATATAGTTCAATTAGCTTATCAAATAAGGTTTTTCCTTGTTCCTTTTCATAAGCCGCCATTTCGCATAACAAGGCAACTGCACTCACTGCATCTTTATCTCTTACCTCGTTACCAATCATTAAGCCAAAGCTTTCTTCTCCACCAACAATATATGTTTCGGTACCTTCTTTTTCTCTAATTAAGTCAGCTATCCATTTAAAACCAGTAAGTACGCTGTAACTATTTACGTCGTTGTGTTTTGCTACTTCATGTACCATGTTTGTTGTTACAATGGTGCTAACAATCATATCGTTTTCTTTGGCAATACCTTTTCTTTTTCGGGCTTCAATCATATAGGCAAATGCCAAAACTGCTGTTTGGTTTCCGTTCATTAAAACCCATTCGCCTTTATGGTTTTTAACACCAACGCCAACTCTATCAGCGTCAGGGTCGGTTCCACACAAAATATCAGCATCAATTTCAATGGCTTTTTTTAAGCCCATACTCATGGCTTCTTTTTCTTCGGGGTTGGGGTAAATTACAGTACTAAAATTGCCATCAGGCGTAGCTTGTTCATTAACAATGGTAACATTGGTAAAACCAAACTGTTTTAAAGTTTCTGGTACAAGGGTAATACCTGTACCATGGATGGATGTGTAGACAATTTTTAAATCGTGTTGTTTGGCTATTATTTCGGGGTAAACGCTTAAACCTTTAACCATGTTTATGTAAGCATCGTCCATTTCTTTGCCCAAAATAGTAATGTTAGCATCGCCGCCAGAAAATTTTACATCATCTACACTGGCAATGGCTTCTACTTCTTTAATTACATTTTTATCGTGCGGTGGCACCAATTGGCTACCATCGTTCCAATAAGCTTTGTAGCCATTATATTCTTTAGGGTTATGGCTTGCAGTACATACAACGCCTGCATTACAGCCCAAATAGCGTATGGCAAAACTTAATTCGGGTGTTGGCCTTAACTCTGCAAATAAATAAACTTTAATGCCGTTGGCTGCAAAAACATTGGCAGTAGTTTCTGCAAAAAAGCGGCTGTTGTTTCTACAATCGTGTGCAACAGCTACTTTAATTTCGCCATTACCAAATGCTTTTTTTAAATAGTTGGCAAACCCTTGTGTGGCCATACCAATCGTGTATTTATTTATTCTGTTGGTGCCTACACCCATAATACCACGTAAACCACCAGTACCAAATTCTAAGTTTTGGTAAAAACTTTCCACCAACTCGTTTTCGTTTTCAAACTGAAGTTTTTTAATGGCTTCTTTTGTTGCATCATCATAGTTACCTTGTAACCATTCATTTACTTTTTCTAAAATAGCAGCATCCATAAGAATTAACAATTAATAATTAATAATTTTTTTTGGTTACCAACCGATGAACTTCTATGAGACTTCTGTGGCGTCGCACCCTTCAACGGTTGATTCTTTATTCAACTTTTTTTAACCGCTGAGAACATGCGTGTTTGAGTTAACGCTGAGTTTTTTTGCTCTGTGTATACTCCGCTTTTTTGCCTCTCTACGGTTAAGAATAGCAATTTTAAGCATATTTAATCATTTTTTATTGTAGTTCTTAAACTGTTTATAAAAACCTCTCGTAAGTTTGTGGTAATGAAGGAGGCAAAACAAGGTTTAAGGTTTAAGGTTGAAGGTTTAAGGTTTGCCTTAGTATTTAAAGCATGCCTATGTTTTTTGGGATTTACAAATGGTCAAAAATTAGAAAATGTTATTTTAAATGAAGATGTAACCATAAAAAAACAAGCAACCCTGGAGGAGCTACAAAGTTTTAATAAATTACACTACTCTGTTATAAATTTTGATTCTGCTTCAAAAGATTCCTTATCAATCCTAAAAAATAGCCCTAATAAAAAAAGAGTAAAACTAGTTGTTGCTGCCAATATTATTGGCTATGGTGCTGCTTCTTATGGTTTATACAATGCTTGGTATAAAGATTATCCGCAGTCGAAATTTCATTTTTTTAACGATAATAAAGAATGGTTACAAGTTGATAAAGTGGGTCATATGTATAGTGCCTATATTGAAAGTAAAGGCAGCATGGAAGTATGGCGTTGGGCTGGTGTAAGCCGTAAACAACGTATTTGGTATGGTGGTTTAAGTGGTGCTGTTTATCAAACAATTATTGAAACTTTAGATGGCTTTAGTAGAGATTGGGGTTGGAGCTGGGGCGATTTTGCCGCTAATATGGTGGGCAGTGGGTTACTTATTAGCCAAGAATTATTATGGAATGAGCAACGTATTGACATGAAATTTTCTTTTCATAAAAAAAATTATAACGAACCTGTTTTGCTTGTAAGAGCTGATAGTTTATATGGTAGCAGTATTTTAAGTCGAATGTTAAAAGATTATAATGGACAAACTTATTGGTTAAGTGCTAATTTGAAATCTTTTTTCCCTAAAAGTAAAATACCAGCATGGTTAAATATTGCTGTTGGTTATGGGGCAGAAGGTATGTATGGTGCCGATGATAATATTTGGAAAGACAGAGCAGGAA
>JANOZK010000115.1:0-13813 GCA_031429335.1 Chitinophagaceae bacterium | reverse complement strand
TATTTGCAGAAATAAAACCTTATTTTATAAAAATAGTAATAAATATTGTTTAATTTCTGCAAATATTATATTTTCACTTCATTATTTTATAATAATTTTAATTAAACAATACTTACATGAAATATGCTTCTACTCAAAACTTCATTAATGGAAGTTTTGTAAATGCCTCCACAAATAAAACTTTAGATGTTATTTCTCCAATAGATGGCAATCATTTGTCAACTGTTCCAATGTCTGCTTCAATAGATTTAGACGATGCTGTTAAAGCAGCCAAAGCAGCATTTCCTGCTTGGAGCAAAACTCCTATTAAAGAAAGAGTTCAAATATTTTTTAAGTATAAAACTTTGTTAGAAAAACACCTGAAAGAATTAGCTGAATTGTGTAGCGAAGAAAATGGAAAAACGTATGGTGAGTCTGTTGCCGAAATTGAAAAATGTATTGAATTAACAGAATTTGCAACATCATTGCCGCAACTTACAACAGGCGAAATTTTAGAAGTAAGCAAAGGTGTGGAGTGCCGAACAGAGCACATTGCTTTAGGTGTTGTAGCTTCCATTGTTCCTTTTAATTTTCCTAGTATGGTACCCAATTGGACTATTCCAAACGCAATAGCACTAGGCAATTGCATGATAATGAAGCCTAGCGAAAAAGTGCCATTAAGTTGTGGACGTTTAGCAGAATTATTAAAAGAAGCTGGTTTACCTGATGGTGTATTTAATATAGTGCATGGCGATGTTGAGATTGTACATGCTATTTGTGATCATCCCAATATTGAAGCGGTAAGTTTTGTTGGTAGCACTAAAGTTGCAAAAATTGTTTACCAACGAGCTACCAATAATTTAAAAAGATGTTTGGCGTTAGGGGGTGCAAAAAATCATTTAATGGTATTGCCAGATGCTAAAGAAGATATGACAGCTGCAAACGTTGTAGCAAGTATGAGTGGTTGTGCTGGTCAACGTTGCATGGCTGCAAGTGCAATGATTGGTGTTGGTAAGGTAGATCATATTATTGCCAAAATTTGTGAAGAAGCAAAAAAAATCATTCTAGGCCATACCTTAGGTGCAGTTATTAATAAAGCATCGCAACAAAGAATTGAAGCATACATTACCCAAGCAGAAAAAGATGGTGCAAAAATTTTAGTTGATGGACGTAATACTATAGTTGCAGGAAAAGAAAATGGAACTTATGTAGGACCAACAGTAATTGATTATGTAACACCACAAATGAGTGTTGCAACAGAAGAAATTTTTGGGCCAGTAATTTCAATCATGAGAACTAATACTGTTGATGAAGCATTGGTAATTGAAAATGCTAATCCTTATGGTAATGCAGCTAGTGTATTTACTCAAAATGGTGGTATGGCTCGATACATTATTGATAGAGCAAGTGCAGGTATGATTGGTGTAAATGTAGGCGTGCCCGTACCTCGTGAGCCATTTAGTTTTGGTGGATGGAATGAAAGTAAATTTGGAGTAGGTGATATTACGGGTAAAAGTTCTATTGAATTTTGGACTAAGTTAAAAAAATCAACTACAAAATGGAATGCAGAATCTGGGGTGAATTGGATGAGTTAAATAATAGGTGAATTGTTTTTAAAAATAAAACGTTGCCTTCCTTGCATTCTTTGCCACGTTGCGTGAAGCAAAAATAAAAATTCAAAATAAAAATAATGAGTTTAGCCGAACAAATTATTAACGATAGTCAAGATTACACACTATTTAGTTGGAGTAAACAAAAAGGTACAAACCCTATAGCAATAAAACGAGCAGAAGGTGTTTATTTATATGATTACGATGGTAATAGAATTATTGATTTTTCAAGTGGATTAATCAATATGAATATTGGTCACGGCAATCAACGAATTACAGACGCTGTTGTAAAGCAAATGCAGGAAGTTGCTTATGTTACACCAAGTTGTGTTACCAAGGTACGAGCAGATTTAGGTAAAAAATTAGCTGAAATTTGTCCAGGAGATTTGAATAAATCTTTCTTTACGCTATGTGGAGCAACATCTATTGAAAATGGAATTAAGTTAGCAAGGTTATCAACTGGTCGTCATAAAATTCTAACCCGCTATCAATCTTATCATGGTGCAACAATGGGTGTAATTTCTGCAGGTGGAGATCCACGTAAATTACCTGTTGACTCACAACAAGCACCAAACTTTGTTCACTTCGATTTACCTAATTTATATCGTTGGGAATATGGCGAAGAAAATTTATTAAAGGAATCAATCGCTTCACTGGAAAGAGTTATAGCTTATGAAGGTCCAAATAATATTGCCGCAATCTTATTAGAAGGAGAAAGTGGCACTAGTGGTTGTATGCAGTATCCAAAAGGCTATTTAAAAGAAGTAAGAGCATTAACCAATAAGCATGGTATTTTGATGATTATGGATGAAGTAATGAGTGGCTTTGGAAGAACTGGACAATGGTTTGGTTTTCAAAATCACGATATAATACCAGATATGATTGCTATGGCAAAAGGATTGACTTGTGGATACTTGCCATTTGGTTGTTTACAAGTAAGCAATAAAATTGCAAGCAAATATGATGATGCAGTTTTACCCTTAGGCTTAACCTACTCTGCACATGCTGTGTGTTGTGCTGCTGCATTAGAAACATTGAAGATTTATGAGGAAGATAATTTGTTGGAGAATGCAAAAGTAATGGGCATTTATATTGAGCAGGAAATTGAAAAATTAAAAGAAAAACATCCATCAATTGGGGATTTTAGGAACACCGGTTTATTGGGTTGTATTGAAGTAGTAAAGAATAGAACAACAAAAGAACCGATGGCACCATTTAATGCAAAGCCAGACGAAATGGTTGTGATGAATAAAGTAGCAGCAAAAATCAAAGAATTGGGTATGTACACCTTCGTTAGATGGAATTTCATTTTTGTTGCACCACCATTAATAGTTACAAAAGAACAAATAAATGAAGGTTTGGCGATTATTAGTGAAGCTTTATTAATTGCAGATGAGAACACAATTATGAATGATGAATTATGAATGAAGAAAAAGAAAATGTCATTGTGAAAAAATCTTATGATTTTTCTTTGCAAATTGTGAAGCTATTTTAATTTTTAGCTGAAAAAAAAGAGTATTTTCTTTCAAAACAAATGTTAAGAAGGGGCACTTCAATTGGTGCAAATGTTCAAGAAGCAATAGCTGCTGAATCTAAAAAAGATATTATTCATAAATTTGGTATTGCAGTTAAAGAAGCAAGAGAAAGGTTTTACTGGCTATGTCTTTTACGGGATAGTGATTTTATTAAACAAGAACAGTTTGATGTGTTAAATTCTTCTTGTAATTCATTAATTAAAATTTTGAACATTATTATATTAATAACTAAGCAACGATACTTTCCAAATGAAAATACAAAATAATATTATATAACATTCATCATCCATAACTCATAATTCATAATTACTTTGAACAACTCTCTTTACAACGAAGACCTAGCCCCAATTCCACAAGACAAACGCACTTGGGGAACTTGGAACTATGCTGCACTTTGGATAAGTATGAGTCTTTGCATTCCTACTTACACCATGGCAAGTAGTATGATTAATAAAGGAATGAACTGGTGGCAAGCCATTCTTACAATATTTATTGGGAATGCCATTGTTTTAGTGCCTATGCTTTTAAATGGGCATGCCGGTGCAAAATATGGCATTCCGTTTCCAGTATTAGCACGAGCAAGCTTTGGAACTAAAGGTGCAAATATTCCTGCTATGCTGCGAGCAATAGTTGCTTGTGGCTGGTTTGGTATTCAAACCTGGATTGGTGGAGCATCATTGTATAATTTAATAAGAGCTTATAACCCCAGTTTAGAAGCTATTAAAATTGAAGGCTTATTCCCTCAACCTTTGCCAATTGGTTGCTTTATTTTATTTTGGTTGCTCAATATGTTTATCGTTTATAAAGGTGTTGATAGTATTAAAAAATTATTAATCTTCAAAGCATTCTTCTTGCCTATTGCTGCAGTAGCTTTGTTTTGTTGGGCTGTAGTTGCAGCCAAAGGTTTAGGTCCTATTTTAAGCGAACCTTCAAAATTTGCAGATACAGCATCTTTCTTTAAATTCTTTTTTCCTGCACTAACTGCTGTTGTTGGTTTTTGGGCAACTTTATCTTTAAACATTCCTGATTTTACAAGGTATGCAAAAAGTCAAAAAGCTCAATTAAAAGGGCAAGCTTTGGGCTTACCAACATCAATGACTTTGTTTGCATTTGTTGGTGTAGTAGTAACTTCAGCAACAGCTATTATTTATGGTCAGCCAGAGTGGGATCCTGTAAACTTGGCTTCAAAATTTGATAGTAAATTAATGGTTGCTTTTGCTATGCTCGGTATTATTATTTCAACATTAGCAACCAACATAGCAGCCAATATTGTTAGTCCGGCTAACGACTTTGCAAATCTTAATCCACAAAAAATAAATTTCAAAACTGGTGGTTATATTACTGGCATTATTGGCGTATTAAATTTTCCTTGGAAATTAGTTGCAGACCCCAATGGATACATTTTTACTTGGCTAATTGGCTATTCAGCTTTGCTTGGACCAATTGGAGGTATTATGATTGTTGATTATTTTTTCATTAATAAAAAAGAATTAGTTGTTACTGAATTATACCAACACAATGGAAGATATTTTTTTAATAATGGATTTAATAATAAAGCTATTGTGGCTTTATTAATTGGAATATTACCCAACATTCCAGGCTTTTTAGTTGTAACAAAAATGATAAGTATTGAAGTGTTTCCTTATTGGATTTCTGACTTGTATAATTATGCTTGGTTTGTAGGTTTTGGAGTGAGCGGATTGATTTATTGTTTAACAATGAAAAGAAAATAGATATCAATGCAACTGCAAGTAATACATAACAAAATATATGATATTAGAGGAGAGAAAGTAATGCTGGACTTTGACCTTGCACTTTTATACGAAGTGGAGACAAAAGTTTTCAATCAAGCTGTAAAAAGAAATATAGATTTATTTCCTTCAGATTTTATATTTACCCTTACCCAGAAAGAGTTTGCTGACTTGAGGTCACAAATTGTGACCTCAAGTTGGGGTGGAAAAAGGTACTTGCCTTATGCTTTTACAGAACACGGTGTTGCAATGTTGGCAAGTGTTTTAAAAAGTGAGAAAGCAAGAAAAATGAACATTGCTATCATTCGTGCATTTATTGCTTTACGAAAATTAGCTATTCAAAATAAAGAGTTGATAGAAGTTTTCAATCAAATTAGAAGTAGGGTAGATGGGCACGATGAACAGTTTAATCAAATTTATGAAACCTTAGAAAATTTATTGGATGAAAAAGTGGATAATAAAGCCAAAGAATTAGAATGGAAAAATAGAGAACGAATTGGGTTTAAGAAATAATTATAAATGCTACATTATAAATTTAGTATTGTAAGAATCTATCATTCAAAATTCAAAATAAATGAATACTATAATAAAAAACGGAAATATCATTACTGCAACTGATAATTATGTTGCAGATATTTTAATTGAAGGCGAAAAAATTAAAGCCATTGGTAAAAATTTAAGCGTTACTGCTGATGAAATTATTGATGCAACAGGAATGCTGGTAATGCCTGGTGGTATTGACCCTCATGTGCATTTAGATATGCCATTTATGGGTACATACAGTAGCGATAATTATGAAACTGGCACAAGAGCTGCTTTGTATGGTGGCACCACAACTGTTATAGATTTTGTTTTGCAAACACAAGGAAAAAGTTTACAATCTGCTTTGCAAGAATGGAAAGCTAGAAGTAATAATAATTGTTTAGGCGATTATAGTTTCCACATGGCTGTAACCGATTTTAATGAGGATACAAAAAAAGAAATTCAACACTTTATTGAAGTTGAAGGCATTACCTCTTTCAAAACATTTATGGCCTATAAAGGTGCATTGATGATTGATGATAGACAAATGATTGGCTTAATGCAAGAAGTAAAAAAACATGGTGGTTTAATTAATGTACATGCCACCAATGGCGATATGATTGACTACCTAATTGCCAAGCATAAAGCTGAAGGAAAGCTATCTCCTCTTTATCATTATTTATCACAACCAGAAATTACTGAAGCTGAAGCCAGTGGCAGATTTGCAGATATGGCAAGTTATACAGGTTGCCCAGGATATATTGTTCACTTAACTTGTGAAGGTGCTTTAAATGCTGTGAGAAATGCTACTCGAAGAAATCAAAAAGTGTTTGTAGAAACTTGTATTCAATATTTAATTTTAGATGCTAGTTTATATGAGCAAAATTTTGAAGGAGCAAAATGGGTAATGAGTCCACCACTTCGTGAAAAGAAAGATCAAGCAACACTTTGGGCTGGTATCAATCAAGGCTTGGTGCAAGTTGTGGCTACAGACCATTGCCCGTTTATGTGGGAGCAAAAACTAATGGGCAAAGATGATTTTAGCAAAATCCCCAATGGGCATCCAGCAATAGAAAACAGAATGGAGTTATTATTTAGCGAAGGTGTAAACAAAGGAAAAATAACCCTTAATAAATTTGTAGAAGTTTCATCGACCAATGCAGCTAAAATATTTGGCATGTTCCCTAAAAAGGGCACAATTGCAATAGGAAGCGATGCCGATATTGTGTTATGGGATGCCAACGAAAAGCATACCATTTCTGCCAAAACACATCATATGAATGTTGATTATAGTGGCTATGAAGGTTGGCAAGCAACTGGCAAAGTAAAAAAAGTATTTTTAAGAGGAAAATTGGTAATCGATAATTATGATTGTAAAGTTGAGAAAGGGTTTGGTAGATTTATTAAGAGAGATAAAGTATCGCAAATAGTTTAGATTTATGAATTAAGAATTATGAGTGAAAACAAAATTCAAAGCGAAAGTATTATTGGTAATAAATCTTATGCATTTGCATTAGAGATTGTTAAAACGTATAAATTCTTAGTACAAGAGAAGAAAGAATTTATTCTTTCCAAACAGATATTAAGATCAGGAACATCGATTGGAGCAAATGTTAACGAAGCTATTTCTGCTCAGTCAAAAAGAGATTTTGTTCACAAACTAAGTATAGCTTTAAAAGAAGCAAGAGAAACTTTGTATTGGTTAAAATTACTTTACGATAGCGATTATTTAGCAGAAGATACTTTTATTGGTCTTAAAGAAAAGTGTAGTGAAATTAATAGAATTTTATCCAGCATCATACTAACAACAAAACAAAAATATTTTCCAGGAAATAACTCATAACTCTTAATTCATAAATCTAAACTTTTATGCGAATCATTAAATCAGGTCTTATTCAACTCTCGTTACCAAAAACCGAAGGCGAAGGCACCATTGAAGAAATAAAGGAAGCCATGGTGCAAAAGCATATTCCTTATATAGAAGAAGCTGGTAGACAAGGGGTGCAAATATTATGCTTTCAGGAAATATTTAATACACCTTATTTCTGCCCAGGGCAAGATAAGGCTTGGTACGAAAGTGCAGAAACTGTTCCTGGACCAACTATTGAGCGAATGCAAGAATATGCCAAGAAATATCAAATGGTAATTATTGTGCCCGTGTACGAGAAAGAGCAAGCTGGCGTTTTATACAACACTGCTGCAGTAATTGATGCTGATGGAACTTATTTAGGTAAGTATCGCAAAAATCATATTCCACACACTAGTGGCTTTTGGGAAAAGTTTTTCTTTAAGCCTGGAAACCTTGGCTATCCTGTGTTTCAAACCAAGTATGCAAAAGTTGGCGTATATATTTGTTATGATAGGCATTTCCCCGATGGGGCAAGATGTTTGGGTTTAAATGGTGCAGAGATTGTGTATAATCCTAGTGCTACAGTTGCTGGACTTTCTCAATATCTATGGAAGTTAGAACAACCAGCACATGCAGCTGCTAATGGTTATTTTATGGGTTGTATAAATAGAGTAGGGGAAGAAAAACCTTGGAACTTGGGTAAGTTTTATGGCACCAGTTATTTTGTAGATCCTCGTGGACAAATTTTTGCCTGTGGAAGTGAAGATAAAGACGAGTTAATTGTTGCAGAATTTGATTTGGATATGATTGAAGAAGTTCGTAACACATGGCAATTTTTTAGAGATAGAAGACCTGAGACCTATGGAAGACTCACAGAATTATAAATTAGGAATGCAGAATTATGAGTTATTTAAATTTAAACTCATCATTCATAATTCATAACTCTTAACTCAATAAAATGATTCAAAATAATAGACTAACTACAGAACAATACGATCACAACTTTGCTGACATCCATCCCCCTTTTGAAACTAAAGATGCTGCTTTGGTTGAAGCTAATCGTTGCTTATTTTGTTATGATGCTCCTTGTACAAAATTGTGTCCTACAAGTATTGATATTCCAAAATTTATTAAGCAAATTACTACCGATAATATTAAAGGATCGGCACATACTATTTTCCAGTCTAATATAATGGGTGCTGGATGTAGTAAAGTTTGCCCAGTAGAAAAATTGTGTGAAGGTGCTTGTGTGTACAACAACATGGATGAAACCCCTATAAACATTGCAAAACTGCAACGTTATAGTACAGAAATTGCCATGAAAAATAATTGGCAATTGTTTAAACGTAAACAATCTACTGGCAAAAAAGTTGCTATTGTTGGTGCTGGCCCAGCAGGTTTAAGTTGTGCTCACATGCTAAGCAGAGAAGGAATTGACGTAACCATTTATGAAAAGGAAAGTAAAGGTGGTGGCTTAATGACTTATGGCATTGCTGCTTATAAAGTAACACCGCAGTTTTGCGATGATGAAGTAAATTATATCTTAGGAATTGGAGGAATTGGTGTGAAATATAATCAAGCGTTAGGAAAAAGTATTTCGATAGAAGAACTGCAAAAAAACTATGATGCTGTGTATTTGGCTTTTGGTGTTGGTTTGGCAAACAAACTGCAAATTCCTGGAGAAGATTTAGAAGGTGTTGAAGATGCCATTGAATTTATTTATAATCTTAGATATCAAGGATATTCATCAATTAATGTGGGAGATAAGGTTGCAGTAATTGGAATGGGCATGACAGCTATTGACGCAGCCACACAAGCCAAGCGTTTAGGGGCTAAAGATGTAACGATGGTTTATAGAAGAACCGAAGCTGAAAAAAATTGTACCCAGCACGAATTAGATATAGCAAGATTGGATGGATGTGCAACTTTATGGTTAGCAGCACCAAAAGAAATTATTGGCGAAAATGGAAAAGTGAAAGCTTTGGTTTGTGATGTTATGAAACTTGGTGAACCAGATGTTAAAGGAAAACCTGCACCACTTCCAACTGGAGAAACTATTACATTGGATGTTGATATGGTAATTAAAGCAACTGGGCAAAATCCTTTTCAGGCTTTAGTTTCAGGGTATTCAATTGATAATACAAAAGGTAGAATAAATATTAATAATGCAGCAACAAATATTTCAAAAGTGTTTGCTGGTGGTGATTGTGTAAATGGTGGTAAGGAAGTGGTAGATGCTGTGCAAGCAGGGAAGGATGGAGCTTCCTCAATACTAAAGTATCTCGAAATTTAAAATTTAGAGTTATGAATTATGAGTGAAAATAAAATTCGTAATTCTTAACTCATCATTCATAATTAAAATATTATGGCAGATATATCATCAAATTTTCTCGGCATTAAATCGCCTAATCCTTTTTGGTTAGCTAGTGCCCCACCAACCGATAAAAAAATTAATGTATTACGTGCATTTGAAGCTGGCTGGGGTGGTGTTGTTTGGAAAACATTGGGTAGTCAAGTAAAAAATGTGAGTAGCCGTTACAGTGCTGTAGATTATCATGGCAGCAGAGTAATGGGGTTTAATAATATTGAATTGATTAGTGACCGACCTTTAGACATAAATCTGAGAGAAATAACAGAATGTGTAAAGTTGTTTCCTGATAGAGCCATGATAGTGTCTTTAATGGCTGATAATAATAAATCGAACTGGCATGAGTTAATTAAAAAATGTGAAGATGCAGGTGCTATGGGTTTTGAGTTAAACTTTGGTTGCCCACATGGCATGACAGAAAGAGGTATGGGTGCTGCAGTTGGGCAAGATCCTGAAATTGCAAAAATGGTGGTAGAATGGGTAATGGAAAAAGCAACTATTCCTGTAATTACAAAACTTACCCCCAATGTACATAGTGTAGTGCCAACTGGCAAAGCTTGTGTAGAAGCTGGCACTAATGCCTTAAGCCTAATTAATACCATTCAAAGTGTTACTGGTGTAGATTTGGATACACTTGTGCCCAATCCTTTTGTTGCAGGTAAAAGTGTTTTTGGTGGCTATTGTGGACCTGCAGTAAAACCAATAGCCTTAAAATTTTTAACCACTATTGCACAAGATGCTACAACAAAAAAAGTGCCTATTAGTGGTATAGGAGGTATAAGCACTTGGAAAGATGCAGTAGAGTTTATGTTATTGGGTGCCAGCAATGTGCAAGTGTGCACGGCAGCCATGAAACATGGCTTTAGAATTGTAGAAGATATGTGTGAAGGAATGAGTAACTGGATGGATGAAAAAGGATTTAAATCTATCAACGATTTTATTGGTAAATCTGTTGAAACTATAACACACTGGGAAGACTTAGATATTAACTATCATCACATTGCCAAAATAAATCAAGATAAATGTATTCACTGTGGCTTATGTTATATAGCTTGCGAAGATACCTCTCATCAATCCATAAATTTACTAAAGGGAAATCCCTACAATACGTATACAATAAAAGAAGAAGAGTGTGTAGGTTGTAATTTGTGTAAATTAGTTTGTCCTGTTGAAAGTTGTATAACAATGGAAGAACAGCGTGTAGCACCAGAATATATTAACTGGAAAATGTGGCAAGCCGAAGGAAGACCACTGAATGATCATTAAGTATCCTTTGTTATAAAACTAGATGATTTGCATAGAGCTAAATTATTAACGACCTGCCGCATATGAAGCCAAATTGAAAAACAGAAAGTTGAAACAAGGCTTCCGGTTACCCCCATTTTGCCAAACCTCTTGTTAGCGGCTATGGCTTTGTCTTTCAATTCATTTTTTGTTTTCTAATTTGTCTCTGTGATTCATTTTCTATGGATTACAAAAGTCGCAATACATGGGGTCTTCTTTTGTTTTTTTATTTGGATACATTTCTTCTTTTGTGTACTGGCAATGCTGGCAAATGTAAATGTAACTTAATGTTGAGTTTGTTAGTGAACCGCATAAACTACATTCAAGTCCTTTCTTTGCATCTGTTATTCCAAAACCTGGCATTTGACATTGGGGGCAGGCAGATTTAATTTTTTGAACCAATTTTTGTGTTGCTTTTTCAATTACACTCATTCGTGTTGGGTTAAACATAGCTCTCATATCCGTTTCTACATAAACAGTATTATATTTTAAATAGAGATGCTCAAATGTTTTTTTCAAAGTTTCAATATCAGTTATTCCTTTATGAATATCTGTGTTTTCGTCTTTAGATTTCCGAAGAATTATACCGTGTTTTGGGAAATCGGATTGCTGAGCAAATTCTAAAAGTTCTTGTTGACTTTGTATTTGCTTCCCATTAAAATTAGTAAATGTGCTTAATTCTCGTTCTATAATTTCGATATTGTTTTTGCTGTCAATGAAAATCAAAAACTCATCATCTGCACTTATAAAAAAGATTGTTGGATGTGGTCCAAATGAGCCTTCACTAGCTATTCCCAAATCACAATTATTTAATTTCATTGCTCGAATACATTTTTCTCTAGCTGTTGAAATAGGGTCTAGTTCTCTTTCTATTTCTCCAGTGAAAGTACCTAAAGAGTCCGTATCAAAAGTTCCATCTACAAAACAACTTACACCTAATTCTTTTTCAAGAATTGGTGCAATCACTTTCTCTTTTTGATGTTTAGTAGCAATCAGTAATTTTCTATTTTGAAACATTGATAATAAATTCAATTATTGTTATTTGTTGACAAGGCATTTCTTTTTTCATTAAATTTTCGGTTGGTGTTGGGTAGTCTGTCATTACCGCTGTGGAGTAAAGTTTCTATGTTTTTCTGCTGATTGATCATAAAGACACACTTGCAAAAAAGCCATTGGTAGTGGTCGCTTTACGAACAGAGGAAAAGTTCCATTTTTCATATTAACCCCTGTCCAAATGTCAATAAATTGTTATCTGGATCTAGTAAGGCAAACTCCCTTTGACCCCAAGGCTTTGTTTCTAAATGTCCGTTTGGGTGAATCAAAGTTTTGTTGTTCAGTAATGTTTGGTAAAGTTTATCAATCTCGTTGGTTCTAATGTAAACTTGTCCGTAATTTTCATTTGGGTCAAGTTCTTTGAACTCAAAGAAGTGAATTTGCACTTTGTCCCGATGAACCATTAAATAACCGTCATAGTCGTTGTCGCCAAAAAGGTGAAACCCTAATTTGTTTAAATAATAATCTTTTGTTACAGCTTTGTCTCGCATTGGTAACTTTGGATGTATTTCTGTTAGCATATTTTATTTGTCAAGTTGTTTTAAATGTATTTTTTTTTGTTAGTGGTCGTTTTTCTTTTTAAGTCTTCCAGCCAATTTTATTGAATGTTTTAATGAGTTTATATTGTTCCAGTTGCTATGTGATATGATAATAAATCTTGGGTCTTGGCATTTTTTCTGCACCCTTTTAAGTGTTGTTTCGTAATCATCAACATTTGCATCTCCTAAGTAACCTAAATCTTCAGCGTTTGCACCTTTAATTAAACAACCTCCGTATAGTATTTTCTCTTTGCTAAACCAGACTACAATATTATCTGCCGTATGACCTTCCCCAGGATAAAACGTTTGAAATGAATATTGTCCAATATTTAAAACTGTGTCCTTTACCATTAGAAATTCAGCCCTTTTTTTATTGTTCTTTTTACTAAACTCATCTGTTAGCAATGTAGTATATGTCTTAATTCCTTTTTGCTTGTAATATTCAAGTCCTTCGGTTCTGTCACTGTGCCAATGGGTAACGATACAGATTAACACACTTTTATCGTGTTTCAGTTTTATGCTGTCAAGCAACGCTTGAAATTGTGTTGTGTCCCAAGGTGTGTCAAATAATACAACGCCATTGTTTGTGAGAAGATACATTCCATTTGCAGGTATTTGACTTCCTTCATAAGTATTGTAGGTTGTATAAATGTAAAAGTCGCCTGTTAAATGTGTGATTTTAAGTTTCCCTTTTTCTGTTTGTCCAAAAATATTGGTCACAGAAAAAATGAATAGTATGGTTAATTTAATTATCCGCATTCTGTTTGTTCTTATTATGGTTATTTTTTGTCTTTTGTAAAATTATCGCTAAAGCCCAATTATTTTGTCAAGTGTGGAATTAGTAATCTTTCCTCCGAGAGTAGCTACAGATTGAAAATATATAATTGGAATTAAGGACTAAAGTTCAAACTTCTTTGTCCTGTTTGTACAAAACCCTATATTGGCAGAAGTTTTCCCTTTTTAATTACAACAATGAAAACAAATACCATGCTGCAAATAAGAAGGCATTTGTTCCAATAATTTTATAAATCATCTTTTTTTCATTGAATAAGATGAAACCTGCAATAATTAATAAAACCATAATAATAAATGATTCTATTCTTGAATTTGTAGTAAGTAAAGGTTTAATAAAATCTGGAAAATGATCATTATAAAGTTGTTTAAATACTTTATGATTACTTGTGGCTAATTCTTCATGTCGATTCCAAAAAAGTATCCAGTCAATTATTTGCAATAAACCAAGTAAATAAAAAAGTAATGCATAAATAATTGATGATTTCATAAATCTTTATGAATTTTGTGAATAAAGTTTCTAAAATTATC
>JANOZK010000114.1:0-76861 GCA_031429335.1 Chitinophagaceae bacterium | reverse complement strand
AGCCCTCAACAATAAAAACAAAACACAATGAAAACAGTACTACACAAAGCCGAAACAAGGGGCCATGCAAACCATGGCTGGTTAAATAGTTACCACACATTTAGCTTTTCTGGTTACCACGAACCTACCAGAATGAATTTTGGTGTTTTAAGGGTATTAAATGATGATACAGTTGCAGGTGGTATGGGTTTTGGTAAACACCCACACGATAATATGGAAATTGTTTCTATACCCTTAAGTGGAGATTTAGAACATAACGATACCACAGGAAGAAACGAAATTATTAAGCAAGGCGATGTTCAAATTATGAGTGCTGGTAGTGGAATTGCTCATAGTGAAAAAAATGCCAACCATAACCAAGAAGTAAAGTTTTTGCAAATATGGGTGATGCCATCAAAAAGAAATATTGAACCTAGATACGAACAAAAATCTTTTCCAATTGATGGTAGAAAAAATAGATTGCAAACAATCGTTGCTCCAAATAATGAAGAAGCAGTTTGGATAAATCAAAATTCCTGGTTCACATTAGGCAATTTCGATAATGGTGAAACAACCACTTACCAAATAAATAAAAATGAAAACGGCATATATGCTTTTGTTTTAAAAGGGGATATAACAATAAATAATATTTCGTTAAATGAACGAGATGGATTGGGAATCACTGAAACAGAAATACTAAATATTGTTACAAATACTGATGCAGAGTTTTTATTAATTGAAGTTCCAATGAAGCCCTAACTATTGAAGGGAATAAAAAAAATTAAATATTAATATCACTATGATAAGTACAATCATAAACAACAATCAAAACTTGCCATCCAATAATTCCAATTTACAAGTTAGGAGTATTAACAAAATATTGGGTGGCCGCCCAATAAATGTGGGTAGTATAAAAGTGCAAGAGTTATTGCCTTTTAATGGAGAATTCTTTAGTCCGTTTTTAGTTTTTCATCATGGTATTGCAACAATTGATGCAACAATCCCATTAGCACAACAAGGTGTTGGGCCACATCCACACCGTGGTTTTAGTGCCATTAGTTTTATTTATCGTGGTGGTGTACACCATAGAGATAGTAGAGGCAATAACCATAAAGTTTATGCTGGGGGCACCCAATGGACTAGTGCAGGAATGGGTATTATACATAGCGAACGTGTACCAGAAGATATTTTTGATTGGGGTGGCGAGCAAGAATTGTTACAAGTTTGGGTTAATACACCTGCTGCCAATAAAATGGAGTTACCTGCCTATTACCCTGCCACTGCAGAAGAAACGCCAACTATAAAAACAGAAGATGGATTAACAATTGTTCGTGTACCTGCAGGTAGTGTAAATGGTACAAAAGGTATCATTAAAACATTTACCAATGTTACAACAGCAATGGTAGAAATGAAAGTTGGCGGTAATTACACCTTTAATTTTAATGCCAACCACAACACATTTGTGTATGTATTAAATGGTTCAATTTTAATGAACAACAAAGAAAAAATAAGTAGCAAACAATTAGCACTGATGAATAATGATGGAGAAACTTTTAGCATTACTGCAACTGAAAACTCCTTATTATTTGTTGGAAGCGGCGAACCTATTAATGAACCAGTAGCTAGTCATGGTCCATTTGTTATGAATACCCAAACAGAAATTATGGAAGCAGTTAGAGATTATCAAATGGGCAAAATGGGTGTGTTAATCGAAGATGATCTTAACAACTAAATGTAAAAAAACTTTATCAAGAAGCAGTAAGGTAAGGGGCCTCTCACTAATGATATAATACCAATATGAATTTTAATTTAGACCAAAATTTTCTGGTATAACCCTTAGTGCACTTTGTATACCTTGTTGCTTTGTGTGAAATAAAAAAACAAAAACAAACAATTATGTCAACCTACAAAATCGACGCAAGTCACAGTGAAATTACTTTTAAAGTAAAACATTTAATGATTACCAATGTAACAGGTAGTTTTCAAGAATTTGATGCTAGTATTGAAACAGAAAATGCAGATTTTACAAATGCTAAGATTCAGTTTTCGACCAATGTAAACAGTATCAGCACCAACAATGCACAAAGAGATGGCCATTTGAAAAGTGATGATTTCTTTGCTGCTGAAAAATATCCAACACTTTCATTTACATCAACCAGTTTTACCAATCTAAGTGATGATGCATATACATTAGTAGGTGATTTAACCATTAGAGATATAACTAAACAAGTTGAATTAGCTGTTGAATATGGTGGTACTATGACAGATTTTTATGGCCATGAAAAAGCAGGTTTTGAAATTACTGGTAAAATAAACCGGAAAGATTTTGGCTTAGTATGGACAGCCACCACAGAAGCAGGTGGAATTGTAGTGAGTGATGAGGTAAAACTAAACTTAGCCGTACAAATGGTAAAACAAGCATAATCTTTTTTAAAACCACCCTTTTCGTACGTTGCCACCTTTGCTTCGTTGCGTGAAATAAAAACAAACAACATGAAAATTCTACAACAAATTCCCGTTTATTTATTAGCATTGGTTTACCTAGTATTTGGTGCTAACTATTTTTTACATTTTATACCAATGCCACCGCCAACTGCAGATAACGCAGGTACTTTTGCTGGTCTGCTTTTTTCAACTGGTTATTTAGCAGTAGTAAAAGTGTTAGAAGTTGCAATCGCAATTTTATTAATTCCACCAAAAACAAGGGCATTGGCTTTATTATTAATTGCTCCAATTTCGGTTAACATTTTATTGTTCGAAGTATTTATGGCTAAGCAACCAGGTATTGGTATTTTGTTAGTGCTTATAAATGCATTTGCAATCTATCAGCATAAAGAAAAATATCTAGGAATCATAAAATCTAATTAAACAAATAGTATGACAACAGCTAGCATTGCTTTGCAACATTATAGGGTGAACTTGCAAAATGGCAGACATACATTTTTTGCAGACGAACCGAAAACTGCTGGTGGAACAGAGACTGCACCAACACCAGACGAGTTGTTAGAAGCTTCACTAGCTAGTTGCACAGCTATTACTTTACGCATGTATGCCGATAGAAAACAATGGATTGTTGAAACAATTGATGTATCAGTTCATCTAACTAGAGAAAATGGTAAAACAGTTTTTACCAAGAATATTGGTGTTCGAGGCAGTTTAACCAATGAGCAAAAGCAACGATTATTAGAAATAGCCAAGGCTTGCCCAGTTAGTAAAACATTGCTTGGTGAAATTGAAACGAAGGAAGCAATTCAATAAGTATAGAAATAAGTTTTAGGCATTAGCGAACTAGCAAATCAATTTATTGTTATTGAACTTAGTAAAAGATAAACAACAAATAATACAATGAATATAGAAGTAATTAGTGGCAGCCCCAGAGACGCAAGCATTACCCATAGATTGGCGATTTGTTTAACCAATGAGCTCAAAGCAAAAAGCAATCATCATATTGGTTTATTAGATGTGAGACAATGGGATTTAGGTTTTTTGAACAACGTTTTTAGTAGCGTAGAAAAAACACCAGAAAAGTTTAAACCCTTGGCCGAACGTATGTTTGCAGCCGATGCATTTGTAATTGTTACACCCGAATACAATGGTAGTTACTCGCCTGCATTACAAAATTTGTTAGATCATTTTCCGAAACAAAGCCGTAAAGCGTTTGCAATTGCTACGGCAAGTACTGGTGGTTTAGGTGGTGCAAGAAGTAGCCAACAAGCACTATTGTTGGTGCCAGCACTATTTGGCATTGCATCGCCCTATTTATTGATTACACCAAATGTTGACAAAAAATTTGATGAAACAGGTAATTTAATAGATGAAACTTTTAGAAAAGCGATAGACACGTTTATTGCAGAGTTTTTATGGTTGGCAGAAAGTTTAAAAAAATAAAAGCTAACACACCAAAGCCACTAAACCTTTGTGTACTTAGTTTTCTTTGTTACTCTGTGTGAAGCAACTCTATTCATCCATACCATCTTCACCATCAGCAGTTTTGCTAGAGTTGGCTACTAGCGTTTGTATAGTAGCTAACTCTTGTGGGGTAAAATATCGCCAAGAACCTGCTTTTAAATCGGCCAATTTAATATGCATTATTCTTATGCGTTTAAGCATAGTTACATTAAATTCTAGAGCTTCGCACATTCGATGTATTTGCCTATTTAAACCTTGTGTTAAAATAATTTTAAATACTTTGGGGCCTTGCTGTTGAACAAAACATTTTTGAGTGGTGGTTCCTAAAATTCGAACACCGCTTCGCATGCGATTTATAAAGTCGGTAGTTATGGGCTTATCTACACTTACAATATATTCTTTTTCGTGTTGGTTACCTGCCCTAAGAATTTTATTTACTATATCTCCATCGTTTGTTAAAAATATTAAGCCTTCGGATCGTTTATCTAAACGCCCAATAGGAAAAATTCTGGTTTTAAAATTTACAAAATCAATAATATTTGTTTTATCCTTAACGTCGGTGGTACAGGTTATGCCTTTGGGTTTATTGAGCATAATGTAAACCGATGCTTTTTTCTTTTTTAAAGGTTCGCCATCAATTAATACAACATCATTTTCGTTTACCCTTGTGCCTTTAAAAGCATCTTTACCATTAATGGTTACCCTGCATTGTTCAATATAGTCATCAGCTTCTCTGCGTGAGCAAAAACCAGTATCGCTAATATATTTGTTAAGGCTTATATCCATTTGGGTGGCAAAGTTATATTAAAATGAATTGTATGGTCTACTAAATGTGTTTGGTATATTACCCACGTGATGCTTTTTCTGGCTAATATAATTGGATTTTTAAAACATGGTTTAGGTATTTTATTAGTTTAAATTTTATAGTAATTGATTCATAAATTATTTGTATAAATCGGTAAAATAAAAAACTACTATTTAGTAATTGAACAAAAAAGCTAGTTAAAACAATAAAAACCGAATTTTTTACACCCGATTGAAACGAAAAGCCCGTAAAGCCTACGAAGTAAGGCTGCGTACTTGTAGTGAAAAGCGGGACAGAACTACAATAAATAGCCGATGTTGGTGTTAAAAAAAAATATGCCATATTTGCACTTTGATAGCTTAGAAAATTTTAATTTTTTGCAAACAGTATTATACAATGAGCGATGAAATTAAACACGAATGTGGCTTAGCCTTTATTCGTTTACGCAAACCTTTCTCTTACTATTTACAACAATACGGAACGGTAACTTATGGTTTAAATAAGCTGTATTTATTAATGGAAAAGCAACACAATCGTGGGCAAGATGGTGCCGGTGTGGCTGTTGTTAAACTAGATGTAGAACCAGGTTATCCCTTTTTAAGTAGAATAAGAAGCGGTGCCCAACAACCTATTGCTGATATTTTTTTTAAAATTGGAGAAGAGCTGAAAGAGCTAGAAAAATACCAACCCGATATAAAGCAACATCCAGGTTTAATGAAAGGAAATTTACCCATGCTGGGCGAATTGTTGTTGGGGCATTTACGGTATGGTACACAAGGAAAAAATAATGTAGAATTTTGTCATCCTTTTATAAAACGCCATACGCAAACAGGAAAAAATTTAGCATTGGCTGGCAATTTTAATTTGGTAAATACCGAAGAATTGTATGATTTGTTGAACTTAAGTCCGGGCGATTTTCAAAAGCAAAGTGATTTGGCTGCTATGATGGAAACCATTCATTATTTTTTAAGTAAGGAGGATGAAAAAAACCCAAATCATGCCGACATTGGGGATGCTTTGAAAAAAGCGGTGCCGCATTTTGATGGTGGTTTTACCGTTGGTGGTTTAACAGGTAATGGGCATAGTTTTGTTATGAGAGATGCACATGGTATAAGGCCAGCTTACTATTATATAAATGATGAAGTTATAGTTGCAGCTAGCGAACGTGCAGCTATAAGAACCACTTTTAATGTTGGCGAAAACGAAGTATTAGAACTTTTGCCAGGCAAAGCTTTAATTGTAGATCATAAAGGCGATTATACCATACAACAAGTAATAGAACCTAAAGAAAGAAGGGCCTGTAGTTTTGAAAGAATTTATTTTAGTAGGGGTAGCGATGAAAAAATTTATAGAGAACGTATTGCATTGGGGCATCATTTAAGTAAAACAGTTTTAGAAAGCATAAACTACGATTTAAAAAATACTATTTTTTCTTACATACCCAATACTGCCGAAGTTGCA
The DNA here is from genome assembly GCA_031429335.1 of Chitinophagaceae bacterium. Taxonomy (GTDB): domain Bacteria; phylum Bacteroidota; class Bacteroidia; order Chitinophagales; family Chitinophagaceae; genus UBA1930. Next base: position 70,707 of record JANOZK010000114.1, on the reverse strand, counting down.
TTTTATGGTTTAGTAAAAGGCATGGAACAATACTTAAATAAAATTAAGGTTGAAAGAATTTTAAGCTGGAAAGAAAAAGTACCTGCCGAAAAGTTAGAGGAAATGATTAACAGAAAAATTAGGCAAGAAAAAATTGCCATTAAAGATGTTAAGCTTAGAACCTTTATTACAGAAGATGCTAACCGAGACGAAATGGTGCAACACGTGTATGATATAACCTATGGCACAGTAAATAAAAATGAAGATACATTGGTAGTAATTGATGATAGCATTGTACGTGGTACCACTTTAAGACAAAGTATTATTACCATGCTTTCGAGATTACAACCTAAAAAAATTATTGTCGTATCATCTGCACCACAAATACGTTATCCCGATTGTTATGGCATAGATATGAGCAAAATGGGCGATTTTATTGCTTTTAAAGCAACCATTGCTTTATTAAAGGAAAGAAACTTGGAACATATTGTTACAGAGGCCATTGAAAAAATTAAAGAGTTAGAACGCACCAATCAATTGCATACAGAAAATGTGGTAAGGCAAATTTATAAGCCTTTTACAACCCAAGAAATTAGCGATAAAATAGCACAATTAATTACACCAGAAAATATTACTGTACCCGTTCAAGTAATTTACCAAACCATAGAAGATTTACACGATAGCTGCCCAACCAATACAGGCGATTGGTATTTTACTGGCAACTACCCAACACCTGGTGGTAACAAAGTTTGTAATAAAGCTCTCTTGAACTTTATGGAAGGAAGAAATGTAAGGGGGTATTAGGGAGATTGGGGATATGTATAATGTTTGATTTTTTGGGTACAATGTGGCGTATGATTTAATACATAGGATGGAATAAACTTTTTAGTTCGACCCCTAAATTGAACCTTACTTTAAAGAAATAGAATCGAAATTATTGCCAGTTATACAAGCAAAATATTTTTTAAAACTATTATAATACCGAAGTGATATCTGTAGAAGACCAAATAAATTGGTCTAAACAGCTATCAAATCGGCATTAAACCTGAAAATTTTGGTCTAAATTATAATTCACATTGGTATAACATGAAATCTTTAATCGTTATTCGTCATGCAAAAAGTAGTTGGGATTTTTCTGCCCTTAACGATTTTGATAGGCCTTTAAATGAACGTGGCCATAAAGATGCTCCAATAATGGCAAAAAGATTATTGGATAAAAAAATTACCATTGATGCGTTTGTTAGTAGCACAGCCAATAGGGCTTTAACTACGGCAACTTATTTTGCCAAGGCTTATGAAGTAAAAGCTGAGGCTATTGTTCAAGTACCAGAGTTGTATCATGCCCCACCTTCTGTTTTTTATGAGGTAATAAAAAATGTAGATGCTCATTTAAACAGCATTGCTATTTTTTCTCATAATCCAGGCATTACCGATTTTGTAAACCAACTTACCAATACCAGAATTGCAGATATGCCTACTTGTGCCATGTTTGGAGTAACCATAAAAACAAACAATTGGGCATCGTTTGATACAGCAGAAAAAGAATTTTGTTTTTTTGATTTTCCAAAAGCATAAAAAAACCGCTACAATTATTTGTAACGGTTAGTATTTTTTTAGCTTACCAATGTGCCCACATCTAAACCCTGTACTACATTTAATAAATTACCAGGTTTGTTCATATCAAATACAATAATGGGTAATTTGTTTTCCATACATAAAGTAAAGGCAGTCATATCCATTACTTTTAAATTCTTAGAAATACAGTCTTGAAAACTTACTTTTTCAAAACGAGTTGCGGTAGGGTCTTTTTCTGGATCGGCTGTATAAATACCATCTACTCTAGTTCCTTTTAAAATAACATCGGCCTTCATTTCTATGGCTCTTAAACTACCAGCAGTATCTGTTGTAAAATAAGGGTTACCAGTACCTGCACCAAATATTACTACACGTCCTTTTTCTAAATGTCTTAAGGCTTTTCTTCGAATATAGGGCTCTGCAACTTGCTCCATATTAATGGCACTTTGCAAACGAGTATAAACCCCAATTTTTTCTAACATTGCCTGCATGGCCATTGCGTTAATAACGGTTGCTAACATACCCATATAATCGCCATGAGCTCTTTCTATACCACTATCGGCCTCATTCATACCTCTGTAAATATTACCACCACCAATTACAATGGCAACTTGAACACCAAGATTTATAACATCTTTAATATCGTAAGCGTATTGCTCAATTACTTTGGGATCAAACGGATCGTTAGAGCCAGTTTGACCTAATAAAGCCTCGCCAGATAACTTTAATAGTACTCTTTTGTATTTAGGCAACATGTTTTGGGTATTTAAGTTGTTGCAAATAACCATGTTTTTTGCCATGTTGCCAATAGTTATTGCAATTTTTTGGTTTTATGAATATTTTTTGGTTTTATTGGAGTGTAAACAATTGTTCATTTTGATAAAAAAAGTTCACTATTACTTTTGACTAAAATCCTATCGGGTATCAAGAAAATTAAAGGTGTAAAATTTGCAACTCATCCCATGGTGTGGTTCCATCTTTTTCTCTTTTAAAAATCATGTCATTGCTTTGCCCTATAACAATTTCGGCAGTTGTATAAACTAAGTTATTGGCCAATACATGACCCCCAATTGTTTTACCAGTACTATCACTAATGCTCATGTGCAAATGGCATCCATTGGTGCTAAGAGTACCAGTTAAAGATACAATTTCAAAATGCCCGTTTAGTTGAGTGCCATTTGGTTGATTGGCAAAACGTAAATTGGCCTGTATTAAACTACCAACACAAGTAATAATATAGCCTGCGGTAATTTTTTCTTTATTTACAAAAGCCTCAATTTGTTGCCTAACATCTTGGTTGGGCAACAAGCGTATTGCATGTATTTTAATGGGTTGTTTAGACATAGTTATTTTATTGGCACATTGTATAAATAAACAAGATATGACTATCAATAAATATTTCATGTTGTTATTTCTTTTGAGCAATCATAAACAATTCTGTTCCATGCCTTTTATTATAAGAGTTATAACATGCATTTAAAGTATGTATATGAAAATATGGTTTTAAAAGTAATAAATAATCAGCTTTATTGCCACCAAATGGTGGGCCCTCTTTTTCGAAATCGAAATCAAAAAGTAAGCCAACTAATTTACCATTTTGCTTTAATAATTGGTGCATTTTAACAATATAACTTTCCCTTAAAGTTGGCTGCAATGCACAAAAAAAAGTTTGTTCTAATACCAAATCATACTGGCCAATATGTTCAAAAAAATCACCTAAAATAACTTTTATTGGTTTATACTGTTGTAATTGCTTTTGTAATTTGGCTACTAAATTTGGTGCAATATCAATTAGTGTAATATTAGTAAACCCTTGTTCAACTAAGTATATTGCTTCATAAGCATTGCCACAACCGGGTATTAAAATGCTACAATTTTTATTGGTTAATTGATCGATATATGCTTTCAGTGGGGGAGAAATTTGCTTTAAATCCCAGTTGGTATCTTCTTGTAAATATCTGTTGTTCCAGTATTGTTGGTTCAATATTTTTTTTGATGGATTCATTTTACATAAATTTTAAAAAAAGCTTACCTAATGTCTTTTTCATTAGGTATTGGTAGTTCAAGCCCTAGCTTTTGATAATAGATTTCATTGGCAATATTGTAAAACCAAATAACATCGCCCAAGTTTGCATGGCCATGTATATCAGCCAATTTAAAGAGCAATAAATACATTAATCCAGCACCTTCTTTGGGATGAATTTTATCGTTTATTTTCTGTAACCGCTCGGTACTTGGCACACTATTTTTTTGTAAAAAATCTCTATATAATCCGTAACTCATATCGTGTAACTCTACAGCTCTATAAATAGTATTTTGTTGTTGTGGAAATGCAATAATAGTAGCACCAATAATTTCCATACTTGCCATTAAGCTTACCAACCCATGACGTAAATGTGCAGGTTTTCCTGTTATTGGATGAGGTATAATTTGAGATTTATCTTCCTCGGTTTTACCAAGATCGTGTAAAAGGGCAACTATTTTTAGTTCGTTTAATAATTGTTCTTTATGTAGGTTTAGGTGCTTTGCTATAGTAAATAGTTTGCCAATAAAACCAGTTTCGGGTTGTTTAAAAATTTCAATCAAATTACTGTGTACCGCTTCTAAGTGATGTGTTAGCATTACATTACTTGTATTGGTATAATGACTATCGATAGTATGTGAAGCTTTAGCCCACCAATTAGAGGCTTTTATATTTTGTTCTAGCAAGTTAAAGTTGATGCTTATATTATGCATGATTAACACAAATGTACTTCTTATGAAGAACTAGTTTAATGGTTTATTCACCCAGTTTATTAGGGTTTAAAAAATTACACTAAATTATTTATATAGTAATCCGCTAATAATTCTTTGCCATAAAATGTGTAGGGTACCCATATTTTATCTTTTGGTAAATACACTTCAATGGCATTAATATCTGGAAAAAGTTTATAGTCGAATTTATCAATACTCGTACTTATGTAACCAGTATAATAGTGTGTAAAATGATTAGCCATTGCATAATCAATTTTTTTTAAAATTAAATATTTACCCAAACTATATTTACTATACAATGGGTGGTACATATTCAAAATTCCAGTTAAGGCTTTTTCTCCTTTGTCAAAATAACCAGCAGCAATTAGGGTATTGTTGTGCCTTACTTCTATCATCATCGAATCAAAGGGATTACCAAATTCTGATTGGTGTAAATACTCTTCACAAAACTCAGAAGTATTAAATGAAATATGATTTCTATACAGTTTGTATAAATCATTTATTTCTTGGCTAATAATAGCTGGTTTACATTCAACAGAAAATGTAAAGCATTTTTTTCTTATGCTTTCTCCCATTTTATTTTCATTTATTTTGGCTATTAAAGTGCGTAACCAAAATACCGGAATGCTATAGCTGTCATAATCAACTTGGGTTTCATTGCAAGTAAAAAGACTATGTTGCATTCTATAGTATCCATTTGCTAATAGCTCGTCTAAAATAGCTCCTTTAAAGCCATCATTTGTAAACAATACTTCTTCTATTTCATTCCCCATAAAAAAATAATATCTTAAAAAATTCTTTAATTGAAGGTATTAAAACTATAGATTTAAAAAACATTTTTATTGCATTAAATGTGGGCATTCTTTAAACGGCATTTTGTAAATCTTCTATTAATTGTTTTTTATTAAAATGGGCATTGCTGCCGTACAATGAAGCATTGCACTTTTCAACCAAATTTTTTAAAGCGTAAATATTATAGTTGGCATTGCCTTCGGCTATATATTGTTCAGCTAATTTTTTTGTATGGGAAAAAAATAATTGATCATCGTGTTCAAAAAAGTACAAGTCGGCAATTAATTGTTCATTGGTTTTAACGGTTATTTTTGCTTTTATAATTATTGCTTCATCGTCTTCAATTCTTTGGTTTGCATGATCAACTAGTGTTGTTGGATTTGATTTTTTCGTATATTTTAACCACCCCACTATACCAATAATCATTGCTATACCTGGTACAATCCAAATGTATTTTTTATTCGTAATATTTGCAGATACTTTGTTTTCGTCAATTAAATTCTCCATTGCAACTTCAACGGGTAACGAAAGTGTATCTGTGTTGGTTGATTTATAAGTATTGCTTAATAAATCAAAATAACTAAATTGTATAGGGGGTATGGTATATACTCCCTTTGATTTTACAACAAATGGTATTTCAAAAGTTATTGTACCAATGTTAGGGAAAATAAGCTTGTTGTAATCCTCTGTTGTAGTAGCTTCAAAGTACTCTATATTAGTGGGCCATTGTATTTTTGGGCAAACAATATTACTAAAATTACCTGCACCATTTATGGTGATTTTGATGCTATTATTTTCGTTGGCGGTATCTGCTGTTTTTGCAAATTTTGCTGCAATACTAAAATTACCAATTGCACCCGTAAAGTTTGTTGGTTTATTTGCTAAGGGTAGTTCTTTTACTTGAACATTTGTTTTCTTGCTGTGCACTACCACCACTTCGTCATGAGATTTTCCTATACCATTGGCAATATCGGATTGGGTTGTACCTTTATCATAAACCATAAAAGTGTTTTCTACACTTGCAGTATCTAATATAAGATCACCAGTTTGTAAAGGGGTTAGTTGAATTTTTCGAATGGTATAAACCTTAAAACTTCGGCCATTGTAAGTTTCAATTTCTGGAGTAATATCGGTGGTGGTCATTTCTTGAACACTACAACCACTAAAACTTGGCATTTTAATTACTTTACTTTGCCCCTGCAATCTGGTATAAAATTTATATGTAACCAATACAGGTTGACCAACAAAACAAGTATTATTAGAAGTTTGTATTACTACAAACATATTATTGGCAGTAATTAATGCTGGTAATGTTTGATTTGCCTTTGAAACATCATTCATATCCCCAGCGTTAAAACTACTTTGAGCCAAAAGAATACTACTATTACAAACTAAAAAAGATATAAGTACAATACAATGTTTCATAAATAGTGCTATAAAGAAAAGAAGATAAATACTTTGTTGTGTATTTTACCACAACATATTTTGTTAATTTGCTTTTGTAAATTTAAATCATGGCTTTAAATATAGAAACTTTTAAAACTAGGGCATTAACCGCCATCATTTTTGTAGTGATTATGTTAGCTGGTTTACTGATAAATCACTGGACATTTTTTTTGTTATTTACAATTATACATTTTGGTTGTTGGTTTGAGTATCAAAAATTAATGGGGCTTATAGATAAAGACTACCAACAAATTAATGATTTTCATAAATACGGTGTAATGATAGCAGGTTTTGGATTTATGCTATTTATGCTGAACAATGCATTTGAAATTGGCAGTTTTAAATTACAGGAATTGGGTTGGTGGATTATTGTTGTTGCAGCTATTGCCTTACCCATTATTGAGGTGTTGTTTAGTAAAAAGCCCAATGCTAAAATGATTGCATTGTCTTTTTTAGGCTTGGTATATATATCTTTAAGCTGGGGATTATTAATGGATATTAGAAGTATTGGTATGATGTTTAAAGGCAACTTTTTATTTGCAGATTTTGGTTTTCAATATCCCATATTAATCATTGCTTCAATTTGGATTAATGATACCATGGCATACCTAGTAGGTTCATTTATTGGCAAAACTCCTTTATCTACAATATCACCTAAAAAAACCTGGGAAGGCACTATTGGTGGGGCTATTTTAGCAATAGCAGTAGTTAGTATAATTGCACATTTTGCATTTAATTTTAACCTATTTGTTTGTGTTGGCATTTCGGCAATTGCAGCAATTGTTGGCACCATTGGCGATTTGCTAGAAAGTAAATTAAAACGTTTAGCAGGTGTAAAAGACAGTGGCAATTTTATGCCAGGCCATGGTGGTTTTTTAGATAGATTTGATTCGTTAATATTGGCAACCCCTTTTGTTTGGTTGTATTTGAAGCTGGTTTTATAGGCTAATTAAAAGAGTAAATGATCATCCATTTTTTTAATGAATAACTTATTTCTACATTGTTCCTATTAACAATTTAGAGTAGTAACACACAAAAAATTCTATCTTTAAACATACAGCATTACATTTGCTGCTTAATTTATTTAACAAATGACAATTCATAGAGAAGGGTATCAAACCATTGGAATAACTGCTTTAATATTTGGGGTACTAAATGTTGCCTCTTTTTACTTTTTTAGTGCCGATATGCCTTGGTTAGCCCTAAGTATATTTATTGTTACCTTATTTTTCTTTTTGTTCATTATTTCTTTTTTTAGAATACCCAATAGGCAATTAACCATTGATGACAATAAAATAATTTGCCCTGCAGATGGTAAGGTGGTAGTAATTGAAGAAATTACAGATGTAGAATATTTTAAAGATAAAAGAATACAAGTAAGTGTGTTTATGAGCCCAGCCAATGTGCATGTAAACCGTAACCCCATGAATGGAGAAGTCGTTTACAATCAATACCATAAGGGTAAGTATTTGGTAGCTTGGCATCCCAAAAGCTCAACGGAAAACGAACGTTGGAGTGTTGCGGTAAAAAATAATTTTGGCACTATTTTGTATAAGCAAATTGCTGGTGCATTGGCCAAAAGAATTTGTAATTACACTACAGTGGGTCAACAAGTTAAGCAGTGCGATGAGTATGGTTTTATAAAATTTGGCAGCCGTGTAGATATTTTATTGCCAGTAGGTACAACCATTAATGTACAGTTAAACGAGGTAGTTAAGGGTGGTGTTACTGTTTTAGCCAGTTGGAAATAATAATTTTAACAGAAAATACGTTTCTATTATCTGCTTAAAGCCTAGCTTTGAAGCAGATTATTTTAAAACTCAAAAAAATAAATTATGAAAAAGATTTTAATGTTGGCTATAACAGCCTTTTTGTTCACTGGTGTAGCTTTTGCACATGGTGGTGGTGATAAGAAAAAATGTGCTAAAGGAAAAGAGTGTTGCAAATCTGATGCAAAAGCAAAAGCTTCATGCCATAAAGATGAAAAGGAAACAAAAGCAACAACTACGGCTAAAAAAGTAACTACTAAAAAAGCTTAGTTTTTTATAAATTTTTGCAAAGGCTTATTACTATTGTAATAGGCCTTTTTTATTATTTTAAGGTAGCAATTAGGTTTGGATAATCTGTAATTATTCCATCTACACCCATTGCAATTAAGCGTTGTATTTCTTTTACATCGTTCACCGTCCAAGGAATAATTTTGATGCCTTTTTCATGACAACGATCTACTAATTTTTTATTTACTAATTGATACGAAGGCGAATAAATAGTTGGCGTAAATCCTACATCAATTATCCTTTTTTCAAAAGAAGTCATTGATACTCCTTCAAACAAATATGCAGTTTTAATAGAGCTATTCACTCTATGTAAGTATTGCAATGTTCTGGTATCAAAAGATTGAATAATGGTTTTTTGTTCAATCTTTTTATTTACAATTACTTGTAATAGTAAATCTATAAACTTTGAAGGTGAGGGATGAAACAAGCCATCGGTTGAAGGTTTACATTTAGTTTCTATATTGTATTGAACAGGGTTTAAATTATTGTGTACGATGTACCTTTCAACACTATCAATTACATCTTTTAAAAGGGGTTTTACTGCATTTATTTTTTGTTGATGAGCAAAACGAGGATGTGGTTTTATACCAACATCGTAGCGTTTAATTTCATCGTAAGTCATATTAAATATATTGTGATTTTTTTCGTCTGATTCTTCAATAACTAGTCCATTGGGTTGGGTAGAAATTTCATGATTAAAAAAGGGCTCATGGCTAACTACAACTTCATTGTCTTTGCTAATTACTACATCCATTTCTAGTGTAGTTATGCCTAAATCAATGGCTTTAATAAATGCTGCAATGGTATTTTCTGGTAGCAAACCTCTACAACCTCTATGGCCTTGAAAATCGAAATTGGGGTTCATTTCAACTACTTTTTTTGTTATGGGCACTTTGGAGCCTAGCAATAAGGTAAAAAATATTGAAGAAAATTTCATTGAAGCAATTTAATCGTAAATGTTTGGGTGTAATATTAATTTATTTTTTTGCTTTTAGGCAAAAACTAAAACACTTACATTTGTTGCCCATCAAAAGGAGGTCCCGTAGTTCAATGGATAGAATAGGAGTTTCCTAAACTCTAGATCCAAGTTCGATTCTTGGCGGGACCACCAAATGAGAATGATGGTCGTTTTTAATTAAACGGCCATTTTTATTTTCCTCTGTAAACCTTATCTGTACTGCAATTGATGCCATTTATAAAAATATTTTGAATAACAACAGGTTCAATGAATTTATCCTGACTCATATATTTAGGTGAAAATTCAGAAACCCCATTATTGTAATTCAGCACCTTAGCTTATTTTTGAGAAACATCTTCAAATCCTGACATCGCCATCCTATTCATGATTCTACGTTTGAAGTGTGCTTCGGAATACTGCTTGAAATCATAACCGTATTTCTGGTAAACAGATTTCAATAACGCTGAAATTTCAAATTCAGACGAGTTTTTATTTCTAATTAGACATTACAAACTAATTTTCGTGAGTATAAAGGCGAGCAATTCAATTGCAGTAGGTATTACACAATCTTTTAAAAGGTTACATAATTGACACTTTATTTATCTATATGTAATAAACTTGATTGTCGATTCTGTCATATCAAGTAGCATAGAATATCTTCCACTTTCATAGCCCCTGACCAACAATAGTCAAAACAGGTTTGAGTAATTACAAGCCAGGCAGCCTAAGTACCTCAAAAGACCAATAATAAAAATTATTAATTGTAATCAACTTTATCTTAGAAATCAATCTCCACTCTTCGATTTTCTTTTTTCGTCTTCTAATTTTTGAGCTGCATCTGCTTTCTTTTTAGCTGCTGCTTCTTTTAATTTAGCTGCTTCTCTTTCTTTTTTCTTAAAGAAGCCTCTTAATAAGAAATTGTGTTTAGCGGCTTCCATATTTTCGTTTAAGCCTTTTGAACTTGCTTGAAGGTTATTCATCGTAGCATCTAATTTGTTACCAAATCTTTCATCAGTCATCAATTTAGATAAAGCACCTTTCCCGTTATTCAACTTATAGGTAAATTCGGCTAATTCACTTGTAATAATGTCAACATTTTCTACACTATTTTTTACATTATACATGATATCGTCCATTTCTATAGGAGTTTTAGTATCTATAAAAGTATTTTCCTTTATTTGTGCATAAACAATAGAATCTTCATAATATCCAGAAGAAATAGTTAGAACTTTATCGCCCATTAAACCATCGCTGCCAATACTTGCCAAGGCATTTGTTTTAATAAATTTTTGTACTTCTTTTTTTATCACAAGATCTACCAAAACTGTAGTATCGTTTAGCAATTCAATATTGTTTACAGTGCCCACATTAATTCCAGAGAAACGAACATTGTTTCCCAATTTTAATCCACTAACTGTATTAAATTTTGCACTTAGATGAAAGGTTGAGCCAAACATATTTTGTCGTTTGCCAATAAGATAAATTGTAGCTACTAGTATAGCTAAACCCAATACTACAAATAGTCCTAGCTTCCATACAAAGTCGTAGCCCTTTTTCATATTATATGATTTATTGAATAATTAAACGAAAAAAGAACGTACCCATTCATCCTCACTTGTTTCTAAACTAGTGTAGGTTCCTTCAGCATAAATAACACCATCTTTTAAAATAACTATTCTATCACTAGTTAATTTTGCACAGGCCATATCATGCGTAATAATGATTGAGGTTGTTTTATTTTTTTTTTGAATTTGTAAAATAAGATCACTAATTTCTTTGGAAGTAATCGTATCTAAACCTGTTGTAGGCTCATCATAAAGAATAATTTCTGGATTTAAAATCAGTGTTCTAGCTAAACCAATTCTTTTACGCATTCCACCTGATAATTCAGAGGGCATTTTTTCTATGGCTTCTTCTAGTCCAACACTTTTCAACGCCTCGACAACTGCTTTTTCAACATCGTCTGTAGATAAATTTTTTAAATGACGTTTTAGTGGAAAAGATAAATTTTCTCTTACAGTCATTGAGTCGTATAACGCCGAATTTTGAAACAAAAAACCAATTCTCAATCTAATAATATTTAGCTCAGCGTTATTTAGTTTAGTTACATCCATACCAAATACGTTTATCTCACCTTTATCAGCTTCTACCAAACCAACTAAACACTTGATAGCAACGGATTTTCCAGAACCCGATTTTCCAATTACAACTAAATTTTCACCTTTTTGAACAGTAATATCCACACCTTTTAATACCACTTTATGCTCCCCAAAAGATTTATAAAGACCTTTAATATCTATAACTATTTCATTAGTTTTTTTTGCAGTATTTTTTTCTTCGGTTAACATTTATTTTTAGTAAAAAAGGTCAACAATTTGTACAGCTAACATATCTAAAATAAACACTGTTAGAGATGCAACCACAACAGCCGAATTTGCTGCTTTTCCCACACTTTCAGTTCCATTTGCAGCGTTAAATCCTTTATAGCAACCAATCATTCCAATGAAAAAACCAAAGAAAAAGGTTTTGATTACGGCTGGAATTATATCAATAAAATCGAGTGATTCAATTACTTGTTCTGAATATCGGATCATATTTACATCTCCATGAATATTTACACCAACATAACCACCAAGAATGCCAATGATGTCGGCAAAAACAACTAATAATGGAATCATGAGTGTAGTAGCTAAAATTCTTGTTACCACTAAATATTTGTAAGGATTTATTCCCGATACCTCCATAGCATCAATTTGCTCTGTAACCTTCATTGAACCTAACTCTGCACCTATACCAGATGCAATTTTTCCTGCACAAATAAGTGCGGTAATAACTGGTGCAATTTCCTTTACAAGCGACAGTGCTACCATTCCAGGCAGCCAAGATTCTGCACCAAATTCAGACAATGTTGGGCGGGATTGCATTGTGAGAACAAGGCCCATAATAAATCCCGTGATACCAACCAATGGCAACGATTTGTAACCTATAAAATAACATTGTTTCACAAACTCTTTTATTTCGTAAGGAGGTAAAAAAACTTCCTTAAAAAATCGAGCAGTAAACAATGAGACATTACCTGCATCTGTAAAAATATTTTTTATATAAGTAAACAAATTATTAATTGGTTATTTATAGTAATTCAATTTTAAAATACTGTGTTATCAATGAATTTTATTAGTGATTAATTAAGATTCATCCTTCGTTGTTCTAACCAAATTAATTCCTGCAATGAAAAACAACAACCCAAGTATTCCATAGGTAATAAGTGCCTTGACATCTCGATTTCCACTATTGGAACTATTTACAAAAAGGAAAGCAGTATATATAAGTGCTGTAATACCAAGGGTTGTGAGTAAACCTCCAAAGAGTCTTTTAATATTCATTTGTTTGATAACTATTGGTGATTAATATTTATTTCCCTGCTTCTTTATTAGCTTCTGCTTTCATTTTTTCATTAGCAGTAACTAAGAATTCAACCCTTCTATTTTGTGCTTGACCATTTTCTGTACTGTTGTCATATTTTGGTTCAGACTCACCAAATCCAATAACAGTAAGTCGTGATGAAGCAATACCATTGTTCGATAAATAATTTGAGACAGCAGCAGCTCTTCGCTCAGATAAAGTTTTGTTATAGCTTGCAGATCCAGTATTGTCGGTATGTCCTTGGCCTTCAATATTTGTATCAGGATATTTTTGAAGCACCGATATTAATTTGTCTAAATTTCCCTTAGCTTCACTTGAAAGAGTTGATTGGTCGAAACCAAATAAAATTTTGCTATTAAATTCTATTACAATTCCTTCTCCTACTCTCACAACTTTTGCATCAGGAATATTTTTTTGCATTTCGTCTGCTTGCTTATCCATTTTACGTCCAATTACAGCACCTGTTACTCCTCCCACAGTTGCACCTATGATAGCACCCAAAGCGGTGTTGCCAGCTACTTTACCAATTACTGCACCAACTGCTCCGCCACCAGCCACTCCAATTGCAGCACCTTTTTGAGATTTATTCCACGTTTTACAACTAATAGAAATAATACTGATAGATAGCATTATAATTAGTAAAGATTTTGTTGTTTTCATTTTGCTATTTTGATGTTGTTAGAAATTGTGTTTGTATTTATAGTACAAAATTGCCTATAAGTAAAGAGTTTATTGTTACGCATCTATTGTTAATAGTTACATAATTCATAGGCGTTATAAAATAACTAGATAAATGTTGGTTCAATTAAAGATTTTACTTTTTATTACCTAGAATAATAGTATTAAAAGCTATGTATTTTAAAGTGAAATAATGCCAATGTTTGTAGTAATACCTGTGCTAACAATAATATTGGTTTTAGTTACTGGCATAAATGGTAATAATGGAGTTATAGTAACTGAATAAACTCCAGCAGGAATTCCCATTAATAAAAAATCACCCGATGCAACAACATTTGATGAATGAGTAATGTTCGATGTTGAGGTTGCTGTTATGAAAGCTAAAGTGCCAATGGGAGAAACTTTACCCTTTATAGAACCACTTATTGCTGTTTCGATTGTTCTTATAACAGGTTTCAATTTATATGTTCCATTTCCAGTTTCAACAATAGATTTATTTGCATCAAAATCTAATAAAACAGTATAGGTAACCCCAGCTTCTAATGTTTGATTTACCTGAAGTTTTAAACCAGATTGATCTGCACTTGGAGTACTTAGTGGATAACTTATATTATTAACAACAACAGAATTATTTGTTCCTAAAATAAGTCGGATTTGTTGAACTTTAGCTGCATTTAAACTACCAGTAGCAATTAAAGTATCTATACCATTTGAAAATTTTAATAAATTATAAATACCTGTATTCACATTCAATATAACATCTTTTCCATCGCTCCCAGTTAATTCTACACCCTTCAAATCAATGTAAACAGCATCATAAGGACCTGGGCCATCTGTCATTTTTACATTGTACGAATAAGTAGTTGTAGCTTCATCTTTTTTGCAAGCATTAATTGCAGCACTAAATATGATTAGGCATAAGATAATTTTTAGTTTGTTCATTTTCTTTTATTTAAGTTATAATTGAATTATTACAATGCAAAGGTGATTGCTTATGCCACAGTAAATATTACACAATTATTACAATAAGTTGTAATCTTTACAGAATAAAAAAGCCTTTCAAGTTCAATTCTTGAAAGGCTTATTTGCTTAAGGTTTTCTAAAATAATTAAATTAAGGCAGATTTTTTGAGATAATTTTTATCGGGATAAAACATATAAAAACAGGATCCACCTTTTATAGTATTGATAATTGGCATACATAGTTCTTCAGAAACTGCTGGGCAACCTTGGCTGCGGCCTAATCGTCCAAACTGATTAATAAAGTTTTTACTAACATATGATGCTCCATGCACTACAATACCTCTATCTTCTGCAATGTCATTTATTCCATTTTCAATACCCTTTAGTCTTAATGATAAACCGTGAGAACCTTCATAAGTGTTTGCTGTTATATAAAAACCCAAACTTGATTGAAATGAATTTTGTTTATTGGAAAAAGATGTTGCAAACTCTTCACCAGAATTACGACCATGGGCAACATAAGTATTAAATAGTATTTTCTTATTTTCAATATCAATAATATATAGTCTTTTTGAATTTGATGATTGTGATAAATCCGCAATAGACAAAATGTTCATATTTGCGATGTGTTGTTTTTTTGATAAAACATTCCATTCTGTTATTGCCTTATCGAAAATATTTTTTTTCAATCCTAATTTTAAAAGTTGCAATTTATCGTATAAGCAAGAATCTTCAGAAACTAAGCTGCTAATAGTTTTATTAGTTTTAAAAGTTGGTGTAGTGCTAATAAATAATATATACGATAACAGTAAAAAGCTTCTTATTTTAAACATTGAATGATGCATTGTTTTTCCTTACATAAATACTTGTAATTTGTACCGTAGGCATGTAAAGTAACTTTATAAAAAAAAAGGAATTGTTAAAATAGTAAAAGTTTCATTTTTTGTTAGTGAAATATACTCCTTCTCTAAAATTTAATGGCCATTCCTGGTGACCACAAATTGTGAAATGAGGATTATAAACAGCCACTTGTGTAGTTCATTAATAATTATATTCTCGAAAAATATCCAAATCTGTAAACTTCATTCAAAACTTTTCTTGCATTAAAGGTTCAAAATTGGGATGTCATTCCCTTTTCAATATCCTCCCAATGCCAATTTAAATAATCAAAAAAAATTAAGATAAGAACAATCCAAGGTAGATTGATTTGAACAAATAACCATTAGGGGCTTGGTAAAAAGCATTAGTTGTATGTAGGAATCGTTATTTTTCTTCAACCGATGACACTACATTTTCCGTAGGTACTTCTTCAACTTTTATCCATTCTGAATAAACATTTGGTGCTATTCTTCTATCAAATTTCAAGGTATAAACTTTTGTAAACTCTGCTCCCATATATAAAATTGCAGAACTATAATACGTCCAAGATAAAATAATGATGATGGAACCAGCTGCACCATACATTGTATTTAATTTGCTTGTAGATAAATAATAGCCAATCAAAAATTTACCCAGCACAAAAAGTATTGCTGTAAACATGGCTCCTACAATTACATCTTTCCATTTAATTTTTGCATCGGGGAGTATTTTAAATATTGCTGCAAAAACTATAGTGGTAATAATAAAGGAAAGTATGTTTTCAATTAGAGGAATAAAATTATAAATGGCTCCTGAAAAAAATTCATTAATGCGACTACCAATTGCCAACACAATAGCATTTAATGTTAATGAAACCATAAATACAAACCCTAAACTTAAAATCAAGGAAAAGGATAAAAGACGATTAATCACAAGTTTAAACCAACCACTTGTTGGCTTTACTTTTAGCCCCCAAATTCTGTTAAGTGAATCTTGAATTTCTCCAAAAACACCTGTTGCACCAAGTATTAATGTTACAAATCCAATAACAGTTGCTATCCAAGAATCGTTTGATAAATGAACATTTTGAATAGTTGTTTGAATTTGCATGGCAGCATCGCTTCCTACTAGATTTTTTATGTCTCCATAAATTTCTCCTTGCATTGCTTCTTTGCTAAACAATACATCGCAAATTGAAATAATAATGATTAGCAGAGGAGCAATAGAAAATAGGGTATAATAAGAAAGTGATGCACTATATTTCAAAGCATTATCGTTAATAAATTCATCAATAACCTGCTTTGCAAATTCGTAAACGGAAATTACTTTTTTCTTCATAAATTAAATTATTTAAATCTATAAATCATCTCAAATCTTAAATTAAAATGGATAACCGATAGCGATATTTACAATCAAATTATTTCTTCTCCATTGATTGTCACCAAATTCAATTTTATTAAAAACCCAACGTTCTCCATCAGGTAAATATGGTTTTCGCAATGGAATACCTATGTCTAATCTAATTAATATAACACTTATATCCAAACGAATTCCCATGCCTGAAGACACGGCTATTTCTTTTATAAAGTCTTTTTTAAATTGACCGGCTTTGCCAAATATAGCAGTGTCTTTTGTCCATACGTTTCCAGCATCTATAAACAATGCTCCTGATAAACTTGCAACTAATGGAAAACGCAATTCACTATTTAACAATAATTTAAAATCGCCACCAATGGTTTGTAGAATACTAATGTCGTTTCTATTAAGCAAATAACTTCCTGGGCCTATTGTACGTATTGGAAAACCCCTCATAGAACTTGAACCTCCAATAACATATTGCTTTGAAAAAGGAAGCATTGATGAATTGTTATAGGGTAAACCAATACCCACTTGAAATTGATTTACCCAATCTGATTTGTTAGTCAATTTTTTCTTGTAAATAACTTGTCCATCGAATTTTAAATACTGCGAAAATGGTGCATTGAATATAGTTTTTTCACGAACTTTTGTTGCTTTAGCTATAAGCCCCGCAATGTTACCAGCTAAATCTATACTAGTTTTAAAATATAGTTGATTTTTTGCTCTTGGATTTATTGTTGTGAGTGTATAGGAATAAAAAGAGCCAAGTATAATTTCAGAATATACATTTAACAGCAAGGCAGGATTAATTGCTGCTGCTGAATAAAAACTATCAGAAATATTGGAAGCATTTTGGTAAGTAATAGCAATGGGTGAAAAGCGATGTTCTTTATTGATACTCTCTTTCCAATCAAATTCATATTGCAATTGAAAGATGTTTTTTGTGTAAAAATTTTGCTTGATAAATAATTCATAGCCTGTTGAAAATTTTGTACGTGGTGGATACATACTATTTTCTCGGATACTAAAAAAGGGCAATACAAATCTTGGAAAAGTTAGTGATGCTTGTGTGCCAATTCTAAAGTTGTTCGTATTCTTTAATGAATCGGCAAATGATACTTCAAAACTACCATAAGCCTTAATTTGCAATTGTTCTGCTCCTTTAAAAGTATTTCTATTTTTCCAATTGATACTTACTTGTGAGCCCACATAACTATTCTCTTTTGAGAAGCCATTAATCTCTGCTTGCAATGATTTATTTTTTGTTGGAGTAAGATAATAGTAGGCATTCAATAAATATTTACTAGTATCCTTGGTTACTGCAAAACGATTTTTTACAAACTTAAATGTACCAAGATTTATCAACCGATTTAAAGTAGTATTCTGGTCTTTGCTACTATATATTTTACCTGGTCGATAAGTAATTATACGTTTAAATAATTCAGGTTTGAATTTGTGAACTGTATCACGAATTAACAATGTATCAAAACTTAACATACCAAATTTGCTTGTATCTGGTGGTGGAAGTAATAACGTATAATTTGGAAAAATCATAATTTGATTTATCGTGTATGGATGCTTTGCATTACCTGGAGTTGATTGTTTTATATTTAAAAATAAATTTACTGTACGATTGCCTACAGTACTATCTGCATAAGCCATAATATAATCGGGATTAAAAAAATAATATCCCTTAGTTTTTAATCGAAGATCTAATCTGCTTCGTTCTGCTTCAATGTCTCTTAAGCTATAAGGTTTACCAATTTTTAAAACACTATTCCGCTTACTAGATTCAAGTACTTTTAACAATGCAGAACTATCACTAACCCAAGTAATAGATTGAATTGTATATTGAGGAGAAACATTGGCGGTATAAATTGCATTGGTGAAATAACTTTTATTAACTGTATCTCCTTTTACAATACTATGAAAATACCCATTATTTTCTAACCAAGCCTGCATATTTTCTGCATTACTTTTTGCAGTTACACTACTACTTAACACTGGTGGTTCACCAAGTTTTTTACGAAACCAAGCTTTTAAACCCGTTGGTCTTTTTGATTCACCAATAACATACCACCACCAAACTTTATAAGGTTGTTCAAGAATGAACTTATTGGCTCTTGGTCTTGCTGCTGCTTTTAATTGTTTTTTCAATGTGCCTTTTGAAGTTTTTACATCTTTATCTTTTTTTACATCAACAGTAGCACCTCTGTATAATTTTTCTCCTGCAGGCAAATACTTTTTCACACTGCAACTACTTACAAGGAGCAAGATAAAAAAAATATATAAAATGTGTTTACTCATTTTCAACTGTTATTTTTTTTGTTCTTTTCTTCTTTTTCTTAAACAGTTCATTGAATTTATCATAGTCGAAGGTTACCACAAAAGCAACACCTGTTTCAACAACATAGCCATCAACAGTTACTTCAAACTGATCTTTCCTAAATGCTCGAATGGCATATTTGCCATCACGAGATAATTTATAGTTTAAGGTAATATCAGGAAACGAACTGCTATTTTGTTGCACAGTTTTTGCACCAGCATCCTGTCCTTCAACACCAAAGTTTTTACCAGCAGTAACTGTTAAACGATTGTCTAAAAAACTTTTTGTAACTGCAATGTTTAAATCAGTTCTTTGCTGTGCATCGCCAGTACTAAAATTCTGATAGCTGTTCAAATTCAAATCAACATCAATGCCTTTAAATAGATCTGATGCAATTTGATTTAATGCGGCTGATAAAAATTTACTAACACTTTCTCTTGCAACATTATCAATGCTCGTGCCATTGCCTTTAAAAAAATCGGTGCTTTGTTCACCAACAAAATTGCCAAATAATAATAGCGAAAATATTTCCTTATTCGTTACTGCAACATCAGCTCTTATTTGAGTTAATTTATTTTCAATAGTGGTTCTTATTTCTCTACTAATAGGCAGGTTAGCACTTTCATCAGGCAGTTGAATATCAAAACTAATGACAGGCTTTTTTAAATTTCCTTTTAAATATAACAACACTCTAAAAGGAATTTTTTGTTTAAATGTGTTTGCCATTTTTACATCCATTTGGCCTACTTCATTTTCTAACAAGTTAGCCGCCGATGTATTGGCTATATATTCAGCAGTAATATCAACTTGTGCATCCATTGGTGAGCCAGAAAAGGCAATGGTACTTCCCTCTAGCAAATTGAATTTCTTTTTCAAAAACTGATAATTTAAAACATAGTAGCCATTTTTTAAAGCGTAATTTCCTGCTAACACAATATTACCACCAGGATCTATTCCAGCATTTAACTGTGCATCGCCTTGCACTTTTAATTCATCACCACTTGAAGGATCTATAATAATTGTTAGCGAAGAACTTTTATTAATGGTGATGTTTAAATTATAATTTATAAACTTTGCAACACTTTGTTTTTCAAGCAGTGCTGGAGTAAAAGCTACTTTTTGTGGTAATGCAAATGTATCTCTGTCAATAAATCGTACTACAGATTTAGCAGCATCTTTATTAATGTTTTGTTCTGGCAAAACAATGGTTACATCACTTTTATTATTCAAAGTAATATTACCTTCAATGTCTGGGTTAACAGTATTGCCATTTATGTTGATGTTGGCATTTGCAGCTGCGAAACCATACACAGTACTTGCCATTGCTTTTGGTGTATTTATAAGTGTGAAATTTCTTGAACGAATGGCTAATGAAAAATCATATAGAGTTATAGATTGTGCTTTTATATTACCATCAATAGTCATGGCATTGCTTGCAGTATCATTAATAGTAAATTTGTTGAAGCTGATAATTGGATAATTTAAAACAACTTTTTGTTTATGTATTTTATAAGGAACCCCAGTTTGTACAACTGTAAATTTGGTCGAATCAAAATTTAAGTTGCCATTCCATTTAGGTTCTTTAAAGTTTCCTGATACTTGTATAGCTCCATTAATATTGCCTGAAGATTTTGTAATATTGCCATCTGTAAATGCCTGTAAAGTTGCCATATTTAGGCGTTGCAAATTTAAATCTGCATCAAATTGTTTTTCTTCATTGTTCAAATAGTAATAACCCTTTACATTAGCGACATTTTCATTACCCGTTAATTCTAAACTAGCATTGATGGAATTATCTGTTTCATTTTTAGCGGAAAATTTTAAATTACCAATGGATTGCTGCATAAACTGAAAGCTATCAACTGAAAAATTTCCAACAAATGCAGGCAATTTCTTTTCGAAACTGCTAACATTAATTTTTCCATTAATAACTCCAGCAGCAATTAATGTATCTGTATTTGCAATGGAGGTAATATCTTTTATATCAAAATTGATAATATCAACATCAATTGAGCTATTAAAAAGATTGGTTTTACTATTAGCAGCAATTTTTGATTTACCATTTTGTACAAAGAAATCTTTTACTAAAATTCCTTGTGGTGAATAGCTGATTTTATTAGTGGTAGATACATTCCATTTTTGATAATTAATCAGCAAATCATTTTTGAATGAGACAGAATATGTTTTCTCTTTTGCTATAACTGAGGCTCCAATTTTGAACTGGTCGTTATTTTTTTTGTCTTTGGTTAATGCCACAATATGCAAACTATCATTAACTATAACCCCATTTACACTACTAGCATAAAAAGTATTTCTATTAAAATTTAGCTTGGCAAATTCAACTGCATAATTAATTTGGTTGTTAATAGAAGTTATGTTGATATGGCCACTATCAATTAAAAGAGATTGATATGAAAGTTTTGGAATTGAACTAATAAAATTTAAAGAACTATCCCCACCTTTGGAGTTATATTTTCCATCAAAATGAATGTCTTGATATGTTAAACCTTGCACTATATCTGTAAGCAATGGATGCTTTTTTATTAAGCCATTTATTGCAATTTGTTGAGGAGGTAAATTTATATGTTGTGTTGATACGACATCGTAATATGTATCAATGTATTGCAATAAAGATTGATAAATTTTATCGTAGTCAAAACTTCCACTAGCTACTAAATCTAATAAAGGTGAGTTTAAGGTAATATCATTTTTTCCACTAGAAATTAATGCATTAAATGTAATAGAATCTAGTAAATAATTTTTATTCTTTAGGGTTAATTTAGATGAATCAACTAATGCATAAAGGTTCAACTTCTTAGGATTCAAATCATTTCCCTTTAGAAAAACTTTAAATGAAGCATTTAATGTGTCATTATATAAATTAAGTTGTTTTAATTGCAAGGTATCCACTGTAATGATAGCTTCAACTGCAGATGGATATACGTCTGAAAGATTTGCTGTTGCAACAAATTGCATTTGTAGGTTAGCATCATTAATGCTACCATTAGATGAAATCTTTCCTCCGACTAGATTGGCATTTAAGTCGACGTTCTTGTAAGCATAATTTTTTATAGATGCACTTTGCACTTGGATATTGAAAGCAGCGTGCATTTTTTTATAGTCAAAACCAACTCCTTTTGCTGTTGCAGATAAAGTTACATTGCCCAACAAACTATCTTGTGATAATAATTTTCCCATAGCAAAATCTTTGGTTGTAAAATGAATATCATACTTAGCTGTATTAATCTTTTGAAAATTATATACATACCCTTTTGCTGTTATCATTCCGTACGTTCCATTTAAAATTAAATCTGGTTGCACATTATTTATATCTCCTTTTACATAGCCTTTAAATAAGATAGTTTTGGGTAAGTGTATAGAAGATGGAATGGAATTTGCAGGAATAAACTTGGTGATAAAACTTTTTTCAACACTTCCATCAACTATTGAAATATTATATGTAATAGATTTAGTATTATCAATATTTTTCAAATCAGCTTTTCCATTAAACGTAAACACATTGCTCTTTACATTTATATCAATAATGCTATTTTTTGTGTTTCCTTTTAAGTGAGTAGTAAAACTTAAATCAACGGAAAGTTGGTCAACATAATTGTTGTTTGGAAGAAATTTTGTTAAATCATTTTTTAAAATATACGAATTGAAAACTGTAATATCGTAAGATAATTGTAGTGAATCTGTTACTTTGTATAAAATTGCTTTGGCATTTACAGAACTGCCAGACAATCCCTGCAACTGGAAGTATGGTATATTTAATTGTTCTAAGTTTCCAGATATTTCAGTATTGATATTGATAATATCATTTTGAAATTTATTTACCGGCAAATACTTTTTAATAGAAGGCATTAAAGTATAAATATCATTTACAGAAATAGTAGTATTCTTTAATGTTGCTGCTAAAGTTGTATTCTTTGGATGGGTTAATATTTGTGAAATATCGGCATAATGAAGTTGTAATGAATTTTGTAAAACACTTGTTGGTGTTTTAATATATAGCTCAGTTGCCCTAATTCCGTTTTGGCTATAAACAATTTTTGCATGTGTGGTATCAACTACAAAACCACTTTGTTCATTAAATGCAAATTGGTTAATGATTGCTGTTGTACTATTAGCAGAATAAAAAATATTCTTTGCATTTGCTTGTATATTTTTTGCATTGATGTGTAACGCATCAAATCCTTCTTTTTGGCGAGGTGATTGATTATCGTCAAATTGAAAATTTGTGTTAGTTAATTCAAATTTATTTACTGTAAACTGTAAATTATTATTTGATGAATCTTCTTTGGTAAATATTGAAGAATGTGTTGTAACATAAGACTGCATTGAGAAATTAATACCATCTACTCTAAACTTATTTATGGCAAATAATAATTTATCAGGTTTAAATGTATCAACCGTGATATCTAATTTTTTGATTGTTGTTGAAAAAATATTGCCAGCATATTTGTCTATGAAGTTTAACGAAAATCCATTTAATGTCAATTGTTTTAAAATAATTTTAGTTGTGGTAGTATCGGTATTAACCTCCTTAGTTGCAAAAGCATCAATTAAGAATTGAAAATTGAATGTAGAATCATTTGCAGTTCTTGATATATTTGCCTTTATGTTTTTAAGTTCAACTTTTCGAATGTACACCTCACTCCACAGCAAGTTAAACATATCTACATCCACCGTTATCCGTTCACCATACAGCAATGTGTCATTTTGTAAATCTTCTATATAAATGTTTCCAATTTCAACACTTTTAGGAAAACTATAATCAATAGAACCGATTATAAATTTTGTTTTGATTTTCTCTTGCAAATAGGTTTGCACTTTATTTCTAACAATTTTTTTTCCGTAATTTGTATTAAGCAGTACAGCAACAGCAGCAAAAATGAACAGCACAAAACAAAGAATGTACAAAAGCACTTTTGCTGTTTTTTTCAATATTGTTTTTGGAGTCAATGATGATGTGTTTATATGAGTAAGGGTCTGACTTCAAAGTTGCAAAGTTTTAAATACGTTGTTGTTGCATAATTTAAAATATGTATTACATGATTCACATAATTTTCGCATGTGATATAAAAAAAACTGCCTCTAGGGAGGCAGAATTCAAACAAAAAATAACCCAAATAAAAATCAAATTCTTATGAATATTAGTATTATGCTTTAACTTTTACAAACGTTTACAAAGGTCTTCCCATTTTTACATCAATACATAATGTGCTTATTAAACACATTTTTACGCCATATTAATTTCTCCTTTCCTTAAATATGTAATCAAGTTATTTATTTTGAGATTAGCAGGGGGATTGAGTATATTTTTTAAAATCTACGTCATCTATTCTATCTAACATGATTTATACTGCTTTAGATTTTAGGATCTTTATCTTCGGCAAGTTCGGCCATTTCAGAATATTCTTTCGATAACTCAATTATTTCCATTTCAGTTTTTTCATGAGCATTTAGCACAGCATTGTTGGCTGGTTTATGAGATGCAACTAATTCATTTACTTTTAAATTCAACGAAGCTGAAAAACGACTGAATGTTTTTTGAATAATGAATAGACACAAAAAAGAAACGCCTTGAATAATATCACGAATAAAATTATGAATACCCTGTGTGTAAAATTCTTTGTTACAAAACCAATAGATAGTAATACCAAATACTATGATGAATGTGATTGAATTACTAAGAATACTTGTAATAAATGAAGTTATTTTTTCAAAGATTCTCTCTGTGTGATGATAGGTATTTTTCAAGGCATGTTTTTTATTGTGAGTAAAAATTAAATATTTTATTTGTTATTTCAATTTACTCCGAAGTCAGTTTTACAAGAGGTATAAATTAAATATCAATAATTTTAACTATTGGTAAAAGCTATACTGTTTTTGGTTTTTATAATTGTTATTGGACAACTAAAAAATGGAGAATAATTTTAAATAGCTCACTTTTTTAAACCTATTAAAAGAGGCGTATTTGTAAAACACGCCTCTTTATTTTATATATTGGTAAATTAATTTTTATTTTTAATTGTTAGGTCTTTAAATGCTTTTCCAAGACCTTCTACGTCATGGTTAAATTCATTTTTAAAAGACTCCCAATCGGTATAGTTTTTTTCGTATTTATCAATCTTAGCTTTTAAATTATTATTTTGTTGTTTGAGATTTTCGATTTTTTGAGCATAAACAACATCTGCTGCTACACCACCATTTTTAATTTTAGCTCTTAAATTGTTAATCCTAATTTCGTTGTTTTTAATTGTTACTTCGGCAACATTCTTAAACATCTTCCATTCTTCGGCAGTAGCAGCCTTTTGTGCTGCGATGCTTGAATCTTTAATTACTTCTTTTAGGTTTTCTTTAGCATCTTCCACCTTATTTTCAGCATTTTCAACTTTTTGTTCAGAACTTGAACAACTAGTAAAACTTATTGTTGCAATGGCAGCTGCAATTACAACTGTTAAAATTGTTTGTTTCATATTATTTGTTTTATTTGGTGCTGTATTTATTTAAAAACTAGTTCAAATATCTTCTTAAAACCCAGGCTGTAGTTTCGTGTTCTAACATAATACCTGTTAAAAAATCGGTTGTTCCAGCATCATTATTTTTAGAACTACTTATATCAATGTCCTTTCTTAATTGAACAATGACTGTCTCATAATCGCTTAACAATTCTTTCAACATTTCCTTTTGTGTGGGATATTTTTCTGGCACTTCTTTGAGCCTAGAGTGTTTAGTAAATTCTTTCATTGTACCAATGGTTTTTCCGCCTAATTTGCTAATACGTTCTGCTACTAAATCAATAATTTCTTCAAGCTCCTTATATTGGCTTTCAAATAACTTATGCAGTTCCATAAAACTTTCTCCAAATACGTTCCAATGAAATTTACGTGTCTTAATGTACAATGTCATTTCATCTGATAGTACAACGGTGAGCAGCTGTATACTTTTATGTAAATCTTTTTCGGCAAGACCAATTTTAGGACTCATAATAATTTGTTTAATTTTTTCTATTTATTAATTTTTATAACACAAAACCAATGGTAGCTTGATACCAAACATTTTTATATCTTGGTGTTGATGACGTACCATCTCCATTATTATTTTGAACATCCCATCCAACTCTAGCACCAAATACAATATTTTTTCCAGTAACGTCAAAACCAGTTAATACGCTTAAAATATTTTTTCGAATGTTATCGTTATTAAATTCTTGTTGTTGTGCTGCACTTGTAGATGAAGTTGTAAATTCATCTTTTTGATTTAATAAAAAAGCATATTGAGGTCCAACAACTAATGAGAAGTTTTGACTTGGTTTAATAACCAACAATAAAGGAATATCTATAAAGTTTGTTGTTCTTGTAAACTTATATGAACTACCAAGAAAGGTTCCTGTTCCTTTGAATCCCTTTTGAGAAAATAAAATCTCTGGTTGAAAAGCAAAAAACTGTGCAAAAGGAATGGATGCAAAGCCGCCAACGGCTAATCCAAATTTAGAATCTGCTTCGAAACTATTGTCTTTTTCATCAAATACATTTGAGTAATTAGCACCTAATTTTACACCCAATTTAATATTGCTTTTACTACTAGATTTTGATTGTGCAATAGCATTACCAATAATACAAGCAAGTGCTAACATTGTTAAAATAATTTTTTTCATTTTTATAGTTTAATCTGTAAAGAAATTTTTACAATGCAAAGTTCTGTGAAGGGTTAGTTGTAGTTGTTACAATATGGGGGCTCATAATTGCATCATTCACATATTATAGTTCAGATTGTTGCCAAACCCAAGAAGCTAGTTTGTTTTGAAAATAATGTTTGTGAAGCAATATATTTTTAACTATTAATTTAAGGCAGCTACAATCTTTCAATAGAAATGTTTCCTATAAATGTTTTATCAAGCAGACAATAATTAATCCTAAGTCTTTAAAATCACCTATTTTGGTTAGCAATAATAAATCACTAAAAGAAATATTATATCCAGGTCTTGTATAGATTTACTTGCTTTTTATTTATTCAATACGCTACTACACTTGTATTTGTATGAATTTAACGTAACTTAATAATGGTTAAGCATTTAATAAATTAAAATTGAAATTGTTTCATTTTAACATCATGGCCATAAATATCATCTCTAAAATTCACGTTTCCAGCTCTATCCACCCAAGCAGTAAAGTAAGTAATATATACTGGTATTTTATCATTTAATTTTACATACATTTCTTTATTTGCATTCATTGCGGTTATAATTTTTTCTTCGCTCCAACTATTATCTTTTCTTAATAAAAATTTTGCAAGTTTTATTGGCTCTTCCACTCTAATACAGCCATGGCTAAACATTCTGTTTGGTTCATCAAATAATGACTTTTCTGGTGTATCGTGCATATAAATATTGTAATTATTAGGAAACAAAAACTTTACTAATCCAAGGGCATTGTTTTTTCCAGGTCTTTGTCTTATGTTATAGGGAAAGTTTTTACCCAATTGATTTTGCTTTATTGCTGAGAGGGGAATAACTGTATTATTTTCATCAATAATTTCCATGTTGTGGCTGTTTAAATAATTACTATTTCGGTTAATGGATGGCAATGTTTCTTTAAACAGAATACTAGATGGAATATTCCAGTATGGGCTAAAAACTATATTTTCTAATAGATCGTTGAAAATAATAGTATTACTAGAAACTGTTGATTTACCAACAACAACATTACAACTCCATTCGAGATGATCGTTATTGTAAACTAATAATTTAAAGTCTGGAATATTTACTGCCAGATAATCACCCATTTGCTCAATGGGCATCCACTTACTACGTTCTATGTTAATTACCAATTGTTCAATTCTTTGTTTCAGAGGTACATTTAATTCACGTAAAGTTTTTCCAGCAACAATTCCATCTTCAGTTATACCAAATCTGTGTTGAAATTTTTTAACTGCAACTTCAAGTGCTTCATCAAACACATTGGTATTATTGTTTAATACCAAATCTTCTAATAAAAAAAGCTGTTGTTTTAGTAATCCAACTTTTACAGAGGTATCTCCGGTTTTTGCAGCCATTAAATTGCTAAGCCAAGTGCCGTTTTTTTCAAACACTGTATATTTTTTGAGCGTATTACTTAATAAGTTGTATTGACGATATACTGGTTTGTATATAGCACTTTTAGTTGTATCATTTTTTATACACAAGTTTAAACGTTGTATTAAAGAAACCTTATTTTTAGAAATAAACCAACCCGCTTGTTCAATCTTTACCTGGCTGATTCCTTCCCAATGTTGTTGTGCATAGTTAAAAAAGCCTATCGTTAATAAAAGCTCTAAATTAATAGCCGTAGTATCTTTGATATTAAAACTTTTATTATTAAAAACAGTTTGATACAAGATCTGAAGATTTTGTTTATTAGATTTATTTGTTATTTTTTGCAAACTGTCTTCATCATTTAGCAATGCAATAAAATTAATTGCATGTGTATTTAATCCTAATTCATTCAACCAAATAAAACTATTTTTTGTGCTGTCGTAAAAGGCTTGAATATTTTCTTGCTCATCTTTCTTAATTGAATAACGTTCAAAAAACACACTGAGGTAAGAGGAATCAAATGATTGAATAAGTATAGGCTTGATTTTTTGTTTAGTATTACTACAGCTCGAACATAGAAAAACGGTAGTTAAACAAGTAAATAAAGTAATTTTAAACATAGGTAAAATTGTAGTTAACTATAGCATTGTAGTTACATAAATTTTGTATAGTTTTATATAATTCTTTCTTCTTATCATTAGCTACCCATTATTCCTGCTCGAACACTTTATGGTTGTTGAAAACCTTGTAAATTAAAAAACACTCCATCTTTTGTTTACATAAATTAAATAAAAAAAGCTGTCTCGTTCGAGACAGCTTAGCTTGGTAATATGCCAATTCAAGAAAATAAAATAAAACTTTTAATAAGATGTTTTTAATTCTACTCTTCTGTTCTTAGCACGTCCAAGTGATGTTTTATTATCTGCAATAGGCATTGACTCCCCAAAACCAACTGCAGTTAATCTTGTTTCATTAATACCTTTAAGAATTAAATAATTTTTTACCGATTCAACACGTTTCTGAGAAAGTATAATATTTGCATCCTCTTTGCCTACATAATCTGTATGGCCCTCGATAACTAAATTGGCAAGTTCATATCTGTTTAAAATTAAAACTAAATCGTCTAATTGCACAAGTGAAGCAACTTTCAATTTTGCACTATTATTTTCAAAGAAAAGTTTCTTAGCAATTTTTGTTATTTTAACTACATCTTCTTTAGTTATTTCTGGGCAACCTTTATTAGCCATAGTTCCTTTAACTTTTGGGCAACGATCATCAATATCTGCAATACCATCACCATCACCATCTGGGCAGCCTCTTAAACTTTGTGGTCCAACGGCATTTGGGCAACGATCTTCTTCGTTTACAATGCCATCATTATCGTTATCTAATGCACAACCATTCGTGTTAACTTTATAACCAAGTTTTGTATTTGCACATTTATCGTCAATATCTGCAACACCATCTTTATCTGAATCGGGGCAACCATTCATTTGTTTTGATCCAGCAATATCCGGGCATCTGTCTTCACTGTCGGTAATGCCGTCGTTATCTTTATCTGGGCAACCCTTCATTAGCATATTGCCTTTAACATCAGGACACTTGTCATCTTTATCAGCTATTCCATCACCATCTCTATCTGGGCAACCCATTAAGGTTACAACACCAGCAATATCTGGGCAGGCATCTACATAATCAGCTACATTATCATTGTCTCTGTCTAGTGGGCAACCTTTGTTATCAACTGCTACACCTGTTGGCGTATTAGGACATTTATCTAAACGATCAGACACACCATCTTTATCAGCATCTTTCTTTTTACCCATATTAAAAGTTAAACCAGCTGTATGAAATAGATACATATCGTTTCCACCACCATTACTAACTCTATCTCTTGCATCGGTATTAGAATTGATAAAGGTTTCTTGAATATTAAAATTTAGTGTGGGTCCTAGTTTAATGTTTAATCCAGTACCAAAAGAGGGTGCAGCAAAGTCGAGCTTTTTAGCAAGATTTTCTTTTCCTAAATCAATATTTTTATCAAATAAAATAGAACCAGCCCCAACAAATAAATAAGGATTAACAACAGCACTGCTCCCTAATAAATTATACCTGATATTTAATAACGCAGATGTAAAGCTAGATCTAAAAAGGCCTTTTGGTCTTTCAACGCCAATACGTCCTTTATGTGTTACAAAGTCAAGTGCAAAATGCTCCCCTAAATATCTTGAAATTGAAAATCCACCCACCCAAAATGTTCCCATATCGGTTTTGTAAAAATCGTTGGCAATGTCGCCATTGTATTGACTTAAGCCAGCATGCAAACCAATATTCCATTTTTTGTCAACTGTTTGTGCATTCGTGTTTAATGCAGATGCAATGCATATAAGAAGAAATAATTTTTTCATTTTGTAATTTTTATTTTTGAAATACAAAAGTGATTTGATTAGAGGCTTTTTATATTATAGAATATTGATAATTATTTGCATTATTCTTATTATTTTTTATTAAGTGTTGTTGTTAATGTAATGTAAGCATCACTAGTTGGCTCAATAGTTAACACAGGCAGTATAGTATTTAAATATTGTAATTGGTAAGATGAAGAAATCTTAGGATGGGATTGGATAGAATTAATATAAGTATCGTATCTAAAATGTTTGAATAGCGATTTGGATTTAGACCAAATTTTACAATTATTTATTTTAATTATGTAACAATCTAGTATTTTTTATTCTTGAGTTTTGTTTCTAAATTAAAAAAAATAATTATGGTACAAACAAAAAGTCTTGGAGTATGGTTAAACCATTCCAAAGCAAATTTAATTGACCTTAACGAGGGTTTAATTACACAAACAATTGAATCGGAATTTACCTATGAAACGAAAATTGAAACATTTAATCATAGTGAAAGTGGTATGCACCACAAAGAGCATCAACAGCAAGAAAAATATTATAAAAAAATAGGCAAAGAAATTTTGAATTATAACCGGGTGTTACTATTTGGACCAACAGATGCAAAACTTGAATTACATAATTATATATTGAACGATAGCCATTTTAAAAATATTAAAATTGATACTAAAGCTACCGATAAAATGACGGACAAAGAGCAAATTGCATTTGTTGGACTATATTTTAAGAATAAAGTGCTATAACTGAATGTATGAAAATTAGCATATTACCAATATTTGTTTTATTATTTAGTTGTAGTAAAAAAGTTACTACTATTAAACCAATAGTAAAAAAAATAACAGAATCTGTATATGCTTCTGGTAATATAAAAAGTCAAAATCAGTACAAAGTATTTTCTACAGTTAGCGGTATTGTAGAAGCTGTGCTAGTTGTAGAAAACGAAACTGTAAATATTGGTACCCCTCTATTTGTATTAGCTAATGAATCGCAACAATTACTGGAAAAAAATGCAGAACTCTCTTCTAATTTTAATGCATTAAATTTTAATAAAGGCAAACTACAAGAAGCACAATTGCTTGTGAGTTTAGCCAAACAAAAAATGGGTAGCGATGAATTGATGTATAGCCGACAAAAAAATTTATGGAATGAAGGCATAGGATCGAAAGTAGAATTAGAACTAAAACAACTGGCGTTTTCAAATGCAAAAGTAAGCTACACATCGGCTTTGCAAAAGTACAACGACCTTAATAAGCAAATAATTTTTTTGTCGCAGCAGGCACAAAATAACTTGCAAATAAGTAATAAAAACACAAATGATTTTATAGTAAAAAGTACCATAAACGGTAAAGTATTTCAAATAAATACTACTAAAGGCGAATTAGTTACACCTCAAGCACCACTTGCAATTATAGGAGATAATAAGTTGTATATTTTAGAAATGCTGGTAGATGAATACGATATTGTTTCGATACAACTTGGTATGCATGTGTTTGTTGTTTTAAATAGTTATAAGGATAGTGTTTTTAGTGCTACAGTTACAAAAATTAACCCCTTCATGAATGTACAAAGTAGAACATTCAATATTGAAGCTTTGTTTACTAAACCGCCAATTTTACTTTACCCAGCTATTTCTTTTGAAGCCAATATATTGATTAAATCAAAATTAAATGCCTTACTCATACCAAGAACATATTTAAAGAATGATTCTATTGTAGTACTTAGTTCAGGTAAAGAAAGAATTGTTAAAACAGGGATAAAAGATTTTGAAATGATAGAAATTCTCTTTGGCATTGATAAAAACGACCAACTAATACTGCCGCCCAAATGAACATTAGACTCATAACCAGCATTTCAATTTCATTGCTAAAAGCTAGACTAAAGCAAACTATGGTAGCTGCCTTTGGCGTAACATTTAGTATTACCATGTTTATAGGGCTTCTCAGTTTCATGGCTGGATTAAATGAGTTATTAGATAATTTAATTTTAAGCCGAACACCCCATATTAGGTTGTACAACGAAGTGTTGCCTTCAAAAATACAACCAATAAATATGGGAACTGAATTTTCGAATTCTTATAATTTTATACAAAACATAAAACCAAAAGCAGATATATTATCCATAAAAAATAGTCAGGCTATTATTAACTATTTAAGAAAAGATGTAGATGTTATTGGAGTGGCTCCTAAGTTAGTTGTTCCAATATTTTACAATTTGGGTAATATTAGCTTAACAGGCGTAATTAATGGTATTGATGTAGATGCCGAAAATAAATTGTTTGCTTTTAGAGATTATACCACAACAGGAACAACTGAAAAATTAAAAAATACACCCAATAGTATAATTCTTGGAATAGGAGTAGCAAAAAAAATGTTGGTACAACTTAATGACAACATTCAAATAACTAGTATTACAGGTAATCAATATCCATTAAAAGTAGTTGGCTTCTTTCAATCTGGTATGGAAGAGTTAGACAAAGTGCAAAGCTTTACTTCATTGGCTACCACCCAAAAACTATTAAACAAACCCAATAGTTATATTACCGACATACAACTTAAATTGTACGATATCAATAAAGCTCCAAATATTGCTAAAAATTATAAAAAGCTATTTGCCACAGAAGCTATCGATATACAAACGGCTAATGCTCAATTTGAAACTGGCAGCTCTGTTAGAACTTTAATATCTTATGCTGTAGGCATTACTTTACTGATTGTAGCTGGCTTTGGAATTTATAATATTTTAAATATGATGATTTATGAAAAAATGGATTCAATTGCTATTTTAAAAGCAACAGGTTTTTCTGGTAAAGATGTAAAAACAGTTTTTATACTAATTGCTTTAACTATTGGCATACTTGGGGGTTTACTAGGTCTTCTTTTTGGATTTGGATTATCTGCCATTATTTCTACGATTCCGTTTAGCACAGCATCATTGCCTAAAGTAAAAACGTATCCAGTTAGTAACAATCCAATGTTTTATGTAACAGGTGCAATCTTTTCGTTAATTACTACCTATATGGCTGGATATTTTCCATCAAAAAAAGCAAGTAAAATTGATCCTGTAGATATTATAAGAGGCAAATAATGGAAACTAAAAAAATTATAGAAGCACAAAACATTTGCAAATCATTTTATGAACCAACAGAGATTAAGGTTTTAAATGAAGTTAACCTTACCATAAATAACGGAGAATTTGTTTCTATAATTGGAAAATCGGGTTGTGGTAAATCTACTTTATTATATATTCTTTCTACTATGGATACTAGCTATACTGGCAATTTAAGTATTGATGGTGTTTCAATGAAAGATAAAAAGGATGCTGAGTTGGCTTTAGTAAGAAACGAAAAAATTGGATTTGTATTTCAATTTCATTACTTACTAAATGAGTTTAATAATATTAACAATGTAATGTTGCCAGGCCTAAAACTAAACAAAAAAAATAAAGCAGAAGTTGAACATGACGCTTCTGAAAAAATGAAAATTCTTGGCATACAAAATGAAGCTTTAAAAATGCCCAATCAGCTCAGTAGTGGTCAAAAACAAAGGGTAGCAATTGCAAGGGCACTAATTAACAGTCCATTAATTATTATGGGCGATGAACCTACTGGAAATTTGGATAAAAAAAATAGTGATATCGTGTTTGCAACATTTAAAGAATTAGCAGAAGTATATAATCAATCATTATTAATTGTTACACACGATAATGATTTTGCTAAAAATACACATAGAATAATTGAAATGGAAGATGGAAGAATTAAAGTGTAAACTAAAAATAAGTACTAAAATTATACAACTCTTTCAGTTAATTGTATAACATATCCCCTAGGTTAAAAATACACCTTTACACTGTTGAAAAAATTATTAGTAAAGACAAATAAAAGCTAATTGATGTTTAAGCAAACACAACAGCTGATATTGCTACTATAAATGAAAAACTAAACATTCGTACTATTTAAATAATTAATTAGGTGGCTTATACAAAACCAGATTATAATACAGAAGTTCCCCCAATTTTATTATTTAGTAATAAAATAGTAAAGAAGGCAAATAATTAAATTAAAAAAATACTTAAAACAATAAAACATGAAAACAGCCATAGGAATAACTGACACCAATAGACAAGCAGTTGCTACAGAACTATCTAAAATTTTAGCAGATGAGACAGTTCTATATATTAAAACGAAAAATGCTCACTGGAATATTGAAGGCGAAGATTTTTTTGAAAAGCATAAATTTTTTGAAACACAATTCATGCAATTAGATCAAATTATTGATAGTGTTGCCGAACGCATTCGTTCAATTGGTCATTATGCACCAGCTACATTAAAAATGTATTTAAGTTTAACACATATGAGTGAACAAACTAATGAACAAAACGACAGCCAAGGTTTTATAGTAGAACTTTTAGGCGATCACCAAAGCCTTATTATCATTTTACGTGAACACATAAAATCTTTTGCTACTAATTATCACGATACAGGCAATAGCGACTTTATAACTGGGCTAATGGAAACCCATGAAAAAATGGCTTGGTTTTTACGCTCACACTTAATAAATTAATACATGTCAATCATCAACTCATTGCATTGGCGATACGCCACAAAAAGAATGAATGGAACAAAAATTCCACAAACAAAAATGGATATCATATTAGATGCCATTTCTTTAGCACCATCATCGTTCGGTTTACAACCTTATTCTGTTTTAATTATTGAAGATAAAGCGATGTTAGAAAAAATTAAACCAATTGCAATGATGCAACCACAAATAACAGAATCATCGGCATTGCTGGTATTTGCAGCTTGGGATAAAGTAACAATTGAAAAAATAAATATCTATGTAAACCAAATTGCTAAAGAAAGAAATGTTACTGTTGATAGCTTAAAGTCACTAAAGGAATACATGGAATCATTGTTAAAAAATAGCGATTCCGATAATGTGGTTTGGAGTTCGAAACAAGCTTATATTGCCTTAGGCATAGGCTTAGTAGCAGCTGCTGAGGAAGAAATAGACAGCACCCCAATAGAAGGCTTTGATAAACAACTGTTAGATGATTTGCTTAACTTAAAACACAAAGGCTTGCAAAGTACTGTATTAATGACGTTGGGTTATAGAGACCCATTTAATGATTATTTGGTAAACCTAAAAAAGATAAGAAGAGAAAAAGATGAACTTTTTATAAAAATCTAATACAACGCTTTATTATTGAAAAGTAATAGTACACAAACTTCTTTTGTTACAATATATTAAAATATCGTAAATTATGAAAAAGATATTAATAGCACTAGATTACGCCCCACCTGCACAAAAAGTAGCAGAGCTAGGGTATGCACTTGGCAAAGCTATGAATGCAGAAATAGTTTTATTGCATGTAATAGAAAATGTACTGTATTATTCATCATCTATTTACGACCCAATAATGGGCTTTGGAGGATTTGTGAATACCGATTTTTTAAGTATAAATGCTGTAGAGGGAATAACAAAAGAAGCAACCCTTTTTTTAGAGAAAACTCGACTTCATTTAAAGGACGATAGTATACAAACTTTAATTGTTCATGGAGATATAGCCGACTCAATTTTAGAAACTGCAAAAACAAATAAATACGACTTAATTATTTTGGGTACACATAGCCGAAATGGTTTTGAAGAAATTTTTCTTGGAAGTACAGCACACAAATTAATTAAGCACAGTAACATCCCGATGTATATAATACCAACAAAACATTTTACTAATAAATAAATTAGCTTAGAAAAAGTTTGCCCAATATAAAATCATTCATGCTTTATTTTCTTCCATAGATAAAACATGATCACTAGAAACCTAAAATTGTGGATTAGTAATAAATATATGTAGTTCAGTTGTATCAGGGTACCAACATGTATGATTACATAAAATAAGGGTGCAAGTCAATAATTTATCTACACAATTGTAAGTGTAATTCTGCCATTAACATATATGAAACCTACTACCAAAATATTAATACAAGAAATATTTGAAACAACAATAAATATTCAAAATCAATATCCAGAACTATATACTTTACTCCTTGAAACACCCTTGATATTGTCTTATAACGAAGCAGAAATAAGCGATGAAGCTTGCAAACAATATCTTGAATCTCTACAATTAGAAATGCAAAAGTTTGCTGAAAAAATAAAAATATCAAAACTAGAAAAAAATAATGCAAAAATAGTACCCTAAAATTCATAACATGATTACTGTAAATAAGCTAGGCATAATACTTGGTAAAACTACTAACACCTTTGAGTGTGAAGGTGTTTTAAATCCGGCAGTAATAAAAGTGAACAATGCCATTCATTTATTTTACAGGGCGGTTACAAAAGATAATTACTCTACTATTGGCTATTGTAAACTATCTGCTCCAATGGAGGTAGAAACTCGGAACAATGTTCCTTTGCTTATTCCTCAAGCCGACTATGAATTTCAGGGTTTAGAAGATCCCCGAATTGTAGAAATTGAAGGTATATTTTATCTTACCTACACCGCTTTTGATGGTATAAATGCTTTGGGTGCTTTAGCTACTTCAACCGATTTAGTGCATTGGCAAAAACATGGAATTCTTGTTCCAAAAATAACGTACGAAGAGTTTAAACACTTTACAGAAGTAGACGGAATTGTAAATGAAAAATATGTTCGGTTTAACGATTATCAAAAAAGTCATGATCGCCAGGATAGGAAAACATTTTTATGGGATAAAAATTTGATATTCTTTCCAAGAAAAATTGATAATAAGTTTTGGTTCTTACATCGTATTAAACCAGATCTTCAAATTGTGGTTAAGACTGAAAAACTAGAAGATTTAACAACTGAATTTTGGCAAAACTATTTTTCTCATTTTGATGAGTACGTTGTGTTATCACCAAGATATGACCACGAAGTGAGTTATTTAGGCGGTGGTTGCCCCCCAATTGAAACTGAAGATGGCTGGTTACTGATTTATCATGGTGTGCATGATACAGTAAAAGGGTATGTATATTCTGCTTGTGCTGCTTTGCTCGATCTAAAAAACCCACAGAAAGAAATTGCCAGGCTACCCTATCCGTTGTTTTATCCTGAAAAAGAATGGGAACTTAAAGGAGAAGTAAACAATGTGTGTTTTCCTACTGGAGCTATTGTAGAAAATGATATGCTCTATATTTATTATGGTGCTGCCGATGAGCGTATTGCTGTAACATCATTAAATTTAAAGGAACTTTTAGTTGAATTGAAATTAAATAAAATAAAAATATGAAAAATGATATTGTAATCTTTAATTCATTTAGCGAACCAAAATTATGGGAAGCAAAAACAGAAACTTTATCGGTTAACCAAAATGGTTTATTTGAAGTGGTAAATAATCTGCCTGAAGTATTATTTATTACTTCGTTTCCCCCAAGAGAATGTGGCATAGCTACCTATTCACAAGATTTAATAAATGCTTTGAGCAACCAATTTGGTAATTCCTTTAATTGTAGCATTTGTGCGTTAGAAGCAGATAATGAAAAACATACCTATAAACAACAACCAAAATTTATTTTAAATACAGATCATTGCAATTCGTATGCAAAAACTGCGTTCCAAATAAATAAAGACGATAATATTAAACTGGTTGTAATGCAACACGAGTTTGGCTTTTTTGCAAAACGTGAAGAAGAATTTAAACTATTTTTTGAAAATATTTCTAAACCCATTGTTTTTGTTTTTCATACTGTACTGCCAAATCCAAATGAGGCTTTAAGTGCAAAAGTAAAAGATATGGCAGCCATTACTTCTTCTATAATTGTAATGACAAATAATGCAGCTAATATTTTAAAAAATGAATACAATATACCTGTTTACAAGATTTCTGTAATTCCTCATGGTACGCATTTAGTAC
The DNA here is from genome assembly GCA_031429335.1 of Chitinophagaceae bacterium. Taxonomy (GTDB): domain Bacteria; phylum Bacteroidota; class Bacteroidia; order Chitinophagales; family Chitinophagaceae; genus UBA1930. The sequence goes on along the minus strand of JANOZK010000114.1, from coordinate 32,171 downwards.
CACCACTAGCTCGTAAAAAATTAAAACTACATTATGATTTATCGCATAGAAAAGTGCTATCAACATTCGGTTTATTAGGTTCAAGTAAAAGTATAGAAACTACTTTAGACGCATTACCAACTGTTATCAAAAAACATCCAGAAGTGTTGTTTTTAGTATTGGGTAAAACACATCCTGCTATTGTAAAACAAGAAGGAGAAAAATACCGAACTATGCTAGAAGAAAAAGTAATTGAGCTTAATCTTGGTAAACATGTTAGGTTTGTAAACGAGTATCTTCAACTCCCTATTTTGCTAGAGTATCTTCAACTTTCGGATATTTACTTATTTACATCGAAAGATCGAAATCAAGCTGTTAGTGGTACATTTTCATATGCGGTTAGTTGTGGTTGTCCTGTAATTTCAACACCAATACCACATGCCAAAGAAGTATTGAAAAATAACAATGGGGTAATTATCGACTTTGAAAAACCTAAACAATTATCTAAAGCCATTATTTCATTACTAGATAATGAAAAATTAAGAGCAGAAATTTCATCCAATAGTTTTCATAAAATGGCTTCTACTGCTTGGCAAAACTCAGCAATAGCTCATACTTTACTTTTTGAAAATCTAACGTCACATGCATTTGAGTTAAATTTTAGGATACCAATAATAAATTTAAACCATATTAAAAAGCTGACTTCAGCTATTGGTATGATACAATTTTCAAAAATTGCTGATCCAGATATTCATTCAGGTTATACTTTAGATGATAATTCAAGGGCTTTAATTGCAATATGTAGGCATTACAAAATGTTTCATAATGAAGGTGACCTTGTTTTGATTAACACTTATTTACAATTTATTAAACATTGTTTACAACCACAAAATACTTTTTTAAATTATGTGAATGAAGAACAGGAATTTACTCAACAAAACACTAAAGAAAATTTAGAGGATAGTAATGGTAGGGCTATATGGGCATTGGGATATCTTATTTCTTTAAAAAACATTGTGCCAAATCATTTAATAGTTATAGCAGAAAAATTAGTTGATCTAGCCATGCCAAATTTGCAAAAAATTCATTCAACCAGGGCCATGGCTTTTATAATTAAGGGATTGTACTACCAAAATAAAAATGAACATCTTTATTTAATTGAAATACTAGCCAATAGATTGGTGCAAATGTATAAGCATGAAAAGGTGAATGATTGGTGTTGGTTTGAAAACTACTTAACTTATGGTAATAGTCTTTTGTGCGAAGCCATGCTTTGTGCATACACTAGCATCAAGAATGAGGAGTATAAAATTATAGCAAAAGAAAGTTTTGATTTTTTATTGTCAAAAATATTTATAGATGGTAGCATTAAAGTTATTTCAAATAAGGGTTGGCATATTAAAGATAAAATAGCTGAAGAAGTAATTGGAGGAGAGCAACCTATTGACGTGGCATATACAATTATAGCATTAGAAAAATTTTATAAGGTATTTAAAAAAGAAGATTATAAACAAAAAGCAATGAGTGCTTTTAATTGGTTTTTAGGCGATAATCATTTACACCAAATAGTATATAACCCTTGTACTGGTGGCTGTTATGATGGTGTGGAAGAGCATACTGTTAATCTTAATCAAGGTGCAGAATCTACTATTAGTTATTTAATGGCAAGGTTATCTATTGAAAAATTATTGATAAATAAAACTGAGCCTGTTTTAATAAATGATTATGCGATGATTGAAATGTAATACTATGTCGATTTACTAAATAGTTCATGGAACTATATGAAAATCCTATCTCATCAAATACAACCTCACAAATCATTTTATCAACTAAATAATGCTCTAGTGAATTATACAACTATTACACTTAATTGTGTAAAGTTTTTTTTATCGGCTATACCACCTTTGTACTTTAATACTTATTCTCAAACTTAAAATAAATACAATGAATAATTTACTTTATATAATAGCTGTGATTTTGCTAATACTTTGGGCAATAGGATTTTTTGGATATCACACAGGAGAAATGATTCATTTACTGCTTGTATTTGCAGTTATTGCTGTTTTAATAAGAATTATTAAAGGCGATAAAATAGTTTAACAAAGAACAATTTATTTAATCTAAAACAAAAAAATATGAACACAGGAAAAGTAGCTTTAAGCATCTTGGCAGCATTAACTGCTGGGGCAGCATTAGGAATTTTATTTGCACCAGACAAAGGGTGTAATACAAGAAGAAAAATTGCCAGCAAAGGCAAAAGGTACGTTGATGATGTAAAAGATAAGTATCACGACATTGTAGATGATGTAGTAGAAAAACTAGAAAGTTTAAAACAAAGCTCGGAAGATATAATCACCAGTGGTAAGGAGAAGATGAAAGATTTTGTAAAAGAAAATTCTTAATAAGTTTATGAAAGACAATACAATATTGGCAGAAATGCTTATTGATAAAATAGAAAAATTTGCCCTATCATCTTTTGATCTAGCCAAGTTAAAACTAATTCGCAAATTTGCCAATGTTGTTTCTCTTATTGCAACTCACATCATAACACTACTATTTTTATTGCTGTTTTTAGTATTTGCTCACATTGGTTTAGCACTTTGGCTTGGACAAATAATGGGACAAACATATTATGGATTTTTATTGGTTGCAGGATTTTATTTTGTATTACTCATTATAGTAAGTTATTTCTACAAAACTAGTTTACCTAGGTACTTTAAAAAATGTTTAATTAAATATTTAGTAACATGAAAAATATGAGCAACTGTATTTATAGCGAAAAATTAGACTATGAAATTGCTTTATTAGAAGCTAATCAAATTAAAGCAGGTTTAATTTTAAAGCAACAATTATACGATACTTTTGGAAAACTAACTTCAGCTAATTTAATTAAAAGCATACTTCATAGCCTAGCAGATGATGCCGAATTGAAAAACGAAAGTATAGCATTAGCTGCAGGATACATTTCTCAAAAGTTATTTATCGGTAAGTCCGAAAGTAAACTCAAGTTAACAATAGGTAAAGTAATTCAAAATATGGTTACTACTGTTACAGCAAATTTTTTTGCACCTTACAAGGATTAAAACTTACACAAAGAGTCACAAATTAAGACACACAAAAATTATAGAGGTTTCGCCTTTTAATAATATAAAATCTTAGTACAACATTATATAACAGGTGTTTAATTTCAAATACTTTTCTTCGGTTAATTTATTCTACGAATTTCAAAAAATACATTATGGCAGTCCTTAAAAAAACATTACTCTATATTTGTACAATTGTTTTAGCATCATGTTCATCTACCAAAATAAGCAGCAGTTGGGCCGAGCCTGAAACAGAAATAGTAATCAGTAATTTAAATAAAGTGCTTGTTGTTGCTATGTTTAAAACAACAACAGCCAACCGAATAGCGGAAGACCAAATGGCTTCTTATTTAAAAGGTAAAGGTGTAGTATCTTATAATTATTTGAATGATAATTTTAATAGAAAAAATGAAAAAGCGATAGTTGATAAAATTAAAAATGATGGTTTTGATGCAGCTATTACCATGCGTTTGATTGATGTAGAAAAAGAAAGAGTTTACACACCAGGAGCAATAGAAACTTACCCTACTCGTTTCAGAAGTTTTGGTAGTTATTATTACAACAGTTGGAATACGTATTCGTTACCAGGCTATTACACAACCACAAAAACATATACTATTGAAGTTAATGTATATTCAATAAAAGAAGATAAAATTATTTGGACCGGCGTTACGCAAACCACAAACCCAAGTGGAATAGAAAAATTATCAAGCAATGTTGCATCGGTGGTGTATAAAAAAATGCTTAAAGAAGGCTTTATTTCTCAATAAATATTTCCACCAAGTGAAAAATAAAAACAGAGTGACTAGGTAATAAAAAAATTGCTGATAAATGCTCAAAAATAATTTTAATATAGTAGGTTTAACTGGTGAGCAAGTAACTATTGCAAGACAACAGTTTGGGCAAAACAAATTAGATTATAAAAAAGATAACGGCTTTGTAGATGCTCTAAAACGTATTGCCTCAGATCCAATGATGATTCTATTGTTGGTGGCTTCGTCCATTTATTTTATCAGTGGAAAAACTGGTGATGGAATTTTTTTATCGGTTGCAATTGTATTTCAAACTTCTATATCATTATATCAATATTCTAGAAGTAAAAATGCTTTAGAAAAGTTGAAAGCCCTATCAGTTCCACATTGCAAAGTAATTCGCAATGGTAATGTTGAAGAAATAAAAAGCGAAGATTTAGTTGTTGGTGATAGCTTAATGGTTGAAGAAGGTACAGCAATTACTGCTGATGGAAGTATTGTTCATTCGAACGACTTTTCTGTAAACGAATCGGTGCTTACGGGCGAATCTTTTGCAGTTTTAAAAGATAAAACCCTAGAAGATAAATTTATTTATAATGGCACAACCGTTGTTAGCGGCTTAGCAATTGCCACAATTACTGCTATTGGTAACCAAACCAAATTAGGTAAAATTGGAACAAGTTTAGAAAGTATTAAAGATGAAAAAACTCCATTAGAAATACAAATTGCAAATTTTGTAAAGAAAATGGCCATTGCTGGTGCAATTGTTTTTGCAATTGTTTGGGCTATTAATTATTGGCATTCACAAATTTTATTGAACAGTCTATTGCAATCCCTCACTTTGGCCATGAGCATTTTGCCAGAAGAAATTCCAGTGGCTTTCACAACTTTTATGGCATTGGGTGCTTGGCGTTTAATTAAAATGGGTATTGTAGTAAAGCAAATGAAAACTGTTGAAACACTAGGAAGTGCAACAGTAATTTGTACGGATAAAACGGGAACAATTACTGAAAACACCATGAGTTTAGCAAAAATTTTTGTACTAAAAAACAATAAATTATTTGATCCTAAAGATGAATTAATTGATGATGAAAAAGAGCTTTTAAAATTAGCCATGTTTGCAAGCGAACCCATTCCCTTTGATCCTATGGAGGTTGCTTTACATAATACATACACACAACATCATCAGACCGATGAACGACCAAATTATAAGTTAGTTCACGAATATGCTTTAGAGGGTAAACCGCCTATGATGACGCATGTATTTGAGGATACAAAAGGCAATAAAATTATAGCCGCAAAAGGAGCACCCGAAGCTTTGATGAATGTTTCAACACTTACAGAAACCGAAAAACAACAAATAAATGCTGCCATTCCACTTTTAGCCAATGATGGTTACCGATTATTGGGTGTTGGGGTCTCAAATTTTAGTGGTACTAATTTTCCTGCATCGCAGCAAGAATTAAAATTTGAATTTAAAGGCATTGTTGCTTTTTACGACCCTCCAAAAGAAAACATTGAAAATGTGTTGCAAAATTTTTATTTAGCAGGTATAGATGTAAAAATAATAACAGGCGATAACGCAGCTACTACTATTGCCATTGCTAAGCAAATAAAATTTAAAGGTTATGAAAAAAGTATTACGGGAGATGAATTGATGAAAATGCAAGACGAAGAATTAAAAACTTGCGTAATGAGTACTAGTATTTTTACAAGAATGTTTCCAGAAGCCAAATTGAAAATTATAAACGCCTTAAAAGCAAATGATCAAATTGTGGCAATGACTGGAGATGGGGTTAATGATGGGCCAGCTTTAAAAGCTGCACACATTGGTATTGCAATGGGCAAAAAAGGATCAGAAATTGCTAAACAAGCAGCTTCTTTAATATTACTAGAAGATGACCTATCTAAGATGGTTGATGCGATTGCAATGGGCAGAAAAATTTATGCTAACCTAAAAAAGGCAATTCAATATATCATCTCCATACATATACCTATCATTTTAACTGTATTTATTCCACTTGCATTGGGTTGGATGTATCCAAATATTTTTTCTCCTATACATGTTATTTTTTTAGAAATAATAATGGGCCCCACTTGTTCTATTATTTATGAAAATGAACCCATAGAAAAAAATGCGATGCTTCAAAAACCAAAAGCCCTAACAACAACTTTTTTTAATTGGAAAGAACTATCTATGAGCATTGTACAGGGTTTGGCAATAACAGCAGCTACTTTATTTGTGTATCAATATGCGGTAGCTAATGGTTACAACGAAGCACTAACAAGAACAATGACATTTTCTGTTTTAATAACTGCAAACATTTTCCTTACATTAATTAATCGCTCTTTTTATTATTCCATATTTACAACTTTGAAGTATAAAAACAACATGGTTTTGTTTATCATTTTCATCACTATTGCTCTTGTAAGCCTTATCCTTTATGTAAAACCGTTAACCAATTTCTTTTATTTTGAAACATTGAATTTGCTACAATTATTAATTAGTATAGGCATTGGCTTTGTGTCTGTAATATGGTTTGAGGTTGTAAAGATGATTAAAAGAAAAAAATACAGCATGAAGTTTTCAAATACATAATACTACTTTTTATCCTTAATACTATGGATTATGATAATTACAAAAACTTCAATAATACAAACATTACTTTTATTATTTTTAATTTTTGCAGCATTACATTTTGGAAAGTTCTTCTTAATGCCGCTTACAATTGGCTGTATTTTAGCTACGCTTTTTTCGCCTTTTTGTAAATGGATGGAAAGCAAAAATATACCAAGGTTTTTTGCTGTGTTTATTTGCCTATTAATTTTGTTGTTAATGATAATTGGAACAAGCTTGTTAGTTGCATGGCAGGTTTCGGCATTTACAAATGACCTTGCTTTCACGAAACAAAAAAGCATGGAGGTATTTGATCGATTACAAGAGTTTATTCTACATAATATTGGTGTGTCCATTGAAAAACAATTACTCATCATTAAAAGTGAGCAAACCTCCTTCACTAATATTATGCAAATGATGTTAGGTTCCTTTACTTACATGTTAACCAATTTATTTTTGGTGTTGGCTTACCTATTTTGTATACTCTATTATAGAAGTCATATTAAACAGTTTATTCTAAAACTAACTCCCTCGGCACAACAAAATGAAATGCTTCGATTAATTAATAGTGCTAAAAAAGTATCGCAACAATACCTAGTAGGGCTAGCTAAAATGATTGTATGCTTGTGGGTAATGTATAGCATTGGGTTTAGTATAGCCGGCGTTAAAAACCCGTTCTTTTTTGCTATTATTTGTGGCTTGCTCGAGATAATTCCTTACGTAGGTAATCTTGCAGGCACTTCACTTACATTATTTGCATCTATAATGCAGGGTGCTAACACTACAATGCTGCTAGGCATAATTATTACGTATACAACAGCACAATTAATCCAAGGGTGGGTATTAGAACCAATGATACTTGGCCCACAGGTAAAAATTAACCCTTTTGCCACTATCATAGCATTGGTTGTTGGTGAGTTAGTTTGGGGCATACCTGGCATTTTTATTGCCATACCAGTTACAGGAATGGTTAAAATTGCTTGTGACCATATTGAACATTTAAAACCCTATGGTTTTTTAATTGGTGAAGTACAAAGCCAGAAAGAAAAGACGAGTTTATTTAAAAAGTTCAAAAAGAATTTCACAATTAAAGCAAAAATTAACCACTAAATTTTGTAATTAAATTAGGTTAAAAATACTAGCATCATTCTATAAAATTATTGTAGTAAAATTAAATAAAAAGGCTCACAAAAAGGTAATTGTAAGTTCAATTAAAAACCCCGATGATTTTTAAAATTCATCGGGGTTTCACATACAATAACTATTTGTTTATACGAATGGGCTAAAAATAATGCATTGGATTAAATTTCTAAAATAGACTATCTTAAATTTATAACTTAAATGTTAACCCAAATTTACCTCCTATAAAAGAGTTACCACCACCAAATTCTAAATTTAAACCTGCACTATTAGAAAAGAAATATCTACCACCCACTTGAGCCCCAAGCCCTAAACCAGTAGTGTGTGATCCATAGTAATCCGAAGGAGAAGCCCACACAAAAAAACCAACATTAAGACCTGCATAAAAATCGAAATTATTAGGAATATTCATGGCTTTATTAAAATGATAATTGCCATTTGCAGAAAAACTAGTAACGCTGTGTTTATAATAATAGTTTTTATAGTTTTCACGATATCCACGGTACGCTAACTCTAAACCCAGTGTTATGTTGTTGCCAATACTGTTGTCGAATCCAATGTAAACAGGCACACCCACATCTGAAAAGCCAACACCAATATTTAATTGAGATTTACCTTTTGGTAAATTTTGTGCATTAGAGCATAATGCAATTACTAAAGCCAAACTTGTAATAATAATTTTTTTCATTTTTTTTGTTTTAATAATGTTAAATGTGTTTTTTTAATTGGTTTACAACTTATACCAAGTGAAATGGAAAATAATCCAATCCTTTATTCATCGATATAATATCAATGTTATCTTATCTCTATACCAGATTATGTAGGTACTACAACATTAAATTTTGAATTACTTTTTGCTACTAAGTTTTCTTTATGCTGTTTAGCTTCTTTATATTTTTTTTTAATTGATTCAACAAGTTCATCAAAGGTTTTTTCCAAGTCGCTTGTATAATCGTCTGTACTTTCCATATTTTTTTTGCAAGCTTCACAACATGTTAATGGTGCTAGTATAACACCAATTGTTGTACCAACAGCGACACCTGTGAGTACTGCTAAAAATACATTTCCTAATTTCATTTTGTTAATTTTAATAGTTTGTAAATATTGTATGCTTAAACAACATTATTTCCCTTAATGATTCTTAATAATATAGCTATAACGGCGATGATAAGCAGTACATGAATAACACCACCAGCACTATAGGCAAAAAAACCTATTGCCCAAAATACAATTAAAATAACAGCTAATAAATAAAGTAAATTGCTCATAAAATAATTTTTTAAAATTTTTAAAATTGATTGGTACTTAATATGATACGATTGCCATAATATTGAACATTTCCATCAGCTTCGGCTGTGATAAATATTTTAGTTGGCTTAATGGTAGATACTGTTTCAAAAGTTACTTTCAAATTAGGGGAATCCTGCAATGAAGAACTTTTTAACTGACCTATATTTTTAGTAATTTCATTTTCCGACACTAACCAAACCACATAAGCATTTGCAGTTGTTGCAAGCTTATTTACATCTTCTAAATTTGTTAATTCAATTTTTACAATGTAGTTCTTCTGGTTGTTTTTTGAAATTGTAACATAGCCTGTAGCCTCTGGTACAATTGCTGAAGTTTTAAAAACTTGCTTTTGAGAGCATGCTGCCAGAAAAAGTAGAATTGTTGTGAATAAACACAATATTAAAGATCGTTTGTATTGCGTTTTTTGATTTAAATATTTCACCAGTAAATAATTTTGCTAGTAACTAAATTGTTACAATGCAAAGGTGTGTTCTGTAGTAGTGGCGTTTGTTACATTTATAAAATTAAAGGTTGTAGCATTCACACAATAAAGCTTTATAGTTCCGATAATCGCCACAACCAGCATGCTAACTTCTCATTAATGGTGGGCATTTGCATTAATATTAAATTGAACCCGTTTTTACTCATAAAGAAATCTACTTGCAACATGTTAGCTTGTTCATTATATAGATATACCCTTTTAAAATGTTGTTTACTATTGATGTTTGCGAGGTAACATATTTGCAAACACTTATTCAAGGCATCTTCCATTTTTTCATTAGATATATTGCCTAAAAATGCTAGGTGTCGAAGCGAATATTTTAACCTATGATTATAAAAATCATCATCAAATTCATTATCAACAAATTGATTTTTTGTTGACAAAGAATAATTTACAGTGTTAGTTGTCATACGCTTAAATTGTTAGAGATAATTGGAGTTGTTCAAATAATTCACGCTGCTTATCAGTTAATTTTTCAGGAATCAAAACCTGTAGTTGAATATATAAATCACCAAAAAAATCTGGTTTCCCGTACAGGGGCATTCCTTTTTGTTTAAGCCGAATGAGTTTACCGTTTTGTGTGCCAGCAGCAATTTGTATTTTAACTTTACCCAATAAAGTATCAACAACAACTTCACCACCCAATACTGCTGTAAATAAACTTACATTCTGCGAAACGTATAAATCGTTGCCTTTTAATGTAAACGGTGTATCGTTTTTTACTTTAATACGAACAAACAAATTGCCATTATTTTCTATGGTATTGCCCTTTGCTCCTTTGCCTTTAATTAGCAATTGTTGTTCATTATAACTACCTGGTTTTATAGTAATTCTAAGCTTTCCAGTTTCAAGTTGTAGTATTCGTTCTGTGCCTTTAAAAGCTTCTTCTAAACTAATTTCAATTTCAGTTTCATAATCACCACCTCTTTTGTTTTGGCCAGTATTTCTACGGCCATTTCTACCAGCAAAAAATTGTTCAAATAAGTCTGCAAAATTTTCTTGCTGCCCATTACCAAAAGAATCGTTTGCATAGTTTTGGTAAAAATGATTACTATCATTTTGTTGCTTTGTATGTTGATTATACTGTTGCCAGTTTTCGCCTAACTCATCGTATTTTTTTCGTTTTTCTACATGGCTTAAAATTTCATTGGCTTCATTTGCTTCTTTAAATTTTTCCTCAGATACTTTATCGTTTAAATTTTTGTCTGGATGATATTTTATAGCTAAAGATCTATAAGCTTTTTTAATCTCTGCCTGCGATGCTTTTTTATCTACACCTAAAACTTTATAATAGTCTTTGTACTCCACGTTTTATTTGTGTAAATAGGGTGTATATAATTGTTTCATATTTCTAAAAACTGTAGCGTTATTCTTCCCCTAAAAAAATGCTAAGGAATTTGTAGTATTGTATCATTTCTGTTTTAGTTATAGTAACAAACAGTAAATAAAAAAAAGTAAATATTTCTAATTGATTATGGTTGTCAAATTAATAAAACAAGCTAATAGATTATAAAATTGTACCTAGATGTCTTTTGGAGTTGGGGTATCAAAAATAGATCCTATGCTTTGCATTAAGCTTGATACAGGCCCTTCCATTTTATGGGTACTATCGTCTATGGTGCTATTATTTATAATTACACCCAATTGTAAAACTGCTGGTAAATACAAGAGTATGTTGCTTTCTTCGTTACTAAACAAAACTTTCATTTCTTCAATTGTTGCAGCTTGGCTTAGATTTTCTTTAATAACTTTTATAGCTTCGTTTGCAATACCATTCATTTTAGCAATGGGCTCTTCGTTACTCTGTTTAGAATATGCTGCAATGGTTTCAACGGCTGCTTTGCTGTTATCATCAAATATTTTGCTTACCCAATTGGTGTTGGCTTCATTTGCTAAAACCTCTGTTGCTGCTTCATCTTTTTGTACATATTTACACAAACTAATGAGTACTGCAGGTATTGCAGATTGACTAAAAGTATCTTCATTGGGAGTGCTGGAATCCACTACCATTTTTTGTGTATTGGGATCAATTTTTTGTAATGCTGGATATCCCAAGTTTATTTGTACTTTTTCTAAAAGATTAATTGACATGTTATTTGTTTTAATACGAATAAATAATTTTAAACACCTTTTTATATTTCATTAAAGGGTTAGCTTCATTAAAAGGATAGCTTACCATAAAATTTAGTATTTTTTTTATGTACTTAGCATTATTAGCACAACTTAAAAAAGTAGAATATTGGAATTGTAGTTAAATTTTTAAATAGCATAAAAACTAGGGCATTTCTGTAATATAAGTTTGTACAAAAAATTAAAAAAAAGTTGGTTTGTACGAAATAAATTATTGACACCACAGTGTAAATGATACCATTCTTTTATAAAAGTAATATCAATAAAAGAATGATGATGATAATAGCACCAACCGATAAATAAACTCCATTTGTGGCGGCCTTTAAATTAGTTTTAATTTCTTTAACCTCTTTTCTTAATTGTTTTTTCTCTATAGAGGTTAGCGTTGATTTATCCATACCTTTAATTTCGTTTAACCTAGCCATTAAAGCAGTTGATTTTGCTAAGTTTTCGGCTTCAACATCTTTTGGTTCGGCCACTGTAGCAATGCTTGCAGTTTGAGCAGTTAGTAAAGCTGGCATAAATGTTACCATCATACATACACTTAAAATAAACATAGGTAATTTTTTCATTTTTGATTGTTTTAGTTTGTAAATAAATTTTACATACCAAAGTTCACCAAATACCCTATTTAGCTATTACACTACTATTACAATAAGTTGCATTATTAACACATTTGGTTTGTATCAATGAAAAAAAAATTGCAGTGTAGAGTTATACAGAAGTGAAATACAAAATAATCGAATCTTTTTTAAGATGGTATTATACCGAAGTGATATCTGTAATAGACCAAAAAGAATGGTCTAAACAGCTATCCAATCGGCATTATACCAGAAAGTTTTGGTCAAGATTAAAATTCACTTTGGTGTTACTTGTAGTAAAAAAAATAGCAGTGAAGGTTAAGATAGCATTTTTAAAAAAATGTTTAGTACATAAATGGACATTACATTCTATTCATATACCATTTTAGCTCATTCTCCATTTTTTTATAAATAGCTATGGTAACAATAATTTTTTGCAAACGCATAAATGCAGTTTCGCTTTTTACTACATAATCAAAAGCTTTGTGGTGCATACATTTAATGGCAACATCAATTTTATCTTGAGAAGATAACATGACAACGGGAATATCGGCATTGGATTTCTTAATTTCACTTAAAGTTTGTAAGCCATTCATCGCCTTTTTATCAATTCCATCTAAATGATAATCTAATATAATTACATCTGGTTTATACGATAGGTTTTTTATACACAATTCTCCTGTGGCAAAAGTTTTAATATCATAATTGTTGTGTTTGGCAAAATCTAATTCTAATGATTTTAAATACAAAGCATCATCATCTACCAAAAAAATTTTTCTTTTTTCGTTATTCATCTCCGATATTTTTAATTCTTGTTAATTCAATCTCTAACTCTTTGCAAGCGTTAGTACAAACTTTTTCTAACTGTAAAACCAACTCCTGTATTTCTTCTGAAGGTATTTGTGTGCTAGCAAATTCTTGTATTTTTTTTGCCATTGCTTCAAAGTCGTTATGTATGCCAACAATAGAAAAAGAAGGAATCATTTTATGCACTGCAGCATTTAAAGTTGGCCAATCCTTTTTATCAAAACTTTCTTTCATCGCTATAATTAATGGCGGCGTTTGCTCTAAATAAAGCGTAATCATTTCTGCCATTAATTCTGGGTTAGATTTAGTACGTTGCAATAAATATTGCAGGTTAATGTAGCTTGTTGGGTTATTTTCATTTACCTTATTCGGTTCCATTTTATGAACTGTACTTTTTTTAACTAAGCCAACTATTTTATTGTATAATAATCTTTCATCTACAGGTTTTGCAATATAATCGTTCATACCCACTTCTTTGCATTTTGCAACATCAACAGTAGTTACATCGGCTGTTAACGCAATAATTGGAATGTTGGATTTCATGGTATTGCGTATATAGGCAGTTGCTTCAAACCCATTCATTTCGGGCATTTGCAAATCCATTAATATAATATCGTACTTTTTTGTTTGCAGTTTTTCTATAGCTATTTTTCCATTAGCTGCTATCTCTCTTTCAAAACCAAAATCGTCTAATAAAGTTTTCATTAAAAGTTGATTTAAAGCAATATCCTCTACCACCAATACACTTATATCTTTAATTTCGTTATTCAATTCAATTAAATTATTTTCATCTTCTGGAGCTTCTTTGGTTTTCTTAAAATTTAAGATAAAACTAAACGTAGAGCCTTCATCAACCTTGCTTTTTACAGTTACTTTTCCGCCCTGGCTTTCTACTAATTGTTTTACAATAGCAAGCCCCAAACCTGTGCCACCAAACAATCGTGATGTGCCACTTGATGCTTGTTGAAAGTTTTCAAAGATTTTTTCTAATTTACTATCTGCAATACCAATTCCTGTGTCGGTAATAGAAAATTCAAGTTGTGCATTTTCCTCATCCTCACTTATCAAATACACACTAACAGTAATTTTGCCTTTGCTGGTAAATTTTACAGCATTGCTTACCAGGTTTAAAATAATTTGGTGCAGTCTAACCGAATCGCCAATTAAAACTTCTGGAATAGTAGCATCGTATTCTTTCACTAACTCTAAATTTTTCTCTTGAATTTTTGTTTCAAATAAATGCAGCATCGCAGCAATGGACAAAGCCATTTTAAATGGTGTTTGCTCAAATGTCATTTTGCCTGCATCTACTTTTGCTAAATCAAGTATATCATTTATTAAAACAATAAGTGCATCGCCACTCATTTTAATGGCCATTAAATATTCTTTTTGCTTGGCCGATAAATCTGTTTTCAACACCACTTTTGTAAAGCCAATAATGGCATTCATAGGTGTACGAATTTCGTGGCTCATATTGCTCAAAAACTGCTGTTTTGCTTTTACAGCATCTTCAGCAATTCGCATTGCTGTTTCAGCTTTGCTCTTTGCATCTTCTGCAATCGTTGTTGCCAACTCTGCAAATATTTTTGCTTCGGTTAATTCCTTTTCAAATATTTTTTGTTCAGTAATATCTCTTGCTACAACTACAACACCTAACACATTTCCTTCCTCATCTTTATAAACAGAACCATTAAACAATACATCGGTTAGTTTGTGGTCTTTAATGGTTAATGGATAATCTGCCACAAATCCTTTAGCAAAAATTTGTTGATAGCCTTCTCTTGCTTTGTGTGGATCTGTAAAATAATCAAAAAAATCAGTGCCTATTAATTCCGCTCTCGATTTACCAATTACATCAATTGATGCATTGTTCATATCCATTATTTTACCTTCTGTACTAATGGTAAAAAGTGGGTCAAGACTAGCTTCTATAAGGCTTAACGAATATTGCGATGATAATTTTTGTGCTTTAGTAGTGGTTTCTAACTGATTATTTACAGTTTTTTGGTGTCGTAATATGATTACAATGAAAGCAAAAATTACTATTACAAATAGGAGCAATACCAAAAACAATAATTCGGATCTTTTAACATTAAGTTCAATAGATAGTTTGCTTATTAGTAACTTATTAAATTCTTCGCTTTTTATTCTAACTAGTAAAGATCTAATATTATCAGTTGTTACTTTTCCATTATCAAGAATATCTAATTTGTTTTTATCAACTAGCAAGTATTTATTTTGCAAAAACAATAGGCTAGCTAGCATTTTTATCCTATCTGCTACCAATATTTTCAAAGAATCTACTTGTAATTGCTGAACATCATCCTTTACATAACTTTGAAAATCTGCTATATTTTTACTAATTAAAGAAGTTGCTAATTTATAGGGGCTTAAAAAACTAGTATCATTGGTAAGCAAATAACCTCTTACTCCAGTTTCGGCATTAATAACATCTGTCAATATTAAATCGGATTGGCGAAGTATATTTTCTGAATGTTCTATTGATTTAATAATGCTTTTTGTTTTTGTAGAATTGAAATAAAACAAACTAAATACAGCAGCTAATAGGGTAAAAGCCAGTACAAAAAATAAATTGGTATTTTTATTTGAAATAAATTTCATTCTTAACGGCTTTAGTTGCTAGGTTTTATGTGTTAATTTTTATTAAATAAAAGTTGCTTAATTCCCTACATCTTCAATCGGACTTCTTTTTTTGTCTTTCAAATTTTTAAAATGGGAAGGCGATAATCCCGTTGCTTTTTTAAATTGGTTTGATAAATGTGCTACGCTACTATAATTCATTTTCCAGGCTATTTCTGTAATGTTCAATTCGCCATAAATAATGAGTTCTTTAATTTTTTCTATTTTATGAGCTATTATAAAATGTTCGATAGTAGTGCCTTGCACTTCAGAAAAAAGATTGGCCATATAGGTATAATCGTGTTGTAGTTTTTCGCTGAGGTAGTGAGAAAAATTAACCCTTAACTCGGTATCGGAATGATGCACCATTTCTACCACTGCATTTTTTATTTTCTCAATTAAAATAGATCGTTTATCGTCCATTAATTCTAGTCCAATGTCTAAGAGTTCTTTTTTTAATTGCTCTCTTTGTTCTTTAGAAATAATTTCCATTATTTCTACTTCGCCTAAATCTACTACAATAAAGTGCAGGCCAAGGTTTCTTAAAACCTCTTTCACCATCAGTTTACAGCGAATACTTACCATATATTTAATGAAGAGCTTCAATTGTTGTGGGTTTAATACTTGGTTACAAAGTTCTGCTAGTTAAACGGAGCAATGTTATTTAATTGAACGAAATAGTTACATAATTCACACATTTTGCAACCTTAGGTGTAAAGTAGGTATATTTTATGGGCTATTAATTTAAAAAACTGTTCTATATTTTATAACTCAAAAAGTTAGTATGATAAGTTATTAGAAATAATGCATTTTTTGAGTGAGAAAAACACAACTTTTTTCCATTATGCTGTAAGTTATTGTATGTTTTAGTAATCACCTTTACCATGTGAAAATTATTTCATAACAAATCCGCCTATATGCGGTGAATTAAAACATTATAAAATGAATACAACTGAAATCAAAGGAAATTGGAACGAGCAAAAAGGAAAATTAAAAGTAAAATTTGCATCGTTAACCGATAACGACTTGTTATTTGCCGAAGGCAAAAAAGAAGAAATGATGGGTCGCTTGCAAATTAAACTTGGTAAAACCAAAGATGAGTTGCACAAAATTATTGCGGCACTCTAATATGCTGTTATAATAAATGCTCACCGTTTTACAGTAGATAGTTGGGCGGTGGGTTTTATTTTATTTATAATCTTAAATAACTACAAAATAAAAATCTAGTTTCATAAAATTTAAAAATTAGATAAACAATGAGGTAGTTAGCCTAATTTTATCAAATAAAACAACATTCGCATGACAGATGATAAGCTTGCAGTATTAATTGACGCAGACAATGTTCCTTATTCGAATGTAAAAGAGATGCTAGAGGAAATTGCAAAAAATGGAACGCCGACAATTAAGAGAATTTATGCCGATTGGACTAAGCCTACTGTATCGGGTTGGAAAAATGTTCTTTTAGAAAATGCAATAACGCCCATTCAACAATACAGTTATACCAGTGGAAAAAATTCGAGTGATAGTGCTTTAATTATTGACGCTATGGACATTTTGTATTCTGGAAAAGTAAATGGCTTTTGTATTATTTCTAGTGATAGCGATTTCACAAGATTGGCAACAAGATTAAGAGAGGCTGGAATGACGGTTATAGGATTTGGGGAAAAGAAAACCCCACAACCATTTATTTCGGCTTGTGATAAATTTATTTATCTGGAAATTCTTAAAACTTTGGCAGTTGACTCAAACACTACTAAAAAATCATTTGAAAAGACTAAAAAAGATACTCCTATCAGTAAAGTGGATGCTGAAACAATAAGAGTAATAACGGAGAGTGTAAATGATTTAGCAGACGATACAGGTTGGACATTCTTAGGAAGTTTAGGTAACTACATTCTTAAAAAGAAGCCAGACTTTGACCCAAGAAACTATGGATTTCCTAAACTGTACCCATTAATTAAACATATTAATAAATTTGAAGTTGACGAAAGAGTTACAGGAACAAATAATATTAGGCATATATACCTAAAACAAAAATGACTTCTGCTAACATAAGGTTCATTGCTATTTGAGCTAAATCCAATAGCAATGAATAATAAATACTCATCTGTAGCAATACTTGTTTGTGTAATACCAAGCAGGTATAACTTAATAAATAAAAATAGTTGGATTCGTTAACGCATATTGCACTTGGGGCTTGTATTGGGCAAGCCTTTGCTGGAAAGCAATTGGGAAAGAGAGCCCTATTTTTAGGAGCTTTGGCACAAAGCACACCTGATATTGATTTTATTGCTGCATTTTTTACAACTACTGCCGAAAACCTGTTGGCACACCGTGGCTTTACACATTCCATTTTATTTGTATTAATAAGTGCACCTTTATTGGCATTAATTGCAGAGCGTGTACATAGGCCACACAATATTTCTTTAAAAAAATGGGTGTTGTTTTTTGGTGTACAAGCTTTTGTGCATCTTTTACTAGATGGAATGAATGTATATGGGGTGGGTTGGTTTGAACCATTTAGCCATTACAGGGTATCGTATAATTGGATATTTGTAGTAGATCCATTTTATTCTGTTTGGTTGGGTATTGGCTTTTTCATGTTATTGGTTTTAAAAAGAAATAATACCAAACGAATGTGGTGGGTAAGGTTTGGCGTTGGTTTAAGCACCCTATATTTATTGTATTGTGGTATAAACAAATTTATAATAGACCGTAATGTGAAAACCATTTTTAAGAATCAGCATATTGCGTACAATAACTATTTTACAACGCCTACACCTTTAAATAATTGGCTTTGGTACATTGTTGCAGCTAACGATTCAGGTTATCATATTGGTTATATTTCTTTGTTTGATAAATCAAAGAAAATCGATTTTACATTTATACCTCAAAATAAATATTTACTTCATCCATACGAAAACAATGAAGACTTACAAAAATTGATACGGTTCAGCAAACAATTTTATGCAGTTGAAAATAGAAATGACAGTATCGTTTTTAATGATTTGAGATTTGGCCAAGTTATTGGCTGGAAAAATCCATCTGCACCATTTTCATTTTATTATTATTTGCAGCAACCCAATGCCAATGATTTTGTAGTACAACGAGGCAGGTTTGCTGCGTGGAATTATGATGCCTTTTTGGTTTTATGTAAAAGAATACAAGGCAATTAAGGAGAAGAAATTTATTTTTCTTGCTTAAAATAAAACGTAGTAATAAAAAGCATTTTATTGATTATATTATAACATACCCATTGCCAAAATTGGCGTAGCAAGTTTGTTGAGGCCGAGTAGTTTTCTTTAGTAACTTGTTTGCAATGCAAATTGATGATGCTTGAAAGTTCATTTTCTGTTTTCACAGCAAAGTTTTCATTCAATACATCCATATTTATTTCGAGGCTGGCATGGGCACTAAGGCCATTAACATTGTAAGATCCAATGGTTACCCATTTACTATCATATACAGCCACTTTTGCATGTAACACAGTTTCTTTGTACTCATAAATAATGATATTATTCCTCAACATCCAATCGTACAAATATCTTTCTGCATGTTTAGAAATCATTATATCAGAAATACCTGCTACAACTATTTTTACTTTTACACCTCTTTTTACTGCTGCTTTTAATTTTTTCCTAAACAAATTGCCAGGTAAAAAATAGCTACACATAATTGTAATACATTTTTCGGCTTTGGTAAACATTTCGAGGTAATTATTCCAAATTTCCTTTTTTCTCATCACCCAGTCGTTTCTGCTTACACGTACTAAAGTTGTTTGGCTGGTTTCTGTTATAGGTGTTGTATTATTTTTGTAATCATTTAACCAAGTAAAAGTTGCTTTGTTCCACATTTCTTTGCAAATATTTTCTAATGTCGTAGAGGCCTCACCATTACAATACAAAGCAATATCTAACCAAGCTGGCGTGTTTGGCATATCGTTGTATCTATTACAAACATTTATACCCCCAACAAGCGAATAAGTGCCATCTGCAACAACAACTTTGTGGTGCAATCTTCTTCCAAAATAAAAGTGTTTACTGCTTAGTAGTGGTTCAAACAATTTTACTTTTATACCAGCAGCTTTCATTTCGTTAATACATGTTAAGGGCAATTCTTTAGATGCGTATCCATCAATATATAAATACACCTTTACCCCACGTGCTGTTGCATTTTTAAGTGCATTAATAATTAATGTGCCAGTTTCATCATTTAAAAAAATATAAAATTGCAGAAAAATAGTGTGCTTTGCCGAAGCAATTATGTAAAGCAATAAATCAAAATAACCTTTACCACTATATACAAACTTTGGTTGGTTTATACTTGTATAGCTTAACAATGGGTTTAATTTTTTTGAATTCATATAAATTAAATTTATACTTATTTTATCCCAATATAATCTACTTGTATCATCACAGCCTCGCTATTTTGTTTATTTTATTTAGTTCGAGATAATTCTCTTGAATATTAAACCAATATGAATTTTAATCTAGACCAAAATATTCTGGTATAATGCCGATTGGATAGCTGATTAGACCATTCTTTTTGGTCAATTACAGATATCACTTCGGTATCACCTAAAGGTTTCAACTATTGCTTTGTTTAATGCTGATTTAGTTTTCATTGGCGAACGAAGAGCTATTGTGTTTGTTTTTAATGGATACTATTTCAACATCTTTATTAACTCAGTTGCTGCAGCTTCAGAAGATGCAGGATTTTGTCCCGTAATAAGCATACCGTCTTTTACAACATAAGAAGCCCAATTATCTTT
Organism: Chitinophagaceae bacterium; assembly: GCA_031429335.1. GTDB lineage: Bacteria > Bacteroidota > Bacteroidia > Chitinophagales > Chitinophagaceae > UBA1930. The sequence continues at coordinate 11,879 of JANOZK010000114.1, read as the reverse complement.
TTTTGAATAAATTCCGCCCTTATTTTTTAATTCATTTTCTAATAAAAAGGGAACTATTTCTGTAAGCCCAACGGCAGCTTCTTCACTGTTCGTAAAGCCGGTTATATTTTTTCCTTTTAATAAATAATTCCCTACTTCATCTTTTACATGCAATAAAACGGCAGGTGCATGACAAACTGCAGCGATAGGTTTTTTGGTAACCCAAAAATGCTCAATTAAATTTATTGAATCAATATCGTTCGTTAAATCCCATAAAGGCCCATGCCCACCAGGGTAAAATATGGCATCATAATCATCGGATGAAATAGTGGATAGCAAATGTGTTTGTGATAACATCTTTTGTAAACTTTTATCTGCTTTAAACCGTATAACAGCTGGTGTTTGATTATCAGCGGTATCGCTGGATGGGTCGATTGGAGGCTGACCACCTTTTGGAGAGGCTATTTTTACTAAAGCTCCTGCATCTATAAATACATAATAGGGAGCAGCAAACTCTTCAATCCAAAAACCTGTCTTTTTTCCTGTGTTTCCCAACTCACTGTGTGAAGTTAGTACCATTAATATTTTCATTTTTTATTTGTTTTTAGTTATTAGCTTTTAAAATGTGCTTCAGAACTTATTGGTATGCTCAATACTTTTGAGATCAAGCAGTTTTTTTCTGCATCTTTTGTAATTGCAGTAAAATCATCAGCAGTAATTCCTGGTACTAAACCTGTAATAGACAAATGAATATTGGTAATACTTAATCCCTCCATTGTTAAGGTTGCTTCAGTATCCAACGCTGTTGGTGTTATGTTTTTTTGAGTGAGCATGGCAGCCACGGCCATCGTAAAACATCCGGCATGAGCTGCAGCCAATAATTCTTCAGGGTTTGTTCCGGCAGCCCCATCTTCAAAACGTGTTTTATAGCTGTAGTTTGTTTGCTTTAAAATATTACTTGGTGTGGTAAGAGAGCCCTTGCCTTCTTTTAAATTACCTTCCCAATGTGCTGTTGCTTTACGTATCATAGTTCTATTTCTTTTTATTGTGAGTATTGTTTTTATTGGTAGTCTTATAAATGTTTTGGTGCTTTATCTGCTTCAATGCACCAGAGTAGTTCTTTTATAAAAATTGCAGCAAGTTTGTCTGAATTAAGTTTATCCATAGGCCTTCCATTTTCGTCATAAGCTTTATCTACCGTTGGTACAGAAAACATAGCTGGAATGGTCCAAGCCATCATTTTCCAAAGTGTAAACTGAAGTGCTACCAAAACTTGGCTACCGCCAAAGGGTCCACTAGAAACGGTAACTATCGCAATGGGTTTGTGTTTCTATTCTTCATACAGCAGGTCCATAGCATTTTTTGGTAAAAAGGATAGGAAGCATTACAGCCTCCCATCCCTTTTAAATTCACTATTTTTTTATTTATTGGTTGTTATTGATAATGTCAATGATTACTGTTCTGTTATAAAATCTTTCTTCCACCAAATTGTTTTCAAAGGGAGACATATCTTCATCCTCGCCAAATCCATACACTTCAAACTTCACACCCTTCCTCCCTAAATTTGCTAGAGCACCTTCTATTACCTGCTTGGCACTTTTTGCACGTTGTTCAGATAACGTTCTGTTGTACTTTTCTTGACCAATAAGATCGGTATGCCCATGTATAATCACTGTTCCGTTTTCAGGAATGAGTGGTGCTACCACCTCAGCAAGGAATTTTTCATAAGAATCTATTGATTTTGATCTGTCAAAATCAAACAGAATGCTGTAGCGTAAACCTTCCTGCTGTACAATTGCAGATTTCATAAGGCTTACAGAACTTTCCTTAATTATGGTGAGTCCCTTTTTAGTTGTACCAGTCATTACAATTTTATAATTTCCTTGGGTAGCATTTCCTAAAATTGTTTTACCGGAAAGAGATGCTTGATTTTTTGTGTAAGGACCATAACGTTGAACATTTCCCTGCTCATCGGTTATTGCTATATTCCATGATTGAAGTACTTTATCTGCATCATCTATATTAAAAAGTACATGGCTGTCTAATGGATCAGCTAGTGTTGCATTTATCTGTGCAGGCCTTAAATAAGGAGAAGATTTTCCGCCCACTTGTAATAATAATTCTGGCGAATTACTTTCAATATCTACCCTGCGATCGCCCAAACGTAATAGATCGAGATTCATGGTACTTCCTGGTTGTTCAGATGGGATAACCGGTTTATCTCTTCCAGCTGTAGTAATTCTTGTAGCATCAATACCAAAAACATCTACTAAATATTGTTTAACATTCTCGGCCAATTCTTTACCCTCTATCGGATTCTTATCTGAAGAACCGGTTAACAGAATACTACTTTGCGGATTAGACCTCAAACGGTCTCCTTTAATATTAAGGATATTATGGTACACTGCCATTTGCCTTACAGATCTGCCTGAGCTTAAATTATCGGGCTGGCTTTGTTGCAACTCATCTTCTTTAAAAGAGGCAGCTTGGCTCTTATTCAATAATACATAGCGGCTAGGGATAGTGGTTGACCCCATATCAAAGAATACTGAATTTCTTAATGGGAATGTTTCTTTTACAGAACGGTTTTGAGGAACAACTTTCGGTGCTCTTACACTAAACTGTACTTCCTTATCTACAACAACAGGAGCAATAACAACAACTGGTTCTGGTGTAATAACAGCTATCGGAGCCGCTTTTTTTGTTGTACCAAATTTTAATGCAATACCTGCTCGTACAGTATAAATAGACCAGGATTCGATGGTACGGGTTTGTTGACCCAAATCAGTTATAAAAGATGCAAAGGGAGAAAGCGTTACTTGCGTAGTAGCAGTTTTTGATGATAATGGAATATCTATGCCTGCACCTGCTTGTGCAGAAAATACAGTTTTGCGTACTTCACTCCAGTCAGCAGTTTTATCTACCTGCTTTTCTTGTTTGTAGGTATATGATTTTGCTACGTTGAAACTAATGGTTGGCCCTGCAAAAATATAAAATGCATTGCTGAAAGGAGCTAAACGTAAACTGGGTTCAATACTAACATAAGTGATATTGGTACTTAATGTTGCGGGGCAATTGCATGGTGCAATTACACCATCAAATTTTCCACCACGATTATCATAAGCAACATTTAACATGCCACCCAAAACTTTTCCTGGGCGATATTCGGTCAATAAAGAAAAATAGGGTTTTACGCCCTTGCCTTTATGAAAAGGGGTTGGGATCATCAGATTATTGGAGAGCTGTTGAGTGGTACCACGATAGGTATTCACATTGGCAGCAACAGATTCACCAAACCACCATATGGGCTTTGGTCGGGTAACTGTAACTACCTGTGCACTAGAGCTGAAACCTGTAGCGATCAACAGGCTAAACAGGAGTGCGAATTTGCTTATTTTTTTATTATTATGTAACATAAAGATATTTTTTATAAATGAGTTGTTTTGTTTCTATTAATATCTCTTATCCGTTGATACGGATAAGAGATAAACAGATTTATTGATTATTGATAGTTGTGTTTACCATGGTAACAGATGCCACAAGAGAAATTGCCCGGCCATTCAATACAGTTTGTACTGCATTGCCTGGTGTAGAAAAAGTTACACCTGATGTTGCTATGATCGTTCCAACCATAATACCTCCACCAGCTCCGTTAATGGTTGCTGCACTGCCTACGTGCCAGTAAACATTTTTAGGTAACCCACCATTGATCATTGTAACACTTCTTGCACCTGCTGGTCCTGCAATACCTACTGTAAGGCTTGTAGCAGTCTGAAATATCCATTCTGCATTAGGATTGCCCTGCCCATCAAGTGTAAGGTTACCATTGGTTATCTTAAATGTGCCGCTGGCAGATTTATAAGTACCGGGTGCTAATGTAAGTCCACCTAATTCACCTGCATTTGGATCAATACCGCCTGGTCTTGACGCAGGTGAAATACTGATATATGCAGCATTGGCATCAGCCAATCCTTGTTGGGCAATTAAGAAAGAAGTTGCACTACCAGGGAAAGGAGGAGCTGTAAATATTCCGCCGGTTGAGTTACCTACATTCAATGGGGTTTCTGTATATACATCTGCGGTTATACCATCATGAAAACCAGTAATTAAAGTAGAGGCAGCAGTAGTTCCAATACCACCATTGTTGATCATGGTATTTAATCCCTGATTGGTAATCCCTGCGTTTCCGCCAAATGCTCCAAAATTCGCAGCAGTACCCAATAGAACAGTGGATCCTAAAGTAAAATTAGCTGTTACGGTTTTATTGGAATTCATAAGAACCGTCACGGGGTTGGTACTACCTGTTGCATCACCACTCCATGAGGTAAAAGTATATCCAGGGTTAGCCGTTGCTGTAAGTATTACAGAAGTACCGCTGTTGTATAAAGCCTGATTAGGATTTTTTACTACCGTTCCACCTACAACAGGGAAAGTACTTGTTGTAAGGGTATAGCCATTGATTAAAAAATTGGCCACCAAAACCCTATTTGAATTTAAAAGGAAGGTATAGGCAGCATTTGTTGATGCAATTAATAAACCATCGGTCCAGTTTACAAAAGTGTACCCTGCATTTGGCGATGCTGTAGCAGTTACTAATGTTCCACTATTATAGGAAGCTTGATTAGGGCTTTTAGCAACAGTTCCGCCTGCAACCGGACTTGCTGAAAGTGTTAGCGTATAAGTATTAATAACAAAATTCGCCACCAATACTCGGTTAGTAGTTATAACAAAAGTGTAGGCGGAACTATTAGATACAACCGTTGCACCCTCTGTCCAGTTTACAAATGTATACCCCGCATTTGGTGTTGCTGTAATGTTAACTGAATTTCCGTTGGTATAGGTACCAGAGCCGGTTGTAGTTCCACCTGCTGCAGGGCTCGATGATAAAATTACCGCAAACTGCAATGCAGGTATTGTTGTAAAATTGGCAACAAATGTTCTATTTGAATTTATGTTGAATTGGTAACTTGGATTGGTAGAAATGATATTTCCGTTTTCCGTCCAGTTTACAAATGTATAACCAGCGTTTGGCGATTCAATAATGGTTACATTCGTTGCCGTAACATAAGATCCTGATCCAAACGTTGCTCCTCCTGCTAATGGATTAGAGGATAGGATTACTGAATATTGTGCAGGTGGAATAACGGTGAAATTAGCCACCAATGCCCTGTTGCCTGCCATTGTAAGCTGGTAACTTGGACTACTGGAAGCTACAACAGTGGTACCACTATCTGTCCAGTTGGTAAAAGTATATCCCGATGCTGGTGTAGCACTTACCGTAACTGTAGAGCCCTGAGCAAATAACCCAGCACCTGTTGTAGTTCCACCTGCTACAGGGTTTGATGATAAGGATAATTTAGGAATGGTAGTAAAGCTCCATACATAATTGGACACCATTGCCGTATTGAATTTATCCCGAGCATCTGTAGTGATGGTTCCTGTATACTTTGTAAATGGCAATAGAGCTACATCTGGTTTTAAACTAAATGTCATTCCGCTATTTGTTGCAGCAACTGTTGCTGCAATAAAGGTTGAACCTTGTTTTAAACTAAAAGTGGTATTGGTGATGGTTGCCGGATTCATGTCAGTATTAAAAGTTGCCGTAATTAATTTATTTAATGCAACATCAACTGCCAGGTCATTTGGATCGGTGGAAACAACCACTGGACAAAGGCCAATCACTCCCTGTTCCTCTGTATTTTTTTTGCAACCAGATGCAATAAAAAACATTAGTAATAGGATGAACCATTTTCCTTTAAAAATGTTGGAAACAACATTACTTAAATATAAATTGGTACTCTTTTTTTCGAAATTAATTTTTTTCATAATCAGTAATTTTTAAGTGATAGCTGTTAGTAGTTAAATATAACTTAGCTAAGACTAGGCAAAGGTGAAGACCAAGTGATTGCAGATTTTTACAAGATTGTATTATTAACTTACAACATTCACATGTTTGGAAAGATGTAGCATATGGTATTATTTCGGCTTATGAAATAATATCTTGGCATATGACAAAAAATAAATTTTGAGAATATCGGTTATTATTACTAATCGAATCTTTATCAGCGAAAAAGATAGCGAAAAAGATATAACACTTACAGTAGGTAACTTATGATCTACTACATTAGATGCTGTAAAAAAATAATTGCTAATGAGCAAAAAAATATAAAGTAACCCATCAATTCGGATTAAATTGTTTGTACTACTACAATCAATTTTCAAGAGATGATCCATTCGATAAAAATAGATAAGTTCAAAAATTGTGTTTTTACCTAATATTGTAACAAGGATTTTTTTAATGATTTCAAATTCACTTATGGGTAATCTAGAGCGAACAAAATGCTAAGTATATCTATATATGTTAAATGGGATTTTAATCTTGCCCCAATTGGAATTATGCTCCTAAAGCAAGTGGTAATTATTTTGGAGGGAATTATTTACCCATTACCAAAGTAGAAATTAAATTGAAAAACGTTTATAACCAATATGTCATTATTAATATTGCAGAATAGAGTTTAATTCATCCATCAAAAAATTCGAACCCAAGCTAGTAAAGGGCACAGCAAGTCCAAATTTGGAACTTCGTTTATGCTAAATTATTATATTCCAAAGCAACATTAAATCTTCAATAATTTTGTTCGAGCTTATTCCTGTTAGGGCTACATATATCTTGATTCTAGTATTAAATTTTTGTGGCTTTTTTTGTTAGCACAATTGGGTTAGCCGTTGTAAGGGCAACCTCATTACAGTTACAGTTTTATTTCAAGCAATGTCTTATTTTACTGAAGTTTGATTTTATCTACACTTAACATAAGTGACACCCACATTTTTTTATCGCTCAGTATTTTTAATTTTATCGCTCATTTTTGTTACAATTTGAGCGACAAATAGTATTTTCGTGAACGATAAAAGCATGTGGCAATGAAACTTTCAAATAAGAACAATGAGATTCTCGATTTTATAAAGAATAACCCAAAATGTTCTTCGACAGAAATACTTAATGGCATAACTCAAAAAATAAGTATTGCTACTCTTAAAAGAATATTACAAGACTTAATATTATCAGGTCTGGTAAATGCAATAGGTGAACTTAAAGGCAGGAAATATGAACTAAACCAAGCGTATGAGATAATAAGCCCCATTAATGTTAACCAATATTTTGAAAAAGAAATTGACGAAAGGGTAATTAAAAGCAACTTTAATCAAGAATTAATTAGAAATACACTAGGAGAGGTTTCGGTTTTTACAACGCCTGAACTTAATTTATTAAATGAATTACAGGAAAAATTCAAATCAAATTCATTAGGGTTAAGTCAAAGTGAATATAACAATGAATTAGAACGATTAGCCATTGATTTAAGCTGGAAGTCTTCCCAAATAGAGGGAAATACATATTCTTTATTAGAAACAGAAAGACTATTAAAGGATAAAGTAACCGCAGCCGGTAAAACAAAGGATGAAGCAACCATGTTGTTGAATCATAAAGAAGCATTAGATTTTATTATTGCACATCCTGATTATATCAGCCCTCTAACTATTTCAAGTATTGAAGATGTACATAGTATATTGGTTAAGGATTTGGAAATTGCAAGAAATATTAGAAGTAAGCGAGTGGGGATTTCGGGTACTAATTATAAGCCACTTGAAAATGAGTTTCAAATTAAAGAAGCCCTTAAAGATATGTGTAACATAATAAACGCAAAGGAGAACGTATTTGAGAAGGCATTATTGGTTCTTGTATTAATCTCCTATATTCAGCCATTTTCTGATGGAAATAAAAGAACTGCCAGAATTATCAGTAATGCAATTTTAATGAATAGACATTATTGTCCAATTTCTTTTAGAACAATTGATTCAATTGAATACAAAAAGTCTATGTTGATTTTCTATGAACAAAATAATATCAATCCATTTAAAAATATTTTTATTGGTCAGTTTGAGTTTGCAGTTAATACCTATTTCTAAAAAATAGGGCATAGAACCACGCACACAATTACAAAGGATCTTAAAGAATTAATCTCTGAATTACTAAAAGTATACTGTTTAAATGGAGCTATAATAACTTAAGAGGCAAAACCAAAATGCATTGTTTAATATTTTAAGGTATAAAAATTCAGACTCAATAATCAATTTAATATCCTTTATAATTTCGTTCGAACTTATTCCTGTTAGGACCATCAAAAAAAGGACAAATTGCTTGATTCAATTTGTCCTTTTTTAATTTTATTCAAAATTCTTTTTACATGCATCTACATATTTTCAATAATACCAGCAATACCTTGCCCACCACCCACACAAGCACTAACCATGCCATATTTTTTATTCAATCGTTTCATATCGTTTAACAATTGTATGGTTAATTTAGCACCAGTACAACCCAAAGGATGCCCCAAAGCAATGGCACCACCATTAATGTTTACAATAGATGTATTTAAATTAAGCTCATTTATTACGGCTAAACTTTGACTAGCAAATGCTTCGTTTAATTCAATTAAATCGATATCGTTTAAGCTCATGCCTGCTTGCTTCAATACTTTTGGTATAGCAGCTACTGGGCCAATACCCATAATACGTGGGTGCACACCAGCACTTGCACAATTAACCAAACGGCCTATTGGTTTAAGCCCTAATTCGTTCACCATTCTTTCACTCATTACAAGCGTAAAAGCTGCACCATCGCTGGTTTGAGAGCTGTTGCCTGCTGTTACAGTTCCACCCATTGCAAATGCAGGTTTTAGTTTACCAAGCCCTTCAACCGTAGTTTCTGCTCGTAAACCTTCATCGGTATCTACAATATAATTTCTTGTTGCTTTTTTACCTTTTTCGTTTAAATAAACTTCCTCCACTGTTATCGGAAGAATTCCACTTTTAAAATATCCTTCACTAATTGCAATACCAGCTTTGCGGTGAGAGTTGTATGCAAATTCGTCTTGTAATTCTCGGCTTACTTTATATTCATTAGCAACAGCTTCCGCTGTTAAACCCATGCTTAAATAATAATCGGGTTCGTCTTTCGCAATATTGTACGATGGAACTGTTTTCCAACCTGCTGTGGGTACTAAGCTCATACTTTCTGTTCCACCAGCAACAATACATTCGGCCATGCCTGTTCGTATTTTTGCAGTAGCCATTGCAATACTTTCTAAGCCACTTGCACAATATCGATTAATTGTAATACCTGGTACTTCTATACCCAAGGCTTTTGCAGCAATTATTCTTCCAAATTGCAAACCTTGCTCTGCCTCTGGTACTGCATTACCAACAATAACATCATCAATACGTGTTACATCTAATTGAGGTATGGTAGCAACCAACCCTTTAATAACTTCTACAGCCAAATCATCGGGTCTTGTAAAACGAAACCCACCTTTTTTGCTTTTGGCAACTGCAGTTCTGTAACCTGCTACTATATAAGCTTCTTGCATAAGAATCAATTTAGACACCAAATGTAAATAAAAGTTGTTTATGCAACTAAATTTATGTCAATATTTTTTTTGTACTATTAATAGTCCTAATCTCTCCAAAATAAATAAATGTGCAATTATTAATATTGCCCTGTGCTTAACATAACCAAAGTACAAGCTTCTATGGGTTGTATGTTATTAGCTTTTGCAAGATCATATAACTCTTCATTTTCGGTACCAGGATTAAAAATGATACGCTTAGGTTGTAGGCCAATAATGTAATCGTAATACTCTTTTTGAGCAAGGGGGTTTAGGTAAAGTGTAATTGTATCGATATTGTTATGAGGGTTTAAACCAGTTTCTATTTTTACATCATCCACCATTGCACTTTTTCTGCCAATGGCAACAACTTCTTGTTGATGTGCCAATAATTTTTTAATGGCTAAGTAGCTATATCGTTGTGGGTTATCTGATGCTCCTAATACCAAAGTTTTCTTTTCCATGTATCAAATTTGATTAATTTTTTGAGATTAAGGAAATCTATTTATTGCTTTAATATTAAACCTAAGAATTTGGGATACTCCTCATTTTCTTCATTCAACCACAAAGCCATTTCTTTGCCAAAAAAATCAGCTAAGTGAGCAAACACATTTTAGACCAATTAGAAAAAGGAGAATTAAACAACACCAAGCATTTAAAAATTAACTGTGGCTTAACCGAATTTCCAGCAGCCATTTTTTCGCTAAAAAATACTTTAGAAATTTTAGATTTATCGGGTAATCATTTATCTACCTTGCCCAATGATATTTATAAATTATCCGAGTTAAGAATTTTATTTTTGGGCGAAAATAATTTTACTGTTTTTCCAGAGGTATTATCAAAATGTAAAAAGTTGAGTATGATTGGTTTTAAAAGCAACCAACTGGATACAATTTCTGAAAACTCAATTCCTGAACAAACAAGGTGGTTAATTTTAACCAATAATCAGTTAACCAACTTGCCCAAAAGTATTGGCAACTGTTACAATATGCAAAAGTTAGCATTAGCTGGTAACCAACTCACACAATTACCAATAGAATTGAATAATTGTAAAAATTTAGGGCTGTTGCGTATTTCTGCAAATAAATTAACAGAATTGCCTACTTGGTTGTTAACGATGCCCAAATTGAGTTGGTTAGCATTTGCCGGAAATCCGTTTTGTTATCAACCAAACATAGAGGTTATTTTAGAAGAAATTAATTGGAACAATTTAACGTTGGCAGAACAATTGGGTCAAGGTGCTTCGGGTATCATTAGTAAAGCTTTTTGGAAAAAAGAAAATAATACGATCGAGGCAGTTGCCGTAAAAGAATTTAAAGGTGCTGTAACCAGTGATGGGCTACCTGAAGATGAAATGAATGCTTGTATTTTAGCAGGATTTCACAAAAATTTAATTCCATTATTGGGTAAAGTGGTTGAACATAATAAAAATAAAGAAGCATTGGTTTTAGGATTAATTCCTCCAAGTTTTTTTAACTTAGGATTACCACCAACTTTCGAAACCTGCACCAGAGATGTATTTGAAGACAATACTATTTTTAGTGTACAACAAATTTGTTCCATCGCAATAGCTATTGCAAGCGTTGGTAAGCATTTGCATGAGAATGGAATTTTACATGGCGATTTATATGCCCACAATATTTTAGTGAATAGTGAAGTTGATACTTTATTGGGCGATTTCGGTGCCGCAACTATATACAATAAACAAGATAAATTATTTGCAGAAGGGCTAGAAAAAATTGAAGTAAGTGCATTTGGGTGTTTAATAGAAGATTTATTGACTTGCTTAAGTTCAGAAGAAAAAAATAAAACTTTAGTTAGTGCTTTAAACAATTTAAAAATGCTAGCAATGCAGCCCAATGTTTATGCAAGGCCAAACTTTAATGAGCTTTACACACAATTAAAATTGATACATAACTAATTGTAATAAAATAAAAAAGCCCCGAAAATTTTTCGAGGCTTTGGGTTAGGTTGTCACTCTGTAATAATAACTTTTGGCAAGCATTAAAAATGCGTTTGGTTAATAATAGCAGAATGACAGATAGTTGATGCTTTATTTACAAAGCAATTTGTTTTTCTTCCATTAATTTTCTTAGGTTAATTAAGCCATAACGCATACGTCCTAAAGCAGTATTAATGCTGGTATTGGTAATGTTAGCAATATCTCTAAAGCTCATATCGGCAAAGTGGCGTAAAACAATTACTTCACGTTGTTCTTCTGGTAAAAATTCGAGCATTTTTCTAACCTTGTCGTGGCTTTGTAAGGTCATTAACTTGGTTTCTGCACTTTCTTCTACTACATTAATTACTTCAAAAATGTCTCTGTCGTCGCTGGTTTTAATAGCAGGGCTACGTTTTACTTTTCTAAAATGATCAACACATAGGTTATGAGCAATACGTAAGGCCCAAGGTAAAAACTTACCTTCTTCGGTGTAGCGATTACTTCTTAAGGTATCA